>NZ_JAHVAH010000001.1:170000-846663 GCF_019264355.1 Sphingomicrobium clamense | reverse complement strand
TCCACGGTTCGTGGAGCGCAGCGCCCAGCTGGATGACGATCGAGGCGGTGATGTAGGGCATGATGCCGAGCGCGATGATGCTCATGCGCTCGAGGCTGCCGCCCGAGAAGGTGTTGAAGAAGTCGAGCACGCCGCCGCGCTGCGTATCGAACAGGCTGGCGAGCGCGCGCGGATCGATCCCGGGGATCGGCACGAAGGAGAGGAAGCGGAACAGGACCAGCGCACCCAGAGTGAACCAGAGACGCTTCTTCAGCTCGGTCGCCTTGCGGAAGCTGTCGAAAGAAATGCCGGAGGCGAGTTGTTCGGCGGCAGAAGCCATTCGTCAAACCTTCATGAAAACAAACAGGCGGCGAAAGGCTCCGTGAGCCCCCCGCCGCCCGATATAGGATGCCCCGCGGGTTTGCGAACCCCCGGGCGGCAAGTTTTACGCGTTGGCTTTCTTGCCCGCGCGACCCGTGCCCTTCTTCGCGGCGGCCTTTTCGGCAGCCGGAACGACCTTGATCACGTCAACGCTGCCACCGGCCTTCTCGACCAGTTCGACGGCACCCTTCGAGGCACCGGCGACGATGAAGTTGGCCTTGGCCTTGAGCTCGCCCTTGCCGAGCAGGCGCACGCCGTCCTTGCCGCCACGGGCGAGACCGGCTGCCTTCAATGCAGCGTGGTCGATGTCCTTCTTGGCGTCGAGCTTCTTCTCGTCGATGGCCTTCTGGACCGCGCCGACGTTCACGACGGCATAGTCTTTGCCGAACGGATTGTTGAAGCCGCGCTTGGGGGCACGCATGTGGATCGGCATCTGGCCGCCTTCGAAGCCCTTGATGGCAACACCCGAACGGCTCTTCTGGCCCTTCTGGCCGCGACCGGCGGTCTTGCCCTTGCCCGAACCGATACCACGGCCGACGCGCATGCGCTCCTTGCGGGCGCCTTCATTGTCTTTGATGTCGTTGAGTTTGATCGTCATTTTCGTGCACTCGCTTTCGCTCGTTTCGCGCTGATTTACGCGGAAAATCCCGACGCGAACGCCGGGACTTCCTTGATTGGATTTTTTACGCCTCTTCGACGCTGAGGAGGTGGGCGACCTTCTTGACCTGACCCAGGACCTCGGGCGTCGCTTCGACTTCGACGGTCCGGTGCATCTTGTTGAGCCCCAGGCCGACGAGCGTCGCGCGCTGCGTCTTGTCACGACGGATCGGCGAACCGGTCTGCGTGATCTTGATCTTCTTAGCCTTCGCCATTGATTACTCCGTCACCGCGTCGGCGGTTGCTTCCGCTTCGGCCTTGTCCATGCCACCACGGCCGAGAAGGTCGGCGACCTTCTTGCCACGGCGCTGGGCAACCGAACGCGGGCTGGTCTGATCCTTGAGCGCCTCGAAGGTCGCACGGATCATGTTGAAGGGGTTGGCGGTGCCGTTCGACTTGGTCACGACGTCGGCGACGCCGAGGCTTTCGAACACGGCACGCATCGGGCCACCGGCAATGATGCCGGTCCCCGGAGGCGCCGAGCGAACGACGACCTTGCCGGCACCGAAACGGCCCTTGCCGTCATGGTGCAGCGTGCGACCGTCCTTGAGCGGCACGCGGATCATGGCCTTCTTGGCCGCCGCAGTCGCCTTGTTGATCGCTTCGGGCACTTCGCGAGCCTTGCCCGAGCCGAAGCCCGCGCGGCCCTTGCCGTCGCCCACGACCACGATCGCGGCGAAGCCGAAACGCTTACCGCCCTTCACGGTCTTCGAGACGCGGTTGATGTGGACCAGCTTTTCGATCAGGTCCTCGCCGTCATCGTCGCGACGATTGTCACGACCGCGACCGCGGCCACGACCGCCACCACGATTGTCACGACCGCCACCGGGGCCACCGCGACCACGACCACCACCGCGCTTCATCTGCGCTTCGGCCTTTTCGCCGGCACCTTCGAGGTTGGCGTCGGCCTTGGCCGCAGCGACTTCGGCGGTCTCGGCAACGCCGGGGGCCTGTTCGCCGTGCGCCGTGTCCGTCGCTTCCGTTGCCGGGGCTTCGGTCTTGGCTTCAGCTTCGGTCTTCTCGACCTTTTCTTCGGTCTTCTTTTCGTCAGCCATGCTTAGAACTCCAGCCCTTCATCACGGGCGGCATCGGCCAGCGCCTTGACGCGGCCATGGAACAGGAAACCACCGCGGTCGAACACAACCTTGTCGACGCCGGCCTTCTTGGCCTTGGCGGCAACCGACTTGCCGACGGCAGCAGCGGCATCGACGTTCGCGCCCGACTTGACCTTGACGTCCTTGTCGAGGGTCGAGGCAGCAGCGATGGTCTTGCCCATCGCATCGTCGATGACCTGGGCATAGATATGCTTGCCCGAACGGTGGACCGACAAACGCGGGCGACCGGCGGAGCGCGCCTTGAGCGCCGAGCGAACCCGACGACGGCGGCGATCGAAGAGGGACAGTTTAGCCATCTTACTTCTTCTTGCCTTCCTTGCGGAAAATATATTCCCCGCGATACTTGATGCCCTTGCCCTTGTAGGGCTCCGGCTTGCGCCACTTGCGGATTTCGGCAGCGAAATGGCCGACCTTCTGCTTGTCGATACCCGACACTTCCACCGTGGTGGCGTCCGGGGTCTTCACCTCGATGCCTTCGGGGATGTCGATATCGACGTCGTGGCTGAAGCCGAGCTGCATGTTGAGCTTCTTGCCCTGCACCTTGGCGCGATAGCCGACACCGTTGATCTCGAGGACCTTGGTGTAGCCTTCGGTGACCCCGTCGACGAGGTTCTGGACGAGCGTGCGCTGCATGCCCCACACCTGGCGCGAACGCTGTGAGGGGTTGATCATGCTGACCGCGACTTCATCGTTCGACACGTCGAACTTGATGAGATCGTCCATCATGTCCATCGACAGCGTGCCCTTGGGACCCTTGATGGAGAGCGTCTGGCCTTCGACCTTCGCTTCCACGCCCTGGGGCAGCGCCACCGGTTTTTTACCGATACGGCTCATTAGAACACCTCCGCCAGCACTTCGCCGCCGACGTTCTGCTCACGCGCCTCGGCGTCGCTCAGCACGCCCTTGGGCGTCGAGACGATCGTGATGCCGAGGCCGTTGCGGATCCGCGGGAGCTCCTTGGAGCCCGAATAGACGCGGCGGCCGGGCTTCGACACGCGCGCGACATGCTGGATCGCCGGCTGGCCTTCGAAATATTTCAGATCGATCCGCAGACCGGCCTGACCCGACAGCTCTTCTTCCGAATAGCCGCGGATGTAGCCTTCACGCTGCAGCACGTCGAGGACGCGCGAACGCAGCTTGGAAGCGGGCGAAAGGATCGAGTCCTTCTTCGCCTGCTGGCCGTTACGGATGCGGGTGAGCATATCACCCAGGGGATCGGTCATTGCCATCCTAGTTACCCCTTACCAGCTCGACTTGGTCACGCCGGGAATCAGGCCTTTGTTGGCCAGTTCGCGGAGCATGATGCGCGAGAGACGGAATTTGCGATAATAGCCGCGGCTGCGACCGGTGAGCTCGCACCGGTTACGAACGCGCGTCGGATTCCCGTTGCGCGGCAGTTCGGCCATCTTCAGGCGTGCCATCAGGCGTTCGGTTTCGTCGAGCGACTTGTCGTTCGCGATCGCCTTCAGCTTCGCCATCTTCGGCGCAGTCTGCTTGACCAGCTTCTTGCGCTTCTCGTTCTTATTTACGGAACTCAGTTTCGCCATGACTTAAGTTCTCTTCCTTTCCTCAGGAGCGAAGCTGCAATTAAGCAGCTTCGGCTTCCTTGTTTTCCGCGGGGAACGGGAAGTTGAAGAGGCGCAGCAGTTCGCGCGCTTCCTCGTCCGTCTTTGCGGTCGTGGTCACGATGATGTCCATCCCGCGCACGACGTCGATGTCGTCGTAGCTGATTTCGGGGAAGACGATCTGTTCCTTGATGCCCATGGCGTAGTTGCCACGGCCGTCGAACGACTTCGGGTTGAGACCACGAAAGTCGCGGACGCGCGGGAGAGCGATGGTCACCAGGCGATCGAGGAATTCGAACATGCGGTCGCGACGAAGGGTCACCTTCGCACCGATCGGCATGCCTTCACGCAGCTTGAACTGCGCGATCGACTTCTTCGCCTTCGTGATCACCGGCTTCTGGCCCGCAATCTTTTCCATTTCGGCAGCCGCGTTCTGGACCTTTTTCTTGTCCTGGGTCGCTTCGCCGACGCCCATGTTGATGACGATCTTCTCGATCTTGGGCACTTCGTGCTTGTTGGCGTAACCGAACTTCTCGGTCATCGCCTTCACGATCGTGTCGTCATACTCTTTCTTCAGGCGCGGAGTGTAATCCTTAGCCATCGATCTTCTCCCCGGAACGCGTCGCGACGCGAACCTTGTTGCCGTCCTTGTCGGCTTCGATGCGCACGCGGGTCGGCTTGCCGTCCTTGGGATCGGCCAGCGCGACCTTCGAGACGTAAAGCGGGGCTTCACGCTGCTCGAGACCGCCATTGGGATCCATCTGGGTCGGCTTCTTGTGGCGCGTGATGATGTTCACGCCTTCCACGATCAGCTTGCCTTCCTTGGGCATCACCTTGGTGACGCTGCCCGACTTGCCCTTGTCCTTGCCGGACAGGACGACGACGGTGTCACCCTTCTTGATCTTCGCGGTAGCCATTACAGCACCTCCGGAGCGAGCGAGATGATCTTCATGTGCTTCTTCGCGCGCAGTTCACGAACCACCGGCCCGAAAATACGGGTACCGATCGGTTCTTCGTTCTTGTTGACCAGCACCGCGGCGTTGCCGTCGAAACGGATCACCGACCCGTCGGGGCGGCGAATGTCCTTGCGGGTGCGAACGATGACGGCGCGATGCACGTCACCCTTCTTCACCTTGCCGCGCGGTGCAGCTTCCTTGACCGACACCACGATGATGTCGCCGACGCTGGCAAAACGACGCTTCGAGCCGCCCAGCACCTTGATGCACTGGACTTTCTTGGCGCCCGAGTTGTCCGCCACGTCGAGGGTCGACTGCATCTGGATCATGGTTTGCTACCTTTCTTCCTTCTGCAGCCTTAGGCCTCGGCGTCGGCCGCACCGGCAGGTGCAGCGCTCACGCGGTCGAGGACCGTCCAGCTCTTGGTTTTCGAAATCGGCTTGCACTCTTCGATGCGAACCGTCTCACCCACCGAGAATTCGTTGTTCTCGTCATGGGCGTGATACTTCTTCGAACGCTTGATGATCTTGCCGTAGAGCGCGTGCTTGACGCGACGCTCGACGAGCACGGTGACCGTCTGGTTCATCTTGTCGGACGTGACCGTCCCGGTGAGGATGCGTTTGGGCATCTGGCTTCTCCTTACGCCTTCGCCGCGGCGCGGGCGCGCTCGGTCTGCAGCGTCTTGATCTGCGCGATGGTGCGACGCACCTCGCGGACTCGCGACGGCTTCTCGAGCTGGTTGGTGGCGGCCTGGAAGCGCAGGTTGAACTGCTCCTTCTTCAGCGCCGTCAGTTCTTCGGCCAGCTGATCGTCGGTCTTGGCCTTGAGATCTGCGATGTTCATCTCAACTCCTCCTTAAACCAGCTTCTCGCCGAGGCGGGCGACCACCTTGGTCTTGATCGGCAGCTTTTCAGCGGCACGTTCGAAAGCAGCCTTGGCGAGCGGGCCGGGAATACCGTCCAGTTCGAAAAGGATGCGGCCGGGCTTGACGCGGGCGACCCAGAATTCGGGGCTACCCTTACCTTTACCCATGCGGACTTCGGCCGGCTTCTTCGAAACGGGCACGTCCGGGAACACGCGGATCCACAGGCGACCCTGACGGCGCATGTGACGCGTGATCGCGCGGCGAGCCGCCTCGATCTGGCGGGCAGTAATCCGCTCCGGCTCCAGGGCTTTGAGGCCGTAGGCGCCGAAGTTCAGCTCGGTGCCACCCTTGGCGTTGCCGTGGATGCGGCCCTTGAAGGCCTTACGGAATTTGGTGCGCTTCGGTTGCAGCATCTTTCAATTCCTCTATCGACGGTCGCGCGCCGGGCGAACGCCCGAAGTCTGCGCATCCATCATCAGCTTTTCCTGCGCCAGCGGGTCGTGGCCGAGAATCTCGCCCTTGAAGACCCAGCACTTCACGCCGCACACGCCGTAGGCGGTGTGGGCCTGCGCTTCGGCGTAATCGACGTTACCGCGCAGCGTGTGCAGCGGAACGCGACCTTCGCGATACCACTCGGTACGCGCGATTTCCGCGCCGCCGAGACGGCCCGAGCAGGTGATACGAATGCCTTCCGCACCGAGACGGAGCGCCGACTGCACCGCGCGCTTCATCGCACGGCGGAATGCCACGCGGCGCTCGAGCTGGTCGGCCACGCCCTGGGCGACGAGGCGGGCGTCGATTTCCGGCTTGCGGATTTCGACGATGTTCAGGCTGATCTCGCTGTCGGTCATCGAGGCGAGCTGCTTCTTCAGCTTCTCGATGTCCGCGCCCTTCTTGCCGATGATGACACCGGGGCGGGCAGCGTAGATCGAAATGCGGCACAGCTTGGCCGGACGCTCAATCACCACCTTCGAGATCGCCGCCTGCGGCAGCGTCTTCATGATATAGCGGCGGATCTTGAGATCCTCGAGCAGCTGCTTGCCGTAATCCTGGCCTTCCGCGAACCAGCGCGAATCCCAGGTGCGGTTGATCTGCAGCCGCAGGCCGATGGGGGAACTCTTATGACCCATTAGGCTTCTTCCTGCTCGCGCACGACGACACGCAGGCGGCTGAACGGCTTTTCGATACGGGTCGAACGGCCGCGCGCACGGGTCGCGAAACGCTTCATGGTGATCGACTTGCCGACCGAGGCTTCCGCCACGACGAGCGCGTCGACATCGAGGTTGTGGTTGTTCTCGGCATTTGCCACCGCCGAAGCGAGCACCTTGTAGGCATCCTCGGCCATCGCCTTGGGCGAGAACTTGAGGATGTTCAGGGCTTCTTCGACCTTGCGGCCGCGAATGAGACCGGCAACCAGGTTCAGCTTGCGCGGGCTGCCACGAACCATCGTGGCGGTCGCGATCGCTTCCTTGTCACCGACCTTGCGAGGCGATTTGGGCTTACCCATTAGCGCTTACCCTTCTTGTCGGCGGCGTGGCCCGGGAAGAAGCGCGTGGGCGCAAATTCACCGAGCTTCATGCCGACCATCTCTTCCGAGACGGAGACGGGCACGAATTTCTTGCCGTTGTAGACGTTGAACGTGAGACCCACGAACTGCGGCAAAATCGTCGAGCGACGCGACCAGGTCTTGATCGGCTTCGCATTCGACTGCTCCTGAGCGGCTTCAGCCTTCTTCAGCAGCGACAGTTCGACAAAGGGTCCTTTCCAGACGGAACGAGCCATGATCGCTTAGCCCTTCTTCTTCGCGTGACGCGAGCGGATGATGAATTTATCCGTCGCCTTGTTCTTACGAGTGCGCGCACCCTTGGTCGGCTTGCCCCACGGGGTCACCGGATGACGGCCACCCGAGGTGCGGCCTTCACCACCACCGTGCGGGTGATCGACCGGGTTCTTCGCGACACCACGGGTCAGCGGACGCTTGCCGCGCCAGCGGTTACGGCCGGCCTTGGCGAGCGTGGTGTTGCTGTTGTCCGGGTTCGAGACGGCACCGACCGTGGCCATGCAGTCCGAGCGGATGTAGCGCGTTTCGCCCGAGTTCAGGCGAACGATCACCATGCCCTTGTCGCGGCCGACGACCTGCACGTACGTGCCTGCCGCGCGGGCCAGCTGACCGCCCTTGCCGGGCTTCAGCTCGACGTTGTGGACGATCGTACCGACCGGCATCTGGCCGATCAGCATCGCGTTACCCGGCTTCACGTCGACCTTTTCGCCCGCGATCACCTTGTCGCCCGGCGCAAGGCGCTGGGGAGCGATGATGTAGGCCTGGTCCTTGTCGCCGTAGGTGACGAGCGCGATGTAGGCCGACCGGTTGGGGTCGTACTCGATGCGCTCGACCGTGCCCTCGACGTCCCAGTGACGACGCTTGAAGTCGATCTTGCGATACTTCTGCTTGTGACCGCCACCGATGCCACGCGAGGTCACGTGGCCCTTGTTGTTGCGGCCGCCGGTTTTCTTCTTGCCTTCGACAAGCGCCTTGACCGGCTTGCCCTTGTAGAGCTGCGACCGGTCGACGAGGATCAGGCCACGGCGGGCCGGGCTCGTCGGCTTATATGCTTTCAATGCCATCGGTTAGACCCCGCTCGTGATGTCGATCGTCTGGCCCTCTTTCAGGGTGACGATCGCTTTCTTCTCGTCCGAACGGCGGTAGGGCTGGCCCTTCCACCGCTTGGTCTTGCCTTTGGTCACGATGGTGTTGACCTTGGTCACTTCCACGCCGAACAGCGCTTCCACCGCTTCCTTGATTTCGGGCTTCGACGCATCGCCGGCAACCTTGAACACCACCGCATTATGTTCCGACGCCATGGTCGACTTCTCGGTGATGTGCGGCGCCAGGACGACGTCGTAGTGGCGGTTCTCTACCGCTTTCTTCTCAGCCTTAGCCATTGAAACGTGCCTCCAGCTGTTCCACCGCGGCGCGCGTCAGGACGAGCGTGTCGTGGCGGAGGATGTCGTAAACGTTGGCGCCCATCGCCGGCATCAGGTTGATGCCTTCGAGGTTGGCCGACGCTCGGGCGAACCCGACGTTCAGCGCTTCGCCGTCGATGACCAGGTTGGTCTTGCCGAAACCGAGCTTCTCGAGCTTGGCCGACAGTTCCTTGGTCTTCGCTTCGCCGTTCATGTCGAGATTGTCGAGCACGAGCAGCTTGCCGTCCTTGGCCTTGGCCGAAAGAGCCATTTTCAGGCCGAGGGCGCGAACCTTCTTGTTGAGGCTCGAGGTGAAGACGCGGGCGCGGGCACCGTGGGCCTTACCACCACCGATGAAGATCGGGGCGGCGCGGTCGCCGTGACGAGCGGTACCGCCACCCTTCTGGCGGCCCCACTTCTTACCGGTGCGGGCGACGTCCGAGCGCTCACGGGTCGGGCGCGCGGGCGCACGACGGTTGGTGAGCTGCCAGGTCACGACACGGTGGAGGATGTCTTCACGCGGTTCGACGCCGAACACGGCTTTGTCGAGCGTGAGATCGCCACCGGCCTTGGCGTCGAGGGTCTGAACTTTGACCTTCATCGCTTAGCCTTCCTTGCTTTCGTCGCCATCGGCCTTGTCGGCGTCGGCGGCTTCGTTCTTTTCGGTTTCAGCCATCGCCGCATCGATCTCTTCCTGAGTCGGGGTCGGCGCGGCTTCTTCGAAAGCTGCTTCTTCGATCATGCCCGCAGGTGCTTCTTCCGTGGCGACCTCGTCGGCATTGCGACGCATCGCGGCCGGGAACGGCACGCCTTCGGGCAGCGGGACCTTGACCGCGTCCTCGACGATGACCCAGCCACCCTTCGAACCGGGCACCGAGCCCTTGACGAAGAGAAGGCCGCGCTCGACGTCGGTGCGGACGATCATCAGGTTCTGCTGGGTGCGGTTGCGGGCACCCATGTGACCGGCCATCTTCTTGTTCTTGAAGACGCGGCCCGGATCCTGGCGGTTACCGGTCGAACCGTGCGAGCGGTGCGAGATCGAGACGCCGTGCGTCGCGCGCAGACCGCCGAAGCCCCAGCGCTTCATGGCGCCGGCAAAGCCCTTACCCTGGGTCACGCCCTGGATATCGACCATCTGGCCAGCGATGAAGTGGTCGGCGGTGATGTTCGCGCCGACGTCGAGCAGCGCATCTTCCGAGACGCGGAACTCGACGACCTTCTGCTTGGGTTCGATTTCGTTTTTGCCATACTGGGCACGCTGCGGCTTGTTGACGTTTTTCGCCTTTGCCGTGCCGGCACCCAGGGCGACGGCGGTGTAGCCGTCAGTATCAGTTTCGCGACGACCGACGACCTGGTTGCCTTCCAGCGACAGGACGGTGACCGGCACATGCCGACCGTCTGCCTGGAACAAGCGGGTCATCCCCATCTTTTTCGCGATCACGCCAGTGCGCATGATCCACACTCCTCAACAGAGGCACGCCGTCAAAACACGACGTGCTTGCGACCCATGAATATGTGCGAACCCCGCTCGGGTCGTTCCTGCTGAGGGCAGGATGCGGGGGACGCAGACCGCAGTCTCGAAAGACTGCCCGGTATCCCTAAATTGCATCCCGGCAAGTGCCGGAATTGGAAGGCTCGGTTTGACCCGAATCTCCCAGCCAAATCAGCGATGTTGCTGGCTTGGCGTGGCCCTTAGGCCAGTTTGATCTCTACGTCCACCCCTGCGGCGAGATCGAGCTTCATCAGCGCGTCGACCGTCTGCGGCGTCGGCTGCACGATGTCGAGCAGGCGCTTGTAGGTGCGGACCTCGAACTGCTCCCGCGACTTCTTGTCGATGTGCGGGCCGCGGTTCACGGTGAACTTCTCGATGCGCGTCGGCAGCGGAATAGGACCACGGATCAGCGCGCCGGTACGACGTGCCGTATCTGCAATGTCACCTGTAGCCTGATCGAGCACACGATGGTCGAAAGCCTTGAGACGAATGCGAATGTTCTGCGTTTCCATATCCACTTACCGATGCGAAAGAGCCAAAGGCTGTTTCCAGCCCAAAAAACAAGAGGCCCAACCCGTTTATGCCCGGCGTACCGGAACGGGCGACCTCCTTGAAACTAAGCGACAAAAGGACGAATCCCCATGTCTGTGAGCGCGCCTCTACAAAGGATGCGTCGGGAGATCAAGCCCTTTGAGAGATGTCTCGTTATTCTGTGTCTGGTTTGGGGTGGAAAGCGGACGCTTGAGGCAATTTGGTGTTCTCGGTGCCAGTTACTCTGCATCGGCGACGATCAAACCAATTGATAGCGTGAGGATAAACCCCGGTCGCTTGACCGATTGCCGCACTCACGGGTCTTGCCGATTCAATGGTGCAGAGAAGCGAGCACAGAACCCTGATGGATCGAAATTTAACTCGACCCGTCCTCCTAGGCTCTTTGCCAACCCTCGCTCCAACAGGCGAGAGCCGAAGCCTTTTTTGCTCGGCTCTTTGACGGGAGGCCCCCCAAGTTCACGCCACTCGAAGACGAAAACTGGAATGTCGCCCTTCTCCAGCTTCCATGTAATTTCGACACGCCCTGCCGGAACCGAAAGCGAGCCGTATTTGAATGCATTGGTACAAAGTTCGTGGATCGCCAGCGCAATCGAAACTGCGGTCTCAGACTGAACATCGAAATCGCGGCCCTTGATCCGAACCCGCTCGAGAGAGCCGCCGCAACCATCGAGCGCGCGAGTAACGATGTCGGTAATCGATGCCTTGGCCCAATTTTCCGAGATCAGAAGATGATGTGCAGAAGCGAGGGCATCTAGCCGCCGTATAAATGTCTCGCGGCCCTGTTCGACCGGTACGTCATCTTCAAACGTCTGGTGCGCAATGCCTTGTACGATCGCAATCGTGTTTTTCACGCGATGATTGAGCTCGTTCACGAGCAATTTCTGGCGATCCTCCTGTCGTTTACGTTCAACCACCAAGCCAAGCTGCTCACCAAGGACTTTCACCGTCTTGAGTAGCTCTTCATCCGGACGTGTTTCGGAATTAGCAAAGAATTCGAGCACCGCGATGACGACACCTTCAGACTTGAGCGGAAAGCCGAAGGCGCTCTTGAACTCGTGGTTCTGTCGCTTGAATTCAGGGTATTCGGAAATGTCTTCAATCCATAACGGTTCGCCAGACTCGAGGATTTTCCCAGGCATTCCAATCCCAATCGGAAACACCGAATCTTCCGTCGCAGCCTTCAATCGCCTGTAGTTGGCATTTCGAGCAGCCCAGACCCCGGAAGGAACAAGCACCGGATCGGGATTAGGCCTAATAAAAGCATGACCCACTGGCCATCCGGTCAACTGAAGGATGGCGTCAAGGCTACGCGTAAGAGCACTTTCGAAACTTCGTGCGTTGGCCACAGCACCGGACATGGTCGAGATTAGCTCAGCCTCGACCGCACGACGGGTGAGGGCGTCCTCGTATTTTTTTTGTTCGGTGATGTCCCGCAGAAAACCGATAAATAAATTGTCAGGGCTTTTTCCGATTTCGGTGATGGCCATTTCAACCGGGATTTCCACGCCTGAGCGATGACGTGCCGTCAATTCGAGACGCCGATTGAGAATGCGGGCCTGCTCTCCCTGCTGAAGCCTCGTCATCCCCTCGACATGGCTTTGCCTGTGGTGTTCTGGCACGATCGTGCTTTCCATGGTCCTGCCCAGGATGTCGTCACGTTCCCAGCCCAATGTGATCGTGGCGTGCTGATTCCATTCAACAATTGTACCCTTGGCATCGGAAACGATCACCGCATCTAATGCCGTTGCAAGTATTCCCTCCAAGATCGCAGGATCGATGAAGGGGCTAATACGCTGCATGGTCTCAATCCTCCTTTACTCAATCTGCTACGTGATGTCTCATTCCGCTCCAGTTGGGGCGGTATAGTAAAGAAGATCGAGTATCCTATGCGCGAGATCCTACTCATGCACAATGTCCGCAATTGGGTCGTTCGTTGCCTGGTCGGTTTCGGGGTAGGAAGCGGACGTCATCGCGTAGAAAATGGCAACTCTATCAAGTTTAACTTGCTACCTTCAATCATTGCCCTAATTTTAATAAACAAGTCATAAGTTGCGCCATGGCAGCGCGGTGAACGCTACGGGGGGGAGATATGGTCGAAATCCAATCGCCCGGAGAGGAACATTCTCAGCCTAATTCGATTGGAGCGAGACACCGGCTCTCTCCCGCCCGTGAAGAAATGTCATACAGAGGACTTCTGTCGGTCGAAAACGACGGGAATCAAAGCAGTCTTGGTGATGGTGGGCATTCGCGCGCGTTAAGCATTTCGAGCCGCGACCTCGTCACCATCTCCGATGGCGGCGTGCTCCGCACCCAAGCCACCTCAGGCCAGACCATCACTGGCACCACTGGTGACGACGTCTTGGAGGGAACAGTAGGTGATGACACCATCGACGGTCTCGCTGGCAATGACTTCATTTACGGTTACGCCGGTGATGACATCCTACGCGGCGGCGATGGAAATGATCAAATTTATGGCGGCTATGGTGCTGACCTCATTGAAGGGGGCGAGGGAGACGATTGGCTCCAAGACACGAGTGGGAGTGGTGATCAAATTTCCGGCGGAGGCGGTATTGATCAAATCAAAGTCACCCGAACAGATGGTCCATATGAATATGTAAGCGTTGATGCCGGTGCAGGTGATGATTCAGTTTCGTATTATAATTTCGTCGATGGGGAGGCGTTGATCGACCTCGGTATAGGCAACGATCTCCTCCATCTCTTTTTTAAGGCTGGGAGTGCCACAATCAGTCTCGGCGAAGGCATCGATACGATTATTCTCGATGATCAAAGCAATTTCTCTGCAACCTTGTCTGTTACTGACTTTTCCCCCGGCGATGGGGGAGACAAGTTCTCTTGGGTCTACTTCTTAGGTCGCAATCTTACTAACTGGGACGGGAGCGAAAATCCCTTCGGATCGGGTCATTTGCGACTTGCGCAGGACGGGAGCAGCGCGATTCTGCAGATTGATCAGAATGGGGGTGGAGACAATTACGTCACCTTCGTCATCTTTCAGAACGCTGATGCAGCTTCCTTCACCGCCTACAACTTTGAGGGTTACTCTCCCGATGGGAATCCCGTGCCGAGTCAAACCATCACTGGCACTGAATCGGATGATAACTGGCTGTACGGCGGCGTAGGCGATGACCTTATCACGGGCTTGGGCGGCAACGACTCCATAGCCGGTGGTTTTGGCCATGATACACTTCGCGGAGGCGCCGGCGACGACCACGTTAATGGTGATTATGGCAATGACATCGTCGACGGCGGAGAAGGTAACGACCTTCTGACGGGCGGTTATGGCAACGATATCATCCAAGGAGGCGACGGTGCCGATAGGCTCTCCGACGTGGGCGGTGACGATCAGCTAGTTGGAGGTGGCGGAGCGGACGACATCCGGATTCAACGACTCTACAGCACGGATGAAACGATCACCATTGACGCCGGCCTTGGCGACGACTTCGTACTTTATCACTATCGATTCACGAGTAATACCACCATTGATCTTGGCGCCGGCGATGACAATCTGCTCGTTCACTTTTTTGACGGGGATAGCAGTGTCGTAGTCACTTTCGGTGACGGGCAGGATACTATCCAGTTCGATACGAACAGTGGTTTGGCGGCGAACCTTATCTTCACTGATTTTGCTCCCGGCGAGAGCGGCGATGCTATCGTCTGGACCGACTTCCTATCCTACAATTTGCTAAATTGGGATTCGAGTACGAACCCATTTGGAACTGGTCATGTGCGTCTTGTCCAGCAGGACAACGATACACTTGTTCAAGTAGATCAAGACGGTGGCGGTGACGCCTATATCACATTCATAATCTTGCTAGAGACCGTGGCTGCAGATTTAGTTGCTTACAACTTTGACGGGTTCAATCTGAATGGAGTTGGCAAGACTTTGGTCGGCAGCGACGGGCCTGATGAACTGACAGGCACAGCTGATGCTGACACGATCGAGGGTCAGGACGGCGATGACTTCATTGAGGGCCTTGGCGGCGACGACACGCTCGACGGTGGACCTGGTAATGATGAGATTTATGGCGGAGAGGGGAATGACCGCATTGACGGCGGGTTTGGCGACGACTTCGTCGACGGCGGAGTTGGTGATGATGATATCAGAGACGCAAATGGTGGGTCAGACACGCTCCATGGTGGCGACGGCAACGACACTATTTTCGTTTTTCGTAGCTCGACGATCCCATACAGCCACGTTCAAATAGATGCCGGCGAGGGCAATGACACTGTCACATACGTAAATTTCAACGAAAGTGACGTTTCCATCGTCCTGAGTGGAGGCGACGACTACGTGACTTTGCGCCCTGCCAGCCAGACAAGCGAGATCTCGTTTGGCGGCGATCGAGATACAATCGAACTATGGGGCTCCGGCGACATCGCTTCGAATGTAACGTTCTCGGAATTCGCGCCCGGGGATAGTGGCGCCAACATTATTTGGGCGTCATTTTTGAGCAACAACCTTACGAATTGGAACGGAAAAAATCCATTCTCCTCCGGACATTTGCGTCTGGTCCAAGACGGAGTTGATACGCTGTTGCAGTTCGACCGCAATGGCGGAAGCGATAACTTCACGACCTTTATTGTGTTCCAAAACACGGATGCAAACGCCTTCACCGCTTACAACTTCGAAGGCTTCGCTCCGACGGTGAGCCCGATCAATGGCTATGTATACGTCGGCACTGAACTCTCGGATACGCTGGTAGGCAGCAATCTGGACGACAAGATAGAAGGCCTTGGAGGAAATGATTCGATCTGGGGTCAGGATGGAGCCGACCAGATCACGGGGGGTGCGGGGCGCGATATTCTGCGCGGGGGCCTCGGTAACGATCGCCTGCTTGGTGACGGAGGCGAGGATACGCTGTTTGGCGAGGCGGGAGACGACGAGCTTTTCGGCGGAACGCGCGCCGACGAATTGTTCGGCGGACCGGGGAACGACATGATCGTTGGCGGTGTCGGTAACGATCGAGCCAATGGCGGCTCGGGCAACGACTATCTCGACGGCGGCGCAGACAACGACCTTCTGATCGGTGGGCCGGACAATGACCGCCTGCGCGGCGGCGAAGGGGACGACCAACTGGTCGGCGGCTCATCGAGTGACTACGCCCTTTATGATCAAGCGCCGGGATCAGTGGTAGTGGATCTATTCTTCGGGACTGCGGCCGGAGACGGCAATGACACTCTCGAAGGTATCGAGAATGTGATCGGATCTGCGTACGGCGACGTTCTTAAGGGCGATGCTGGCCCGAACTTGTTGGATGGCTCTGGTGGCGAGGACAGTCTTTACGGCCGAGCTGGAAACGACACTCTCAATGGTGGAAGTCGTGCCGACGAGCTCTTCGGCGGGACTGGCGACGATATCCTCAACGGTGGTTCTGGCAATGATAGGATCAACGGTGGGTCGGGCAATGACAGGATTGATGGTGGAGGAGACAATGATCTCCTGATCGGCGGTCCTGGCGACGACATTATCCTTGGGGGTGTAGGCGACGATTTCATGGCCGGGGGTAGTGGCAATGACACCTTTGTCTTCGACGCCAACTCTGGAGCGGACATGATCGCCGGCTTCACACCCGGAGGCGAAGAGGACATGCTCGATTTCAGCGCGCTGGGGATCGGCTATGAAGACCTGTCGATCATTCAGCAAGGCACCGACACGCTCATCACGACGCCTGCCGGCGACAGTGTCTTGCTGTTCGACATAATGGCGACGCAGTTGGATCAAGCGGCTGATTTTGCATTCTAACCATGAATAACGTCAGAAAATGGGTCGTTCGCTGCCTGGTCAGTTTGGGGGGTGGGAAAACGGACCCTCAATGCAATCTAGTGCTCTCCGTGCTAGCTATTCTGCATCAACGAAGACCAAGTCAATTCATCGCGTGAGGAGGATTTCATGCCCGAGGAGCAGACGCAGGTCGTGAATGGCGACAGGTGCAAGGTCAGTGCCGGAGTGCACAAAGGCAAGACAGGACTTGTAGAAGATCTTAATCGCAGCAAGGGGGGTAATCTGACGATTACCGTTCGTCAGGACGATGGCACTCGGTTCAAAACTCTTTCGCGAAGTGTTGAGAAAATCTGAACTGCTTAGGTCCGCATTTGGGTCGTTAGCGGACGCTTATAAGCGCCGCTTCTCATCCACCGCTCTGCACATAAGAAAAGGCCCGGCGCTTCGGGTGAAGCACCGGGCCCTTTTCTTTTCGAACGCTCCTTGAAGGAGCGCGCGACGCTTACGCGGTGATCTTGCCGACCACGCCCGCGCCGACGGTACGACCGCCTTCACGGATGGCGAAGCGGAGACCCTGGTCCATCGCGATCGGAGCGATCAGCTTGACACCCAGCGACACGTTGTCGCCCGGCATGACCATTTCCGTGCCTTCCGGCAGCGTGATTTCGCCGGTCACGTCAGTCGTACGGAAGTAGAACTGCGGACGGTAGTTGGCGAAGAACGGGGTGTGACGGCCGCCTTCGTCCTTCGACAGGACGTAGACTTCGGCTTCGAAGTCGGTGTGCGGGGTGATCGAACCCGGCTTGGCCAGAACCTGACCACGCTCGACTTCGTCACGACCGACACCGCGGATCAGCGCGCCAACGTTGTCGCCAGCCTGGCCCTGGTCGAGCAGCTTGCGGAACATTTCGACGCCCGTGACGGTCGTCTTGGTGGTGTCCTTGATGCCGACGATTTCGACTTCGTCGCCAACGTTGACGATACCGGTTTCGATACGACCGGTGACAACCGTACCGCGACCCGAGATCGAGAACACGTCTTCGATCGGCATGAGGAAGTCCTTGTCGAGCGGACGATCCGGCTCGGGGATCCACTCGTCGACGGCTTCCATCAGCTTGAGGATGGCGTCCTGACCGATTTCACGGTTGCTGTCTTCGAGAGCAGCAAGCGCCGAACCGGCGATGATCGGAATGTTGTCGCCGTCGAAGTCACGCTTCGAAAGTTCTTCGCGGATTTCGAGTTCGACGAGTTCGAGAAGCTCGGGATCGTCGACCTGGTCGACCTTGTTGAGCCACACGACCATGGTCGGAACGCCGACCTGCTTGGCGAGCAGGATGTGCTCCTTGGTCTGCGGCATGGGGCCGTCAGCGGCCGAAACCACGAGGATCGCGCCGTCCATCTGGGCGGCACCGGTGATCATGTTCTTCACATAGTCGGCGTGACCCGGGCAGTCGACGTGCGCATAGTGGCGGTTGTCGGTTTCATATTCGACGTGCGCCGTCGAAATGGTGATGCCGCGCTCGCGCTCTTCCGGGGCCTTGTCGATGTTTTCGAAATCGACCTTTTCCGACTTGCCGGCTTCCGCCAGGGTCTTGGTGATCGCCGCGGTCAGCGAGGTCTTGCCGTGGTCGACGTGACCGATGGTGCCGATGTTGACGTGCGGTTTGTTCCGCTCGAATTTTGCCTTCGCCATTATACGCCTCTTTTCGTATCTTCTATCTAAGGTGTTCCGGGCGACCCGCCCTTGGAGACGGGTGCGCCCTTAACGAGTATTTTCGGGTTACGCTAGCCCCGTTAGGCCATCTTCGCCTTCAATTCGTCCGCAACGTTCTGCGGCACTTCGTCATAGTGCGAGAACTGCATCGAATATTGGGCACGACCCGAGGTGAAGCTGCGCAGCTCGTTGATGTAGCCGAACATGTTCGCCAGCGGGACCATGGCTTCGACGACCTGTGCGTTGCCGCGGCTGTCGGTGCCCTGGATCTGGCCACGACGGCTGTTCAAGTCGCCGATGACGTCGCCGAGATAGTCCTCGGGGGTCACGACTTCAACCTTCATCACCGGCTCGAGCAGCTTGATGCCCGCACGCTGTGCGGCTTCGCGCATCGCGGCACGACCCGTGATTTCGAACGCCAGCGCCGACGAGTCGACGTCGTGATACTTACCGTCGAGCAGCTCGATGTCGAAGTCGATGATTGGGAAGCCGATGAGCGAGCCGGTTTCTGCGGTTTCGCGCATGCCCTTTTCGACCGACGGGATATATTCCTTCGGAATGTTACCGCCCTTGACGTTGTCGGTGAAGGTGATGCCGGCGCCGCGCTCACCCGGGGTGAGCTTGACCTTCACTTCACCGAACTGACCCGAACCACCCGACTGCTTCTTGTGGGTGTAGGTCAGCTCGACCGGCTTCTTGAGCGATTCACGATAGGCCACCTGCGGCGCACCGACATTCGCTTCGACCTTGAACTCGCGCTTCATGCGATCGACGAGAATGTCGAGGTGAAGCTCGCCCATGCCCTTGATGATCGTCTGACCGCTTTCGTGGTCGGTCGTCACGCGGAAGCTGGGGTCTTCGGCGGCCAGGCGATTGAGCGCGACGCCCATCTTTTCCTGGTCAGCCTTGGTCTTGGGTTCGACCGACAGCTCGATCACGGGGTCCGGGAACTCCATGCGCTCGAGGATGATCGGCTTCGACGATGCACACAGCGTGTCGCCCGTAGTGGTTTCCTTCAGGCCCGCGATGGCGACGATGTCGCCGGCGAATGCTTCTTCAATGTCCTCGCGGTTGTTCGAGTGCATCAGCAGCATGCGGCCGATCTTTTCCTTCTTGTCCTTCACCGAGTTCAGGACCGTGCCCTTGGAGAGCTTGCCCGAGTAGATGCGGGCGAAGGTGAGCGAGCCGACGAACGGGTCGTTCATGATCTTGAAGGCCAGCGCCGAGAAAGGCGCTTCGTCCGAGCTGGGACGCGTGTCCTTTTCTTCGGTGTCGGGGATGACACCTTCGATCGGCGGAACGTCGATCGGCGAAGGCATATAGTCGACGACGGCGTCGAGCAGGGGCTGCACGCCCTTGTTCTTGAACGCCGAGCCGCACAGCACGGGAACGAACGCACGGCCGAGCGTACCCTTGCGGATGAGCTGCTTGAGCGTCGCGACGTCGGGCTCTTCGCCTTCGAGGTAGGCCATCATCACGTCGTCGTCTTGTTCGACGGCGAGTTCGACGAGCTTCTCACGATACTCGGCGGCCTTGTCGGCCATGTCGGCGGGAATGTCTTCGTAGACGAACTCGGCGCCCAGGCTCTCGTCCTTCCAGACGACAGCGCGCATCTTGACCAGGTCGACGATGCCTTTGAGCTTGTCCTCCGAGCCGATCGGCAGGGCAAGGACCAGCGGGGTCGCGCCGAGACGATCGACGATCGACTTCACGCAATAATAGAAATCGGCACCGGTGCGGTCGAGCTTGTTGATGAAGCACATCCGCGGAACCTTGTACTTGTCCGCCTGGCGCCACACCGTTTCCGACTGCGGCTCTACGCCCGCAACGCCGTCGAACACCGCGACCGCGCCGTCGAGCACGCGCAGCGAACGCTCGACTTCGATGGTGAAGTCGACGTGGCCGGGCGTGTCGATGATGTTGATGCGATGCTCTGCACCGACATCGTCGCCATCCTTGACCGTCCAGAAGGTGGTCGTGGCGGCCGACGTGATGGTGATGCCGCGCTCCTGCTCCTGCTCCATCCAGTCCATCGTGGCGGCGCCGTCATGGACTTCGCCGATCTTGTACGATTTACCGGTGTAATAGAGGATACGCTCGGTCGTCGTGGTCTTGCCGGCGTCGATGTGCGCCATGATACCGATATTACGATAGCGCTCGATGGGATGGCTGCGGGCCATGATAATCTTCCTTTACGGGGGTGATGCCGAGCCGCCCTGTGGCAGCCCGGCATGTCATTCTTGTTACCAGCGGTAGTGCGAGAAGGCGCGGTTCGCTTCCGCCATGCGGTGCGTATCTTCGCGCTTCTTCACAGCGTTGCCGCGGTTCTGCGAGGCGTCCATCAGCTCACCCGAGAGACGGGCGGCCATGGTCTTTTCGGGACGCGAACGCGCGGCACCGATGAGCCAGCGAATGGCCAGCGCCTGGGCACGCTCGGCGCGCACTTCGACGGGGACCTGGTACGTCGCACCACCGACGCGGCGGCTGCGCACTTCGACGCCCGGCTTGATGTTCTGAAGCGCTTCATGGAAGACGCCCAGCGGGTCCTTCTTCATGCGGGCTTCGACATTGTCGAGGGCACCGTAGACGATGCGTTCTGCGACGGATTTCTTGCCGTCGAGCATGACCGAATTCATGAACTTCGACAGGACGAGGTCCCCGAACTTGGGATCGGGGAGAATGACGCGCTTTTCAGGGCGACGACGACGGGACATAGTCTTATCCTTATCTGAGCGGGGCGCCGGCCATCAGCAGGCGGCGCGCACCGACGATCCAGTTACTTGGGACGCTTGGCGCCGTACTTCGAACGGCTCTGGCGGCGGTCCTTGACACCCTGCGTATCGAGCACGCCACGCAGCACGTGGTAGCGCACACCCGGAAGGTCGCGCACACGGCCGCCGCGGATCAGCACGACGCTGTGTTCCTGGAGGTTGTGGCCTTCACCCGGAATGTACGAAATGACTTCGCGCTGGTTGGTCAGGCGGACCTTGGCAACCTTACGAAGCGCCGAGTTCGGCTTCTTCGGGGTGGTGGTGTAGACACGGGTGCAGACGCCGCGCTTCTGCGGGTTCTGCTCCATTGCAGGCACTTTGCTCTTGGCAACCTGCTTGGTACGGCCCTTGCGGACCAACTGGTTAATCGTCGGCATGAAGCCTTCACCTTCTCTTTGCGGTTACTTTGACATACGCAAAACCAACGAAGGCTCTCCCTCCCGGCTTGACGGGCGGTAACCCTTCGCGGCGCATGCCATTGTTCAGCTCTATTTTGCGTCGTCGGATCGCGCCAATGACTGGCGTTCGCGTCGGACGAGCGGCCCCTTAGGAGGATTCGCCTTGAAGGTCAACGGGGTGCGGGGCGAAGAGAGCCGATCCCCCGCTGCCCGCCTGACCCACGCTTTCCCGCTTTCGCTCGGCCTGACGGTGCGATAGGGGATGCCCCGCATCCCGCCATTCCAGGTGATCATCTCAGTTCATGTTCGCATACGAAAATTTCTTCAAGCTCGATCCGGGCGAGGTCCAGAAGCAAGCGGACGCCCAATATCGACGCGGGCCGTGGGTGGGCTTCTTTGACCCCACGTCACCCGATGACGACGAGCGCTGGATCCTCCACGACCAGTCCGAACGTTCGCGCAACTATCACGCCCATTCGCTCGACATGCTCGACCTGCCGCTCATGGCGCACTCGATCACGGGCGATAGCGACTATCTCGCCAAGTCGGCAGAGGTCGCGCTCGACTGGTCGCGGCGCTACGGGAACAGGGCGTCGATGGCAGCGCCCTCGGGCGAGACCGACATGGCCTGGTACGACATGGCGGCGGGACTACGCGCCTATCGCCTCGCTTATTTGCTCGAGGCGATGCGCGAGGCCGACCTCGGCTCGTCAGAGGAGCGCGACCTCCTCTGGTCGACCCTCCTGCTCCACGCCGGCTACCTAGCCGACGACGACAACATCATGTTCCATAACAATCACGGCTTCTACCAGGTTGCAGGGCAGCTCGCGATGGCGCGGCGCTATGCCGATGAGGCTCCCGAAATGGCCCGCGCGAAGAGGCAGGGGCAGGCGCGGCTCGACAGGATGATCCATCAGCAGTTCGGCGATGACGGCGCCCATATGGAGCATTCGCCCGACTATCACCGAATGGTCTACTCGACCGTGCAGGCGCTGATCGATGCTGGGCTGGTCGAGGATGATGCGATCATTGCCTTCGCCGATCGGATCGAGCGAGCCCTCTCCTGGTTCGTGCAGCCCAACGGACACATCGCCAATATCGGCGATTCCGACCATCAGCTGGTCATTCGACCGCGCAAGCTCGCCCGTCGGCAATGGAAGAGCGAAGAGATGCGCTACGCCGCGACTGCCGGGCGCATCGGCACACCGCCCGCCACCCCCATCGCGGCGTTTCGCGATGCCGGCTATTTCGCCGCCCGTGTCCCGCAGAAGACAGAGCCGACCTTCGCGACCGACAGCTACCTGCTCCAGCAGGCCGGCTTCCACTCGCGCACGCACAAACATGCCGACACGCTCGGTTTCATCTGGAGCGATCGCGGCCAGCCGATCCTCGTCGATGCCGGGCGCTACGGCTATGTCGGCAAAACCGAAGCGGGCTCGAAACTGCGAAAAGACGGCTTCTGGTACAGCGATCCATATCGCATCTATTGCGAGTCCACCCGCGCGCATAACTGCCTCGAGTTCGACGGCGAGAATTATCCCCGTCAGGGCGTAAAGCCGTTCGGCAGCGCGACCGGACGCAGCTTTGTCGCCGACGATACCAGCCTGATCGCGTTCGAGACCGAGGCGCGACACTTCGAGGGGATGCGCCATGCGCGGCTGCTCGTTATGGCGCCGGGCCGGTGGCTGGTCTGCTTCGACTGGTTCAAAAATAATCTCGGAAAGCGCCACGACGCGACCCAGTGGTTCCACCTCGCGCCGGGGTTGGAAGCGCGACAGGATGGCCTGCGCTTTGCAGTCGACCTCCCTTCGTATGACGTGCCGCTGCAGATCGCTCCGTTGCTCGGATCGGCCAAGGCGGCGGACTGCGTTTCGGGCCGCAAGGAACCGCGCTATCAGGGCTGGTTCTCACGCGGTTACAAGAAGATCATGGCCAACGCGGCGATCGGCTATCGACTTCAACGTGCGAATTGCCAGGCCGCCGCGACCCTGTTCGCCTTCGGCGAGGATTTCGCTGTCGATGTCTCGGCAAACGCCGTGGACACGGCGGGACGCAATGGGCGACTTGGCTGGACTGCAGATGGCAAGACGCACTTGCTGGAGTTCAGCCGTCCGAGCGAGGGCGAGATAAGCTTCGACTACACCGTCAGCGACTAGGCGATGGCCCGTTCGTGCAGCCACGCATAGTCGGCAGCGCACGCCTCGGCGACGCGGGCATAGTCACCTTCCAACTCGGGCATCGGCCCCGGCGCCCCCGCAAAACCCGTCGACCGGTTGACGCGATCGTACCAGTGCGCGCCCCACACACCGTCCTGCGGGTGCGGCCCCTCCTCCCAGGACAGCATGGCCACGTTCCAATCGAGGCCCAGAGCAGCACACAATTTGCGCAGCATCGTTTCCGGATCTTCCAAGATATCGTCGCTGTCGACGATCGGCGGCACGTCGCCAGTCGCTTCGATGACCTGCTCGACATAGTCGCGGACCTGCGCGAAGCCGAGCATCTCGGGCTCGCGCAATTCGTTCTTCTTGCGATAGCTCGCCACCACGCACTCTGGCGCGCGGATCAGGAAGGCGTGGCGATGGCTTTCAAGAAACTCCCCAAGGCCGATCTCGCCGACCATGTGGTGAGGCATATGCTTTTGGTACCAGACCGCCGACCCGTCGGGCGGATCACCCTTTTGCTTCTGAGCGACCGAGCGCCAGTCGCAATCCATGTCGGCGATGGTCTCGGCCGCCATTGGATGCGGTTCGCCCGTCGCCTTGAGAAAGGCGCCATAAAAGGGCTCGTCGCTCACATGGGTGTCGGGGCGACTCGAGAAGGCGCGCATCATGGCGGTCGAGATATTGCGCGGCCCCGACCACATGGCGATGCGCAGTGTCACGGCCTGCCCTGAGCCTGCTCGAAGGGGCGATCTGCTGCCGCGACGTCGGCGGCAATCCGTTCCAGATAGAGTTGCTGCAGCCGCTCGACCATTGGTCCGCGCGTCGTCCCGATCACGCGCCCATCGATGGTCCCCACCGGCGCGACGCCCGCGAAGGTGCCGGTCGTGAACGCCTCTTCGGCCCCATAAACCTCGGTAAGCGAAAAATTTTTCTCCAGCGCCGTGATGCCCGCCTCGCGCGCAATTTCGAGCACGATCTGCCGCGTGATGCCGTCGAGGCAATAGTTGCCGCTCGACGTCCAGATTTCGCCATCGCGCACGATGAAGAAGTGCGTCGAATTGCACGTCGCGACGAAGCCGTGCGGGTCAAGCATCAGCGCCTCGTCCGCGCCTGCTTCGGCCGCCTGGATGCAGGCGGTGATGCAGTTCAGTTTGCTGTGCGAATTGAGCTTGGGGTCCTGCACCGCCGGATCACCGCGCCGGACATGGACGGTGAACAGGTCAAGCATCCGCGTCGCTGTTTCGGGCGCAGCGCGCTTCCACTCGGGGATGATGACGATGGTTGCATCGCCCACCACCACGCGCGGGTCCTGATAAGGGGTCGAGCGCACACCGCGCGTCACCATCAAACGCACATGCGCGCCCTCGTCGGTCATGCCGTTGGCATCGAGCACCGCGTAGAGTCGCCGCGTCATCTCGGCCTCGTCGATCCCTATATTCATGTGGATCGCCTTGGCACCGCGATAGAGCCGCTTCAGATGCCGATCGAGAAAGGCCAGCCGCCCGCCATGCAGCCTGATGCCCTCCCATACCCCGTCGCCGAGCATGAAGCCGCTGTCGAAGACGCTGACCATCGCCTTCTCACGCGGGATATGGTCGCCATTGATGTCGATGAGGACCGACGCGTTGCGTTCGTCGGGAACATATTGGTGAGTGCCCTTGCCCATGTGCGGCACCGTGGCGCAGCGCCTGTGCGCTGCCAAGAGCAAAGCGTCAGATACCCTTGCGCCCGAAGGTTCGGCGTTGGGTCCCGGGCGGCGGCGTGACCTCGCCGGCGGCGCGTTTCGCCATATAGCGGTCGAAGGCCGCGTCGGGATCGAACGCCTCGTCCTCGCGCGCGTCGAGATGCCGTTGGATCGCTCCCTCGAAATCGAACGGCTCGCCCGGGTCGCGCGCTTCGCCGAACAGCTTGGTCGCCTGGGTGTCGACGGTGTTTTCCACGACGCGGTGGACGGCGCTGAAGATTGCGCGTCGAAAGACCATACCGACCACGAGAATGCCGACGCCGAAACCGCTCGCGAGCAGTGTCTCCCCGTCGCTCGCCAGCGAATAGAGCGCCATGACGATGGCGAGCGCAATCAGCCAGGTCGCAAACTTGCGGGCATCGATCTTCATGGCTCGATGATGGCACCCAAGCCCTAAGAAAGGGCTAAGTCGTCCCGTCATCCAATAGCGCCGCCTCCGCCGCTGCTTGGTCATTGACCGTGGCGAGCTGTGGTCGCGCCCCCAATTCAGGCACGACAAGCCAGAAGGCGCCGAGTTCGAAAAAGCCGCCCTTACCGGGCACGACGGTCATGTCGTCGAGCGACAAGATCCTCAGTTTCTCGATCGTTGCGGGCGCGAAGACCGTATCGAACGCAGCCTCGAGCGCTTCGGGGCTCTCGAGCTGGCGCGTCTCGCCATCGGCCGAAATGAAAAGCAGTGGAATGCCCGCTTCGGCCAGAAGCCCCGCGCGGTCGCTATCGGTCGCAGCGGCGCGAAGGGCAGTCAGCGTGGCCTCGAACTGGCTGGCGCTCGTTCCGGTCGCGCAGCTGATCGCGCCACCCTTGGCGGAATCGTGCTGCTGGTCGAAACGGCGTTCGGCATCGGCGTCAAAGTCGCCCATCGCTTCGCGGGCCTGCCAGATGTCTTCAAGGCATTCGCTCGCGGCCTCGCTGCCCGGCGGGACGGCTTCGCCTTCGGGTCCCTGCGCTTCCTCGATCGCGTTCTCGGTCGGCGTCGCGGTGTCGCACGCCGCCAGCGCCAGCACGCCCAGCGCGGCCATCGATTTACCGAAGCTGCCCATAATCACCTTTCTCGAACATTCGCCGCCGACGCTCCGAGCGGCGCACCAGGCCACCTGCGGGTCGTCCCAGCGCATCCTTGGTATAGACAAGATTCTCGGCGATCTTGCGATAATCGCGTCGCCGGAGTGCATCGTTGAGCGCGGGGCTTTTCTCCTCGCTCACATTGCCCGGGCCGACATTGTAGACCAGGTCGACCAGCGCATCGAATTCATGCTGCGCGAGCGGCGTGTCCCTGGCCAGCAGCCGCGCATTGTCTTCAGCGAGCCTGACATCGTCCTCGAGGAATTTCTCCAACTGCTCGCGCGTGATGCGCTGGCCTACCGCCAGCCCGTCCTCGGGCCTTACCAGGTGCCCCGCGCCGACGGTCGGACGACCGGTCACGTCGCGATAGACAAAGTCCAGTTCGCCCTCCTCCTCGCGGATGGCGCGCTTCAGTTCCTCGCTGGCGAATAGCTCGTCGGGAAGCAATCGTTCGATGCCTTCACCGACATGCTCGATGCCTTCCGCAATCTCTTCGTCAACTTCCTCCTCGAACTCCTGCACACCCTCGCACGCGGCGAGCGCGAAGACGGCGATCAAGGGAAGGAGGTGAGAACGCTTGACGACAAGCCCTTTCCGTTTGGCTTGCCGGTGAGACGCACAAGTGGCGCGGGTCGTTCCGTCAGATATGCAGCACGCGGCCGTAGGCGGCGAGGACGCTTTCGTGCATCATTTCGCTCAATGTCGGATGCGGGAAGACGGCGTTCATAAAGTCTTCCTCGACCAGCTCGCCCTGCTTCCCGACGGTATAGCCCTGGATCAGCTCGGTGACTTCCGCGCCGATCATGTGCGCGCCGAGCAGTTCGCCCGTCTCCGCATCGAACACGGTCTTGATGAAGCCCTCGGTCTCGCCCAGCGCGATCGCCTTGCCGTTGCCGATGAAGGGGAACTTGCCGACCTTCACCTTGTGCCCGGCTTCCTTGGCTTTCTCTTCCGTGAGGCCGACGCTCGCGACCTGCGGGTGGCAATAGGTGCAGCCCGGGATATTCTTCACGTCCATCGCGTGCGGATGGACATCCTTGTTGCCCGCTTCCTGCGCGATCGCTTCGACGCAGATGATGCCTTCATGGCTGGCCTTGTGCGCGAGCCACGGCGGCGCGGTGACGTCGCCGATCGCCCAGATGCCCTTCACGTTGGTGCGGCACATGGCGTCGGTGTCGACATGACCCTTGGTGGTCTTCACGCCCAACTTGTCGATGCCGATATTCTCGGTGTTGGGGACGATGCCGATGGCGACGATGCAGTGTGAGAAAGTCTTCTCCTCCACCTTGCCCTTGGCGTCCTTGATCTTGGCGGTGACGCCCTTCTTGGTCGCGCTGAGGCTTTCGACCCCCGCGCCCGCCATGATGTTCATGCCTTGCTTCTTGAGGCTCTTCTGGAGCTCTGCACTGATATCCTTGTCCTCGACCGGCACGATGCGGTCGAGCATTTCGACCACGGTCACGTTTGCGCCCATGTCGTTGTAGAAGCTCGCGAACTCGATCCCGATCGCGCCCGAGCCGATGACCAGCAGGTCCTTGGGCATTTCCTTGGGCACCATCGCATGGCGATAGGTCCAGATCTTGTCGCCATCGGTCTCGGCAAATGGCAGGTCGCGGGCCCGCGCGCCGGTGGCGACGATGATGTTCTTGGCGGTCAGCTGCGTCTTCTTGCCTTTGTCGTCGGTCACCGACAGCTTGCCGACGCCGTCGATGTGGCCGGTGCCCATGTGCACGTCGATCTTGTTCTTCTTCATCAACCCGGTGACGCCCTGGTTAAGCTGTTTTGCGACCCCGCGGCTGCGCGCGACGACCTTGTCGATGTCCATGCCGACCCCGTCCGCTTTCAGCCCGAACTTTTCGGCATGCTTCATGTGATGGAGGATCTCGCCCGAGCGCAGCAGCGCCTTCGTCGGGATGCAGCCCCAGTTGAGACAGATGCCGCCCAGGCTCTCGCGCTCCACGATCGCGGTCTTCATGCCGAGCTGCGACGCGCGGATCGCTGCGACATAGCCGCCGGGTCCCGAACCGAGGACGATGAGATCGTATGAATTGGCCACGTGGCAAGCTCCCGATTTTTGTCTTGGGAGCCGACTAGCTGGTGCGCGTCAGGGCGACAAGACCCCGCGCCGCGCGCCTAGTTGCGGTGCCAGCTGAAGAAGAGGCGCAGCGCGATAGCGCTGCCGACGAAGAGCGGGATGGAGAAGAGCAGGCCGGGCGATTGGTCGAACGGCGCGATGGTGCCGACCCCGGCCCAGCTGTCGCGCCAGATGCCGTCGCGCCCGCCCGTCGCCATGGGCAGGATGAAGGCGAGCAATGCGCCGAACACGAGAGAACCGAGCCAACTCATGCACCCGAGTCTCGCGCAAGAGGGTAAACAAGTCGTTTCAGCGGCGTACCGGGCGCTTTTTGTTGTCCGCGGTGGTCGCGACAAAGGTGAACAGGCCAGAGGCGACATCGAACTCGCGATCCCCGTCGCGTTCGCGGCCTCTGGCGGTGGCGCGGATGGTCATCGAGGTCGTGCCCTCGCGCTCCAGCGTGGCGTAGACGGAGAGTTCGTCCCCCACCTCCATCGCGCCCGGAAACGACAAGTCGGTCGCGGCCACGACCACCGCCTTGCCCTTCGAATGGCGCGACGCGAGCGACCCCGCCGCCAGCGCCATCTGGCTCATCAGCCACCCACCGAAGATGCCGCCATAGGGGTTGGTGTCCGAGGGCATGGCGGTCACGCGGATGAGGGGGGCTCTCACAGATTCATTCGGCGGACCGTCAAGGATTGCTCCGGGCGTCGTCCCGAATACGGGAGCGATTTTCTCCAACCAAGGCTGAGAAAGACGCAACTTGCCTTTCTCAAGGTCGGAAATGACAGATTTTCCCGTTGAGATGCGGTTTGCGAGCCTTTCTTGTGTGAAGCCTCGGGCCAATCGCCAAGCCTTCAGGTGATTGCTCAACTAAGCCACCATCCCCAACGGGTTCTCGACCAGTCGTTTGAATGCCTGCATCAGCCTTGCGCCGTCCGCCCCATCGATGGCGCGATGGTCGAAGCTGCCGGTGGCGCTCATGACGGTGGCGATCTGGAGGCTGTCGTCGATCACATAGGGACGCTTTTCGCCCGCGCCGATCGCCATGATCATGCCCTGCGGCGGGTTGATGACCGCCTCGAACTGCTTAATCCCGAACATGCCCATGTTGGACAGCGAGGCCGTGCCGCCCTGATACTCATGCGGCTGCAGCTTGCCTTCCTTCGCGCGGCCCGCGAGGTCGCCCATCTCGGTCGAGATTTTCGACAGCGCCTTGTCGTTCGCGCCCGCGACGATGGGCGTGATCAGCCCGTTGGGAATGCTGACCGCAACCGAAATGTCGGCGCGTTCATACTTGATCAGTTCGCCGTCGCCGAAGCTGACGTTACACTCGGGCACTTCCATCAGCGCGACGCCGAGCGCCTTGATCAGCATGTCGTTGACCGACAGCTTGATCCCGCGCGCTTCGAGCCCGGCATTCATTTCGCTGCGCAGCTTCAGCAGCTTGTCGAGCTGGATATCGACCGTGAGATAAATGTGCGGCACCTGCTGCTTGGACTCGGTCAGGCGGCGCGCGATCGTCTTGCGCATGTTCGACAGCTTCTCGACGCTGTGCGGAATGTCGCCCGGATCGACGCTCGCAGCCTGCGGAGTCGGCGCGGCGGCCGCCTGTTTGGGCGCGGCCTTGGCCCCGCCGGCACCTTCGCCGAGGTCGGCGCGCACGATGCGCCCGCCCGGGCCACTCCCGGTGATGGTGGTCAGATCGATGCCCTGCGCCTCGGCCAGGCGACGCGCCAGCGGCGAGGCCTTCACCCGCTCGCCGTACTTGGTCGGCGCGGCGGGGGCCTTCGTCTCGGCGGGGACTTCCTTGGTCTCGGGTTCGGGCGCGCTGTCGCGGCCATAACCCTTGTCGGGGCTCGGCGCGGCTTCGGGTGCGCTCTTGGCTTCGGGCTTGTCATTGGACGGCGCGGACACTTCCTCGCCTTCCTCGCCCAGCATTGCGATCACGGTGCCGACCGCGACATTGTCGGTGCCTTCGTCGACCAGGATCTTGAGCACGGTGCCCTCGTCGACCGCTTCGAACTCCATCGTCGCCTTGTCGGTCTCGATCTCGGCGAGAATATCGCCCGACGACACTTCATCGCCCTCTTTCACGAGCCATTTGGCGAGTGTGCCTTCTTCCATCGTCGGCGACAGCGCAGGCATCTTGAGTTCGGTGGCCATGGATTTCCCTTTTGAAGCTCTTGCGCCCCACAAGCGCATTGCGGTGGGTGGGGTCAAGAGGGCGGCGGGCGGAACACGCGGATTCTTGCGCTTCCAGCGTTTCTGGCGCAGCGTCGGTTCCGGCGTTCAACGAAGGGGAGGCGAACCGCTATATGCAGACCTACCTGGTCATTATGAAGGACGCACCCGAGGCGAAAGTCGCATTGCGCTTCGCCGCGCGCCGTGCCGCCAAGACCGATCGCGCGGTCGAAGTGCTCGCCGTCGTCGAGCCGCAGGAATTCGTCCAGTGGGGCGGTGTACAGGCCGCGATGGAAGAAGAAGAGCGCGTCCGGCTGGAGGCACAGATCGCCAGCCTGATCGGCCAGCTGGTCGAGGAAACCGGCACCGCGCCCAAGCTCACCGTGAAACAAGGCGACCCGATCAAGGCGATCCGCGAGCGCATCGCCGAGGGCGACATCGCCGCGCTGGTACTGGGCGCCGCCGAGGGCGCTAATCCCGGCCCAATCGTCAAGCATTTCACCGGCGAGGGCGCGGGCGACCTGCCCTGCCCCGTGCTGCTGATCCCCGGTGCGATGACCGACGAGCAGGTCGAGAGTTTAAGCTAGCGCCTTCTCGAAAATTCGGCCCAGCGCCTCGCAGCCGTCCTTGTCTTCCTTATCGAAGCGGTCGGGTTCGGGGCTGTCGATGTCGAGCACGGCGATGACTTCGCCATTCTTCATGATCGGCACCACGATCTCGCTACGCGAGGCCGCATCGCACGCAATGTGACCGGGGAAGGCATGGACGTCTGCAACCAGCTGCGTCTCCTTGGTTTCGGCTGCCGCGCCGCACACGCCCTTGCCGATCGGAATGCGGATGCAGGCCGCGCGTCCCTGGAACGGGCCGAGCACGAGTTCGCCGTCAATGTTGCGATAGAAGCCCGCCCAGTTGATGTCGGGCAGCGTTTCCCAGATCAGCGCCGCGGCATTGGCCATATTCGCAATAGCGTCGGGCTCGCCCGCGACCAGCGCCTCGAGCGCTTGGCCGAGCTCGGCATACATTTTGGGCTTGTCGTTGGCGTCGATCTTGAAGTCGAACATCAATATTTCACTTTCCCGCGCAGAGCCTTTTTCTGGCCGCGCTTCACTTTGCTATCCACGCGCTTGGCCTTTTGCGAGCGGCTGACGCGCGTTTTCTTGCGTTTCTTGGGCTGGACATGGGCCTTGGCGATCATCTCCGCAAGGCGCGCCCGCGCCTCCTCGCGGTTTGCCTCGCGGCTGCGGTGCGAACGCGCGGTGAAGATGATCTCCCTGCGGTCCTTGGTAACCTTGCTCCCCGCAATATGGCGCAGCCGATTGACCACGCGCGGATGCAGGCCAAGCGCCGCGACATCGACCCGCAGCTGGCAGGCAGTGGCATTCTTGTTGACGTTCTGCCCGCCCGGCCCGGTCGCCGCGAGGAACGTCTCCTCCAGCGCATCCTCTGGGATCGTGACGTCCTCAGGCGACATGCGCGGCCCACTCGGCGAAATGCTCGGGCAGCGGCGCGGTCACTTCCAGGCGATGCCCCTTCTTGCGCGGCGTCGCCAGCTTCCATGCGTGCAGCATCATCTCCCCGCCGGGATAGCCATAGACGCGGTCCCCGACGATCCCGACCCCGAGCCCCTCGCGCGCGTGCACGCGAATCTGGTGGGTGCGGCCGGACTCGGGGACGAACTCGACCAGCGTCCTGCCGTCCTGCTCCGCGATCTTGCGCCAACGCGTGCGCGCCGCCTTGCCTTGCGGGTCGTGCGTCATGCGCCAGCCGGCATCCTTGCTCGACACCTTGCCCAGCGGCAGGTCGATCTGACCTTCCTCGCCCTCGACCACGTCGCCGAGCACGGCGAGATAGGTCTTCTCGACCTTTTGCTCTTCGAACATCGCCTGCGTCCATTTGCGCGCCGCGGGATGGCGCGCGAACAGCAGGCAGCCCGACGTATCCTGGTCGAGCCGGTGCATCGGCGTCGGCAACCTTTTGTAACCGAGCGTCAACTCTTCCAGCCGCCGTTCGATACTGTCTCCTCCACGGCGGGGCGTATCGACGGGCAGCCCTGCCGGCTTGTCCAGCACCAGCACCTCGCCATCGACGAACAGGATTTTGTCTTCGAGATTCATGGATTTGGCCGTTGGCACGCTCAGCGCGGGTTCACAAGGCTTGACCTAAAGTGAGTCCCCAGAGTCACGGTTGGCGGAAAAGTTAACTTTTTGCCTCGCTTTAGGACTTATTAACCTTTTCCCTTCAGGAATGTCATGGTTAATGGACGCTTAGACGTCGTTAAGGTCGTGAAACTTTTGTGAAGTCATCGCCTGAAGCGGCGTACTAATCGGGGGAAGATATTATGCGCGTTTTGCTGATTGAGGACGAAGCCACGATTGCCAAGAGCATCGAGCTGATGCTCTCGACCGAAGGTTTCAATACCTATGTCACCGATCTTGGCGAAGAAGGCCTCGATCTTGGCAAACTCTACGATTACGACATCATCCTTCTGGACCTCAACCTGCCCGACATGCACGGTTATGACGTCCTCAAGAAACTCCGCACCGCGAAAGTGCAAACGCCGGTCCTGATCCTGTCGGGTATCGGCGAACTCGATTCCAAGGTGCGTGCGCTGGGCTTCGGCGCCGACGATTACGTCACCAAGCCCTTCCACCGCGACGAACTGGTGGCACGTATCCACGCCATCGTCCGCCGTTCGAAGGGTCACAGCCAGTCGGTCATCCGCACCGGCAAGCTGGCGGTCAATCTCGACGCCAAGACGGTCGAAGTGGACGGCAATCGCGTCCACCTCACCGGCAAGGAATATGCGATGCTCGAGCTCCTTTCGCTGCGCAAGGGCACAACGCTGACCAAGGAAATGTTCCTCAACCACCTCTATGGCGGAATGGATGAACCCGAACTCAAGATCATCGACGTCTTCATCTGCAAGCTGCGCAAGAAGCTCAGCCTGGCCTGCGGCGGCGACAATTATATCGAAACCGTCTGGGGCCGCGGCTACGTGCTGCGCGAACAGGAAGAAGACAAGCAGAATGAAGAAGCTGCTGCGTAAACACAGGCGAGAGCCTGAGGGGGCAAGAGGGCGGCGCTGCGGGGAGGCAGCGGCGCCCTTTTTTTGTCAGTCCAGCCAGCGATACATGGCGTAAGCGTCGACCATGCCCTTCTCGGGATGCTCGAACCCGTTGGGGATGGAGCCGATGATCTTGAAGCCGAGCAGGTGCCACAGCCGCATCGCGCCGGTGTTGGTCGAGACGACACAATTATACTGCATCGCCTTGAAACCGAGCCGCTTGGCTTCTTCGAAACTATGTTCGGCCATCAACCGCGCGACCCCCTGCCCCCGCGCGCCTTCGGAGGTGATGTAGCCGCAATTGGCGACGTGGCTGCCGCCGCCGCCCTGATTGCGCTTGAGGAAATAGGTGCCGACGATCTCGCCGTCATTCTCCGCGACATAAGCGTAGTGCCGCATCCAGAAGCCGAGCATCTTCTCGCGCGGACTGTCGCGGTCGAAGGCGTAGGTCGCGCCTTCGCGGATCACGGGTTCGATGATCGCCCAGATCGCGTCGGCATCGGCGGCGTCGGCGGCGCGGATGGAGACCATGGTCAGTCGCGTTTGAGGCGGTCGAGGCGCATCGGCGGCGCCTTGCGTCGCTCGGCGGCGATGTCGGGCTGCGGCTCGCCCATCGGACCCCAACCTTCGCGCCCCAGCCGCTCCATCGGCTTGAACTTCGCCTTGTAATCCATGCGCGGGGATCCCTCGACCCAATAGCCGAGATAGACGTAGGGCAGGTCGGCCCGCGCCGCGCGCATGATATGGTCGAGGATGATGTAGGTGCCGAGGCTCGGCCGCGCATCGGGGCCGGTGTCGTAGAAGCTGTAGATCATCGACAGGCCGTCCGCCTGCTGGTCCGACAGGCAGGCGCCGACCAGCTTGCCCGGGCGTCCGTCGACCGACGGCTCGCGATATTCGACGACATAGGTGCGAACCGGCGTCTGTTCGACCATGTCGGCAAAATCCTGTTCGTCCATTTCTGCCATGCCGCCACCCGGGTGCCGCGCGGCGAGATAGCGCTGGAGCAGCTCATATTGCTCGGCCGTGGTCCACGGCTTGCACGCGGTGACTTCGAGGTCGTTGTTGCGGCGAAGGAGGCGACGCTGCGTCTTGTTGGGCGTGAATTCCTTGGCACACACGCGCACCGACACGCAGGCATTACAATCGACGCAGGAGGGACGATAGGAAACCGACTGCGAACGGCGAAAACCGATCCGCGAGAGCGCCTCGTTGAGTTCGCTCGCCTGGCGGCCGTTCAGCTCCGTAAAGACCTTCCGTTCCACCTTGCCCTCGATATAGGGGCACGGTGCTGGGTTAGTGACGAAGAATTTGGGAAAGCGAAATGGTGCGCTCACCCGGCGGCTCCTTTCATGGTTACGAAAATCTTTATGCGTCCAAAAAACGCACAAGAAAAGGGCTTGGTGCCGCAAAGTGTGGTTAAGGCCGGGGCCTGTCCCAGCCTTGGACAATTTGTCCCGAATTGAATCGGAACCGGCGCAAATCCGCCACTATCAGACGATCGGCGAGCGCGTGACCTTGAATCCGTAGCCTTCGAGCTTCTCGACCAGCGCCTCGATCGCCGCCTCGTCGCGCGCTTCGCATTCGACCTCGATCAGCGTGTCCTTGGCGGGCAGCGCGGTGAAGACGCGGTGATGGTTGGTCTCGATGATGTTGACCCCGCACTCATGGAACGCCTTGGTAATCGCCGCGAGCGCGCCCGGGCGATCCTCCGCCGCGATCTTGAGCCGCGCGATACGCCCGCAGCGTACCAGTTCGCGCACGAGGACGTTAGCCAGCAGGTGCGTGTCGATATTGCCGCCGCACAGCACCGTGCCGACCTTCTTGCCGCGATATTTGTCGGGATCGTCGAGCATGGCGGCGAGCCCAGCGGCGCCCGCCCCTTCGACCACCGACTTCTCAATCCCGACCAGCAGAGCCACCGCATGTTCGATCGCGTCTTCCGAGACCAGGTCGATGCGGTCGACCAGCTCGGCGATGATGCCGCGCGTAATCTGCCCCGGGTTCTTGACCGCGATCCCTTCGGCCAGTGTGTCGCCACCGCAATCGGGCTCGCGACCTGCAATAATGTCTTTCATCGCCGGGAACATCGCGGCCTCGACCCCGACGACCTCGATATCGGGTTTGATCGCCTTGGCCGCGGTCGCAATCCCGCTGATCAGCCCGCCCCCGCCGATCGGCACGACCAGCGTGTCGAGATCGGGCGCGGCCTCGAGCATTTCGATCGCGGTCGTCCCCTGCCCCGCAATGACCGCTTCGTCGTCGAACGGGTGGACGAAGACATAGCCCTTTTCGTCCTCCAGCTGGCGCGCATGGGCGTAGGCATCGTCGAAGACCTTGCCGTGCAGCACGACGTTGGCGCCATGGCCTTCGGTATGGACGACTTTGATGGTCGGGGTCGGCTCGGGCATGACGATGGTCACCGGAATGCCCAGCCGCGCGCCGTGATAGGCGACTGCCTGTGCATGATTGCCCGCGCTCGCCGCGATGACGCCGCGCTTCTTCTCCGCATCGGTCAGCTGCAGCAACTTGTTGAGTGCCCCGCGTTCCTTGTAAGCCGCAGTGAACTGGAGATTCTCGAACTTGAGCCAGACCTGTGCGCCGATAATCTCGGACAGCGTACGGCTATGGTTCATCGGGGTCTTCACGACCTGCCCCTCGATACGCGAGGCGGCGGCGCGGATGTCGTCGATCGTCACGGTCATGTTTGCCGCCTAGCCCTTCCCTTGGCGTTCGACAATGCTATGCGAGTGCGCAAACGACTTTCGGAGATGATCATGCGCCTCGCCCTTCTCGCCGCCACCGCCCTTGTCGCCAGCCCGGCATTGGCCGACCCCGCCACGCTCTACGACAACGTCAACGGTGTGCAGGCGACCGCCGACGGCGAGATCGTGCGCTTCAATGCCATGATGGTGGACGAGCAGGGCAAGATCGTCGCCACCTATCGCGCTGGCGACACGGTGCCGAGCGCCGACCTGCGGGTCGATATGGAAGGTGCGCACGTGCTTCCTGGCCTGATTGACGGGCATGGCCATTTCCTGATGATGGGCCAGACGATGATGAGCCTGCAGCTGTTCGGGACCGACAGCATTGCCTCGCTCCAGCAGCAGCTCGCAGACTTTGCCGCCGCCAACCCGGGCGACGGTTGGATCGTCGGGCGCGGGTGGAACCACGAAATGTTCTCCGACGGCCGCTTCCCGACAGCCGCCGATCTCGACGCGGTCGTCTCGGACCGCCCCGTCATCCTCGAACGCGTCGACGGGCACGCCACCGTCGTCAACACGATGGCGATGCAGATGGCGGGCACTTCGGACGACACGCCCGACCCCGTCGGCGGCGCGATCCTGCGCGACGATGACGGCAAGGCGACCGGCGTCTTCGTCGATACTGCGATGAAGCCACTCTACGCGCTCGTGCCTGCCTATACCGGTGAGGACTATGCCGAGGCGATCGAGCTGGCGCAGGGCATCATGCTCGAACACGGGCTCACCGCCATGGCCGACATGGGCACGCCCGACGATCATTGGCACGCCATGCGCCGCGCGGGCGACGAGGGCGAGCTCAAGGTGCGCGTGATGGCCTATGCCGCAGGCGCCGACACGCTCGAACGCATCGCCGCCAACGGCCCGACGCCGTGGCTCTATGATGGCAAGTTGCGCATGGCGGGGGTCAAGCTCGTCACTGACGGCGCGCTCGGCTCACGCGGTGCTTGGCTCAAGGCGCCCTATGCCGACGCCGATACGACCGGTCTCCAGATGCTGACCGACGAGCAGCTGGCCGACAGCGTCGCGCGCGCCGTCGCGCTCGGGCATCAGGTCGCGGTCCACGCGATCGGCGACGCCGCCAACGACCAGCTGCTCGACGCAGTCGAGGCGACCCCCAACGCGTCGGCCCTACGTTTCCGCAACGAGCATACCCAGATTCTCGACCCCGCCGACCTTCCGCGCATGGCGGCCTCCAACGTCATCGCCTCGATGCAGCCGGTGCACCAGACGAGCGACTGGAAAATGGCCGAGAAGCGGCTCGGCATGGACCGGCTCGGCGCCGCTTTCGCCTGGCGCAGCCTCGCCGACAGCGGCGCTTTACTCGCGTTCGGCTCCGACTTCCCGGTCGAGCATCCCAACCCCTTCGTAGGGCTCGAGGTCGCGGTCACTCGCATCGACGCCAATGGCGAACCCGAAGGCGGCTGGCTCGCCGACGAGCGCGTGACGCTTGGCGAAGCTCTGGCGGGCTTTACGGTGGGCGCGGCCTATGCCGGTTTTGCCGAGGACGCGCTCGGCTCGCTGAGCGCGGGGCGCTATGCCGACTTCATCGTCGTCGACCGCGACATCACCACCATCGACCCGTCGGACATTTCGGAGACCAAGGTGCTGGCGACTTACGTGGGCGGCAAGCAGGTCTATCGCGCGAACGACTGAGCGCGGCTCACCAGCATGTCGGGGGTGAGGATCTGCGGCAGCTCTTCGGGCTCCGCCGCCCCCGGCGCGTACCAGAGGTAAAGCGGCACGCCGGCGCGCTCGCGCGCGTCGAGGAAACGCGTGATCTCGGCATCGCCATCGGTCCAGTCGGCGACGAGCACCGCGACATTGGCGGCCTCGAACGCCTCGAGCGTACCATCACGGTCGATTGCGACCTTTTCGTTGGCCTTGCATGACAGGCACCAGTCGGCGGTGAAGTAGACGAAAACCGGCCGTCCTTCGGCGCGTGCAGCCTCGACCTTTGCGGGGGACCACACCTCGGCGAAATCGGGTGCACGGTTCTCGGCCGAGGGCCGGTCGGGTAGCAAGATGGCCCCGCCGACCGCGAGCGCGACGACACCCGCCAAAGCCGTCCAGCCCAAAGCCACCGACCGTTTCGAGAGCCAGAGCAGCAAGGCGAGCAACGCCAGCGCTGCCAGCGCAAGCAGCAGCCCTTGATCGCCCGTGAGCCGCCACAGCAGCCACAGTGCCCCGACCAGCGTCGCCCCCATGGGGATGGCGAGCCAGCGCTGCAGCTTGACCATCCACGGTCCCGGGGCGGGCAGGCGCTCGCGCAGGAAAGGCACGAAACCGATCAGCAGGAACGGGATGGCAAGGCCCAGCCCCAGCGCGGCGAACACGGCGATGCCGCCCGCGACCGGCAGGATCAGCGCCGTCCCGAGCGCTGCCCCCAGGAACGGCCCCGCACAAGGCGTTGCAACCAGCGCCGCCAACGCACCCGTCGACACGCTCCCGCTCGCCTTCACCTCGCCTGCCAGAACCGGAAGGCGGAAGAGGCCGAGCAGGTTCATCGTGATCGCACCGGCGAGCAGCGTGAGCAGGAAAACGGTGCGCGGGTCCTGGAGCTGGAACGCCCAGCCCGCCGCCGTCCCGCCAGCGCGGATCGCGAGCAGCAGGCCGCCGAGTGCTGCTGTGCCGAGCACCGCACCCAGCGTGTACCCGAGCGCATCGCGCTTCGCCTCGACCTCCCTGCCACCCGCCTTGGCGAGGTGCATCGCTTTCATGGCGAGGATCGGGAAGACGCAGGGCATAAGGTTGAGGAACAGCCCGCCCGCGAGCGCGCCGAGCATGGCGAGCAGCACTGCCTCCATGCCGAGCCCGCCGACGAGCTTGCCGCCGGTGGGCACGTCGCCTGGGGAGGCTTCGAAGGCGAGGCCCTGTCCCTCGCCGATGTCGATAACGCCGGATAGAGCGTCGGTTTGCTGATCGCCCCTGCGTTGTAGGGTTGCGACGAGCTGATCTCCTACACGGCGGAACTCTTGGCGCGCGGCGTAGTCGATGATGCCGTTTTCGGCGAGGAAGAGGGTGGGTTTGCCGACCGGTGTCGAGGCGGGGAGCGGGACGGCGATGCGGACCGTGTCGCCGGCCATCTCGAAGCTGGTGTCGCCGGCGAGCGGGCGCGGCAGGCGCTTGCGATACTCGTCGAATTCGGTCTGGCGCGAGGCGCCGTCACCGACGGGAATGGCGAGCGCGACATTGCCCTTTTCGGGTACGCAGATCTTGTCGGTGCAGGCGAGCCAGCGCAGATCGCCCGACACGCGCAGCACGCCGCGGTCGGTGGGCGGGACGGTCAGCGTCGCCAGGATCGCGTGCGTATCCTTGTAGACATAGTTGATCAGCCCCGCGCCCTCGAAGGCGACGGGCGTGGGGTAGCGCAGTTCGAAAAGCTCCGCCCCTTCGGGCAGGTCCCAGCTTGCCTGGAGCGGGAGGCCCGCATCGCCCGGATTGAGCCAGTAGCCGTGCCAGCCGGGCGCGGTTTCCATCACCAATGCAAGCTCGACCTTGCCACCGTCGGCAGGCGCCGGCCCCTCGGCGACGAGGCGCGGGACGATATTGGTCTGCTGCGCCATCAGGGGCGCGGGAATCAGCAGGGTCAGGAGGATTAGGAGGCGAAAAATCATCGCCATCCCGCTAGCCGAGTGCAGCGCTCTCGTCGAGATTGGGCGACAACCATCTTTGGGCCGTATCGAGATCGACCCCGCGCCGCCCGGCATAGTCCTCGAGCTGGTCGCGTCCGACCCGCGCCACGCCGAAATAGCGCGCCTGCGGATGGCCGAAATAGAAGCCCGACACTGCGCTGGCCGGCCACATGGCGAAATTGTCGGTCAGCGAGATGCCTGCCGGATCGCCGCCAAGCAGGTCGAACAGGATCGGCTTCAAGCTGTGGTCGGGACAGGCGGGGTAGCCGGGCGCGGGGCGGATGCCACGATACTGCTCGGCAATCAGCGCCTCGTTGGTCAGCTGCTCGTCGGGCGCATAGCCCCACAGGTCGCGGCGGACGTGGGCGTGCATCGCTTCTGCGAAGCTCTCGGCCAAGCGGTCGGCCAGCGCCTTCAACAGGATCGCGGAATAGTCGTCGCCTGCCTCCTCGAACGATTTGGCGCGATCGTGCGCACCGTGGATCGCGACCGCGAAGCCGCCGAGATGGTCGCCGGACGTGTCGACAAAGTCGGCCAGGCAGTCGTTCGAGCGGCCTTCGCGCTTCTTCACCTGCTGGCGCAGGAAAGGGAGTCGCGTGCCGCCGTCGATCAGGATGTCGTCGCCTTCCGACCGAGCGGGCCAAAGCCCGACGACGCCCCTGGCGGTAAGCCAATCCTCCGCGACGATCCGGTCGAGCATCGCCTGCGCATCGTCGAACAGCGAGCGCGCGGCCTCTCCCACCACTTCGTCGTCGAGGATTGCGGGATAGGTGCCGTGCAGCTCCCAGCTGCGGAAGAAGGGCGTCCAGTCGATCGTGTCGCGTAGCTTGGCGACCGGCCAGTCGTCGAAGACGTGGAGGCCCGGCTTCGCCGGCGCAGGCGGCTTCAGCGCGAAATCGACCTCGGCGCGGTTGTCGCGGGCATCTTCGAGCGAAGCGATCGCGCCTTTGCCCTTCTTGCCCCGCTTCTCGCGGATATCGGCATAGTCGGCGGCGATCTCGGCCAAATAGGGCTGCGCATCGTCGCCGAGCAATTTGGTCATCACGCCGACCGCACGGCTGGCGTCGGTAACGTGGATCACGGGGCCCGAACGCGCAGGCGCGATCTTCAACGCTGTATGCACGCGGCTGGTCGTCGCGCCGCCGATCAGCAGCGGCATTGTGAGGCCCTCGCGCTCCATCTCCCCCGCGACCGAGACCATTTCATCGAGGCTGGGCGTGATCAGGCCCGACAGGCCGATCATGTCCGCCCTGGACGAGCGCGCCGCGGCGAGGATGTCGGGCCAGCCGACCATCACGCCGAGGTCGACCACCTCGTAGCCGTTACATTGCAGCACGACACCGACGATATTCTTGCCGATGTCGTGGACGTCGCCCTTGACCGTGGCCATCACGATCTTGCCCTTGGCAGCCCCCTCGCCGCCCTCATTCTCGGCCTCGATATGCGGCAATAGGCGCGCCACCGCCTTCTTCATCACGCGCGCCGACTTCACCACCTGCGGCAGGAACATTTTGCCCGAGCCGAACAGGTCGCCGACGCGGTTCATGCCGTCCATCAACGGCCCTTCGATGACGCGGATGGCGCGGCCCGCCTTGGCATGCGCCTCCATCACGTCATCCTCGACATGTGCGTCGATGCCGTGGATCAGCGCGTGGGCCAGCCGCTCCTCGACCGCCGCCTCGCGCCACCTCGTGTCGCGCTCGGTCTTCTTGGCACCGCCGCCGGCATATTTTTCCGCGAGTTCGACCAGCCGGTCGGTGGCGTCGGCGCGACGGTCGAACAGCACGTCCTCGCACGCGTCGCGCAGCTCTGGCGGTATTTCGTCATAGACGTCGAGCTGCCCCGCATTGACGATCGCCATCGACAGGCCGGCGGGAATGGCGTGGTAGAGAAAAACCGAGTGGAGCGCGCGGCGCACCGGCTCGTTACCGCGAAACGAGAAGCTCAGGTTGGAGAGGCCGCCCGAGATCTGGACGCCGGGGCAGCGCTCGCGGATCTCACGGCACGCTTCGATGAAATCGATGCCGTAGCGGCGATGCTCGTCAATCCCGGTCGCGACCGCGAAGATATTGGGGTCGAAGATGATGTCGCTGGCCGGAAAGCCGTTTTCGACCAGCAGGTCGTAGGCGCGCGCGCAAATCTCGACCTTGCGATCCTTGGTATCCGCCTGCCGCGTCTCGTCGAACGCCATGACCACGGTGGCGGCGCCATAATCCCTGATCTTGCGCGCTTTTTCGAGGAAATCTTCCTCGCCTTCCTTGAGGCTGATCGAATTGACGACAGGCTTGCCCGAGACGGTCTTCAAACCTTCCTCGATCACTTCCCATTTGGAGCTGTCGATCATCACCGGCACGCGCGCGATGTCGGGTTCGGCGGCGATACGGCGCAGGAAATGACCCATCGCCTCGACCCCGTCGAGCAGGCCTTCGTCCATGTTCACGTCGATGATCTGCGCGCCATTGTCGACCTGGTCGCGCGCGACCTCGACCGCCGTGTCGTAATCGCCCGCGACGATCAGCTTCCTGAAGCGCGCCGAGCCGGTGACGTTGGTGCGTTCGCCGACCATGACGAAGCGGCTGGAGAGATTGTCGCTCATCTAGCTGGCGAGCCTCATCGGTTCGAGCCCGGCGAGGTTCATGGCCGGGTCGGGGGACGCAGGCGCCCGTGGCGTCGCGCCCTCGCAAGCGGCGGCGATGGCGGCGATATGCTCGGGCGTGGTGCCGCAACAGCCGCCGACGATATTGACCAGACCCTCGTCGAGCCATTCGGACACCTGCGCCGCAGTGTCTGTGGCCGCCTCGTCATATTCGCCCAGATCGTTGGGGAGCCCGGCATTGGGATAGGCCATGACCAGCGTCGGGGCGCTCGCCGCGATGGTTTTCAGATGCGCGCGCAAGGCGGCGGCGCCGAAGCTGCAGTTGAGCCCGATGGTGAGGGGCCGCGCGTGGGCGATGGCGGTCGAGAACGCCTCGACCGTATGCCCGGACAGGTTGCGCCCCGACAGGTCGGTCAGCGTCATCGAGATCATCAGCGGCAAGTCGCGCCCGATACGCCGTTCGATGTTTTTGGTCGCGACGATCGCGGCCTTCGCGTTGAGCGTGTCGAAAATCGTCTCGACCAGCACGAAGTCGATGCCTCCTTCGGCCAGCGCCTCGACCTGCTGTTCGTAGCAGGCAACGACCTCGTCGAAAGTGACTTCGCGATAGGCCGGGTTCTCGACGTCGGGCGAGAGCGACAATGTCTTGTTGGTCGGGCCCACCGCGCCGACCACGAAACGGTCGGGGCCCGCCACCTCGCGCGTCAGGCGGGCGGCGGCGCGATTGATGTCGGCGACATAGGCCTCGGCGCCATAGTCGGCCTGGCTGATCGCATTGGCGTTGAACGTATTGGTGGCGAGCACGTCCGCGCCCGCATCGACGAACGCCTGGCAGATGCCGCACACCGCGTCCGGCCTGGTGAGGTTCAAGAGGTCGTTATTCCCCCGCTGCGCCCGATCAAGGTCGAGTTCGCCGCGATAGCCGTCCTCGTCGAGGCCCAGACGCTGGATCATTGTGCCGTACGCCCCGTCCTTGACGAGAATTCGCTCCTTGGCGGCGTTCCAGAAGGCTTCTGCGCGGCTCATCCCTTGCACCCCAGCATGTGGCACAACGCCCAGCTCATCTCGGCGCGGTTGAGCGTGTAGAAGTGGAAGTGGCGGACGCCCTCGGCATAGAGCTGGCCGCACAGGTGGGCCGAGACCATCGCCGCGACCAGTTCGCGCCCGCGCGGGGTCTCGTCGAGCCCTTCGAAGCGGGCGTCGAGCCAGCCGGGGATCTCGGTGCCGCACTTGGACGCGAATTCGCGGGCGCGCGCGACGTTGGTGACGGGCAGGATGCCGGGCACCAGCTCGATCTCGCGCCCCTTGGCGGCGAGCGCATCGCGCAGGCGCAGATAGGGCTCGGGCGAGAAGAAGAATTGGGTGATCGCGCGGCTGGCGCCTGCGTCGATCTTGCGCAGGAGGAAGTCGAGATCGGCATTGGCGGTCTCGGCGTCGGGGTGGACTTCAGGATAGGCGGCGACCGACAGGTCGAACGGCGCGACCTTGGCCAGCCCCTCGACCAGTTCGGCGGCATTGGCGTAGCCGTCCTCGCGGATGCCATTTTCGTCGCTGATGTCGCCGCGCAGCGCGACGATGTGGCGCACGCCCGCATCCCAATAGTCGCGCGCGATGGCGTCGACCTCGTCGCGCGAGGAGCCGACGCAGGTGAGATGCGCGGCGGGAGTGAGGTCGGTTTCTTCCACAATCCGCTTGACGGTTTCGTGGGTGCGTTCGCGCGTCGAGCCGCCCGCGCCGTAGGTCACTGACACGAAGCGGGGGCCCAGCGGGGCAAGGCGCTCGATCGAGGACCACAGCTTGTCCTGCATCTGCTCGCTCTGTGGCGGGAAGAATTCGAAACTGACGTCGATGTCGCCCTTGGGGGCGGAGAACATCACGTCAAATTGGGAATCGTCGTTCACGCCGCCTCCTTCTTGCGTGTGCGGGCGCGGCCGGGCGCCTTGGCCGTCCACAGGCGGATCGAGAGCGGGTCGCCTTCGATCGTGTGCATGTCCTGGAGCGAGAGCCCCGCCGCAGTGCAATAGTCGGTGACCCGCTCGTCGGAGAAGCCGAGCCGCTGGTGACCGTGGTCGCGACGCAATTCCTCGCGGTCATGCGCGGTGAAATCGACGATGAGCAGGCGTCCGCCGGGGCGCAGCAGGCGCGCGGCCTCCTGCAGCGCGGCAGACGGGCTGTGTGCATAATGGAGGACGAGGTGGAGGATGACGGTGTCGGCGCTGCCATCCTTGAGCGGGAGCGCGGTCATGTCGCCCTGGCGCAGCTGGGCATTGCCGACGCCGGCCTCGTCGATGCGCACGCGAGCGAGGCGGAGCATGTCGGGACTGCGGTCGATGCCGATCACCTTGTCGGCGCGCGCGGCGAGCAACTCGATCATGCGCCCGGTGCCGGTGCCGATATCGACCAATGTGCCGAGCGTCTTGCCGAGCGTGGCGACGACCGCGTCCTCGACCTCGCGTTCGGGGGCGTGGAGCGCGCGCAGGCGCTCGAACCGTTCGGTGCGCGAATCGAACCAGCGCGAGGCGGCATCGGCGCGCTCGGCACGGATCGACTGGAGCCGGCCCATGTCGGCAGTGAAGATTTCAACGTCGTCGCTGCTCGCCTGTTCGTAAAAAAAAGCGTCGAGCGGGGCGCTGCCGGTGGCTTCGATGAAGGTCCAGCTGCCCTCCTTGCGGCGGCGGACGAGCCCGGCGTCGTCGAGGATGCGGACGTGGCGCGAGACGCGCGGCTGACTCTGTCCCAGCACCTGCGCGACTTCGCCGACGGTGAGCTCCATCGAGCGGACGAGCATCAGGATGCGCAGCCGGCTGATGTCCGACAGCGCGTGAAAGGTCGCTGAGAGGCCCGCTTTCTTGCTCATTCATAAAGACATAAAGAAATCTTTATGTCAGTCAAGCAGTTGCTTGGGCGCAACAGTCCTCTGGCGGGGTGACAAAAATGTCCGTTGCGTGACAGTGCGGAACCTTCTATTTCGGCAATCAGGCCTGCCCTTGAAACGGCAGGCTGTGCCTTGTGCGCGCGGTGAGCGGGCACGCAAAGCAAGGAATGGGAATATATTATGAAGAAGATGATTCTGGCCGTTGCGGCCATGGGTCTCGGTCTCGCGGCTTGTGAAGCCGAAACCGAAGCCACCGAAGAAGCTGCCGAAGACGTTGCCATGGAAGCGGAAGCTGACATGGAAGCTGCTGGCGAAGCCGTCGAAGAAGATGCTGAAGAAGCTGCTGCCGACGCTGAAGCTGCTGCGGACGCCGCTGGCGAAGAAATGGAAGAAGCTGCTGAAGAAGTCGACTCGGAAATGTAATTTCCGGGTCGAAGCTTATTCAGCTTCGTCCAATGAAGGGGTCGCAGTTCGCTGCGGCCCCTTTTTCTATGCAAGGTGCCCTGCGGCAGCGAAGCTGATCGCAGGAGACACCGTCCCGCCGGACGGCCTGCAAGCGCAAGCCTGACAGGTCCGACGGGGTCAGGCCGCCCTGACCCCGCTGGCAAAGTCGGCCTTGATCGCTCATGATCAGGTAATGCGCCTGCCCCTCCCCCTCGCCTGCCTCGCCGCCCTCGCCGCCTGTTCGAGCGACGAGCCCGAGCGGCCAAGCAAGGCGGACGAAGAACGCTTCGAACAGATCGACGCGATGCTCGACGAGGAGGGCGCAAAAGAAGAAGGGGCCGCGTCCGAAGACGCGGCCCCTTCCGAGTAACAGCCTGAGGCTGGGGGAGGACTAGAAGTCCATGCCGCCCATGCCGCCCATGCCGCCCGGCATGCCGGCGGGGGCCGCCGACTTGTCTTCGGGCAGTTCGGCGACGGTTGCCTCGGTGGTGATCAGCAGGCCGGCCACCGACGCGGCGTCCTGCAGTGCGGTGCGCACGACCTTGGTCGGGTCGATGACGCCTGCGGCCACGAGGTTTTCGTACGTGTCGTTGGCGGCGTTGAAGCCCATGGTGGGATCGCCACCATCGACCAGCTTGCCGGCGACCACGGCGCCGTCGAAACCGGCGTTCGAAGCGATCTGGCGAACCGGGGCTTCGAGCGCGCGACGGACGATGTCGATGCCGCGGGTCTGGTCGTCATTGGCACCGGTGAGGCCTTCGATGGCCGACTTGGCGTAGAGCAGCGCAGTACCGCCGCCCGGAACGATGCCTTCCTCGACCGCGGCGCGGGTCGCGTGGAGCGCGTCGTCGACGCGGTCCTTGCGTTCCTTCACCTCGACTTCGGTGGCACCGCCGACCTTGATCACGGCAACGCCGCCGGCGAGCTTGGCGAGACGCTCCTGGAGCTTCTCGCGGTCATAGTCGCTGGTGGTGTTCTCGATCTGCTGGCGGATGGCAGCCGTACGGCCTTCGATCGCATCCTTTTCACCGGCGCCGTCGACGATGGTCGTGTTGTCCTTGTCGATGGTGACGCGCTTGGCGGTGCCGAGCATGTTCAGCGTGACGTTCTCAAGCTTGATGCCGAGATCTTCGCTGATCATTTCGCCGCCCGTCAGGATGGCGATGTCTTCGAGCATCGCCTTGCGACGATCGCCGAAGCCCGGCGCCTTGACGGCCGCGACCTTGAGGCCGCCGCGCAGCTTGTTCACGACGAGGGTCGCGAGCGCTTCGCCTTCGATGTCCTCGGCGATGATCAGCAGCGGGCGACCCGCCTGGACCGTCGCTTCGAGCACCGGCAACATGGCCTGGAGGTTCGAGAGCTTCTTCTCGTGGATCAGGATGTAGGGGTCGTTGAGTTCGACCTGCATCTTTTCCGGATCGGTGATGAAGTAGGGCGAGAGGTAGCCGCGGTCGAACTGCATGCCTTCGACGACGTCGAGCTCAAATTCGAGACCCTTGGCTTCCTCGACGGTGATCACGCCTTCCTTGCCGACCTTGTCCATGGCTTCGGCGATCTTTTCACCCACTTCCTTGTCACCGTTGGCCGAGATGATGCCGACCTGCGCGACTTCTTCGCTGCCGGCGACCGGCTTCGAACGGCTCTGCAGGTCTTCGACGACCTTGGCGACGGCCATGTCGATGCCGCGCTTGAGGTCCATCGGGTTCATGCCCGCGGCAACCGACTTCATGCCTTCCTGCACGATCGACTGCGCCAGCACGGTGGCGGTGGTGGTGCCGTCGCCCGCGACGTCGTTGGTCTTGCTGGCGACTTCGCGCAGCATCTGCGCGCCCATATTCTCGAACTTGTCCTTGAGTTCGATTTCCTTGGCGACCGAGACACCGTCCTTGGTGATGCGCGGTGCGCCGAAGCTCTTGTCGATGACGACGTTGCGGCCCTTGGGGCCCAGCGTCACCTTGACGGCGTCGGCGAGAATGTCAACGCCCTTCATGATGCGCTCGCGCGCGTCACGGCTAAATTTTACGTCCTTGGCAGCCATTGTTCAGCTCCTAGAATTTTGGTTGGTCAGTGAGGCAAGCGAGGCTCAGGCGAGAACGCCGAGAATGTCGCTTTCCTTCATGATGATGAGGTCTTCGCCGTCGAGCTTGATCTCGGTGCCCGACCACTTGCCGAACAGGATCTTGTCGCCGGCCTTGACGTCGAGCGGGGTGACGGTGCCGTTTTCGGCGCGGTTACCCGAACCGACCGAGACGACCTCGCCTTCCTGCGGCTTTTCCTTGGCGCTGTCGGGGATGATGATCCCGCCAGCGGTCTTTTCTTCGGCCTCGACACGGCGGACGAGGACACGGTCGTGAAGCGGTTTGAAACCCATGGGGCCCCTCTTCTTTCTTGGTGTTGAACACATTTTCACGACTGGCACTCTAATGTGGCGAGTGCCAACGTCGCAGCGCATGTGGGTTGCGCATTCCTACTAGTCAACACTTCAGGAAGTGATTTTTTTGCTCGGCTCGTCCGAGGTCAGGCCCAGCCGCTCGCGCATCATCCAGCGCGCGAGCATCAGCACCGCGACGATCGCCAATCCGGCCGCGAGCCCGGTCCAGATGCCGACCCCGTCCCAGCCGGCTTCGAAGCCCAGCCAGACGGCGATGCCGATACCGATGAACCAGTAGCCGACGAAGGTGAAGACCATCGGCACGCGCGTATCGTGAAGGCCGCGCAGGATGCCCTGCCCCACCACCTGTGCGCCGTCGACGATCTGGAAGATGGCGGCGACGATCAGGAAGCTGACCCCCAATTCGAGGACGGGTGCATTTTCTGCCGTGTCGGCGAGGAAAATGCCGACGAGTTCGCGCGGGAAGACCCACATGAGCACCGCCGTCATGCTCATGAAGCCGACGCCCAGCATCCAGGCCGACCAGCCGGCGCGGGCGATGCCGTCCTTGTCGCTGCGCCCGAGCATGAGCCCGACGCGCACGGTCGAGGCCTGCGCGATGCCCCAGGGCACCATGAAGCTGAGTGCGGCGATCTGAAGCGCGATGGCGTGCGCGGCGAGCGCCTGCGCGCTGATCAGCCCCATCAAATAGGCGGCGGCGGCGAACACGCCGCCTTCCGCGCCCATAGAGGCGCCGATGGGCAGGCCGAGGCGCCACATGTGGCAATAGCGCTGCCAGTCGGGGCGCCAGATGCGCGCGAACAGGTTGTAGCGCCGGAATTGCGGATCGCGCAGCACGACGATCACCGTGGCGATCACCATGAGACCCCAAGTGATGGTCGTCGCCAGTCCCGCGCCCAAGAGGCCGAGCTCGGGCGCGCCGAGACGGCCGAAGATGAGCATATAGTCGAGCAGGCTGTTGATCGGGATGCCCGCGGCCGAGATGATCAGGATCCAGCCCGGACGCTCGAGCGCGGCGAGGAAATTCCGGAGCGCGTTGAAGACGAGGAAGAAGAAGGCCGACCACATCCAGCCGTAGAGGAAGGTCTGCGCACCCGCAGCCAGCGAGGGCTCCTGGCCGAGCAAGCCGATGACCCACTCGGCATTGGCCAGCAGCAGCCAGATCGGAACGGTTATGGTGACCACCAGCCAGAGTGACTGGCGGAAGGTGCGGCGCACGTCCTTGACCTTGCCCGCCCCGCGCCCGAGCGCGCTGGCCATCATCGGCGAGGCCGCCGTGATGATGCCCAGTCCGACCAGGTTAAGCAGGAAACCGAGGTTGATGCCGAGCGCGGCGGCGGCCAGTTCGCGCGCGCCATATTGTCCCATGAAGAACGTATCGATCGCCTGGATCGTGGCCATGGTCAGGTTGGCGAGGATCAGCGGCCAGGCAAGCGCTATCGTCGCGCGCAATTCATGCCGCCAGCTGCCCCGTGATGCCGCCTGTTCGTCCATGGGCGAGGCCGCTACGTCGAACCGACAGGCACAGTCCAGCCAATTGCGCTTGGGAAAGCGGCTTTGGCTTCCTATGTTGCCTGCGAACCACGAAGGGATTTGCCGTTATGAGTTTCGCGCGTTGGGCATGGAAACTGCTGGTCGGGATCAAGGACGCGATGGTCCTCGTCTTCATGATCCTCTTCTTCACCCTGCTTTACGCCGTGCTCAAGGGTGCGCCCGATCCGGTCCACGCCGGCATCCTGCACGTCGATCTCGACGGCGTGATCGTCGAGGAAGCAGCGGAGGTCGACCCCTTCACCGCGCTGACCGGCGGCGTGATGCAGGAATTCGAGCGGCGCGACCTAGTCGCTGCGTTGCGCGCGGCGGCCGAGGACGACCGGGTCGAGGGCGTGGCGCTCGATCTCGACGGGTTTCTGGGCGGCGGACAGGTGGCGATCCAGGATGTCGCCGACGCGCTGCAGGAAGTGCGCGACGCGGGCAAATCGGTCACCGCCTACGCGATCGGCTATTCGGACGACGCCTACCAGCTCGCCGTGCATGCCGACGAAATCTGGCTCGACCCGATGGGCGGTGTCGCCTTTGCGGGGCCGGGCGGGTCCAACCTCTATTTCGCCGAAGCGATGGATCGGTTCGGGATCACCGCCAACATCTACCGCGCGGGCGACAACGATTATAAATCGGCGGTCGAGCCCTACCAGCGCGCCGACATGAGCCCCGAGGCGCGCGAGAATGCGCAGCAACTTGCGGGTGCAATCTTCGAAAACTGGCTCGACGCGGTCGAGCGCGCCCGGCCCGAGGCCGACGTGCGCGCCTATGCCGCCGACCCGGTCGCCGCGCTCGATGCGGCAGACGGCGATCTCGCCGAAGCCTCGCTGGCGGCGGGGCTGGTCGACAAGCTTGCCCCGCGCCGCGAATGGCACGCCATGCTCGCCGAACTGGGCGGGACGAGCGAGAAGAACCCCGACGGCTACAAGGTCATCCCTTTGCGCGACTATATCGCCGACAAGGTCGATAATGACGTGACCGCTGACATTGCGGTCGTGACGGTCGCGGGCACCATCGTCGACGGCAGCGCGCCGGTCGGCTCGGCCGCGGGCACCGACATCGCCAATTTGATCGACGACGCGGTCGACGACGGGATCGAAGCGCTGGTCATTCGCGTCGACAGCCCGGGCGGCTCCGCGCTCGCCTCCGAGCGCATTCGCCAGGCGGTGCTGCGCGCCAAGGACGCCGACATCCCGGTCGTCGCCTCGTTCGGCAACGTCGCGGCCTCGGGCGGCTACTGGGTCGCGCTGGCGGCGGACGAGATCATGGCCGAACCGGCGAGCATCACCGGCTCGATCGGTGTATTCGGCATCTTCCCCAGCTTCGAAGGCACGCTCGACCAGCTCGGCATCGGCGTCGACGGGGTGAAGACCACCCCGCTCTCGGGCGAACCGGACATCTTGGGTGGACCCTCCGACGCTGCCGACCGGCTGGTGCAGGCGGGCGTCGACCAGACCTATGTCCGCTTCCTCGCGCTGACCGCGGCCAATCGCGACATGGAAGTCGCCTCGGTGCGCGACCTGGCCGGTGGACGCGTCTACGACGGCGGCACCGCGCGGCAGCTGGGGCTGATCGACAGTTTCGGCGGCATCGACGATGCGATCGCCCGCGCGGCCGAACTGGCCGAGCTGGAGGGCGAGGACCATGACGTGCGCTGGCTCGAGCGCGGCAGCGACCTGCCGCCCTTCCTGCGCGGACTGATGGCGAGCGAAGAGGTGGAGGGCGCGAGCGCCTATGCCTGGATGGGCGGATCGAGCGAGGCGCGGCTGATGGCTGCGGTCCGTGAAGCGCGCGGCCTGCTCCAGACGCGCGGCGTCCAGGCCCGCTGCCTTGCCTGTCCCACCGACCTCAAGCAAACCCGCGCCGAGACGGGTGGCTGGCGCGGGTTCGTAGAAGCGTTGCTCGACTAGGCGCGCACGCCCGGTCCGCTAGATGTGGATCGGCTTGCCCTGCACTGCCATCGCCGCTTCCTTGACCGCTTCGGAGTGGGTCGGGTGGGCGTGGCAGGTATAGGCGATGTCCTCGCTGGTCGCGCCGAATTCCATCGCCTGCGCGGCCTGCGCGATCATCGTGCCGGCGGGCACGGCGATGCACCATACGCCGACGACGCGGTCGCTCTTGGCGTCCGAGATGACCTTCACCAGCCCGTCGGGCTCGTGATTGGTCTTGGCGCGGCTGTTGGCGAGCATCGGGAATTTGCCGACCTTGACCTCGCCATATTCAGCCTTGGCGTCTTCCTCGGTAAGGCCGACGCCGGCAATTTCGGGCTTGGTGTAGACAACGCCCGGGATAATCGCGTGATTGACGATCCCGGTCATCCCCGCGATATTTTCGGCGCAGGCGATGCCTTCGTCTTCGGCCTTGTGCGCGAGCATCGGGCCGGGAACGACGTCGCCGATCGCCCAGACGCCGTCGACCGCGGTGCGGAAGTCGTGGTCGGTCTCGATCTGGCCGCGCTCGTTGACCTCCAGCCCGATCGCGTCGAGGCCGAGGCCGTCCGTGTTGGGCTTGCGCCCAATCGCGACGAGCACGCAGTCGGCTTCGAGCGTTTCGCTATCGCCACCCTTGGCAGGCTCCATGGTGAGCGTGGCCTTCTTGCCCTTCACTTCGACGCCGGTGACCTTGGTGCCGAGCTTGAACTCGATGCCCTGCTTCTTGAAAATCTTGCGCGATTCCTTGCGGATGTCGGCGTCCATGCCGGGCAGGATTTCGTCGAGGAATTCAACGCAGGTGACCTTGGCGCCGAGGCGACGCCAGACGCTTCCGAGCTCGAGCCCGATCACGCCGCCGCCGATGACGACCATATGCTCGGGGACTTTCTCCAGCTCGAGCGCGCCGGTCGAGGAGACGACGACCTTCTCGTCAATCTCGACGCCCAGGAGCGGGGTCACCGACGAGCCGGTGGCGATAATGATGTTCTTTGCGGTCACGGTCTTGCCTGCGACCTTGACGCTATGCGCGTCCTTGAAGCTGGCATAACCCTTAAGCCAGTCGATCTTGTTTTTCTTGAACAGGAATTCGATGCCGCCGGTCAGGCCCTTCACCGCATCGCGGCGCTGGCCGTGCATCTTGTCGAGATTGAGCTTGGGCGCGACCTCGATGCCCATGTCGTCCATCGCGCCATTGGCGGCGGCGTCATAATATTCCGACGCGTGGAGCATGGCCTTGGACGGAATGCAGCCGACGTTGAGGCAGGTCCCGCCCAGCGTCTCGCGGCCTTCGGCGCATGCGGTCTTGAGCCCGAGCTGCGCTGCGCGGATCGCAGCGACATAGCCGCCGGGCCCGGCACCGATCACAAGAACGTCATAGTCGAATTCAGCCATTTTCAATCACCTCAGCAGCGCGTTTGCGCGAGTCTTGTCAGTCGCGGGCGTCCCTAGCCGCCCCTCGTCGAAAAGCCAAATAGGCGCGAAAACCTAGAGATCAATCAGCAGGCGCATCGGATCCTCGAGCGCCTCCTTGACGCGCACGAGGAAGGTGACCGCTTCGCGGCCGTCGATGAGGCGGTGGTCGTAGCTGAGCGCCAGGTACATCATCGGGCGGATGACGACTTCGCCGTCGATCGCGACGGGGCGCTCCTCGATGCGGTGCATGCCGAGCACGGCCGACTGCGGCGGGTTGATGATCGGGGTCGAAAGCAGCGATCCGAAGATGCCGCCGTTCGAAATGGTGAAGGTACCGCCCTGCATTTCTTCCATGCTGAGCTGGCCTTCCTTGGCCCGCTTGCCGAAGTCGGCGATGGTCAGCTCGATCTCGGCGAAGCTCATGGCGTCGGCCGAGCGCACGACCGGGACAACGAGGCCCTTGGGAGCAGAAACCGCGACCGAGACGTCGAGATAGTCGTGATAGACGATCTCGTCGCCCCCGATGCGCGCGTTGACTGCGGGCACGTCCTTGGCGGCGAGCGCGCAGGCCTTCACGAAGAAGCTCATGAAGCCGAGGCGGATGCCATGCTTTTTGGCAAACACATCCTTATATTTGGCGCGCGCTTCCATCACCGCCGACATGTCGACATCGTTGAAGGTGGTGAGCAGCGCTGCGGTGTTTTGCGCATCCTTGAGACGCTTGGCGATGGTCTGGCGCATGCGGCTCATCTTGACCCGCTCTTCCTTGCGCTCGCCCGTGGTCGCGACCTTGGCGGCGGGCTTGGATGGCGCAGGTGCGGGGCTCGGCGTGGCCTTCGCGGCCGGCGCGCTGTCCTTGGCCTTGGCAGCGGCGATCACGTCATCCTTGGTGATGCGCCCGTCCTTGCCGGTGCCGGTAATCTTGCTCGGGTCGACGCCATGTTCGAGCACCGCGCGGCGCACGGCCGGCGACAGGGTCACGGGACCGCTCTCGTCGCTGATGCCCTCGGCTTCGGGGCCCGGGTCCTGCGCGGGCTGGGCGACTTCCTCGGGGGTCGCGCTGGCGGCGGCAGGCTCACCCGTCGCTGCGCCTTCGCCGATCTTGGCAATGACCGCGCCGACTTCGACCGTGTCACCCTCGGCGACCAGCTGCTCGCTCAGCGTGCCCGCCACTGGCGAAGGCACCTCGACCGACACCTTGTCGGTTTCGAGGCTTGCGATCGGCTCGTCCTGCGCGACCGCGTCGCCCGGCTGTTTGAGCCATTCGCCCACCGTCGCTTCGGTGATCGACTCGCCCAGGGTGGGAACGGTTACTTCGGTCGCCATGGAATGATCGTCCTTATTTGTCGGTATCGGTCGCACTATGCCCGAGCGCGTCGGCAATCAAGGCCGCCTGCTGTTTCTTGTGACGGCTCGCCAGCCCCGTCGCGGGCGATGCCGAGGGCGGGCGACCGGCATAAATCGGGCGCATGTCGTGACCCGCATCCGCGAGGCACTGCTCGATCAGCGGGTCGACGAAGAACCAATAGCCCTGGTTCTTGGGCTCTTCCTGCGCCCACACCACCTCTTCGAGATTGGTCATTTCCTTGAGACGCTTGACCAGCGGCTCGGACGGGAAGGGATAGAGCTGTTCGATGCGCACGATCTGCGTGTGCTCATCGCCCGCCTCGTCGCGCGCGTCCATCAGCTCGTACGCGACCTTGCCGGTGCACAGGACGAGGCGCTTGGTCTCGGTCGGCGCAGGCGGGTTGAGATCCGACTTGATGCGGAAGAAGTGGCCTTCGCCGACGAACTCGTCGCGGTTCGAGACCGCCTGCTTGTGCCGCAGCAGCGACTTGGGCGTCATGATGATCAGGGGTTTACGGAAATCGCGCATCATCTGGCGGCGCAGCACGTGGAAATAGTTGGCCGGCGTGGTGATGTTGCAGACCTGCATATTGTCTTCCGCGCATAGCTGCAGGAAGCGTTCGGGGCGCGCCGAGCTATGTTCGGGCCCCTGCCCCTCATAGCCGTGAGGGAGAAGCATCACGAGACCGCTCGCGCGCAGCCACTTGGCCTCGCCGGAGCTGATGAACTGGTCGATCATGATCTGCGCGCCGTTCACGAAGTCGCCAAACTGCGCTTCCCACAGATTGAGCGTCATCGGATCGGCGATCGAATAGCCATATTCGAAGCCGAGCACGCCATATTCGGACAGCGGGCTGTCGCGGACCTCGAACCGCGGCCCGCCGGTGCGCATCTCGCGCAGCGGGATGAATTTTTCGCCGGTCTTCTGGTCGACCCAGACCGCGTGACGCTGCGAGAAGGTGCCGCGGCCTGAATCCTGGCCCGACAAGCGCACCTGGTAGCCGTCGAGGACGAGGCTGCCGAACGCCAGTGCTTCGCCGGTCGCCCAGTCGATACCCTCGCCGGTCGTCAGCGCCTTCTTCTTGGCCTTGAGGATACGGCCCAACGTCTTGTGGATGTCGAGATCCTCGGGGACGTGGGTGAGCACCTCGGTGAGCTTATCGTAGCAGTCGGGCTCGATCGCGGTGCCGGTGTTGCGGCGGCGGTCGTCCTCGTCGGGAACGGTCAGATTGGCCCAGCGGCCGCCGAACCAATCGGCCTTGGCGGGCTCGTAATCGTTGCCGGCCTCGAATTCCTCTTCGAGATGCGCGACGAACTCGCTCTGGTGGCTCGACGCCCAGTCGCCGTCGATCACGCCCTCGTCGCGCAGCCGCTCCGAATAGACCTCGCTGATCGGGCGATGCTTGCCGATTGCGTCATACATGATCGGTTGGGTGAATTTGGGCTCGTCGCTCTCGTTGTGGCCGAAGCGGCGATAGCACCACATGTCGATGACGATGTCGCGCCCGAAGGTCTGGCGATACTCGATCGCGACCTTGCACGCCCACGTAACCGCCTCGGGGTCGTCGCCGTTGACGTGGAGAATCGGCGCCTGGATCGATTTGGCGATATCGCTCGGATAGGGCGAAGAGCGCGCGAATTGCGGGCTAGTGGTGAAGCCGATCTGGTTGTTGATGACGAAATGGAGCGTGCCGCCCGTGGCATAGCCCTGCAGCCCGCTCATCATCAGGCATTCGGCAACGATGCCCTGCCCGGCGAAGGCGGCATCGCCGTGAAGCAGGATCGGCAGCACCGTCTTGCCATGCTTGTCCCCGCGCAGCGTCATGACCGCGCGGCACTTGCCCAGCACGACCGGATCGACCGCCTCGAGGTGCGAGGGGTTGGGCACGAGCGACAGGTGGACATTGTTGCCGTCGAATTCGCGGTCGCTCGACGTGCCGAGATGATATTTGACGTCGCCCGACCCGCCGACATCCTCGGGGTTAGACGCGCCGCCCGCAAATTCATGGAAGATGGCGCGGTAGGGCTTGCCCATCACGTTGGCGAGCACGTTTAGGCGCCCGCGATGCGCCATGCCGATGGTCATCTCGGTGACACCCATCTGGCCGCCATATTTGATGACCGCTTCGAGCGCCGGGATCATCGATTCCCCGCCGTCGAGCCCGAAACGCTTGGTCCCGACATATTTGCGCGCGAGGAATTTTTCCCACTGCTCGCCCTCGATGACCTTGGCGAGGATCGCCTGCTTACCCTCGGGGGTGAAGTGGATTTCGGCGTCCTTGCCCTCGACCCGATCCTGGAGGAAGCGGCGCTCCTCTAGGTCGTTGATGTGCATATATTCGACGCCGACCGTGCCGCAATAATTGGCCTGGAGCACGCCGACGATCTGCGCGATCGAGGCCTTCTGGAAGCCGAGCACGCCGCCCAGCCAGACTTTCTCGTCGAGCGAGGTGAAGCCGTGCCATTCGGGCGTCAGTTCCTTGGGAAACTCGTGGTGCGCAAGGCCGAGCGGGTCGAGCCGCGCGGCGAGATGGCCGCGCACGCGATAGGTGCGGATGAGCATCATCGCGCGGATCGAGGCGTCGGCCGCCTTCTGGACGTCGATGTCGGTCGCGGCGGACGCACCGGCGGTTTGCTGGATCGCGGCCGCGACCTTTTCCTTCACCTCCTCGAGGGTCGCCTGTGTAGGATCGAGCCCGAGATTGGCGTCGTCCAGTTCGGAGATCGGCCAATTGTCGCGGGCCCAGCTGGGTCCCTGTTCGCGTTCCACGCTCATCGCGTCCATGTATTTCCTGCCTTTTCAGGAGGGCAATGAAGGGGAAGGTGGGTCCGTTCCCTAACCGTTCAAAAGCGCCTTCAGCGTGGTGCCCAGTTCCGAGGGGCTCGGCGAGACGCGGATGCCCGCTTCTTCCATCGCCGCGATCTTCGATTCCGCGTCGCCCTTGCCGCCCGACACGATCGCGCCGGCATGGCCCATACGACGGCCCGGAGGCGCGGTGCGACCGGCGATGAAGCCGACGGTCGGCTTGCTGCGGCCCTTCTTGGCTTCGTCGGCGAGGAAGGCGGCGGCTTCTTCCTCGGCGCTGCCGCCGATTTCGCCGATCATGATGATGCTCTCGGTGGCATCGTCGGCGAGGAAGAGTTCGAGCACGTCGATGAAGTTGGTGCCGTTAACGGGGTCGCCGCCAATGCCGACCGCGGTGGTCTGGCCAAGGCCTTCATTGGTCGTCTGGAACACGGCTTCGTAGGTCAGCGTGCCCGAGCGCGAGACGACGCCGACGCTGCCCTTGGAGAAGATGTTGCCCGGCATGATGCCGATCTTGCATTCGTCCGGCGTCAGGACGCCCGGGCAGTTCGGGCCGATCAGGCGCGACTTCGAGCCCTGCAGCGCGCGCTTCACCTTGACCATGTCGAGCACCGGAATGCCTTCGGTGATCGCCACGATCAGCGGGATTTCCGCCGCGATCGCCTCGAGGATCGAGTCCGCCGCGAAGGGGGGCGGAACGTAGATGACCGAGGCGTCCGCGCCGGTCGCGTCACGCGCCTCGGCGACGGTGTCGAACACGGGCAGGCCGAGATGCTCCTGACCGCCCTTACCGGGGGTCACGCCGGCGACCATATTGGTGCCGTAGTCCATCGCCTGCTGCGTGTGGAAGGTGCCGGTGTCGCCGGTCATCCCCTGGGTGATGACCTTGGTATTTTTGTCGACGAGAATGCTCATATGTCGTGTCCGTCCTTACGCGAGGGTTTCGTCGAGCTGCTTGCAGGCGACGAGCAATTCCTCGACCGCGTCGGTCGAGACCTTGAGGTTGGCGGCTTCTTCGTCCGAGAGATCGATTTCGATCACGTCCTCGATGCCGTCCGCGCCGATCATGGCGGGGACGCCGACGTACAGCCCGTCGAGGCCGTACTTGCCGTCGACATAGGCTGCGACCGGGAGGATGCGCTTCTGGTCGCCCAGATAGGCTTCGGCCATCGCGATGGCGCTGGTCGCCGGGGCGTAATAGGCGCTGCCGGTCTTCAGCAGGCCCACAATCTCGCCACCGCCGCCGCGGGTGCGCTTGACGATTTCATCGAGGCGCCCTTCGTCGACGCCCTTGATCTTCGCCATGTCGGCCACCGGAATGCCGTTGATGGTCGAGTAGGACAGGACCGGGACCATCGTGTCGCCGTGGCCGCCGAGCACGAAGGCGTTCACGTCCTTGACCGAGACGTCGAACTCCCAGGCGAGGAAAGTCGCGAAGCGCGCGCTGTCGAGAACACCGGCCATGCCGACGACCTTGTTGTGCGGGAGGCCCGAAAATTCGCGCAGCGCCCAGACCATCGCGTCGAGCGGGTTGGTGATGCAGATGACGAAGGCGTCGGGGCAGTTGTCGCGAATGCCTTCGCCCACGGCCTTCATGACCTTGAGGTTGATGCCGAGTAGGTCGTCGCGGCTCATGCCGGGCTTGCGCGGCACACCGGCGGTGACGATCACGACGTCGGCGCCGGCGATATCCTTGTAGTCGTTGGTGCCCGTGACCTTTGCGTCGAACCCTTCGACCGGGCCGCACTGCGACAGGTCGAGCGCCTTGCCCTGCGGAAGTCCCTCGGCGATGTCGAACAGGACGACGTCACCCATTTCCTTTTTCGCGGCGAGGTGGGCGAGCGTGCCGCCGATCATGCCGGAGCCGATCAGGGCGATTTTCTTGCGGGCCATTGGGGTCCTTTCGGGTCTTGCGAATGCAGTTGCGTCGCGGGCGCGACTCTCTTGGGCGCCGCACTAGCCAAGCGCCGCGCTTCCCGCAACCGCGAAGGACCGAAATTTGGGGTCTAATCGACCCGCTTCATCACGAAGGGCACGTCGTTCACCGTGCCGTCGCCGCGCCGCATGGTGACGGTGGCGGTGAGCACGTCGTTTTCATCGAGCACCAGCGACAGCCCGTTGAAGCGCAGGGCACGGTCCTCGCGCCGCTCGGCGAGACCCTCGAAGGTGACCCATTCGTCCTTCTCTTCCCACGCCGTGAAGTCGGCGTTGAAATGCTTGACGAGGAATTCGAGATAGCCGGCCTCGTTGGGGCGGATCAGCATGATCTCGTAAAAGACCGGCTTACCTTCGCGCGCATACATGAAATGACCGACCATCTGCCCGCCATGGGGCGCGGACCATGTCTCGGTGACATGCCCGCCCATCCCCTCGCCGACCCAGTCCCCGACGAGGAATTTGGCGGCATCGATCGGCTCTGCGACCTGCGCCGTGTCAGCCACGGGATGCTCCGCCACAGCGGGTTCCGCACAAGCGAGAGCGATGATCGCGAGCAAGTTCGGCATCATGTTTTCCTTCATCGGGGGCGGGTGACGCAGGTTAACGCCCGGACGACGATTTTCATAGGTGAGTCGAGTCTGTTTACACGAGCATGAACGGCGATTTCAGGCACAATTCAGCGGCTCCCGCGTAGGTTGGGCATAACGTTTGAAGAGGGATACTCTCATGAAGAAGTTTCTGATGCTCGGCCTTGGGGCCGTTGCTTTCGCCGCTACGCCTGCCGCCGCGCAGCCCGCGCATGCCAAGGGCAAGGCCAAGCACAGCCAGGTCCAGCCCTATGGCTCCAACTATGGCCAGCAGGCGCGTCACTGCCCGCCGGGTCTTGCGAAGAAAAACCCGCAATGCATGCCGCCGGGGCAGTACAAGAAGTTGTATGACGTCGGGCACCGTTTCCCGACCAATTACGACCGTTGGACGCCTTACAACCAGATTCCGTCCGATTATCGCCGCCGCTACGACCTCGATCCGCGCAGCCGCTACATCTACGACCAGAATTACATCTACCGCGTCGATCCGACCACGATGGTCGTCCGCGAAGTGCTTCGCGCGATCCTCTAGGCGCGCGTCACGAGAGTATGCGTACCGGGCCGTTCCGCTTCACCGCGGGGCGGCCCGTGTTCATTCGCGCAGGCCGTGGCCTTCCTCGAGATAGTCGAGGCTCTGCATTTCCTCGAGCCGGCTGACGGTGCGTTCGAATTCGAAGCTGCCGTCGCCCGCTTCGTAGAGCGCGGCAGGCTCCGCGTCCGCCGCGGCCAGCAGCTTCACGCCATGTTCGTAGAGCGCGTCGATCAGCGCGACGAAGCGCGCGGCTTCGTTGCGCATGTCGGGGCCCATGACCGGGATGCCGACCAGGATCACCGTGTGGAAGGTCTGGGCGATGGCGAGATAGTCGGCCGCGCCCCGCGCCTCGCCGCATAAACGCTTGAACGAGAACACCGCGACGCCCTTGAGCGCCTTGGGCACGTGCAGGCTTCGGCCCGCTCCGACGTCGAGCTCCATCGAGGGCACTGCCTCGCGCTCGACCTCGTAATCGGTCAGGCGGAAGAAGGCGTCGCTCAGCGCTTCGGTCGCCTCCGGCCCGTTGGGCACGTGCCACAGGTCGAGCCCCTTCATGCGATCGAGCCGATAGTCGGTCGGCCCGTTCAGCGGCACGACCTGCATCTGCGCCTCGATCAGGCGGATGAAGGGCACGAAAAGCTCGCGGTTGAGCCCATCCTTGTAGAGGTCCGACGGCGGGCGGTTGGAGGTCGTGACGATCCCCACGCCGGCATCGACCAAAGCGGTGAACAGGCGGCTCATAATCATCGCGTCGGCGCTGTTGGTGACCATCATTTCGTCAAAGGCGAGGAAGCGCGCTTCTTTCGCGATATCGGCGGCGACTTCGAGCAGGGGCTCGTCGACCTCGGCATCGCGTTTCTCTTTGAGGCGCGCGTGCACCTCGAGCATGAAGGCGTGGAAGTGCGCGCGGCGCTTGGGACTGGCGTCGATCGTCTCGAAGGCCAGGTCCATCAGCATGGATTTGCCGCGCCCGACCCCGCCCCACATGTAGACGCCGCACGGTGCGGGGGTTTCGCGGCCGAACAGGCGGCTGAGGAAGCCCTTGCGCGTGCGGCCCATGTCGGCGGCGAACTTGTCGAGCGCCTCGACCGCGCGGGCCTGGTCGGCGTCGGGCTTGAGCTCGCCCGCCTCGACCAACGCGGCATAGGCCTTGCCGACCTCGCCGGTCACTTCTTGTCGCGCGGGTCGCGCACGCGCTTAAGCGTGCCGTGAAAGTCGTAGCAGGGCTCGCCATCCTGCTCGCAATGACCGGCGATGAAGACCAGCCCGCCGGGCGTCTGGCGATTGATGCGCACAACAGCGTCGAGAGGCTTACCCGCCGACCCGCGCTTGAGGAAGCGGGTGGACATTTCGAGCGTCACGTAATGGCCTTCCGCCATGCCTGCGCAGCGCCCGCCCGCGAACAGCGCCATGTCGATGAAGCTCATCACCGCGCCGCCGTGTATCGAGCCGCCGGGGTTCATGTGGCGGTCTTCGACCTGCATGCGCACGCGGGCCTGTCCCTCACCCTCGGGCTTGAAGGACAGGACGCCGATCTGTGCGGCGAATTTCTCGGGCGGGATGTGCGGCCAGCACAGCCAGCCGGGATTGTCCGGGTCGGGCACCGCGCCGCCGGGCCGGTTTTCCTCTGATTCCGCCATGTTTTGGTCATCTTCGCTCGTCATGGGAAACTGTGCCTTAGGAGAAATCGGTTGCCGCATGCAATCGGTAGGGGGGCGGGCTAGAGAGGGACTGGGCCTGTGCGTATCGGATTCCTGTTCAATCACGACCAGCCTCATCAGGTCGCCCACTCGCTGCCCATCGCGCTCGAACTGATCCGGCGCGGCGGGCACCAGGTGAAGCTTGCCCACAGCAATAGCGCGATCAAGGCGGAGATGGATCGCATTGCCGCGCTCTACGGCATGAAGATCGCCTCGCGCCGGCTCAAGGGCTCGCGTCTCGGCCCGCTCAATGCGGTGGCCGACAAACTCTGGCCCTCGCGCCGGTTGGCGGTGCTGGGACGCAATTACGACTGGTTCGAGAGCCTCGACATCCTCGTCGTGACCGAGAAGACGTCGCTGCGCATCCGCAAGAAGAACGGGGTGTCCAACCTCAAGATCGTTCACGCGCGCCACGGCGCGGGCGACCGCGCGATCGGCTTTTCGCCCGACAGCCGCGGGTTCGACCTGTCGCTGCTCGCGGGTCCCAAGATCAAGGAGCGCTACCTCGAGGCCGGCGTGCCGGGCGACCGGATGGCGACCACCGGCTACGTCAAGTTCGACTTGCCCGATCCGCCGCGGCCCGAGATGAAGTTCGCCGATCCGTCGAAGCCGACCATCCTCTACAACCCCCACCCCTCGCCTTTGCTCTCGAGCTGGTACGAGATGGGCAATGCGATCCTCGAAGCGATCGTGAAGGATGGGCGTTACAACCTGATTTTCGCGCCGCATGCGATGCTGTTCCAGCGGCCGATCCAGGCGAGCCTCGAGAAATTCACGCTGAGCCGCGTGCGCAGGCCCCGTGCCGAGCTTTTGAACGCGCCTAACGTCCACGCCGATTTCGGCGGGCCGCATCTGTTCGACATGAGCTACACGACCCATTGCGACATCTATCTGGGCGACGTGTCGAGCCAGGTGTACGAATTCCTGCGCCATCCGCGCCCGGCCCTGTTCGCCGACGCGCACGGCGTGGGGCGCACCGACGACGTCAACTTCCGCCACTGGCAGGCCGGGCCGCTGGTCCAGCCGGGCGACGACATCATCGCCGCGATCGACCATGCGGTGGCGAGCCACGACCAGTATCGCGCCGCGCAAGAATATCTTTTCGCGCGCACCTTCGACGTGACGCACGAAAGCGCCGCCAAGCGCGCCGCCGACGCCATCCTCTCCAGGTTCGAGGCCAAGGAAGTGCGGGCGGAACGCGCCGCGTGAGCGAGAGCCTCAAGCGGGCAGGACTGAATTTCTCCAAACTGCTGTCGGGCAAAGCGGTCGGCGCGGTGCTGTCGGTCGTCTATCTCGCCATCGCCGCGCGCGAGCTGGGGCCTGCGGGGTTCGGCGTCCTCGCGCTCATGCACGGGGTGATCCAGTTTCTGGGCGGTACGGTCGCCTTTTCGGGCTGGCAGACGCTCGTTCGGTACGGGCAGCGGCCGCTGCGCGAGGGCGACATGGCGGGGCTGCGCTCGGTCTTTCGCTTTACCGCCAGCATCGAGGCAGTGCTGGCATTGGTCGCGATACTGATCGCCTTCTTCTTCCTTCCCTACGCGGCGCGCGCGGGCGGCTGGGGCGCGGAGGCCGAAGCGTGGGCTCCCTTCTACGCCTTCACCATTCTGATGGCGGCGCGGCAGACGCCCTTCGGGCTGCTCCAGCTCTATCGCAAGTTCACCTGGCTCGGCATTCACGCCGCTGTGATGCCAGTCACGCGGCTAATCGGTACGCTGGTCGTGGTCTGGCTCGGGCTCGGCCTGCCCGGTTTCCTGATCGCGTGGATGGCGGCGGCCGTTTTCGAAGGTGTCAGCCTGTGGGCGCTGGCGCTCTGGCTGCTGCACCGCGAGGGCGCGGGCTGGCCGGGGCTGGGGCGGTTCAGGGAGACGCTACAGCGCTTCCCCGGCATCGGCCGCTACGCCTTCGTCTCCAACGCAGACTACACGCTGGTCAACGTCACTCCACTCGCCATCCCGCTGCTCGTTGGCGCGGTGCTGGGTCCGGCGGCGGCGGGCCTGTTCACGCTGGCGGCGCGCGCGACCAATGCGCTGCTCCAGCCTGCCATCCTGATCGGCCAGTCAGGCTTCGAAGTCATCAGCGATCTCGCGTCTCGCAAGCGCTGGGCCGAGCTCAAGGTGATGCTCGCCAAGGGCACCGCCTACGCCATTGGCTTCGGCCTGCTTATCGCCGCCATCTTCCTTGTTTCGGGCGACACGGTCATGGCGATCTTCGGGGGACCCGAATTCGCGGCAGCGGGAGGAATCCTCGCGCTCGTCGCCATCGCCCGCGCGCTTGCCATGGCGCAGCCCGGGCTCGCCGCCGCGCTGGCTGCGTTGAGCCATCCCGGCACCAGCCTTGCCATTAGCGCAGGCACCGGGTTGCTCGCCATTCCGGCGATGGTCTGGGCGATGCGCACCTACGATCTCGACGGGGCAGGCTACGTGATGATCGGGCAGGCGGTCGCGGCGACCGCGCTCGCGGCCCTCGCAACGTCACTGATTCTGAGGTCGAAAAGCGCTTAAGCGGCGCGCTCGGCGATCATCTTCTTGGTTTCGGCGATCGCCTTGGCGGGGTTCAAGCCCTTCGGGCACACGTTCGCGCAGTTCATGATCGTGTGGCAGCGATAGAGGCGATACGGATCCTCGAGCTGGTCGAGCCGCTCGCCCGTCGCTTCGTCACGGCTGTCGGCGAGCCAACGATAGGCCTGCAGCAGAATTGCCGGGCCAAGGAAGCGGTCCGAGTTCCACCAATAGCTCGGGCACGAGGTCGAGCAGCAGGCGCACAGGATGCACTCGTAGAGCCCGTCCAGCTTGGCGCGGTCTTCAGGTGCCTGCTTGCGCTCCTTGCCCGAAGGCTCGGGCGTTTCGGTCTTCATCCACGGCTCGATCGAGGCATATTGCGCGTAGAAGTGGGTGAAATCGGGGACCAGGTCCTTGACCACTTCCATGTGTGGCAGCGGCGTGATGCGGACCGTGCCCTTCATATCCTCGATCGCAGTGGTGCAGGCGAGCCCGTTCTTGCCGTCCATGTTCATCGAACAGCTGCCGCAAATGCCTTCGCGACACGAACGACGGAAGGTCAGCGTCGGGTCGATCTCGTTCTTGATCTTGATGATCGCGTCGAGGACCATCGGCCCGCAATCGTCGAGGTCGATCGTATACGTGTCGTAGCGCGGGTTGGCGCCCGTATCGGGGTCGTAGCGATAGATCTTGAATTTTTTCAGGCGCCCGCCGCTTTCGGCAGGGTGCTCCGTGCCCTTCTTGATCTTGCTGTTCTTGGGCAGGGTGAATTCGGCCACGTGTCCGTCCTCGCTACTAAGATTGGGGAGCGCGCTAGCATAGGCCGAGCGCGCCTGCCAACTAGGCTTTTGGCTCGTCCGCCAGCAATTTGAACACCGCGGCGACGTCTTCCTTGTCGAGCCCCGCGGCGCAGGCCTTCTCGACGTGGACCAGCGCATGTTCGAGCAATGTGCCCTCCATGCCCAGCCGGTGCGCCAGCTTCACCGCATCGCCGCCACTGGTGATGACATTGTCCATCTGCGCCTGCGGGCTCCAGTCGCCCGACAGGATCTTGTCGACCTTCACGCCCAGAATCGGGCTTGCCATCTGGCTGTTCTTCAAAAGCGCGCCGAAGGTCTCGAGATCGAGCCCTGCCCGTTTGGCGAAGGCCATCGATTCGACGATGCCGAGCATGAGCGGGCCGAGCATGACATTGGACGCCAGCTTCATCGCGATCCCCTTGGGCACCGCGCCGCAGTCGATCAGCTTGGCCGTGAACGGTTCGAACAGGTCGCGCACCGACGCCTTCGCTTGCGGTTCACCGGCAAGCATCGCCACCAATTCGCCGCGCTCGGCGGGCACGCGGCTGCCCGAAATCGGCGCTTCGACATAGACGCCGGCCGCCTCCGAGATGCGCGTCTGCAGCCCCTCGCTATAGTCGGGCGACGTTGTCGCCAGCTGCACGATCGTCTTGCCCGACAGGTCCGAAGCGCTGCCAAGCACCTCGTCGGACTGCTCCTCGGTCGCCAGCACGAGGAAGATGACATCGCACTCCGCAATCAGGCTCGCCGCATCGTCGGCGACGCGCGCGCCTTCGACCGCCTCGGCCTTGGCGCGCGTGCGATTGTAGAGCGTCAGGTCATGCCCCGCCGCGACCAGATGACGCGCGACCGGATCGCCCAGCGTGCCGACACCGACCAGCCCGACCTTGCGGGTCACAGCCCCTTCACCGCCTCGAGCACTTCGGCGGCGTGATTTTTCACGCGCACCTTGGGCCAGGCGGCCTTGATCGTGCCGTCCGCGCCGATGACGAAGGTCGAGCGGATCATGCCCATGAATTCTCGGCCCATGAATTTCTTGAGGCCCCACGTCCCGAACGCGTCGCTGACCGCGCCATCCTCGTCGGAGATGAGCGGCACGGTGAGGTCATGCTTGGCGATGAATTTCTCGTGCCGCGCCTCGCTGTCGCGTGACACGCCGATGACCTGTGCACCCGCTTTCTCGAACTCGCCCTTGAGGCCTGTGAAATCGATCGATTCGGTGGTGCAGCCCGGCGTCATGTCTTTGGGGTAGAAGAACAGCACCGTCGTGCGTCCCGGCGCACCGAGGTCGAGCGGCTCGCCCCCAACCGGCTCCACCTTGAGGCTCGGTACCTTGTCGCCCACTCCCATCATGTCGTCTCTCCGGTCGATTGCCAAAACTCGGCCACCCTTTGCCGTGCCGCGTCCAAGGCCGCAAGGAGGCTATCCCAGTCCTGCTTGTTCAACTCCTTGGCCAGCCAACCCCGCGCGGCGCGCGAAGGTTGGCCGTCATCGGGCGCGACCAGCCGCATCGCCACCAGCGCGCGGGTCAGCAGCCTATGGTCTTCGACCAGCGTATCGGGTGCGAGCCCCGCTCCTACCAGGGCGTCGACAGCCTTGTTGAGGTCCGGGTGGAAATGGTCGCCCGCAAGCAGTTGCCGCGCGTGCACCCCGAATTCGAGGTCCACCAGCCCGCCCTCGGACAGTTTGAGATCGTGTGGCCCCTTGGGTGGTTTGTGCTCGCGCATCTGGCGCCGCATCGCGCGCACCGCCTCGAGCGTGTCCTCGCCATCGCGCTCGGCAGTCAGGATGTCGTGCAGCCCGTCCATCACGGTTGCTGCCGATTTGGGGTCGCCATAGACGACCCGCGCGCGTGCCATCGCCATATGCTCCCACGTCCAGGCATCGTTGCGCTGATAGTCGAGAAAGGCGTCGATCGAGACAGCCAGCGGGCCATTCTTTCCTTCGGGGCGAAGGCGCGTGTCGACCTCGTAGAGCGGCCCTGCCGCGGTCGGCACCGACAGGGCGGCGGACACGCGATTGGCGAGCCGGTTGTAATAGTCGCCCGGACCGAGCGGGCGCGCACCGTTGGAACGGCCTTCGGACAAGACGTCATAGAGGAAGATGATATCGAGGTCCGAAGCGTGGGTCAGCGCCTCGCCGCCCAACCGCCCGAGCCCGAGGATGACCAGCCCCCCTCCCTCGGGAAAACGCCCGCGGATCAGCTCGAATTCGCGCACCGTCCGCGCCGCAAGCGCGCGCACCGCGCCTTCGGCGATGACAGCATATCGCCGCGCCGCCTCGAGCGGATCGACGCGGCCCGAGATGAGCTGGACGCCAACACCGAAACGCTTTTCGTTGATCGACCGGCGCGCGCGATCGAGCGCCACGTCATAATCGAGCGGCTCCATCTCTTCCGTGAGGGCTTCGGCCATGTCGGCGGCGGACCCCGGCGACCCGAGCGCCGAGCGGTCGACGAGCCCGTCGAACAGCACCGGTCGCCGCGCCAACTGGTCGGCCAGCGCGGGTGCGAGGCTCAGGATGAGCGCGAGCTGCTGCGCCAGGTCGGGCCGCGCCTCAAGGAGGCGATAAATGTTGATGCCGCTAGGCAGCCGGTCGACGAGGTCGGCGAAGCGGTTGAGTGCGTGGTTGGGGTGCGGCGCCTCGGCGATCGCCTCGACCAGCCCCGGCAACATCGCCTCGAACGCGCGGCGGGCGGGCATCGAGCGCAGGGAGCGCGCGCGTCCCGTGCGCCACTCGCCAATCAGTCGGGCAGCGGAGCGGGCATCGTCGAAGCCGAGCTTGTCGAGCGTCCGCTCCAGCTTGGCGGCGTCACGCGGCAGGCGGCGTTCGTCGCCCGCAAGATCGTCAAACAGCGCCCCGACGCGACCCGTGTGCGGCTCGAGCGAGCCAAGCCATGCCTCGCTCGACGCCCCGGCGAGCGCCGCGACTTGTTCGAGCGCTTCGGCCTGCTCGGGAATATCGTGGGTCTGGCGATCGTCGATCATCTGGACGCGGTGTTCCGCGGTGCGCAGGTCGCGATAGGCGTCGGCGAGCACGGTCGCGGTGGTCTCGTCGAAATGGCCGGCGACACTGAGCGCCGCGATCGCGTCGAGCGTCGCGGGAACGCGCAATTCGGGCGCGCGTCCGCCATGGATCAGCTGCTGCGCCTGGACGTAGAACTCGACTTCGCGGATGCCGCCACGCCCGCGCTTGAGGTCGTATCCCGGGCCGAAATGCTGTCCTTCGGCGTAATGGGCGCGGATGCGGGCGCCGACGGCGCGAATCTCTTCAACCGCGCCAAAGTCGATCGCGCGGCGCCACACGAAGGGTTGGACCGCATCGAGGAAGCGTTGGCCGAGCACGGGATCCCCGCCCCCGACACGAGCACGGATGAATGCGGCACGCTCCCAGCCCATCGCCTGGCTCTCATAGTGCGAAATTGCTGCATCGACCGGCAAGACGATGGGCGTGACTTCGCTCGCCGGGCGCAAGCGCAGGTCCACCCGCACGACATAGCCGTCGGGGGTGCGCTCCTGCAGGATCTTTACGAAGCGCTGGCCGATCCGCACCGCCTCTTCCGCCACGTCGCGTCCCTCGCGCACCGGCAGTCGGTCGGGATCATAGATGAGGATCAAATCGACATCGGAGGAATAATTGAGCTCGCGGCTGCCAAGCTTGCCGAGCGAGATGACCGAGATGCCTTGCAGCGCAGCCCCTTCGCACCGTTCCGAAAGGGCAGCGGCGAGCGCCTGGTCGATGGCGCGGTCGGCGAAGTCGGAGAGATGCCGAGTGACTTCCTCGAGCGACAATTCACCCGCCAGGTCTCCCAGCGCGACCGTCAGGGCAAGCCCGCCTCGCTGCCGGCGAAGCGCGCGCACGACGTCCTCGTCGCGCACGTCCAGCGCTTCGCTGATTGCGGCCTCACTGCCCTCTTCTAAAAAGGTCGCCACGAGGCTTTCACGCTGCTCGCATAACCGCCTCAGGAAGGGGCTATGCGCCTTCGCTCTTTCGAGCGCTTCCGGACGATTGGCTCCGATGCGGTTCATCGTGTCACTACGGCATTTTGTCGGCAGTTTCGCAACCCATCAGCCATTTGGCCGTTTATCCAGCAAATGAGCAACAATCCCGCCTCGAAGGCGGGCAGTAAGAATGATGATGTGACCAGTAATCGCCGTCTCATCCAGGTCGAGTATCCTGCTGCCCATGCCGGTATCGTCGCTGCCTTGCGCCGCGCGTTTGAAGAAGGTGCACCTTCCTCGAATGACAATGACGATCAGTTCGAAGCGCTACTTCAGCGCCTCAACTAGCGAAATTCCGATATTTTGATGACGTTCGGCGCTCAGTCCTGGCTGAGATCGTCGACTTCGCCCATGATTTCCTCGAGCGCCGATTTTTCGGGATTCGTCTTGTGCTGGCGACGCGAGGGGAGCTGGTCCGACTGCATGAGATTTTCGAGCGCGACGCGCCCGCGTGCGACGCGGCTCTTGATCGTGCCCACGGCACAACCACAGATTTGCGCGGCTTCTTCATAAGCAAACCCACCCGCACCGACGAGGATCAGCGCCTCACGTTGCGGCTGCGGTAGTTCGAGAAGTGCGCGCTGCATATCGCCAAGATCGACATGCTTGTCCTGCTCGGCCGGAGCCGACAGGATTTTCGCGGCGGTGATTTCGTCCCATTCGCCCTTGAAGCGGGCGCGGCGCATCTGGCTCAGAAACAGGTTGCGCAGGATGATGAAGGTCCAGGCGCGCATGTTGGTGCCCGCCTGGAAGCGCTTGCGCGCGGCCCACGCCTTGAGCAGCGTTTCCTGCACCAGATCGTCGGCCATGTCGCGATTGCCCGAAAGCGAACGACCGAAGGCGCGAAGATGGGGAATGACCTGCGCGAGCTGGTCCTTGAACTCGTCGTCCGGCAGCGGCACCGGATCCGGCCGGCTTTCTGCCGGTGGCTCGTCCTTCCTGCCCTTTGCCACGAAACGTCCCCCAATTCACCCAACCGTCACCATTGCTGCCCCGGGTGCGACGGCTGCACCGCCGAGGTCGTAACGCATTCCCAATGTAGGACTCTTCTACGCGCCCTACAAGCTTGCCCTCTGATTGTTACGGCTGCGTGTCAGGCCGGCACGGTCGCTGCGTCGAAGAACAGCGCCTGGCTGATCGCCGCTTTCACGGTCGCCCGCTGGAACGGCTTGGTGATCAGGAAGGTCGGTTCGGGCCGCGAGCCGGTCAGCAGGCGCTCGGGGAAGGCGGTGATGAAGATCACCGGCACCTTGAAGTCCTGCAGGATGTCCTTGACCGCATCGATACCCGAACTGTCGTCTGCCAACTGGATGTCGGCAAGCACGAGGCTCGGCGTCTGGCTGTGCGCCTGGGCAACCGCTTCGTCGCGCGTGACGGCAACGCCGGTGACGTTGTGACCAAGGTCACGCACGATGGTCTCGATATCCATCGCGATGATCGGCTCGTCCTCGATGATCAGCACGTCGGCGCGCGTCTGGCGCTCGATCTCGCCCATCGCCTCGTTGACGAGCGTTTCGACGTCGTCGCTCGGCACGTCGATCAGATAGGCCGTATCTTCGTTCGAAAAGCCTTCGAGGCTGGTCAGCAGCAGCGCCTGGCGCGACAGCGGCGTGATCTTCGACAGGCGCGCCTGCGCGATGCTTTCCGCCTCGTTATTGCCAGCCGGATCGACGTCTTCCTCGATATTGGCGGTCGACCAGATCGCGTGGAACGTCCGGTAGAGGCCGAGGCGCGGATCGACGTCCTTGGGAAATTCTTCCGGATTGTCGACGATGGTCTCCAGCGTGGTGCGGACGAAGTTGTCGCCGTGGCTCTGGCTTCCCGTCAGCGCGCGCGCATAGCGGCGGAGGAAGGGAAGATGCGGGGCGAGATCGTCTCCAAGCGACATAAATAACTCCTGTTCGACCGGGCGCTCGTTGTGAACCCGTATCGTTCGTTGCGCAAGTCGGAGAAGGGGCCGCATGGCGTCAAGAGTGACGTTTTAGCGACAGGCTCCCGCTCCGTGTTTCAATGTGTGGAACAAAGCATTGCGACTTTGGTTTCACCCTCATCGTCCGCAATGACGAAAAAGCGGTCGGGGCCCGGGGGAATACCCATGCTTCCCGAAAGGGGACATGTTCACCATAAGGCCTTGGTTGACGGATCGTTGGCGGTCACGATAGGTGCTGTGCCGCACCGGTTTGGACGGTGAAGTTGTCCAGCTTGTCGGCGAGTATGGAGTTTTGCTTATGGCGCGTGAGCACCCACGCGATGGAATACAAGGACGTGAGTGTCGAACCATGCCCGCAGGCAAGGAAAATCATGAGCGCAACGCCGAAAAGCAGAGTAAGCGCTCGAAAGACGATCATTTCGGTCGCGCGCTCAAGACGGTTTATGACGAAACGCTTCGTGAAGACGTCCCCGACGAATTCAAGGATCTGCTCGGCAAGCTCAAATAGCCGCGCGGAGTTGCGCGCGTGAGCCGCTCCTCCTCATTCCCTCTCCCCACCCCGGTCACGCTATTCTTCGTGCTGCTGGTCGCGCTCGCGCCGATCGGGGGGCTGTTCGTCTATGCGGCGATCCAGGAGATCGATCGCGGTCACGAAACCCGGCGCGGCCAGGCGGCGGGCGAAATGCTTGCCGGCGCACGCGCAGTCGAGGCGCTGGTCGCCCGCAATGCCCTCGCGCTTCGCGTGGCGGCCAATGGCGCGCTCATCGCGGGAAATGAAGACCCGTGCGAGGTCGCCCGCGAGGCCGTTGAGATCGCCCCGGCCCTGTCTCGCGACTTCGCCATTACCGGCGCCGACGGCACGCAGATTTGTGGCGATGCCCGGCCCGACGCGCCTGAAGGCGATGCGGTGCGGCCGGGCGGCGTGCGCATGTGGATTGCACCCGACAATGATGGCCTCGTCGTGCGCGTCGGTGTCGCCGATGGCACTGCGACCAGCCTCATCGCCGCCGAAGAACTCAGCAACGCGGTGCGCGACGTCAGCCCCGACATCGAAAATTTCCATCTTGACGATGGTCGGCAACAGCTCCGCCTGTTCGGCAATGCGCCGCTTTCCGCGGGCGAAGACATCGAACGACTGACCCTCGACATTGCCGGCGGGCGGCTCGAGGCCGGGGCGGCGATGCCGGTGCGCATCGTCGACTGGCAGGATCGCCAACTCGTTCTTCTGCCCATCCTAATGTGGCTGCTTGCCGCCGGGATCGCGTGGGCGCTGGTCGAACTTATCTTGACCCGGCCAATCCGCCGGTTGCGCCGCGCGGTCGTCGACTACGACCCCGTGGGCGAAGACTTCCACCTCCCCGACCAGCGCGGCGCAGCCAGTGAAGTGCGCGACCTGGGCGAGGCCTTCGTCGATACGTTTGGGCGGATCGAGGAGAGCGAAGAGCAGCTCGTCAACGCCCTCGACGGACAGCGACGCCTCGTGCGCGAGGTCCATCACCGCGTTAAGAACAACCTCCAGGTCGTCGCGAGCCTGCTCAACATTCATTCGCGCACTGCGGTCGGCGAGGAAGCGCAGCAGGCCTATGCCGGGATCGGTCGCCGCGTCGAAGCGCTGGCGGTCGTCCACCGCAATCATTTCGCCGAGGTCGAGGAAAGCCGCGGCATCCAGCTCCGTCCGCTCATCACCGAACTTTCTTCGGGCCTTCGGGCAAGCGCGCCGGAGGGCCAGGCGGCAGCGATGCAGCTCGACCTCGACAGCGCATCGACCACGCAGGACACGGCGGTTGCCGCCGCCTTCCTGATCACCGAAATCGTCGAATATGTGATGAACCACGCGCCCGATACGGCGATCGAGATTGCCTTGCGCCGTACCAGTGAGCTGACCGCAAGATTGTCGGTCAGCAGCGAGGGCCTGATCGAACAATCCGAAACCGACCCCGACGAGCGCAAGCAGTTCGACCGCGTGGTCGACGGACTCGCGCGCCAGCTCCGTTCGGCGCTCGACCGTCGGGTGGGGAGCTACTCGGTGGAGCTTCCGATTTTCCCGGAAAATTGAGGACGTTACGGCGCCGCATCAACAATTTTGAAAAAAACCGCATCGGGCAGGAACCGGGCTCTCCAAGGGGCGTTTGAGTCTTTGGATAGTGACCTTTTGCCCCCCCGCTCTCGCTATCCGATCAAATGGGCCCGGAACCGCCAACCCTCCCCCCCCCCGGTGGCGTTTCCGGGCCCACATGATTTTCGGCCTCCGCATCTGCGGGGGCTTTTTTGTGGGCGGAATCGACACCGGCTTCGTCCGCCTCTTCGGCGGGACGACGGGTCAGGCGAATGGCTAGGATCGCGCCTTCGTAAAGCGCGTAGAGCGGCAAAGCGAGCATGACCTGGCTGACCGCGTCGGGCGGGGTCAGGACGGCACCGAACAGGAAGGCTGCGACAATCGCATAACGACGACCGGCGATCAGCTGCTCGCGCGTCACGATGCCCGCGCGCTCGAGTACCAGCAGCAGGATCGGGAGCAGGAAGGCAACGCCGAACCCAAACAGGAAACGCGTCACGAAAGAGAGATAGTTGCCCACGCCGGGCAGTGCTTCGCGCTGCACCCCGCCAACCTGCCCTTCGAAGCCGAGCAGGAAATTGAGCGCCCACGGCATGGCGATGAAATAGGCGAAGGATGCCCCGGCCGCGAAGAAGACCGGAGTCAGCAGCAGGAAGGGCAGGAAAGCGCGCTTTTCCTTGGCGTAGAGACCCGGTGCGACGAACCGCCACAACTGGGTCGCGAGTACCGGGAAGGTGATCATCAGCGCCGCGAAAAAGGCGACCTTCATCTCGACGAAAAAGGCCTCGAACAGGTCGATGAAGACCAAACGACCCTCGCCCGCATCGAGCAGCGGCTGCACCAGCACGGCAAAGATCGGCTTGGCGAAATAGAGGCAGGCGAAGAAGGTCACGAACAGCGTGCCCACCACCAGCAACAAGCGCTTCCTCAATTCGATCAGGTGATCCAGCAGCGGCGCTTCGGTGTCGTCAATATCCTTCACGGCAGGTCCCGCTCGGGCTTGGCGTCGGGCTCATCACCCTGTTCGGTCGACTTGGGCTCGACCATCGGCGGCTGCGCGTCGGCGTTGGGGTATTGCGCCATGATGCGCGCATTCTGCTCGCGCCATTCCTTTTCCATCGCCTCCAGCTCGGCCTCGCGCATCACGCTCTCGATGCCGGCGTTGAAGTGACGCGCATAGCCGCGGATCTTGCCGACCCAGCGGCCGACCGTGCGCATCGCGACGGGGAGCTGTTTGGGGCCGATGAAGATGAGCGCGGCGATCGCCACGACCAGCAATTCGGCCCCGTCGACACCAAACATGGTGGACTAGCGCGTTTCGTCCCTGGTCGTGTCGCGGCGCGCCTCGACGTCGACCGTGTCCTCGCGCGGCAGCTGGCGCGGCTCGGCGGGGCGCTCGGCCTCTTCATCGGCCATGCCCTTCTTGAAGTTCTTCACGCCCTTGGCGAGGTCGCCCATCATGTTGGAAAAGCGATTGCGCCCGAACAGTAGCAGGATGATCAGCGCGATCAGGAGGATGCCGGGAAGGCCGATATTGCCCATGGAAGGTCTCCGAAAAGTCGTTTCGCCTTAGACTTAGGCGTCTTCTTCGTCGGATTCCACCTCTTCTGCGGGTTCCTCGTCGCCATCGAGCGCCAATTGCAGCGCTTCCTCGTCGAGCGGATCGAGCAGGCCGGCCGCCTTGAGGTCGTCGATCCCCGGCAGGTCGCGCCGGCTTTCGAGCCCGAAATGGGTCAGGAATTCCGCCGTCGTCAGGTAGGTCAGTGGCCGGCCCGGCGTCTCGCGCCGCTTGCCGGTGCGTACCCAGCCCGCCTCCATCAGCACGTCGAGCGTGCCTTTGGAAATCTGCACCCCGCGGATCGCCTCGATTTCGGCACGACTGACGGGCTCATGATAGGCGATGATGGCCAGCGTCTCGGTCGCAGCGCGCGACAGGCGGCGTGGTTCCTCGCGCTCGCGGCGCAGATGATGCGCGAGATCGGGCGCGGTCTGGAAATGCCAGCGCTTGCCGCGCTCGACCAGTTCGACTCCGCGCCCGTCATAATGCGACACCAGCTCCTCGAGCGCCGCCTTCACGTCACCCTCGCCCGCATGGCCCTCGATTTCCTCAACAGTCAGCGGCTCGTCGCTGGCGAACAGGATCGCCTCGACGGCGCGAACGAAGTCGTCGATCATGCCGCCTTGATCCTGATATCGTCGAACGCCTCTTCCTGCTGCAGCTCCAGTCGGCCCTGCCGCGCCAGTTCGAGCGCGGCTAGGAAGGAGGAAGCGAGGCAGGACTTGCGGAATGCGGGATCGTCGGTCGCGGGCAGGAACGCCTCGAGCGTGGTCCACTCGATCGCGGTGCCGAGCAGTCCGGCCACCCGATGGATCGCATCTTCGAGCGTCATCACGCGCCGGTCATGGACGACATGCATCGCCGGCTGGGTGCGCGCGCGCACACGACCATAGGCGGCGTAGAGATCGAAGGCGTTGGCCTGCCAGGCGGTCTTGCGCGTGACGCGCAGGCCCTCGGCATTTGCGCGCACGAAGACGTCGCGGCCCAGCCGGTCGCGACCCATCAGCCGCGCCCCTGCCTCGCGCATCGCATCGAGCCGCATCAGCCGCTGCTGCAGCCGCAGCGCCAGCTCCTCGGGGCTCGGGTCCTGTTCGGGATCCTTGGGCAAAAGCAGGCAGGATTTGAGATAAGCGAGCCAGGCCGCCATCACGAGATAGTCGGCCGCGAGCTCGAGCTTCAGCGCGCGGGCATTCTCGATATAGTCGAGATATTGCTCGGTCAGCGCCAGGATCGAGATCTGCTTGAGGTCGACCTTCTGGTTGCGCGCAAGGCTCAGCAGTAGGTCGAGCGGTCCTTCCCAGCCCTCGACATCGACGTGGAGCATCTCCGCATCGTCTTCGGGCTTGTTGAAGAGTCGTTCCCCCATATGGGGAGCCTAGTCGCAGGTCAGGCCAGCGCCAAGAGTTGATCGCGCTTCTTGATCGCCTCGGCAAAATCGAGGTCGCCGTCGTCACGTTCGCGGACTGCTTGCATCGCCTCGTCCATCCGCTCTTTCGCGCGGCTGGTCATTTCGGGGCAGATTTTCGCCACCTCGACCATTTCCTCCATCTTGCCCGAGCAGTGGAGCGCAACGTCGCAGCCCGCGTAGAGCACGCCCACCGCGCGTTCGGCGACCGGCCCCTCAAGCGCGGCCATGTTGAGATCGTCGCTCATCAGGAAGCCGTCGAAGCCGATCCGGCCGCGGATGATTTCCTGCACCACGGTCGCTGACTGGCTGGCGACATGGTCGGAATCCCACGCTTCGTAGACGACATGCGCGACCATTCCCATCGGCGCGTCGTGCAATCGCTCGAACGGATAGAGATCGTCGTCCAGCTCGACTGCGTTGGCGCTCACAAACGGACGTGCCTTGTGGCTGTCGACCGTCGCGCGGCCATGCCCCGGAATATGCTTGATGATGCTCACCACACCCGCCGAGTGCAGCCCCGCAATCACCGCGCGGCCTAGCGAAGCCACGCGCAGCGGGTCGGGTCCGAAGCTGCGGTCGCCGACGATCCGGCTCGCGCCCGGCTGGCGCACGTCGAGCACCGGCATGGCATCGACGTTGATGCCGTGTTCGGCGAGCATCAGCCCGATCGCGCGCGCATTGACCCGCGCCGCTTCGATCGCGCTCGACGGGGCGATTTCGTAAAGGTCCTCGAACTTGTCCATCGCCGGGAAATTGACCCATTCGGGTTCGCGCATGCGCGCCACGCGCCCGCCTTCCTGATCGATCAGGATCGGGACGTCGTCGCGCCCGTGCAGCTCCTTCAGCTCGGCTGTGAGCGCCTTCAACGGCTCCTTCGACACCGTATTACGCCCAAACAGGATATAGCCTGCGGGGTTGGCGTCCTTGAAGAATTCGCGCTCGTCGTCGGTCAGGCGCTCGCCCGACAGGCCGTAAATGCAAGCCTGCATCAGTTCACGACCACGCAGACTTCGCCCGCCGCCTTGAGCGCTTCGCAGGCGGCTCGGGCCGCGTTGCGGTCGGCGGCCAGGCCACGAACGCGATAATAGGTCCGCCCGTTGACGCGTGCTTCCTCGATCGACTTGGTCATCGCGCCGATCTCAGAATAGTTAGACGAGAGCAGTACCCACGCGGCCTCGGCCTGCGCGCGGTTGGTGAAGCTGCCCAGCTGGACCTTGGGGCCCGAGGGCACCGCGGCTGGCGCGGGTGCGGGCGTCGGCGCCGGCGTGGGTGTCGGCGCCAGCGGATCGGTGCGCGGCGCAGGCGCGGGCGTGGGCGTGGGCGTCGGCGCAGGAGCCGGCGTCGGTTCCTCGACCGCGATACGCGGCGCTTCCTCAAGCCCGTCAGGGTCGAGCTGCGCGTCGGGATCCTCGCCCGCCGAGGTCGCGAACGCCGTCTCGCTCTCGCCGGCAATGTCGAGCCCGCCCGGATCGGCAGGGCGCACCTTGTAGGGACTGTCGGGCGCTTCGATCAGCGTCGGCGCGCCAGTGCCCGTGGGCGACTGCTGCCCGACCCAGTACATGGTCCCCGCGACCCCCACGGCGGCGACTAGTACGACGCCGATCGCGGTCGCCATCTTGGTCGTCGAAATCCCGCTCGGCGCGTCTTCGTCCTCGACCGCTTCGAGCCAGGGAAGCCGCTCCTCTTCCGCCATCAACGCATCTCCTCGGCGGCTTCCACCCCCATGATGGACAGGCCGTTTTTCAATACCTGCCCGATCGCGCGCGCGAGTTCCAGCCGTGCTGCGGTGAGCTGCGGCTCGCCTTCGATGATGAAGCGCTTGGCGGGGTCGTCATTGCCGCGATTCCATGCCGCGTGGAAGGCGGCGGCAAGGTCGTAGAGATAGAAGGCGATGCGGTGCGGCTCGTGCGCGTGCGCCGCCTGCTCGACCACCCGCGGGAAGGTCGAAGCGAGCTTGACCAGGCCCAGCTCTTCCTCGTCGAGCAGCGACAGGTCGGCATCGTCGAGCGACACGCCCTCGGCCTTCGCCTTGCGCATGACCGAGCTGATCCGCGCATGCGCATATTGGACGTAGAAAACGGGGTTGTCCTTCGACGCCTCGACCACCTTGGCGAAGTCGAAGTCGAGCGGGGCGTCAGCCTTGCGCGTCAGCATCATGAAACGCACGACGTCCTTGCCGACCTCGCGCACCATGTCGGCCAGCGTTACGAAATTGCCCGCACGCTTCGACATCTTGATCGGCTCGCCCGCACGGAACAGCCGCACCATCTGCACCAGCTTGACGTCGAGATCGACCTTGCCGTCGGTCAGCGCCTTCACCGCCGACTGGACGCGCTTGACAGTCCCGGCATGATCCGCGCCCCAGATATTGACCAGGTGGTCGGCTTCCTTGCCCGACGCCCAGCCCTCGACCTTTGCGCGATGATAAGCGGCGTCGGCGCCGAAATAGGTCCAGCTGCCGTCCGATTTCTTCATCGGCCGATCCTGGTCGTCGCCATATTCGGTCGACTTGAACAGGGTCAGCTCGACCGGCTCCCAATCGTCGGGCGTTTCACCCTTGGGCGCTTCGAGCACGCCTTCGTAGACCAGCCCCTTTGCGCGCAGCTCGTCATAGGCCGCATCGACCTGCCCCGACGCCTGCAGCTCGGCTTCGGAGGCGAAGGCGTCATGCTCGACCCCGAGCAGCGCAAGGTCCGCGCGCACGAGGTCCATCATCGCGTTGGCCGCCTTCACCTTGAACGTGTCGAGCCATTCGCTTTCGGGCGCATCGACATAGCGGTCGCCAAATTCTTCCGCGAGCGCCTTGCCGACCGGCACCAGATAGTCGCCCGGATAGAGGCCTTCGGGAATTTCGCCAATCTCTTCGCCCAGCGCCTCGCGGTAGCGCAGGTGCGCCGAACGGGCGAGCGTATCGACCTGCGCCCCGGCATCGTTGACGTAATATTCCTTGACCACGTCATAGCCCGCAAAGGCGAGCAGGCGCGCGAGCGCGTCGCCCACCACCGCACCGCGGCTATGCCCCATGTGCATCGGCCCGGTCGGGTTGGCCGAGACATATTCGATATTGATCGTCTCGCCCTTGGGCTCGGTCGCGCGGCCATAGGCCTCGCCGCTATCTAGAATGTCGGCCAGTTCCTTGGTCCAGACATCGTCGACCAGCCGGATGTTGATGAAGCCGGGCCCCGCTATCTCGACGCTCTTTACGTCCTCGAGCGCCTCGAGCTTGGGCCCGATCGCTTCGGCCAGCGCGCGGGGATTGGTCTTCGCCTGCTTGGCCAGCACCATCGCCGCATTGGTCGCGAGATCGCCATGCGATGGATCGCGCGGCGGCTCGACCGTCACGCCGCGGCGCTGCGCATCGGCGGGGATCGTCCCTTCGGCGACAAGCGCGTCGAGGATGGCGTCGAGCTGGGCGGTGAAACGGGCGTAGAGCGACACGATTTTTCTTTCATGCAAATCAGCGGTTGCAGCCCTCTAGCGCAGCGACCCAGCGAGGTCACGCACGAGATGCGATGAACCTTTTGCGCCGCTCCGGGCACCTCTAGGGTGACATTTGAAAAAGGGGGAGCGCCGTGAGCCAGCCTGCACGACTATTGGACGACTGGCTCGTCACCGCCACCCTCGACGGCGACCGCAAGGCCGCGCGGCAATTGGTCGAGGCGCACCATCGTCCGATGATGGCCCATGCGCTGCGCCTGACCGGCAACCATGCCGATGCCGAGGATGCGGTGCAGGGTGCCTGGCGCGAGATTTTCGCGCGGCTCGACCGATTGAAGGATCCGCGCGCCTTTCGCGCCTGGGCCTATCGCATCGTCACCGGAAAGGCCGGGCGCATGATGCGCCGCGAGATGGCCGACCGCCGCCGCGACGAGAAATTGCCCGAGCCGGACGCACCGAGAGCGCCCGATACGGCAGCCGAGCATGGCGAGTTGCGCGAGGCCATCGCCGCGCTCCCGCCCGGCCAGCGCGCCGCCATCGCCCTCTTCTACCTGGAGGGCTTTTCGGTCGCCGAGGTGGCGGCCGCACTCGATATTCCGGTGGGGACTGCCAAGACCCGCCTCATGCATGCGCGCCAGAAATTGCGCGAACAGTTCGAAGGAGAAAATACATGACCAACATCGACGAACGCATCCGCGCCGCGCTCGAGGCCGAGGAACGCGACCTGGTCGCCGACTGGGATGGGCTGGAAGAGCCCGGCTATTTCGAGCAGGCTTTCTCGATCTTCAAGGGCAATACTTGGTGGGCGGCGACCATTCTCTTCATCGTCCAGTTCGCGCTGTTTCTGGTTTCGGTCTGGGCCGCGATTCACTTTTTCCGCGCCGAGACCGAGCTCGAAGCCTTGCGCTGGGGCCTACCCGCCGCCGTCGCCTTTCTTGCCTCGCTGACCATGAAGCTGACCTTCTGGCCGCAAATGCACATCAACCGGCTCGAGCGTCAGCTCAAGCGGATGGAGTTGCTGCTGGTGGCTAAGAAGGAGGGCTAGTCGGACGACTTGGGCGCGAACACGATGCGGAAGTCGGTGGGCTTGTCACCGGTCGGCACCATCGTCGCGCCCGGCGTTTGGGCGACGACCGGCGCGGTCGCGATGGTCTGCACCACGCTATCCTCGCCCCGCCCCGCAAAGGCGAAATGGCTGTGGTCGCCTTCATCGAGGCTCTCGACCAGGCGATAGCCCGCCGCGCGATAGGCGGCATCGATCTGGCGATGCGTGACACCCGGGCGCCGCGCAATGTCGATCGCGCGATTGCGCAGGTGGTAACTGTTGGGTGCACCGCCGACGCGGCGGTTATGCGCGGGGTTGCGATAGGTCGAGGTGACAATGCCGAACCGCGCGCCGAGCGCGGCAGCCGACGACATGTTGAATGCTGCGCCAGCCAGCGGCGTGATCACCGGCGGCATATTGACGGCCTTGAAACCGTGGCTGGTCACATTGACCTCGCGCACACCGAAGTCGGTCGGCGATTCCTTGTCGGAACCCTCCGTCCCGGCAACCATCAACAGCGCCGCAATCAGTAACGACATGGAGCTCACCCCTCACTCAGTACGAGCGTGGTATACCAAAAGTTAATCGATTCGGGAAATCGCGGGGATCAGGCCGTCCCGTTTTCGGCCAGTTCCATCAGGTCGCGGTTGTGCAGAACGCGCGTTCCATCGCCTTCGCCAAGCGCTAGGCGGACCATCGCTGCGGCCACGACGGCGGCATCGATCGCGCGATATTTGTGCAGGCGTCCGTGGAGCAGCGCATTGACCAGTGGCGACACAAGAATACCCAGCCGCTCCTTCCAACGGCGTTCCGCCCCACGCTGCCCGCGCAGCAGGCCGGGCCGCACGATGTCGAGCCGCGCAAAGCCCAATGCCTTCGCATCGGCCTCCATTCGCCCCTTGATCGCCAGATACTGATTGCGACTGTCGGCATCGGCCATGGTCGAGGACACGACGATCGCATGGCGTGCGCCAGCTTCCTTGGCCGCACGCAAAAAGCCGGTCACCGCGTGGCGGTCGATCGCTTCGAACCTGTCCCAGTTGCCGACCTTGGCCCAGGTCGTGCCGATGGTGGCGATGGCGACGTCGACCTGCTCACCCTCCAGCAGGCGCGGCCACTCATCCATCCCGCCATATTTGATCCGCCAATCGGAATGATCGGGAAGACTGCCCTTGCGCCCCAGCGCCAACAGCGGTTCGCTCTCCGGCCAGCGCTTGACGAACTCGGACCCGATCAGCCCGGTCGCCCCGATGATCGCCGCGCGCGGCATCTCAAAAACGGTCCTTGGGCAGGCTCGCCGGACCCACCAATTTCTCGTGCGCGCTGATCGCGAACGGGTCGGTCATCCCGGCGATATAGTCGCCGATACCGCGCAGGCGTCCTCGCTCGTCATCGTGGCGCTGCCATCCGTCGGGAAGCGGCGCGTCTCCCTCGATGAAGGCGCTGGCGAGATTGCCGACGATCTCCTGCGCCTTGCGCCGGATCGGACGCAGCGCAGCGCTGTCGTAGAGATGCTTGTACATATGCTTCTTGAGCGCCCGCTCGTTCGCCGCCATGTCGCTGGAGAAGCCGACCAGCGGCGCGTCATGCGCGCGCACGTCGTCCGCCGTCTCCACCCCGGCCGAGTCAATCCGCCGCCGCGTTTCATCGAGCACGTCACCGACCATCGTGCCGATCTGGTCACGCACCAGCGCGCATTGCTTGCGGTCGGCGTCGAGCCCCGGGTGACGCGCCTCGATCGCTTCCCAATGCTCGCCAACCATCGGCAGCCCAAGCAACGTGTCGAGGTCGAGGATACCCGCGCGCAGCCCGTCATCGATGTCGTGATTGTCGTAGGCGATGTCGTCGGCGATTGCCGCGACCTGCGCTTCCAGGCTCGGCCAGCCGGAAAGGTCGATGCCATTGGCGTTGGCCGCCTCCGCCATCGCCCATTCGGGGTTGGCGACCGGCCCGTTATGCTTGGCCAGCCCGTCCAGTGTAGCATCCGACAGGTTGAGCCCGTCAAACCCCGGATAGGGCGCCTCGAGCAGCGTCACGATGCGCAGCGAGTGGCCGTTATGATCAAAGCCACCGGCCGTCTCCAGCTTGCGATCGAGCGCATCCTCGCCGCCATGTCCGAAGGGCGGATGACCCAGGTCGTGCGCCAGGCACAATGCCTCGGTCAGGTCCTCGTTCAGCCCCAGCGCGCGCGCCATTGCGCGGCCGATCTGCGCGACCTCCAGGCTGTGGGTCAGGCGGACGCGGTAATGATCGCCGTCGGGCGCGACGAAGACCTGCGTCTTGTGCCGCAGCCTACGGAAAGCCACCGAGTGAATGATGCGGTCGCGATCGCGCTGGAAGGCGTCGCGCGGGCCGCGTGGTCCGCGATCGTCTTCCGCATGGACGCGCCGGGCCGACGCAGGGTCGGCGGCGAGCCTAGAGTGGCGTGATCTTGAGCGCGGCGGGATTGCGCCGATAGGTGAAGACGTCGATGCCATTGCCGCGCAGCTTATTGGTCAATTCCTGCGCTTTGTCACGGGAAGAAAAGGGCCCGACCAGCAGGCGGAAATAACGCACACCATCGGTAACATACGGGGTCTGCCCGTTGAGCAGCGATCCGGCCTCACCCTTGAGGCGGCGCCATTCGCGGCTCATCCCGTCGGCGCGCGAGCCGCCCGCCAGTTGCACCCACCAGGTGCCCTCGGTGCCGATGTCCGGCTTGGGCGGCGCGGGTTTGGGCTTGGGCGGCGGCGGCGGAGCCTCTTCCTCCACCTTGGGCTGCGGCGTGGCCTCGAATTTGGGGCGCGAGGGTGGCGGCGCCTCGTAGCGCGGTTGCGAGGGCGGCGGCGTGGTCGCGGACGCCGGCTGGGTCAGCAGCTGGTCGATGCTGGCCAGCCGCTCTCCGCTGCGCCCCTCATTGGTCGGCCTTTGCTCCTGAACCACGGTCGACAGCTGGCTCTCGCGCGCCGCCGGGAGCGCCACGTCGCGAACCGCCTCGGCCGGCGGCGCGGTCGTCGCGCGCTCGAGCGGCTCATATTCGACCGTGAGCGCCGGGCGTTCGACCGGCTCGTAAGTGACTTCGAGATTGCGCTCGACCTTGGTCTCGGCAGTGCGCCCGCGCCTGGAACGCCGATCGTTACGACGCGTGTCGTTGCGTTGCGCCTGCACCTGCGCCTGCGGCGCGGCCGGCGGCCTGATCGAAGGCGCAGCGACATTGGCTCGACGCTCGGCCAGACGGATTTCGCTGGTTTCGGGGAACATGCCCAGATGCACCGCCGCAGCCTTCTGCGCGGGCGAGATGATCGGCAGCTTCTGCAAGAACGGCGTCAATTGCGCCGACGCGCCCGGCATCTCGCGCTCGATCGCATTGCGCGCGCCGTCGAGATCCCCCGTCAGCGCCAGCACGAACGCTCGCACGCGCCGCGCCGCAGGGTCGCCGGCGTTGATCAGCGGCTGGAGAAAGGCCAGCGCCGCCGTGCGTTCACCGTCGATCGCCAGGCTCAGGGCAAGGCGACGACGCGCGGTGGCGTCGTCTTCGCGGCCAAGCCCCATCCGGTAATCGGCCTGCGCACCCGCCGTGTCGCCCAGCAGGTCCTTTGCCAGCCCGCGATCGACCGCGAAGCGTGTCACGTCGCCCCCGCGGCGCACCGCTTCGGTGAAATAGCCCATGGCAGGCATCGGGTCGCCCTGCGCGGCGGCAATGCGCCCGAACCCCGCCTGCGGCTCCCACGCGCTCGGCGACCGCTCGGCGGCGCGCCCGAACAGGCCCGTCGCGGTGCGCAGGTCGCCCACGTCGACCGCTGCGTCACCCGCCGCGATCAGCGCGGCAAAATTGTTCGGATCGCGGTCGAGCGTCCGCAAATTGGCGGTCAGCGTCGCTGCAGGGTCGGCCTGCTGGGCAGCTACGGGCAAGGCAAGTGTCACGGCCAGCGTCGCAGCGGCAGCACAGAGCGCCCCGCGCGCGCGGCGAATCATTTCATGTCGCATGACAGCCCTCATGCCAGACAAGTCCTTGCGCGTAGCTGACTCCTAACGCGTTAAGGGTGAGCCGCCCCGCCAGTGCGACGAACGGCCCCCATCGACTAACCCAAATTGGCCTACTGGTTGTTCTGGCGGTTCAAAAAGCGCGGAATATCAATGGCATCGCGCGCTTCTTCGCCGTCCTTGGCTTCCGCCGTCGCAGCGCCCCGCGCGATCGAGCTCATCCGCTCGAATAGCGTCCCGCTTTCGACTTCGCCCTTCACGCCGCTGAACCCGGCATTGGGGACGTTGTCGTCCTCGTCATTGGCTTCGGGCGTGGCGATCGGCGGCGTGGTCACTGCATCTTCCTGGCCTAGCAGCAGCTCGTCCTCGTCGTCGGCCGCCTCCTGGGTCAGGTCGAGCGCCTCGTCCTCGTCGTCCATGTCGGTGTCGGCCTCGGTGGTCGGCGTGGTGGGCGTCTCGGCGCCGCCCATAGCTTTGCCCGGGAAGGCGAAGACCTTGCCCGCACCCATCGAACCGCTCATCGAGCCGCCCGTGGTCGTTGCGGTCGCCGTGGTCGCACCCGTCGGCATCGCCGCCGCCTGCCCGTCGATACCCGTCGCGACCACGCTCACGCGGATCTTGCCGTCGAGGTCGTCGTTGAAGGCGCTGCCCCAGATGATGTTGGCGTCGTCGTCGACCAGTTCCTTGATGTGGCTGGCCGCCTCGTCGACTTCCATCAGCTTCATGTCCATGCCGCCGGTGATTGAGATGATGACGCCCTTGGCGCCCTTCATGCTCACCCCGTCGAGCAACGGGTTGGAGATGGCCTTCTCGGCGGCTTCGATGGCGCGATTGTCGCCCTCGGCCTCGCCGGTGCCCATCATCGCCTTGCCCATCTCGCCCATTACCGAGCGAACGTCGGCGAAGTCGAGGTTGATCAGGCCCGGCATGACCATCAGGTCGGTGATGCCGCGCACGCCCTGCTGCAGCACCTCGTCGGCCATTTCAAAGGCTTCCTTGAAGGTGGTGTCGGCGGTCGCGAGGCGGAACAGATTCTGGTTGGGAATGACGATCAGCGTGTCGACATGCTTCTGCAGCTCTTCGAGCCCGCTTTCGGCCGAGCGCATGCGGCGCGCGCCTTCGAAGGCGAAGGGCTTGGTCACGACACCGACGGTCAGGATCCCCTTGTCGCGCGCAGCCTTGGCGATGACCGGCGCGGCGCCCGTGCCGGTGCCGCCGCCCATGCCTGCGGCGATGAAGCACATGTGCGAGCCTTCAAGGGTCTTCTCGATCTCTTCCATCGTCTCTTCGGCCGCGGCGCGACCGATTTCGGGACGCGAACCCGCGCCCAGACCCTGGGTGATCTTCATGCCCAGCTGGATGCGCGTGTCTGCATCCGAGGCGTTGAGCGCCTGCGCATCGGTATTCGCCACGAGGAATTCGACGCCCTGGACGTCCGCATTCATCATGTTCGCAATGGCGTTTCCGCCCGCGCCACCGACGCCGATGACACTGATCCGAGGACGAAGCTCGTCGACTTCCGGCCGCATCAGGTCAATGCTCATAAGATCCCCCATTCCCTCACAACTGCTTCAAACTAGGCTGATTCTGACACATCGCGACTCGCGGACAAAGCAAAAAATGTTAACGAGTCCAAAAAAGTGAATCAGTGATTCATTATGGCACACATCGGAACGGTTCCGTCCCGATTCAGCTGCCCTGGCGAAGTACTCTCACCAGCCGCGCCAAAAGCCCGCCTTTGCGCTGTTCCTCGAGCGCACCGAGCGCCAGGTCGCGCACGTCGCTGCGGTCGCGCGCGGCAAGCCGCGCCAGCCCGACCAGCGTCGAGAAGCCGGGCCCCTGCATCGCCTCGGGCAGGCCCGGAAGCCCCTTGGGCCGACCGACCCGCACGTTCCGTCCGAGCACGCCCTGCATGTAATCGGCCATGTTCTTGAGGTCCGCGCCGCCGCCGGTGATGACCACCTGCCGTCCGACCGGCCCCGAAAAGCCCATGTCCTTGAGCGCCCCATCGACCAGCCCCGAAATTTCCTCGATCCGCTGGCGGATGACGTTGACCAGCTGCGCGCGGGTGATGCGAACGGGCTCCTGCCCCTCGCCGACCAGCGCGTCGATCATCTCGGCATTGTCGCGCGGCGACTGCATCGCGCTGCCGTAGTAGCATTTCATCCGCTCGGCATCGCGGCGCGGCACGCCGAACGCCATCGCGATATCCTCGCTCACGTCGCGCGCACCGATCGGGATGGTGTGCAGCCCGACCAGCATCCCGCCCGCATGGAGCGACACATTGGTGATATCCGCGCCCAGCTCGACCAGCGCCACGCCAAGATCGCGCTCGTCCTCGCTGAGACAGGCATGAGCGCTCGCGGCCGGCGCCGCGATGATCGCGCCGACGCCCAGATGCGCCGAGCGGATCGCGAAATCGACATTCTTAAGCGGCGCTTCGTCGGCAGCGATGACGTGAATATCGACGCCCAGCCGGTCGGCGTGGAGGCCGAGCGGGTTCTTGACCCCCTGCACCCCATCGATCGTGTAAAGCGCGGGATGCGCGTGAAGCGTGACCTGATCCTCGCGGTCGGTCGCCTCGCGCCCCGCCGCCAACAGTCGTTCGATATCGCCTTGTTCGACCGGATGCCCGCCCAGTTCGACATCGACCTCGACCAGGTCGCTGGTCAGCCCGCCTGCAGCAAAGCTCGCCCAGACGTCGTCGATCGTGACCCCGCTCATGCGTTCGGCGAGGTCGACCGCCTCGCGCACCGCGACTTCGGACAGGTCCATGTCGACGATCGCGCCGCGCTTGACCCCGCGGCTTTCGCGCTGCCCCGTGCCGAGCACTCGCAGATTGCCTTCGTCGTCTTTTTCGCAAATCAGCGCCGACACTTTGGACGAACCAATGTCGAGCGCGGCGATGAGGTCGCGATCGTCCGCCATTATCGCGCGGCCTCTTGCGTGAGAGCTGGGCTGCGGGCGATCATCTGTCCATCGATCCTCAAGTCGTAGCGCTCGACCCCGATCCCCAGCAGCGGGGTCGCGCGGTCCTGGCGCATGAATTTTTCGAGGGCGTCGGCGGCCTGGGCCTCGCCCTCGGGCAGCGCCAATATCTCGCCCGTCTGGACATTCAAGTCCCAACGTCGTCCGCCGACCCATCGCGCCGAGGCCAATTGCGCGTTCAACCCCGGCTCTTCGTCGAGCAGGCGACGCAGCGCGGGATATTGGCGGTTGGCCCCCTCGCCCATCAGCAGCGGCAGGTCGGGCATCTCGGCGATCGGCACGCGGTCGAGCAGCACGCCTTCCTCGTCGATCAGGAACAGGCTGCGCTGCCCCTGCCACAATGCCGCGGGCGTGCGCTCCACGATGTCGATCACCAGCGTGTCGGGATAGCGGCGCGACACGCGCGCATCCTTGACCCATCCCTCGCTCAACAATTGTTCGCGGATCCCGTCGACATCGACCAGCGGCAGCGCGGGATTGCGGTCGCGTGTCCTGAACGCAAGTGCATAGACGGGCGCCGAATCCATCTGTTCGATCCCGACCACATCGACCCGGTCGACCCTGAACCCCATGTCGCCGATCGCTTCGCCCGCCGCGCGTCCCGCCTGCGCCGGCACGCCCATGGCGAACAGCACCGCGATCACGACCACCGCAACCAGCGCGACTAACGCCCCGCGTGCCACGCGGTCGGCGTTGGCCTGGCTGGTGCCGACCGCCTTGGCAACCTTCTTGGTCGCCGCCTTGGTCTTGCCCCTGGGCTTGGCCGCCTTGCGCTTGGGCGCGGCGCGTTTGACGTGCTTGGCGCTCACCGGGCCAGCGCCTCCTCGATCAGCCGCTCGCACAATTCGCCATAGGAAATGCCGCGCGCCTTGGCCTGTTCGGGCACGAGGCTGAGCGGCGTCATGCCGGGCTGCGTATTGGTTTCGAGCAGGAAGAGCCCGTTCAGCCCGCGCGTGTCATCCCAACGGAAGTCGGAGCGCGAACAGCCCTTGCAGCCGAGCACGCGATGCGCCTCGAGCGCATAGTTCTTCATCGCCTCGGCAATCTCGGGGGGCACGTCGGCGGGACATTCGTGGACCGTCTGCCCGTCCGTATATTTATGCTCGTAGTCGTACCAGCCGCTCTCGATCTTTAGCTCGGTCACCTCAAGCGCCTCGTCGCCCAGCACCGCCACCGTCAGCTCGTGCCCGGCAATAAATTCCTCGGCGAGCAGTCGATCGAAATCCTGCCACGGCCCCTTCGCATCACGCGCGATGGGCGACCCGTAATTGCTCTCTTCGGTCACAATTGCGACACCCACCGACGACCCTTCGTCGACGGGCTTGAGCACGAACGGTCGCGGCATCGGGTCGCCGTCATACAGGCTCTCGCTCTCGACGATTTTTCCCGGCGGCATCGGGATGCCATGCGGTTCGAGCACCGCCTTGGTCAGCTGCTTGTCGATCGCGACGGCCGAGGTCGTCACGCCCGAATGGGTGTAGGGAATGTCCATCAGGTCGAGCATGCCCTGCACGCTGCCATCCTCGCCCGGCGTCCCGTGGAGCGCATTGAATACGACATCGGGGCGCAGTCCGGTGAGCACGGTAGCGACCTTGCGATCCATGTCGACCGGCGTGACGTTGGAAAAGCCCCGCTCGCGCAGTGCCTTCACCACGCCCTCGCCCGAGGAAAGCGACACATCGCGCTCCGCCGACCAGCCGCCCATCAGCACGACGATATGGATGTCCTTGTCCACGCTCACGCTTTCTTTTCCTTACGCCCCACTCTCTGGATTTCCCATTCGAGTTCAACACCCGAATGCTCTTTCACGCGCCGCCGCACTTCGTCGCCCAGCCCTTCGATATCAGCGGCGGTCGCATCGCCCGTATTGATCAGGAAGTTGGTGTGCTTTTCGCTCACCTGCGCGCCGCCATTTTTCAGCCCGCGACAGCCGGCCGCGTCGACTTCTTTCCAAGCGCTCGTGCCCTCGGGGTTCTTGAATGTCGATCCGCCGGTCTTGGTGCGCAGCGGCTGCGACTGCTCGCGTGCCTCCGCGATGCGATCCATCTCGGCCTGAATGGCTTCGGGGTCGCCCGCCGCGCCTTCGAACAGCGCCGACACCACGATCGCACCCTCGGGCAGTTCGCTGTGCCGGTAGGAGTAGCCGAGATCCTCACACGACAGCGTCTTGGGCGTCCCGTCGCGCAGCACGACTTCGGCCTCGATCAGCACGTCGCACGTCTCGGTCCCGTAGGCGCCGCCGTTCATCCGGACATAGCCGCCGACCGTTCCGGGAATGGAGCGCATGAATTCAAGCCCCGAAATACCCGCATCGCGCGCCGCCGAGGAAACGAGGATCCCGTGCGCCGCGCCGCCGCAGCGAAGGCGATGCTCGCCTTCCTCGCTGACGGTCGCGAACGGCTTGCCCAGCTTGATCACCACGCCCGGCACCCCGCCATCGCGCACGATCATGTTGGACCCGAGCCCGAGCCCCATGACGGGCACCTCGGGGTCCAGCTCGCGCAGGAAATGCTGCAAATCCTCGACATCGGCGGGTTCGAACAGCCAGTCGGCCGCCCCGCCCACCTTGAACCAGGTCAGCTTGGCGATGGGTGCGTCCTGCGTCAGCTTGCCGCGCACGGCTGGCATCGATGTCACTTGGCTGCCCTCGCTTGCTCGATGCCCTCGGCGAGCCGCGCTGCCCAGCCAGTAATGTCGCCCGCGCCCATGCACAGGATGATGTCGCCCTCGGCCGCGATGTCGCGCAGCGCCTCGGCGAGATCCGCCTCGTCCTCGACGGTGCGCGCCATGCGGTGCCCGCGATCGCGCAGGCCGTCGACCAGCGCCTTGGCACCGACCCCCTCGATCGGGTCCTCGCCCGCTTCGTAGACCGGCGTGACCATCACGATATCGGCCTCGTTAAAGGCGGTCTGGAATTCGTCCATCAGGTCGCGCAAGCGGGTGTAGCGATGCGGCTGCGCCACCGCGATGACGCGTCCGCCCTCGGGCACCGCGTCGCGCGCCGCCTGAAGCGCCGCTTTGATCTCGACCGGGTGGTGCGCATAGTCGTCGATGACCACCGCGCCGCCCACTTCGCCAACCTTGGAAAAGCGCCGCTTGACCCCGTCGAAGCTCTTGAAGCCGTCGCGGATCTGTTCCTCGCTGACCCCCAGCTCCATCGCCGCCCCGATCGCCGCCAGCGCGTTCTGCACATTATGCCGGCCCGGGATCGGCACCCAGATATTCTCCATCGTATGGACATTGCCGTCGCGGTCGGTGTGGACCACGTCGAAACAGGTCCCGCCGAGCTTGGGCTGCAGATTGTCCGCACGAAGGTCCGCCTGAGCGGAAAAGCCGTAGGTACGAATGCGCCGGTCCTGCACCTGCCCGATGACATTCTGCACCTCGGGATGGTCGATGCACATCACCGCCAGGCCATAGAAAGGCACGTTCTCGACGAACTGGCAGAAGGCCGCCTTCACCTCCTCGAAGCCGCCATAATGATCGAGATGTTCCGGATCGATATTGGTGACGATCGCGATTGTCCCGTCGAGGCGCAGGAAGCTGCCGTCGCTCTCGTCCGCCTCGACCACCATCCAGTCCGACTTGCCCAGCCGCGCGTTCGAGCCGTAGCGATTGATGATCCCGCCATTGATGACGGTCGGGTCGATCCCGCCCGCATCCAGCAGCGCGGCGACCATCGAGGTCGTCGTCGTCTTGCCGTGCGTGCCGGCGACAGCGACGGTTTGCTGCATGCGCATCAGCTCGGCGAGCATTTCGCTACGCTTGACCAGCGGAAGGCGCTTTTCGGAGGCGGCCTGCACTTCGGGGTTGGTGCGGCGGACGGCGGTCGAGCAGACGACCACTTCGGCATCGCCGAGGTTATCCGGATCGTGTCCGACATGGACGGTGATGCCGGCGTCGCGCAGCTTCTGCACGACCGGCCCGTCCTTCAAATCGCTGCCCTGCACCTTATAGCCCAGCTGGTGCATCACTTCGGCGATGCCCGACATGCCGATACCACCGATCCCGACGAAGTGAATCGTCCCAAGATCGCGTCCCAACGCCTTCATGCAGGCACTCCCATTCCACTCGGTTTCGCTCTCGGTACCGCCCGCGCGACGGGGTCGGTCGGCAACGGATTGTCACCGGCCCCCACCCGCAGCACGAGGTCGGCCAGTTCTTCGGCCGCGCGCGGCTTGCCCAGCCCCAACGCGCGATTGGCCGCATTGCTCAACGCTTCGGGATCGCTGCAGATCGCTTCGACCTGCGCCGCCAGTTCTTGCGCGGTAAAATTACCCTGCGGGATCGAGCGTCCGCCGCCTGCCTCGTGCAGCTCGCGCGCATTGGCAGTCTGGTGATCGTCGGTCGCGATCGGCAACGGCACGAGGATCGCCGGACGCCCCGCCGCAGTCAGTTCGGCAATGGTCGACGCACCCGCGCGCCCGATGAAAAGATGCGCCTCGGCCAGCTCGCTCGCCATGTCCTCGATATAGGTCGTGACCTTGGCCGGGATGTCGAGCTCGGCATAGCGCGCACGCACCCGCTCGATATCGCCCTCGCGGCACTGCTGGACCATGTTGAGCCGGTGGCGCAGCGACGGTTCAAGCAGCGCCATGCCCTCGGGCACGACGTCGGCAAGGATGGTCGCCCCTTGGCTGCCGCCGGTGACCAGAATGTTGAGCGGCGCGCTGTCGTCGAAGCTCGGGAAAGGCATCTCGCCCAGCCTCTTGACCTCGTCGCGCACCGGATTGCCGACATGCACCGCCTTTGATGTGTCCTTGAGCCGCGCGACATGTTTGTAGCTGGTCGCCACCGCCTTGGCCTTGCCCGCGAGCAGGCGATTGACCCGCCCCAGCACCGCATTCTGTTCGTGCAGCACGGTCGGAATGCCCTCCGCGCGCGCCGCGAGCAACGCGGGGAATGCGGGATAACCGCCAAAACCCACCACCACGTCGGGAGTAAAGTCGCGATACAGTTCGCGCGCCGCCTTGCGCCCTTTGAGCACGCTGAAAAAGGCGCGGATCATCCCGAACAGCCCACCGCCCATGCGCCCCGCGGGCAGCTGCTCGACCGGAAACTCTTCAAACAATGCCGGATAGGCCGCGCCGCGCGCGTCGGTCACCAGCATCACGCCATGACCGCGCCGCTTCAGCTCGTCGGCGAGCGCCTGCGCGGGGGTCATGTGACCTCCGGTGCCTCCTGCGGCGAGGGTGATGTTCATCGGCGGCTCCAGCGAACGACGTACGGACTGCGATTGAGATAGGGGTTGGCGCGCGTGAAGGCGAGCAGCAATCCCATCGTGATCGACAGCGCGATCATGGACGAACCGCCATAGGAAATGAAGGGCAGCGTCATGCCTTTCGACGGCGCGATCTGCACGTTCACCGCCATGTTGATTAAGGCCTGCAGCCCGAACATCAGCACCAGCCCCGCACCGGCCAGGATCGCCATGCGATTTTCCTCGTCGAGCAAGCGGATCAGCACGCGCGCGACAATCACGAGATAGAGGATGGCGATAACGAGGCAGGCGACCAGCCCGAACTCCTCCCCGATCACCGAATAGATATAATCCGTATGCGGCTCAGGCAGCGAGAATTTGCGCGTCCCCGCCCCCGGCCCGACCCCGAACAGTCCACCCGCGGTCAGCGTCCGCATCGCATTCTCGGTCTGGAAATTGTCGCCTTCGCCGAACAGGAAGGCGTCGATGCGCACCGTCGCGACATCGTAGAGAAAATAGGCGGCGATGATCCCGACGATCCCCGCGACGCCCAGCCCCGCGAGGATGCGGATATTGACCCCCGACAGCGCCAGCATCACCACCCACATGGCGACGAAGATGATGGTCGATCCGAAGTCGGGCTGGAGCATCAGCAAGGCGGAGATGAGCGCGACCAGCAGCCCCGAGACGACGACCGCGCCCGGCCCCTTCTTCTCGGTCAGCAGCCAGGCCAGCACGATGATGTAGAAGGGCTTCAAAAATTCGGACGGCTGGAAGCCGGCGATACCGAGATCGATCCAGCGCTGCGCGCCGTTCCGCTCGAACCCGACCAGCGGCACCAGCGACAGCGCGAAGAGGGTGATCGCCCCGCCGATCAGCGACAGGCGCAGCGCAGTCTTGCGGTCGAGCATCGAGATCAGCACGATGAGCGGTACGCTCAGCGCGATCCAGAAGAGCTGGCGGGTGAAGAAATAGAGTTCGGGGAAGGTGAAGGCCGCACCCGAATAGCGCTGCGCCGCCGCCGGGCTCGCCGCCGCGACCGCGATCAGGCCGAAGCCGATCAGCACCGCGACCAGCAGCATCAGCACCTTGTCGACTTCCCAGAACCAGCGCCCGAGCGCCGAGCGGTCGGCGCGGCCGTAACGCGTGGAGACCTGCCCCTTTGCCTTGCTCACAGTCGCTCGACCGCCTCCCGAAATGCGTCCCCGCGCGCCTCGAAATGCGCGAACTGGTCGAAAGAAGCACAAGCCGGCGACAAAAGCACGACTTCTCCTGCGCTCGCGTCTGCAGCGGCAACCTTCACGGCCTCTTCGAGCGTCCCGCAGCGCACCGTTTCGACCTTCCCGTCGAGCAGCCGCGCCCACAAGTCTTCGCTCTCGCCGATCAGATAGGCTTTGACGACATGCCCCAACTGCGGCTCGAGCTCGTCGAGGCTCTCGGTCTTCGCCTGCCCGCCCACGATCCAGCGCACCTTGTCGTAGGCCGCCAGCGCGGGGGCGGCGGATGCCGGGTTGGTCGCCTTGCTGTCGTTGACGAAGCGGACGCCGTCTTTCTCCGCCACCTGCTCCATCCGGTGCGGGAGGCCGGCAAAGCTGGCGAGGCCCGTTTCGATCTGGTCACGCTCCAGCCCCAGCGCAGAGCAGGCCAAAATGGCTGCAGTGGCGTTCTCGAAATTGTGCGGCCCTGCCAAGGAAGCGCTCCACCCCCCGGGCGTCCCGTCAAAGGCCAGTTTCATGTCGCGCATGTCGATCTCGACCCGGGTCTCGCCCTGCATCTCGAACAGCCGGAGCTTGCTGTCGCGATAGGCCTCGAACCCGTCATAGCGATCGAGATGATCGGGCGTTACGTTGAGTAGCACGGCAACCTCGCAATCGAGGCTTTTCGTAATGTCGATCTGGTAACTCGATAGTTCGAGCACATAGACCCCGCCTGCGGGCAGCGGATCCTGCGACAGGATCGGCACGCCGATATTCCCGCTCATCGTCGCCGGCACGCCCGACTCTTTCAGGATATGCGTGATCAGCGCGGTCGTGGTCGACTTGCCGTTGGTGCCGGTGATGCCGACCACACTATGCTCGGGCAGCGTCCCCCGCGCTCGCGCGAACAGCTCTACGTCGCCGATGATCTCGCACCCGGCCTTCTCGGCCAGCTCACGGATCGGATGGCGGTTGAGCGGCACGCCCGGCGAGACGACCAGCGCGTCGAAGCCTTCCAGCCCCGCCTCGAGAAAATCGATCCGCTCGGCAAAGGGCGACGCGGCGTTCCTTGCCTCTTCCTTGTCGTCCCAGCAGGCGACCTTCGCGCCCGAGCGCACCAGCGCTTCGACGCTCGCCAGGCCGGAGCGGGCGAGGCCGTAGACGGCGTAACGCTTTCCCTGCCAGGCTTCGGAGAGGATCACCGCAGTTTGAGCGTCGAAAGGCCCGCGAGCGCCAGCACGAAGCTGATGATCCAGAAGCGGATCACCACCGTCGGCTCGCTCCAGCCGAGATGTTCGAAATGATGGTGGATCGGCGCCATCTTGAAGACGCGCTTGCCCGTGCGTTTGTAGAAGAAGACCTGCACGATCACGCTGACCGCTTCGAGCACGAACAGCCCACCGATGATCGCCAGCACGAATTCATGGTGCGTCGCGACCGCGATCGCGCCCAGTCCGCCGCCCAGCGCGAGACTGCCCGTGTCGCCCATGAACACGGCGGCGGGCGGCGCGTTGAACCACAGGAAGGCGAGCCCCGCCCCGACGATGCCGAGCAGCACGACGGTAAGGTCGCCCACCCCCAGCACGTGGGGGATGCCGAGATATTCCGCGAACACCGCGTTGCCGACGAGGTAGGCAATCAGCGCGAAGGCCACGCTGGCGATGATCACCGGCATGGTCGCCAGCCCGTCAAGCCCGTCAGTAAGGTTTACCGCATTGCCGAACGCGACGATCACGAACGCGCCGAAGGGGATGTAGAGCCAGCCGAGATCGATCACCGACCCCTGGATGAAGGGCAGGTGCAGATCGGTCCCGCTCACGCGCACCATCAGCCAGGTCGCGAGCCCGCCGATCGCGAACTCGAGCAGCAGGCGGAATTTGGCCGAAAGCCCCGCATGATGCGCCTTCTTCACCTTGTCGTAATCGTCGAGAAATCCGATCAGCCCGAAGCCCGCGATGACCAGCAGCACCGACCAGACATAGACGTTGGTAAGGTCCATCCACAGCAGCACCGAAATGCCCAGCGACACGAGGATCAGCAGTCCGCCCATCGTCGGCGTCCCGCGCTTGGCGAGATGGCTCTGCGGCCCGTCGGCACGGATCGGCTGGCCCTTGCCCTGCGTCTTGCGCAGCCAGTTGATGAATTTGGGGCCGAGCAGCAGCCCGATGAGCAGCGCCGTCGCAGTCGTCGCGCCAGCACGGAAGGTGATGTAGCGAATGAGGTTCAAAGGCCCCGCAAAGTCGAGCCATTCGGCAATCAGATATAACATCAGCGCCCCCCTGCCATCGCGCTCACCAGCTTTGCAAGCCCGACGCTGTTCGACGCCTTGACCAGCACCGCGTCGCCCATGCGGATGGTCTGCTGCAGCGCCTGCGTGGCGAGCTCGACATTCTCGACCCGCGTGATCGGGATTTCGCCGAGCAGCGCCGCCTCGAGCGCGGCCATCTCGTCGCCCACGAGGATCAGCTGTTCGACCCCTGCCTCGCGCACCGGGCCCGCCAGCTCGGCGTGAAGTCGCTCGCTTTCCTCGCCCAGCTCCTTCATCGCGCCCAGCACCGCGACCTTGCGGCCCTTCTCGGCGCCCAAGGTTGCCAGCGTCGCCGCCATCGAGGCCGAGTTGGCGTTGTAGCTTTCATCGATCAGCAGCGCTTCGCCGCCATTGACCTTGATCCGGTGGCGCGCGCCGCGTCCCGCAAGTCCGCCCATATCGGCCAGCGCGAGCCCCGCGACCGCGACGTCCGCGCCCGCCTCGCCGACCGCCGCCAGCACGGCGAGCGCGTTCATGACCCAGTGCGCGCCCGGTTGCGCGATGGTGAAGGTCACCTCGCGCCCCGGCAGCCGCGCGGTCACCAGCGAGCCGCCCGCGCGCGCCGGGACCGAGTGGATCACCGCCGCATCCGCCTCGCCCGAGCCGAAGGTCAGCGTGCGCGCCGCATGCTTGCGCGCCGCCTTCACCAGCTGGTCGCGCTGGTGGACGTCCTCGGGAACGATCGCGGTGCCGCCCTCTTCGAGACCCTCGAAGATTTCCGCCTTGGCATCGGCGATCGCTTCGATGGTGCCCAGATTTTCGATATGCGCGGGGGCGATGGTGGTGACCATCGCGATGTGCGGGCGCACGAGCTTGGTCAGCGCAGCGATTTCGCCGGCATGGTTCATCCCCATCTCGAACACGCCATATCTGGTGTCGCGGGGCATGCGCGCGAGGCTGAGCGGGACGCCCGTATGGTTGTTGTAGCTCTTCACCGAGCGGTGCGCCTTGCCGAGGCTTGCGCGGTCGAGCGCTGCGTAGAGCGCTTCCTTGGTCGAGGTCTTTCCCACCGACCCGGTCACGCCGATGACCACCGCCTCGTCCGACAGCCGCGCGCGCGCCGCCTTGGCCAGCGCTTCGAGCGCGGCGGCGACGTCGTCGACGAGGACGTGCGGATGCTGCTGCGGTTTGCTGACGAGCAGCGCGGTTGCGCCGTTTTCGATCGCCTTTCCTACAAAATCGTGCCCGTCAAACTGCGTCCCGGGCATCGCGACGAACAGGTGGCCGGGCTCGATCTCGCGGCTGTCGAAGGCGACGCCGCTAACCTCGAATTCGGCGCTCGCCGTGCCGCCGGTCGCGGCGGCGATTTCGTCGGAGGTCCACAGGCTCACGCGGCGCACTCCCGAGCGACTTCGCCGTCGTCGAAGGGATGGGTGACGTCGCCGATGATCTGGCCCTGCTCGTGGCCCTTGCCCGCCAGAAGGACGATGTCACCCGCCTCGGCCAGCGCGATCGCCTTTTCGATCGCGGCGCGGCGGCCTTCGACCTCGATGGCATCGGGCGCGCCTTCGAGGATTTCGGCGCGGATCGTGGCCGGGTCCTCGCTACGAGGATTGTCGTCGGTGACGATGACGATGTCGCTTGCCTCGGCAGCGACCATGCCCATCGGGGCGCGCTTACCGCGGTCGCGGTCGCCGCCAGCGCCGAACACGGTGATCAGCTTCTTCTCGACATGCGGGCGCAGCGCCTCGATCGCCGCGACCAGCGCGTCGGGCGTGTGGGCATAGTCGACATAGATGGGCGCACCCTTCTTGGTGATCACCGCGCGTTCGAGCCGCCCGCGTACCGGACTGACCCGCCCCATCGCGGCGAAGACGTCGCCAAACCCGCTGCCGGTGGCGAGCATCAGCCCCGCCGCGGTCATCACGTTGGCCGCCTGGTAGCCGCCGATCAACGGCAGCTTGAGCAGGTGCGTCTCGCCATCGTGCGTGATCGCCATCGCCTGGCCGAGCGCGGTCGAGCGACGGTCGCCGAGCCGGATCGTCTCGCCCCGCTCTCCCACCGTCAGCAGCTTGAGGCCGCGCTGCTTGACCCGCGCGATCACCGCATCGGAATATTCGTCGTCGGTCCACACCACCGCGGTGCCGTCCTCGGGCAAAAGCTCATCGAACAACCGCATCTTGGCCTCGAAATAGGCCTCCATCGTCTCGTGATAGTCGAGATGGTCGCGCGAGAAATTGGTGAAAGCAGCAGCTTTCAGCGGCACGCCCTCGGCGCGATGCTGGTCGAGCCCGTGGCTGGAAGTCTCGTAAGCGACATGGCTGATCCCCATGCGTTTGAGGCCGGCCATATTGTTGAGGAAGGTGACGATGTCGGGCGTGGTCAACCCGGTTTTCACCTGGTCGTCCGACGTCGTCACGCCCAGCGTCCCGATCGAGGCCGAGCGCTTGCCCATCATGCGCCACATCTGGCGGCACATCTCGACGGTCGAGGTCTTGCCGTTGGTACCGGTGACCGCGACGACATTTTCGGGATAGGGTCCGTAAAATTTCGCCGCCATTTCGGCAAAGGTCTCGCGCGGATTGTCGGAGGCGATGCGCTGCGCCTTGAAGGTGCCGATTCCGTCACGGCACACGACCGCGACCGCGCCGCGTTCGACCGCGTCCTCGATAAAGTCCTCGCCATTATGGACCGCACCGCGAAAGGCGCCGAACACGTGGCCGGGTTCGACCTTGCGATTGTCGATCGAGAATCCGGTGACTTCGACCTCGCTCCCGCGCGAGGTGAGTTCGGACAGGCGCATGAAAATTCCTATTCGTCTTCGAACACGTAGGGCAGGACTTCGCTCATGTCGGGTTCGCGTCCCATGTTCGGCCGCACGCCCAGCATGGGCGCTATGCGCGAGATGGTACGCGAGACCACCGGGGCCACGTTCCAGCCTGCCGTTCGAAAACCGAACGTTTCCTTGGTCCCTTTGGGTTCATCGAGCATCACGACCGCGACATAGCGAGGCTCGTCCATCGGGAACACCCCTGCAAAGCTATTGGTGACCAGCCGCTTGGAATAGCGCCCGTTGACCAGTTTTTCCGCCGTGCCCGTCTTGCCGCCCACGCGGTAACCCGGCGCATCGGCCTTGCGACCCGTGCCTTCGGTCACTACCAGCCGCAGCAGCGAGCGCATGCGGTAGCTGGTCTGTTCGCTGAACACCCGCTCGCCCGCCGGTGCAGCTTGGCCCTCGGGGATCTTGAGGATGGTCGGAGGACGATAGAGCCCGCCATTGAGCAGCGTCGCGTAACCGCTTGCGAGGTGCAGCGGGGTCACCGCGATGCCGTGGCCATAGCCTACCGTCACGGTCGAGATTTCGCTCCACGGATTGCCCGGCGGAGTGAGCGGACGTGCGCGTTCGAGCAGTTCGAGTTCGGAGCGCTTCATGAAGCCCATCGCCTCGAGAAACTCGCGCTGCTTCTCCGCCCCCAGCTCCATCGCGATCTGCGCGGTGCCAATGTTGGAGCTTTCCATCATGATTTCGGCGACCGAGCAGGCGCGCCCGAAGGGATGCGTGTCGCTGATCGTGCGATTGCCGACCTTGAGCTTCTCGGGACAGGCGTACATCTGCCCCATCGAGCGGATATGCCCCGCGTCCATCGCCATCGCGACGGTGAACGGCTTGAAGGTCGAGCCCAGTTCGTAGACGCCGAGCGCGGCGCGGTTAAAGCGCTGCTCGACGCTCCCTTCGCCCGCCACGTTCGGATTGAGCTGCGGCAGCGAGGTCATCGCCAGCACTTCGCCGGTATGGATGTCCATGATGACGCCCGCCGCGCCAATCGCGGAGAATTCGTCGACCGCCGCCTGCAGCTCATGCTCTAGCGCCTGCTGGATCCGGCTGGAGATGGAAAGTTGCACCGGCTCGCCGCGCATCGCGCTGTCGGCAAGGCGGCCCTGGAAGGCGCGCTCGGCCCCGGCCACGCCTTTGCCGTCGACATCGGTATAGCCGATGACGTGCGCGCCGAGGCTCAGCTGCGGGTAGAGCCGGTCGGGTTCACGGCTCAAGTTGATGCCGGGTTCGCCAATGGCGTTGACCGCTTCGACCAGTCGCGGCGATGCACGGCGGCGCAGGTAGATGAAGTTCTTGTCGCCCTGGAGCATCTCCAGATAATCGGCCTCGTCCTTTTCGGGCATGAGCGAGGCGAGCTTGCGCGCGAGGTCGAGCTTGTTGCCGATCACCTTCTTGGGCTGAAGCGCGATGGTCCAGGCGTCGATCGTGCGGGCGAGCGTTTCGCCCTCGCGATCGACGATGTCCCCGCGCGAGGGAAGATAGGAAGCCGCCAGCCGCCCGCCGTCGCTTTCATCGCCGAACGCGGTGAGCCAGCCGATACGCAGCGTGATCAGCGCGATGCCGCCGACGAACAGCAGCAGGCCGAGCATCAGACGCTGGTGGGTAATCGCCAGCAGGCGACGCTTCTCACCGACCAGTCTCACGCGTTCGTGGGTGACGAGGTCGGGACTATGCGCGTTCATCGGGAGGCGCCGACCTCGATTGGAGCGAGCGGATCGCGCACGTCATCGTCGCCGCCTTGCGGTGCGAGGCTGTCGACGACCGGCTTGGCTGGTTTTGCCGCCGGCTTGGGCGCGACGGTGCGCTCGAGCGAGGCCAGCTGCAGCATCTCGGCCGCCGGCTTGGTCGCGGGCGTTTCGATCACGTCTTCGCGCGCGGGCGCATCGGCCGAGGCCAGCACCACCGGCGCTTCGAGCGCGGGCTGCTCTTGCGGCGTCACGAGGTTGGCGAGGTGGAAGCCGGTGTCGACGAACTGGTCGGCGCGCGGCGCGCTGAGCCGCAGGAAGCGCGCATTCCAGCGCTCGAGCTGCGCGAGGCGTCCACGCGTGCCGATTTCGGTCTCGAGCGTGCGGATGTCGCGGGTGACCATGGCGATGTCGCGTTCGACCCCTTCCAGCGCCGCGCGTTCGGAGGCGACGCGCAGCGAGATGAGGTAGCAGGACAGGCTCGCGACCAGCACGAGGGCCGCGAGAATGATCGGGCGGAAGCTGCGGGTACGCGCGCTCATGCCGCCATCTCCTGGTCCCACGCGGGCGCCGCGGTGCGCACTCCCATGCGGAGGCGCGCCGAACGCGCGCGCGGGTTACGGGCAAGCTCGGCCTCGCTGGGCGATACCGGCTTGGAGACATTTTCGAAGGTCGGCTCGGGACCGTCATGACGCTCGGGAAGGTGGCGCGACGTGCCCGGGCGATTGCCCGACCGGTCGCGCAGGAAGCGCTTGACGATGCGATCCTCGAGCGAATGAAAGGTCACGACCGCGAGGCGCCCGCCGGGCTTCAAGACTTTTTCGGCCGCGCGCAGCCCTGCCTCAAGCTCGTCGAGCTCGGCGTTGAGATGGATGCGGATCGCCTGGAACGTCTTGGTCGACGGATCGGTCTTCATGCCCCTGTGGTAGCCAAGCGCCCCGCGCACCACGTCGGCCAACTCGCTGGTCCGCGTGAGCGGGCGCGCCTTGACGATGGCGGCGGCGACGCGGCGGGCGCGCGGCTCTTCGCCATAGGTCTTGATGACGCGGGCAATCTCGGCCTCGGGCGCTTCGTTGAGGAAGTCGGCGGCGGTCTCGCCTGCCTGGCTCATGCGCATGTCGAGCGGTCCGTCCTCGCGGAAGGAGAAGCCGCGCTCGGCCTGGTCGAGCTGCATCGAGGAGACGCCGATATCGAGCACCACCCCGTCGACCGGAGCGAGGTCACGCGCTTCGAGCTCGTCATCCATGGTCGAGAAAGGTGCCTCGATGAGGGTCAGCCCAGCATGGGGGACGCGTGCCGGCCCGGCGCGCACCGCGTCCGGATCGCGATCGAAGCCGATCACGCGCCCCGCCCCCGCTGAAAAGATTGCCGACGTATAACCGCCGGCCCCGAATGTGCCGTCGACGATCACGTCGTCTTCGGAAATAGCGAGCGCGTCCACCACCTCATCGATCAGCACAGGAATATGATCGCTGGTGGGGGGAACGATGGACGCGCTCATAGCGTAATCCCCCGCTCGTTGAGACGATAGCGGGCGATGTCCTTGAGATCCTCGGGGATGCGCTCCTCGGCGAGGAAGAGTTCGGGGTTCCAGACCTGGAAGGTCTCGCCGGTGCCAAGGAACAATGCGAGCTCCTCGATCTTGCCCTTCATGCGCATCATCGGCGGCAGCACGATGCGCCCCGACTTGTCGTAGGGCACTTCTTCGGTGGCGGCGAAGGCCATCAGATTGGCCTGCATGTAATCGAGGTCGGAGCCGATCGCGGTCTCGTTCTTCTCCGCGCGGCGCTCCATCTTGCTATGCTTCAGCGCGGCGTAGGCCGGGTCATAGGCGTCGAGACAGGGGAAGATCGCGTTCTTGGCGAGGACGATGGTGCGGGCATCGCCGCGCCGTTCGATCACCGAGCGCAGGAAAGCGGGCACAGAGACGCGACCCTTCGCGTCTACCGCGTTGAGCGCGCTTCCCTGAAATAGATGCTCTAGCGTCACGGTTCGTTTCAGCCCACCTCACGTGCGCGGTGGCGAAAAATCCCATCTTCCCAATGGCCTGTGCGCTTCCCTTCGCTCGGCCTTGAAGATTCGTCCCGACTCGGGGGGATGCCCCCGCGCTCCATTTCATTGTGAGTAACCTATGTCAGACAGGGATACAATGGGTTTTCATGCCATTTCATGGGTTTCAATGGGTTTTCGCGGAAATAGGCGGAATCTTGGACGGGATCGGATGGGTATGCCCTCCGAAACGATGGGTGGGTAAGCCTGTGGATAAGTTTGTGGGCATCCCGGACTTGTGCCGAGTCCCTTGAGGTTAAAGGGTTATTAGCGCGCGAGCCGCTCGAGCGCGTCCATGATTAGCACGTTGGCTTGTTCGGGATCGGCGTCGAGAAAGTCGGCGTCTGCGATGACGAAGGCGCGCCCCTCGCCCACGCTGCACATCGCCGCCAGCCCGGCCGCCTCGATGGCGCAATTCTCACTATTGCTCGACAGGCGACCGGCGCCGCGCACCGCGACCCCGCCAACCTCCTCGCCGTCGAAGGGCCCTTCGAGCGACAGCCCCCAATGGGCGAGCAGCCCGGTGTCGCCGAAATAATATGGCGGTGCCTGCGGATGGCCGAGCGGCAGTCCGACATTCCATTCGAGCTGCGGATCGGCGAGCAGCACGACCTCGCCCCCGCCGCGCACCCATTCGTCGAGCGCGACGAGATTTTCCGCCGTCTGCGGCAGCGCGTGCGCCATCAGCAGCTGGTCGATCCCGGCGAGGCTGTCCGCGTCGGTGGCCGCGACCCCGCGCACTTCGTAACGCTCCTCGAGCGCGCTCACGAGCAGCGACCCACCCTCGAGCGAAAAGGTCGGCGCGAACATCAGCGGCAGGGTGGTGACCAGTCCCAGCACCGGCTTGTCGGCGGTCGTCGCCTCGGGCGCGGGCGCGCAGGCGCTAAGGAGGAGGGCGACAGGCCCGACGAGCATTCGCATCAGCCGCCCGACGGCCTCGCCAGTTCGTCGAGGATGACGTCGCTCTCACTGTCGATCGAGGGATCGGGCGGGACGTCGGCCTCGGGCTCGCTCGACGCCTGGCCGGGCGCCGCGCCGAGCTCGGCGAGCGGCTCTGCGGGTTCGGAAGGAGCCTCTTCGACGAACACGGAAAGATCGTCCTCGACCTCCGGCTGGTCCGCGCGCTGGGTGCCGATCGCGGTGCCGAGCAGGACCAGCAGGAAGACGAAGGCGAGCCCCGTCACCCCGATGCGAATGCGCTGCATTCCTTCGCCGCGCCCGCGTCCTGGTCCGATAATCTGCATTCGTCGGAGTGTAGGCAGTTGGTCGAAATCTCGCAATCATCCCTTGACCTTGCGTTGCACAAAAGCGAAAGGACGCCCCCATCATGACCTACAAGATTTTTGCTCCTGCCGCGCTTGCGGCGCTCGCGCTTTCGGCCTGCGGGCCGCAGAAGGAACCCGAAGTGGTCGGCGGCGTCGTCGATCCGCAGGCAAAGGAACTCGCCGAAGCCGAACCGATCGATCCCGCGACCGTGCCGATGCGCGTGGGCGGCGACGATTATCGCTGCTCGGGCTCGAACCTGCTGCTTGTGATCGACTGGATCAAGACCGGCGAACAGATGAGTGCGCGCGTCACCCCGCAGGGTGAGGCTGGCGTCACCCTCATCCAGGGCGATGGCGGAGCCTATACCGATGGCGGCGACAACACGCTGACCGGTTCGCCGACCAGCGACAGCGTCACCTTCAACGGGGCGACCTGCCGCAAGTAAGCGCCGACGAAGAACTGAATTTCACAGCCCCCGCAGCATCACGCCAGCGGGGGCTTTTTTTATCCCCCATTGCCCTCTAGAGCGTGCCTCATGACCGACCAGCCCATCACCCAGGAAACCGTCGCCGAACATGGTCTCTCCCCCGAGGAGTATGACCGCATCCTCGCCGCGCTGGGCCGTGAGCCCAACCTCGTCGAACTCGGCATCTTCTCGGTGATGTGGTCGGAGCATTGCTCCTACAAGAGCTCGCGCTTTCACCTGAAGAAGCTGCCGACCGAGGCCGAGTGGGTGATCCAGGGCCCGGGCGAGAATGCCGGCGTGATCGACATCGGTGACGGCGATGCCGCCGTGTTCAAGATGGAGAGCCACAACCACCCGTCCTATATCGAACCCTACCAGGGCGCAGCGACGGGCGTGGGCGGCATCCTGCGCGACGTCTTCACCATGGGCGCGCGCCCGATCGCCAACATGAACGCGCTGCGCTTCGGCCGTCCCGACCATCCCAAGATGCGCCACCTGATCGCGGGCGTGGTCGCCGGCATCGGCGGCTACGGCAATTGCGTCGGCGTGCCGACTGTCGGCGGCGAAGTGAATTTCGACAAGGCCTATGACGGCAACATCCTCGTCAACGCGATGACTGTCGGCCACGCGCGCAGCGACAAGATCTTCTATTCGGCCGCCACCGGCGTCGGCAATCCGATCGTCTATGTCGGGTCGAAAACCGGGCGCGACGGCATTCACGGCGCGACCATGGCCTCGACCGATTTCTCCGACGACACGGAGGAAAAACGCCCCACCGTCCAGGTCGGCGATCCCTTCACCGAAAAGCTGCTGATCGAGGCCTGCCTCGAATTGATGGCGACCGACGCGATCGTCGCGATTCAGGACATGGGCGCGGCGGGTCTTACCTCTTCCTCGGTCGAAATGGCGACCAATGGCGAGACGGGCCTGCGCATCGACATGGACAAGGTGCCGCAGCGCGAAGAGGGCATGACGCCCTACGAGATGATGCTGAGCGAAAGCCAGGAGCGCATGCTCATGGTCTTGAAGCCCGGCAAGGAGAAGATGGCGGAAGAGATCTTCACCAAGTGGGAGCTCGACTTCGCGGTCATCGGCGAGGTCACCGACACGCAGCGCATGATCCTCGAATGGCAGGGCGACGTCGTGTGCGATATCCCGCTCGGGCCCCTCGCCGACGACGCGCCCGAATATCAGCGCCCGCATCTGAATCAGGACGAGTATCGCGCCTGGGCGGGCATCGAGCCGCTCGGCGACCTGCCGGGCGATGTCGACCTCACCGGCGACCTCCTCAAACTGATCGGCTCGCCCAACATCGCCTCGCGCCGCTGGATCTACGAGCAGTATGACAGCCAGGTCGGCGGCAATACGGTGCAGAAGCCCGGCGGCGACGCTGCGGTGGTACGTATCCACGGCACCGAGAAAGCGATCGCCATCTCGACCGACTGCACCCCGCGCTATTGCTATGCCGACCCGGTCGAGGGCGGCAAGCAGGCCATCGCCGAGGCCTATCGCAACATTTCCGCGGTCGGCGGCACCCCGCTCGCGGTCACCAACTGCCTCAATTTCGGCAATCCCGAGCGCCCCGAAATCATGGCGCAGTTCGTCGGCTGTCTCGAGGGCATGGGCGAAGCCTGCCGCGCGCTCGATTTCCCGATCGTCTCGGGCAACGTCTCGCTCTACAACGAGAGCAAGGCGACCGGCGGCGGCAGCGCGATCCTCCCCACCCCCGCCATCGGCGGCGTCGGCCTGCTCAAGGAATGGAGCCACTCGATGGGCTCGGCACTGGGCGCGATCGGCGAGGACATCGTCATCATCGGCACCCGCCGCCACGAAGATCTCGGCCAGAGCGAATGGCTGCGCGTCTGCCACGACCGCCGCGACGGCCTGCCGCCGCGCGTCGACCTCGACGCGGAGAAGCGCAACGCTTCACTGATCCGCGATCTCATCGACCACGGTCTCGTCTCGGGCGTGCACGATATCTCCGACGGCGGCCCGCTGGTCGCGATCGCCGAGATGGCGCTCGCCGCAGGTCGCGGCGCCCGGCTCCAGCCCGATATCGGCGACACGCCCGCCGACTGGTTCGCCGAGAGCCAGGCCTGCTATGTCGTCTCGACCGGGCTGCTCGAACAGGTGAAGGGCAAGCTGGCCGAGGCCGGCGCGAGCTACGACGTGTGCGGCACCGTTTCGCCCGATCCGAGCATCGACATTGCCGGCGGCAAGGTCACGCTTGCGGCGCTGCGCGAGGCCCATGAGAGCTTCTTCCCCGAGCTCATGCAGGGCGAGCTATAGCCGCTCCTACACTTTCTAATTGCAAATCATTCGCATTAGCGTACAATCAGCCCATGATCGTATGCAGCTGTAATGTGATTCGGGAGCGTGACATCCGCGCCGCGGCGCGTCGTGGGTGTCCGGATGCCGAGACCGCCTATCGCTCGATGGGTTGCACGTTCGACTGCGGCAGCTGTGAGGATCATGCCGACGATCTCGTCGCCGAGGAGCGCGAGAAGCTGCTCGCCCCGCGCGACGTTCGCGCTGCGTAAAGCCCCCTTCCCTAATTGCGAGTCGCTTTCACTGGCCTTGGCCGGAGTCGCACGCTTATGAGGTCCCCACACCAAAGGGAGACCATGATGAAGGGCGACGCGCGCGTCATCGAACTGCTCAACGAAACGCTTCGTAACGAGCTGACCGCGACCAACCAGTATTGGCTGCATTACCGCATGCTCGACAATTGGGGCATGGCCCGCCTCGCCGCGCACGAGCGCGAAGAGTCGATCGACGAGATGAAGCATGCCGACCAGCTTGCCGAGCGCATCCTGATGCTCGACGGGCTCCCCAACTTCCAGGCGATCGGCCAGCTGCGCATCGGCGAGAATGTCGAGGAAGTCCTCAAGGCCGACCTCGCGCTCGAAATGGAAGCGCTCGACCAGCTGCGCGTCGCGATCGCGCACTGCGAGGAAGTCCGCGACTATGTCAGCCGTAACCTTTTCGCCGAAATCCTCGAAAGCGAAGAGAATCATGTCGACGAGATCGAAACCCAGCTCGACATGATCGCATCGATGGGGCTGCAAAATTACATCCAGCTCCAGTCCAAGCCCGCCGACGAGGAGTAGTCGAGCCCCATGAAGGATGTGCCTTCGGTCCCCTACACGGACCTGCCCGATCTTTCCGACGAGGAAAGAGTTGCAGCCGCACAAAAGTTCTACGAGGAAATCAAGGAGCGTCGCTCCTGCCGCATGTTCTCCGACAAGCCCGTGCCGCGCGAAGTGATCGAGAAAGCGATCCTTGCCGCCGGCACCGCGCCTAACGGCGCAAACCACCAGCCGTGGCACTTCGTCGTCGTCTCCGATCCCGACATCAAGCACCGCATCCGGCTAGCGGCGGAAAAGGAAGAGCAGGAGTTCTATGCGGGCAAGGCGGGCCAGGAATGGCTCGAGGCGCTCGCCCCCATCGGCACCGACGACGACAAATCCTATCTCGACGTCGCGCCGTGGCACATCGTCGTCTTCGGCCAGCGCAAGGGCGGGATCGAACTGGGCGACAGGAAGCAGAATTACTACGTCACCGAAAGCTGCGGCATCGCCTGCGGCATGCTGCTGACCGCACTCCACAAGGCCGGGCTGGCGACCCTCACCCACACGCCCTCGCCCATGGGTTTCCTGCGCGAGATTTGCGGTCGCCCCGCGGACGAGAAGCCGGTGATGATCATCGTGGCAGGCCTGCCCACCGACGATGCCACCGTGCCCGTCCACGCCACGATCAAGAAGCCGCTCGAGCAGATCACCACCTGGCTGTGACATTCCGCCGTTCGTCCTGCCGTCGAAACGATCTTTACTTTCCCTGTTTCAGTGTTATGCGCGTCTAATACACCTACTCTGGGGGAGGGACGCGACCCATGGCCACCACATCACCCGACCGGATCGTCAGCCTCGATCTGATCCGCGGCTTTGCCGTGCTCGGCATCTTTTCGGTCAACATCATCGGCATGTCTTTTATGCAGGGCGTCTACTTCCAGCCGATCCTGCAGGGCTTCGACGGGCTGGGAGACAAGGTCATGTATCTTGCCAACCTCATCCTCGTCGACGGCAAGCTGCGCGCGCTCTTCTCGATGCTCTTCGGCGCCTCGATGCTGCTGGTCGTCGACCGCGCGGTCGCGGCAGGCAAGGCCGGGTGGCGCGTCCATTACCCGCGCATCTTCTGGCTGCTCGTGATCGGCCTCGCCCATTATTACATCCTGTGGTGGGGCGACATCCTCTCGCACTACGCCATGATCGGCGCGCTCGCCTATCTGTGGTGGAAGCGCAGCGTCAAGGTGCTCTTCATCTGGTCGGCCATCCTCCTCTTCATCGCTTATATCGCGATGCCGGTGAGCCAGGCCTACGGCCAGTATCAGCAGCAGCAACAGCAAGAGGCAGAGGCGGCCGAGGAAGCCGCTGCCGAAGCCGAAGCCGCCGCCGAAGCGACCGACGGCGATGCCGCCGCCACCGCCGATCCCGATGCGGTGGTCGAGGCCGAGCCCGAACGCCGAGGTCCCCCGCCCGAAGTGTTCGAGCAGGCCAAGGCCAAGCATCAAACGCCGATGACGCACCTTCAGGCGCAGCTGTCCAACAACCCGTTCCAGCCTTTCATGGTCTCGGTCTTCCTGCTGCCCGAAACGCTCGGGCTGATGTTGCTCGGCATGGGGCTTTATCGCTCGGGCTTCCTGACCGGCGAAGAATCGCACGCCACCTATCGCAAGTGGGCGATCTGGGGCTTTGGCGCACTGGCGCTCTATTCGGCCGCGGTCGCTGCCTGGGTGGTCTCGGGCAATTACGACTTCATGTATGCCGGCATGGCGCGCAACGCGCTGACGCCATGGACGCGGGCGCTGATGGCGATGGGCTATGCCGCGATCCTGATCCTGTGGTCGCGCGGCGGCATGAATTGGCTCTCGACGCGCATCGCCGCGGCGGGGCGGATGGCCTTCACCAACTATCTCGGCATGACGCTGATCATGACGCCGATCATGTTCGGCTTCGGTTTCGGGCTGTTCGGGGAACTGACCCGCGGCACGGCCTGGCTCTACTTTGTACCCGCCATGTGGCTCGCCATGCTGCTGTTCAGCAAATGGTGGCTCGACCGCTACCGCTATGGCCCGCTAGAGTGGGTCTGGCGCTCGCTGTCGCGCTGGCAGGTCCAACCGATGCGCAAGACGGCGTCGGTGGCGTCATAGGGGAAACATTTCAGCAAGGGGGGGGAACGCCACCATGGCGACCACGACACGGACCCGGATCCTGACCCTCGACATCGTTCGCGGTGTCGCGGTGATGGGCATCCTGGCAATGAATATCTACGCATTCGGGCTGCCGCTCGGTGCCTATTTCAACCCGACCGTCTATGGCGGCGATAGTGGCATCAACCTTGCCACCTGGTTCGTCGACTATGTGCTGGTCGACGGCAAGATGCGCGGCCTCTTCTCGATCCTGTTCGGTGCCTCGGCGCTGCTCGTGGTCGAACGCGCAATGGCCAAGGAAAAGAGCCCGGCCTTCACCCATTACAGCCGCATGCTGTGGCTCTTCGCCTTCGGGATGATCCACTACTGGTTCATCTGGTGGGGCGACATTCTCGCGCTTTACGCGATGAGCGGCCTATTCCTGTTCCTCTGGCGCAAGAATAGCGCGAAGGTGTTGCGAAACTGGGGCATCGCCTTGCTCACGATCATGACGCTCTTCGGCCTCGTCCAGATGGGCGGCCTGATGGCGGTGATGAGCAACCCCTCGATGATGCCTGCCGACGAATATGCCGATCTGATGGAGCAGATGCAGGTCATGAAGGTGTTCATGGGCACCGACACGTCGGGCGTCGCGGCAGAAATCGCGCGCCACAAGGGCGACTATGCCGGCATCATGGATTGGCGCTTCAACGAGCATCGCTGGAAGATGCTCGGCTTCTCGGCGCAGGGCCTGCCCATGTCGATCGGCATCATGCTCATCGGCATGTGGCTGTTCCGCAATGGCTTCCTGACCGGCGCATGGGAAAGCGCGCGCTACAAGAAGGTCGCCATGTGGTGCCTTGGCATCGGCTCGCTCGGTTCGGCGCTGCTCGCTTATTACATCATGAGCTCGGACTTCTCGTTTGGCGCGATGGCGCTCGCGATGACCGCCAACGGCCCCTTCCAGATCGTCAGTGCGGTCGGCTGGGCGGCGCTGATCATCCTCTTCGCCAAGAAGGGGATGGATGGCGCGCTCGCCACCCGTCTCGCGGCTGCGGGGCGCATGGCCTTCACCAACTATCTGGGCACGTCGATCGTGATGACCACGATCTTTTACGGCTACGGCCTCAACCAATATGCCGAGTATGAGCGGTTCGCGCTCAACATTTTCGTGATCGGCATGTGGATCGCGATCCTGCTCTGGTCGAAACCATGGCTCGAACGCTTCCATTACGGCCCGCTCGAATGGCTCTGGCGCAGCCTCGCACGGCTCAAGCCGCAGCCGATGCTCAAGCGACAAGCACCGGCTCTCGAAGCCGCATAAAGGAAAGGGCGCCCCGCGAGGCGCCCTTTTTCTTTCGTCACTGCGATCGTAGCGCGGCAGTCCATGGCAGTGCGGTGGATTGCCGCGTCGCTGCGCTCCTCGCAATGACGCCCCGCGTCAACTTCCCGCGCGACCGAAACCGGTGTTGGCGACCTTGTTGCCGAAGCCGCCGGGCTTCTGGCGCTGCTTCAGGGGGCTGACCGCAGCGTCGAAGGCGGCGATCGTGTCCCTGAACAGTTTCTTGAGCTCCACGACGTCGGGGATCAGCTCGTCGGGAAAGCGCCCGACCTCGATGCAGTGGCGCGCGGTCATTTCGATCTTCTCGGCGACTTCGGCCAGCGGCTCTGCGCCGAACTGGCGCGACTCGCCTTTCAGCGTATGCGCCGGGATCACCAGCGCCGCCGTGTCATGGCTGTGCATCGCTTCTTCGATCTTGCGCAGGCTTTCCTGCCCGTCCTCGCGAAAATAGCCGAGAATCCGGATAAAGCCGGGCCCCAGCGTGTTGCGCGTTTCCTCGAAATACGCCCAGTCGATGATGTCGTGGCCTTGATCCACCCGTTCACCCGTCTCCAGCGCCCTTCGACGCGAAGGGCCAATCTACCCCACCCGGATTATGCGCGAAGCGTAAAGATTAGGTTGACCGTTCGCTCCGGGGCGGCCCCGCCTTGCGGGCGCGCTGGTGATAGGGGTTGGACTGCATGCGCAGATTGATGCGCAGCGGCACCGGCCCCATCTTGAGGTCCTTGCGCAGGCTGTTTTCGAGATAGCGGACGTAGCTGGCGGGCAGCATGTCGAGCCGGTTGCCGAAGATGACGAAGGTCGGCGGGCGCGACTTCACCTGCGTGATGTAGCGCAGCTTGATCCGCTGCCCCTTGGGCGCAGGCGGGTTGTGCGCGTCGATCGCATCGTCGAACCAGCGGTTGAGCTCGCCCGTCGACACGCGCCGCGACCATTGTTCGCGCAGCAAGAACGCCGCCTCGATCATCTGGTCGATGCCCTTGCCGGTCTTGGCCGACACGGCGAAGAGCGGGATATTCTTGATCTGGCTGAGCCCCTCTTCGAGCGCCGCCTTGACCCCGTTGAACAGCGCGCTCGCGCCCTCGGCAATGTCCCACTTGTTGATCGCGATCATCAGCGCGCGACCCTCCTGGATCACCTGGTCGGCAATGCGCAGGTCCTGCGCCTCGAGCCCGCGGGTCGCGTCGAGCAGCAGGATCACGACTTCGGCCATGTCGATCGACCGCTTGGTGTCCATCGCCGACAGCTTTTCCAGCTTGTCGTCGACCTTGGCACGTTTGCGAAGGCCCGCCGTATCGACCAGCTCGACCTTGTGCCCCTGCCACTCCCAGTTGAGCGTGATGCTGTCGCGGGTAATCCCAGCTTCGGGTCCGGTAATCAGCCGGTCCTCGCCGATCATCTGATTGACCAGCGTCGACTTGCCCGCATTGGGGCGACCCACGATCGCCAGCTTGAGCGGACCCGTCGCCGGCTTGAAGGGATCTTCCTCTTCTTGCCGTTCGGGCTCGGCATCCTCGTCACGCTCGATATGCGGGCGCAGCGCGTCGAACAGGTCGACGATGCCCTCGCCATGCTCGGCCGACAGCGCGAACGGGTCGCCCAGCCCCAGCGTGTAGGCTTCCATCGCGCCTTCCATGCCGAGCTTGCCCTCGGCCTTGTTGGCGGCGACCACGATCGGCGTGTCGCTTCCGCGCAGCCAGCGCGCAATTTCCTCGTCGAGCGGGGTGATGCCCGATTTGGCATCGACCACGAACAAGGCGACATCGGCCTCGGCCACTGCGGCCTCGGTCTGCTTGCGCATGCGCCCTGGCAGCGACTGCTCGTCCTCGTCCTCGAAGCCGGCCGTGTCGATCAGCTTGAAGTCGAGCCCCAGCAGGTGCGCGTCGCCCTCGCGCCGGTCGCGCGTCACCCCCGGCCGGTCATCGACCAGCGCAACGCGCTTGCCGACGAGACGGTTGAACAGGGTGGACTTGCCCACATTGGGGCGTCCGACAATGGCAACGACAGGTTTTCCCATGATCGGGCAGCGCCCTGCCCGCACCAAAGGTTCCCGTCAAGAAGAGTCGCGCGCGCGCGCTCTACCTGTAAGCCTGCAATTGCCCGCTGTCGGTGATGAGATAGAGGGTCTGGTTCGCGATCACCGGCTGCAGCGTCACGCTGTCGCCGACGCTGCGCTGGGTGATGTAGCTGCCCGTATCGGCATCGATCTCCACCATCGCGCCATTCGAGCCGACGAAGACGAGCCGCCCGCTGGCGAGCACCGGACCCTCGTAGAAGATTGGGTCCTTCTTCTTCTTTTCATTCTCCCAGCGCGGCAGCTGGTTGATCCAGCGGATGCGGCCGGTCGTGCGGCTGATCGCGAGCGCCTGCGCATCGTCGGTCACCACGAACACCCATTCGCCCGCGACCCACGGGGTCGACATGCCGGCGATGTTGAGTTCCCACATGCGCTGGCCCGAGAGAATGTCGAGCGCGACCATGCGCCCGCCCTGCCCGATGGCGATGACCTGGTTATTGTCGATCACCGGGTCGGCGTCGATGTCCGACAGCGAGGAGACCGAGGTCGAGATGCGCGTGCGCGTGAGCGTATCCTGCCACACGCCGCGCCCGTTTTCGTAGCGATAGGCGGCCAGCTCGCCCGAGCTGAAGCCCGCGATCACCGTCCCGCGTCCCACGGCAGGCGAGGCCGCGCCGAACACGCCGGCAATCTCCATCGCCGCAGCGGCAGTCCACTGCGTCGCCCCGGTCGCCGCGTCGAGCGCCGCGACCTGGTTGTCCTGCGTCATCACGTAGACATTGCCGTTGGCATAGCTGGGCGCACCGCGGATCGGACCGAGCGGTTTGACCTGCCACAGGATGCCGCCGTTGGTCGGGTCGAGCGCATAGACGTAGCCGAGCCCGTTGGAGGCATAGATGCGACCCGCGCCCGAGGCGACGCCGCCGCCGTAGAGCGCGTTGCGGTCGACCACTTCGCCGTCATTGGTGCCGGTCACCGACGTCGACCAGCCGGGTGCGCCGGTCGCCGCGTCGAAGCTGCGCACCACCGCCTGCGTGTCGATCGTGTAGACCTTGCCGCCGGTGATGATCGGGGAGCTGGTGAGGCGTGCGCTTTCGCTCGATCCTTCGCCGATCGATCGCGACCAGGCGAGCGAGAGGTTCGACGCCAGCGCGGGGTGCCCCATCGACTTCTGCGCGTTACCGCCCGACTGGCCCCACTCGGCGTTGACCGACGGCGCAGGCAGCGCCAGCGGCAGCGTCGCGGTCGTCGCGTCGATCCCGATCTCGCTCTCGGCGTTGAGGACCGCGATCCGGTCGCCCAGCACCGGCGTCGTCTTGGTGCTCTTCTTAATCAGGCCGCAGCCCGAAAGCGCGGTGGCGGCAACGGCCGCGACAAGCAACGTGCGAAGGGTCATCGTCATCCTATTCTTCTTCCTGGTCCGTCACGGTCGCGGGGGTTTCGACCCCCAGCGACGACGCCATCTGCGCGGCGCGCGTCTGGATGGTTTGCGGGACGACGCTGTCATTGGCGAGCTGGGCGAAGATCTGCCCGGCTTCCTGTTCGCGTCCCATCTTGAGCATGGCGGCGGCGGTCAGTTCGCCCGCGCTGCCGTAAAAGGGTTTGCCCGGCTGGGCGAGCGGCTGGAGCTTGGCGATGATGTCGGCAGGCTCGGCGGTGTCGAAGGTCAGCTGGACGTCGCGGATCACCGCCACGTCGCGGAACGGCTGCGGCAGGTCGCCGTCGGCAGCGACCGCGCGATAGATTTCGGTCGCCTTGGTGCGGTCCCCCGCATCCATCGCCAGCGCCGCTTCGGTCATCAGCGCGGCGGCCTTGGTCGCCCCGTCGCTGTCGCTCGCGACCGCCTGGAGCCGCTCGTCGAGGCCGACGCGCTCGCCGTCGACGAAGTCGGTCATGACCTTGGCCAGTTCCTCGACCTGTTCGCCGGCCTTCTGCGCCTGCTGGTTCTGCCAGAAGAGGAAGGCCGCGACGACCGCGAGGATGGCGATCACGCCGATCGCGATCCACTTGCCATAGGTCCTGGCGAAATCCGCGGCACGGTCGCGGCGGTAATTCTCGTCGACTTCGCGTTCGAAGCTGCCGATTTCATTGGGCGGTAGGGCCAAGGGTTACCTCTGAAAAACTTGTGGTCGAAGGAGCCTGCCGCTCCCTCCCTGAACGGTGGATGATCACCCCCTAGCGCGCCCCTTTGGGAAAGGCAAAGCTCACGTCTTGGGACGGTACATTTGCTCCTCGCGCGGGAAGCTGTTCGAACGCACTTCGTTGGCATATTCTTCGACCGCCGCGCTGATCTGGTCGGCGAGATCGTGATACTTCTTCACGAAGCGCGGCACCCGCTCGAACAGGCCGAGCATGTCTTCGGTCACCAGCACCTGTCCGTCGCATTCGGCCGATGCGCCGATGCCGATGGTCGGGATCGGCACGGACCGCGTGATGTCGGTCGCAATGTCCTCCATCACCCCCTCGATGACGAGGCAGAAGGCACCGGCATCGGCGACCGCTTTGGCATCCTTCATCACCTTGTCGGCTTCCGCGTCGTCGCGGCCGCGCGCGCGGTAACTGCCCAGCACGTTGATCGCCTGCGGGGTCAGCCCGACATGGCCGATCACCGGAACGCCGCGCGAATTGAGGAAGTGGATGGTCTCGGCCATCGCCTCGCCGCCCTCCAGCTTCACCGCGGAAGCGCCCGTTTCCTTCAGGATGCGGCTCGCCGACGCGAACGCCTGCTCGGGGCTCTGTTCGTAACTGCCGAAGGGCATGTCCACCGTGACCTGCGCGTGCCAGCTCCCGCGCACCACCGCAGCGCCATGCGCGATCATCATGTCGAGCGTCACCGGCACGGTGCTGTCAAGACCGTAGATGACGTTGCCCAGGCTGTCGCCAACCAGGATCATGTCGCAGTGGCGGTCGATCAGCTGCGCCATGCGCGTGGTGTAGGCGGTGAGCATCACCAGCGGCTCCATGGCGATGCCCTCGCCCCGCTTCATCGAGCGGATCTTGGGCACGGTCATGCGCTTGCCGGGGGCCGGGTTGGGATGGGCGCGGCTGGTATTGGTATCGATGGTGATCTTGGACATGGGCCAAGCTTCTAGCGGGGTGCGCGACGCCGCGCTAGGCTCGCGCCATGGGAGACGGGAAAACCGCCGGCGTCATTGCCCCACCGCCGCTGATCTTCGGCGTGACGCTGGTCGTGGGGCTTGTCCTCCACGCGCAGAACCTCGGGCTCGACATCACGCAGGACTGGCCCGGCCGCGCGTTCGGCGGCGCCATCCTGTGCATCTTCGGCGCGACGCTGATCATGCTCGCCATCCTCAGATTCCGCGCCGCCGAGACCCCGCCCGAGCCGTGGAAGGAAACCACCGCCTTCGTCAAAAGCGGCGTCTACCGCCTTACCCGCAACCCGATGTATCTGGGCATGGCCAGCATCTACGCCGGCATCACTGTCATCGCCGGCTGCCTGCTCTTGCTCGGCCTCTTCGTCCCCGTGCTCGTGACAATTCATCGCGGAGTCATCCTGCGCGAGGAGAAATATCTCTCGGCAAAGTTCGGCGACGATTACGACGACTACCGCCGGACGACACGACGCTGGATTTGAACTGGGGGACTTTCCGATGCTGCTGACCATGCTTGCCGCGATGACCGCGGCGCCGGACAACGTCACGTTGACCGATATCGAATGGGACGTGTCGGGTCCCGCGCCCAACGAATTTTTCCTGAACCAGCTCGCTCCGGTTTCGGCAAGCGACGCGGCGGCCGACGACATGATGCACCAGCCACTGGCCCATTACGGGCGGAGCGACCTGATCGCCGCCACCTCAAGCTTTCACGCGCGAAAGCCTTGCAAGGCACCCGACGCGAATAGGCTTAGCTGGGAGGCACTGCTTGAACGGGCAGCCTCGACCCGCGTCGTCATCGTCAACGAAGCGCATGTCAGCCCGTGGCATCGCGCGACGACGGCGGCGATGCTCGCCCCGCTGCGCGACCTCGGCTACACACATTTCGCCGCCGAAGCCTTCGCGAACCTGCGCGAGGATCAGGGCGTCGATCCGATCGTCGCTCACGCCGACGAGCCCTATGCCCGCCGCACCGACGGCAGCTATTTCGAGCCCGTTTTCGGCCAATTGGTGCGCCAGGCCAAGCGGCTCGGCTTCACGCTCGCAGCCTATGAGGCGTTCACGACCGCTGCCGACATGCAACTGCCGCGCCGCGAAGCCATCGCCAAGCGCGAGACGTCACAGGCAAGCAATTTGGCGGCCATTCTCGAGGCCGATCCGAGTGCCAAGATCCTCGTCCATGTCGGCCATAGCCATGTGCGCGAAGAGCCCGCCGCCGACGGGCAACTCTGGATGGCCGCGCGTCTTAAGGAGACGACCGGCATCGATCCGCTCACGATCAGCCAGATTGTCTGCACCGGCGGCCCCGACGGGTCGCCTCGCGTCATTCCCGTGCCCGACAGCCACCGGGCCGAAACAGGCACCGACCTGGTCATCGAAACCGCACCCGCGGCCGACTATCGCGTCCGTCCGGAAGGCGCGGTGGCGGTGAACGTTCCCGATAGCTGGCGTCATGGCGAGGGTTGGACGCTGGTCGAGGCGATCCGCGCGGGCGAGCCCGACAGCGCCATCCCCGCCGACCACCTCCTCATCCACGCCACCGACAACGGCGACTTCACGCTCTACCTCGAACCTGGCGACTATCGCATCCGGCTTCGCCCGGTCGCGCCCGTCGCCGCGCCACCGCCGTTCATGGTGATCGAAAGCTAGGCGACCTAGCCGACCTCGACGCCCTTCCAGAAGGCGATGCGGCCCTTGATTTCGGCGGCCTCGTCCTTGGGGTCTTCATAGGTCCACGCCGCGTCGGCATTGGTGATGCCCTCCGCGCGCAGGCTGAAATAGCTCGCATCGCCCTTCCAGGGGCAGTGCGAGGTCGTGTCGGACGGCACCAGCCGGTCCATCTTCACCGCATCGCGGGGGAAATAGTGATTGCCTTCGACGACCACCGTGTCGTCGCTCTCGGCGAAAGTCTCGCCGTGCCATGTTGCCTTGACCATGAGTGTCTCCTTCGCCGCACCAGCGCGGCGAAGGCGTCATGGTTCCTTGGCGTCAGGTGAACCTGGTCGCCGCTTAGGTGAACAGCGTCTCGTAGGCGGTGCTGTCGTAACCGATCACGAGGTCGGTGCCGTCATTGGGCTCGACCACCGGGCGCTTGATCATCTCGGGATGTGCAACCATCAGCATGATCGCCTTGTCCGCATCGATATCCTGCTTGAGCACGTCGGGCAGCTGGCGGAAGGTCGTGCCGCGCTTGTTCAAGAGCGGCTCCCAGCCCTTTTCGAGCACCCACATCTCGAGCTTTTCCTTGTCGATCCCGGACTTCTTATAGTCGTGGAAGGCGTAGGGGATCTGGCGCTTTTCGAACCACTGGCGGGCCTTTTTGACCGTGTCGCAGTTGGGGATGCCGTACAACGTGGCAGCCATGGCCTTTACTCCGTGAAAATAGGTGAGAATTTCGGCTCGCTCTTAAGCACGGCGCGCGTAGTCGATCAAGCGTCCTGCGACGTACCCCGACGAAGCACCACCCACCAGATCATCCCGGCCGCAATGAGACCACCCGCAAGGTTCGCGGCCAGCTCCGCCGCGTAGATCGCATCCGCGCCCCACGCATCGCCCAGCAGCCACGCCACCGGCACCATCACCAGCAGCACGCGCACCACGCTTTGGACCAGCGCGTTGCCGGCAAAGTCGAGCGCGTTCAAGGCCCCGTTGGCAACGATCAGCACGCCGTATCCGGCATAGCCCCACGCCGCGATCATCAGGTAGCGCGACATCGCCTCGATCACCTGTGGCTCCTCGGTGAATAGCCCGCCCAGGGGCTCGCGGAACAGCACCAGCAAGGCGCCTATGCCAAGCCCGTAGACCACGCATAAGCCGCCCGCGTAGAGCAATGCCTGGCGCACGCGGCCATACTCCTTCGCACCCCAATTCTGCCCGACGATCGCGCCGATCGATGCCGACAGGCCAAGCAGCGGCACAACCGCAAAGCTTTGCAGCCGCCCGCCAGTCCCGAAGCCCGCGACCGCCGCCTCGCCAGCCTGCGCGGCCAGGAAAGCGGTCAGCACCGACAGGCCGATCGGGTTGATCGAGTTGGAAAAAGCCGCCGGCCCCGCGACCTTGGCGATCGCCCGCGTTCCCTCGCGCCAATTGCATTCGGGCAGCGTTCGTGCCGCGAACGGCAGGTCGCTTTTCTGCAGGAAGGTAAAGCCCGCGACCAGCGCCACCGCCCAGCCGCCAACCGTCGCCCACGCCGCGCCCGAAATCCCCAAGCCGGGAAAGCCGAACGCGCCGGTGATCAGGATCGGGTCGAGCACCCAGTTGGCCGCCGCCATCGCGATCAGCACGCTCGAGGACCGTTTCGCCAGCCCCTGCCCGCGTAGGCAGCCATTGATGCCCATGCCGACCAGCAGCAGCGGAAAGCCGAGCGCAAATGGTCCCATATAGGCGTCGATCAGCGGCAGCAGCGCCTCGTCCGCCTGCATCAGCCGGAACAGCGGGATGCGCAGCGCCCACAGCGCCAGTCCTGCCACCAGCCCGAAGCTTGCGGCGAGCACGATGCCCATATTGCCGCGTCGGCGCGCGCGCTCCTCGTCGCCTTCGCCCAGTGCGCGGCTGACCACGCTCGAAATGCCCGCGATCACGCCGACGCCGAGCGAGGACAATGCGACCGTGATCGGGAAGATGAAGCTGATCGCCGCCAGCGCATCCGCGCCCAGCTGCCCGACGAAATAGGCGTCGATGATGCCGATGCTCATGAGCGCCGCTCCGCCGATCATCATCGGCAGCGTCTGGCTGACCAGATGCCCCGGGATCGACCCGGTCACCAGCTTGGCGGGGGAAGTGGCCATCAGGTCCTAGCGCTCATCCGGAATGGCGAGGATAGCGTAATGGAAGCGCTTCTCGAACGTCTCGGCGGGGACCAGCGCCTTGCGGAAGCCGAACAGGCCCTGCCACGCCGCATTGAACCCGCGCCGGATCGCGCGCGGCACCCTGGGCACCACATCCTCGACCGTCATGAAGCGATAGTCCTTGGACCTCAGATATTCGATCACGGGCGACGTGCCGCCCGCGATCTCACCTTCGTCCTGCTCGAACATCACGATCGGGCGCTGCGTGTCGATGACCCGCTCCGCCCCGCGCAGCGCGGCCAACTCATGCCCTTCGACATCGATCTTGATGAAGCCGATGCGCGCCTCGCGCACCGCTGCGACGTCGTCCAGCCGGCGCAGCTCGATCGCGACGTTGGCCGCCTCCCCCTCTCGCGTAACATGCGCGCCGCCGACATTGTCCTCGTCGACGGCCAGCCCAGCGCGGCCATCCGCGTCGCTGGCTCCGAAGTTGAACGCCTCGATCGCCCGCCCTTCGGCATTGAAATCGAGCAGCTTGAACGTGCGCGGATTGGGTTCGAACGCCAGCACGCGCGCGAAAATCTCCGACAGGAAGACGCTGTGGTTGCCGATATTCGCGCCGATATCGAGCGCGGTCGTGGAGCGATCGACCTTCACCCCCTCGCGCAGGAAGTCGCCGACCAGTTCGAGGATATCCGCCTCGTAGCGACCGAACAGGTTGATGCGCAGCCCGATATGATCGAACGCGAATATGGCAAGTTGCGGACGGGATTTGAGGTGGCGTGCCGCGCGTCCATGATTGACGCGATTGACCAGCATCGCCGCCAGCCGCCGCGGACCGCTATGGCGCCGCCCCTCGAAGCGCTTCCCGCTTACTCCCACTCGATCGTGCCCGGCGGTTTCGAAGTATAGTCGTAGACGACGCGATTGACCCCCTGCACCTCGTTGACGATGCGCGTCGCGACGTCCTGCAGGAACTGACTTTCGAACGGGTAAACGTCGGCGGTCATGCCATCGACGCTGGTCACCGCGCGCAGGCCGCAGACGCTGTCATAGGTGCGGTAATCTCCCATCACGCCCACCGTACGCACGGGCAGCAGCACCGCGAACGCCTGCCAGATAGCATCGTACAGCCCCGCCTTGCGGATTTCGTCGAGATAGATGGCGTCCGCCTTGCGCAAGATGTCGCAACGCTTCTTGGTCACCTCGCCCGGGATGCGGATCGCAAGTCCCGGGCCGGGGAAGGGATGACGCCCGACGAACTGGTCGTTTAGTCCCAGCTCGCGCCCCAGGTCGCGCACCTCGTCCTTGAACAGTTCGCGCAGCGGCTCGACCAACTTCATGTTCATCCGCTCGGGGAGGCCACCGACATTGTGGTGGCTCTTGATCGTCACCGACGGCCCGCCGGTAAAACTCACACTTTCGATCACGTCGGGATAGAGTGTGCCCTGCGCGAGGAAATCTGCCCCGCCCAGCTTCTTCGCCTCTTCCTCGAACACCGCGATGAATTCGGCGCCGATGAACTTGCGCTTTTTCTCGGGATCGGTGACGCCCTCGAGCCCGTTCATGAAGCGCTCTTCGGCGTCCACCACCACCAGCGGGATGTTGTAGTGATCGCGAAACAGCGTCTCGACCTGTTCGCGCTCGTTGAGGCGCAGCAGCCCGTGATCGACGAACACGCAGGTCAGCTGGTCGCCGATCGCCTCGTGGATGAGGATCGCAGCGACACTGCTGTCGACCCCGCCCGACAGCCCGCAAATGACCTTGCCGTCGCCCACCTGTTCGCGGATCTCGGCGATCTTGGCATCGCGATAGGCGCCCATGGTCCAGTCGCCCTTGAGCCCGCAAACATGCCGCACGAAGTTGGCGATCAGCTTGGCCCCGTCGGGCGTGTGGTGGACCTCGGGGTGGAATTGCGTGCCGTAATATTTGCGGCTTTCATCGGCGATCACCGCGAAGGGCGCGCCGTCGCTCACCGCGACGATCTCGAACCCGTCAGCAAACTGCGTAACCTTGTCGCCGTGGCTCATCCACACCTGGTGCCGCTCGCCTTTCTTCCACAGCCCGTCGAACAGCGCGCAGTCCTCGGTCACGGTCAGGAAAGCGCGGCCGAATTCGCCGCCCTCGCCCGTCTCGTGGCCGGGGCGCACTTCGCCGCCCAGCTGGTGGCTCATCACCTGTTGTCCGTAACAGATGCCCAGGATCGGCAGCCCGCTGTCGAACAACATCTGCGGAGCCCTAGGGCTCTCCGCGGCAGGAACACTTGCGGGCGATCCAGAAAGGATAATGCCTTTCGGCTGGAGCTTTTCGAAGGCTTCCTCGGCGGCGTTGAAGGGCGCGATCTCGCAATAGACGCCGGCTTCGCGCACGCGGCGGGCGATCAGCTGGGTCACCTGGCTCCCGAAGTCGACGATCAGGATCGTCTCGCCAAATTCGCCCGTCATCGCCCGATTCCCTTTCGTCTGCCGTCGCTGGCCGGTCGATAGGGCGACCCCGCTCCCCTGTCCACCACGGGGTGAAAGGTTCAAAGCGGACCCATTCGCAAGGCGTGCTTTACCACTCCCCGCCACCTTGGCGCGTGTCTAGCAGGAGCCGCGTTTCATGGCCCGGATCATCATCGCCGACGACGATCCCGTCATCCGTCACATCGTCACCGGTATCCTTGAGCAGGAGGGCCATCTCGTCGGCGCGCTGCCCGACGGCAGCCAGGTGGTCGACGTCGTGCTCAACAAGCGCCCGCATTTGCTCATCCTCGACTGCTCGATGCCGGGCAAGGCGGGGCTCGACGCCCTGCGCGAATTGCGCGCCAGCGGTCTCGGCCGCTCCTTCCCCGTCCTGGTCCTCACCGGCCGCACCGGCCGCAGCGACGAAGCCATCGCCTACGAAGCCGGCGCCGACGACTACTTACGCAAACCGATCGACCCGGACGAACTGGTCATCCGGGTCGACGCATTGCTCGAAAAGGCGATGGTTTAGAAGATAAAGTCTGTACTCTGATCGAGATCGGTCGAGGTCACGCCCACCAGCAGCACGCTGTCGCCGCCCGGCGTCGTGATCAACGTATCGCCACCCTGCTGTTCGATCGTGAGATCGCTGAACGTGATGCCAAGGAAGCTGTAATCGAGCTGGTCGACCACGCCCCCGGCGATGAAGCCATTGATGGTGTCGTCCCCCGAACCAGCTGTGAACAGGAACGTGTCATTCCCGCTCCCGCCGGCCATCATATCATTGCCGGAACCGCCAAAGAGAATGTCGTCCCCCGGCCCACCGATCAGCAAGTCGTTATCTTCCCCGCCTTCCAGTGAATCGTTGCCCGACCCGCCGTTGAGGCGGTCATTGCCGGTGCCGCCATTGACGATATCGTCGCCGGTACCGCCAAAGATCGCGTCCGCCTGGCTCTGTCCGAGCAGGACGTCGTCACCGCCATTGCCAAAGATCGTGTCTTCACCGCCTCCGCCGTAGAGTCCGTTGGCCCCCTCATCGCCGCGCACCAGATCGTCGCCTCCACCGGAGGAGATGTTCTCGATACCGGTCAACGTGTCGTTCCCGCCCCTGCCATAGATGCGATCACCCTCGTCCGTGCCCTCGAGCACGTTGTCGAAATCGTCACCAATAATGTCCGGCATGAACGCCCCCCTGAAAAACCATACAGGACGTCGGGGCGGGCGGCATTCGGCAAACCGATGCACCGGATCGTCAGTTCCGGACCTTAGGGAAGCGCAACTCCCGCGCAACCCCCGCTTCATCGTTTGGTCGAATAATCGGTCAGGCTAGCAACTGAAACGAAAATGGGCGCGCCTCCCTCGCCGGAGACGCGCCCTCCAGACGACCCTCTTCAGATCGATCAGAAGATGAAGTCCATGTTCTGGTCGAGCTCGCCTGGTGTCACCCCGACGAGCAGCACGCTGTCGCCGCCCGGCGTCGTGATCAACGTATCGCCGCCCTGCGCCGCGATGGTCAGGTCTTCAAAGACGAGCCCTGTGGCGCTGTAATCGAGTTGGTCGATCGTGCTGCCCGCAGTGAAACCGTTGACCGTGTCATCACCCGACCCGTTGGTGAAGATGAAGGTGTCGTCCCCACTGCCGCCGGCCATCGTGTCGTTGCCCGATCCGCCGTTGAGGATATCCGCGCCCGGCCCGCCGATCAGCAGGTCGTTGTCGCCGCCCCCCATCAGCGTGTCATCGCCCGAACCGCCATTGGCGCGGTCGTTGCCGCTTCCGCCCCACAGCATGTCGTTGCCGACACCGCCGAAGAACTCGTCGGCGCCGGTCTCTCCGAAGATCGTATCGTCGCCGGCATTGCCGAAGAAGCTGTCGGCACCGCCCGCACCATTGAGCACATTGTCATTGGCATCGCCGACGATGACGTCCTGGAAGGGTGAGCCGTTGACGTTCTCGATCCCTGCAAGCGTGTCATTACCCTCGCCCGACGCGACGCCCTGGATCAGGTTGACGTTCACCGCGCCCGGCGCGGCCTGGAAGGACACGGTGTCGACACCGCTCCCGCCAACCATCTGGTCGTCGCCGCCTCCGCCCGAGAGCATATCAGCGTCGGGGCCACCGATGATCAGGTCGTTGTCCGAACCTCCAGACATCGTGTCGTTACCCGACCCGCCATTCATACGGTCATTGCCCGAGCCACCGTTCATATTGTCATTGCCCGAGCCGCCGAACAGCTCGTCCGCGCGCGATCCGCCGAACATCGTGTCGTTACCCGAGTTGCCTTGCAGCGAATCTTCGCCCGCAGCGCCCATTAACGTGTCGGTGCCGGCACCACCGACCATCGAATCGTTGCCGGTGCCGCCATCGAGGATGTCGTTCCCGCCGCCCCCGTTGAGCGTGTCGTTGCCCGCCCCGCCTTGCAGCGTGTCGGCACCGCCGCCGCCAGCATCCGGGTTCGTATCCACAAGAGCCGTCTCGTCGTTGAAGACAAGCGCGCCGTCGCCGAACAGGGCGTCGTCCCCATCGCCGCCGATCAGGATGTCGCTACCCTCGCGGCCGAACAGGACGTTCCGCCCCGCATCTCCGGTCAACTGGTCGTCTGCGCTGGTTCCATCAAGAACCTCGATTCCGCTGATGTCGACCGTACCATGACCATATGCCTGCGCGCCGGCCAAGCTCAGGTCGACCGTGACACCCGTCAGGCTGTCGATGAACTGGAACGAGAGCGCATCGATCCCGGTACCGCCGGCGATGACGTGGTTGCCGGTCACCGGCACCAGCGTGTCGTCGCCATCGCCGCCGGTCAGCGTGTCGTTACCGCCACCACCTGCGAGGATGTTATTGCCCGCATCCCCCGTAATCGTGTCGTCGAACGCGCTCCCCAGCACGTTCTCGATGTTCGAAAGCGTATCAGTGCCATATCCGGTCGCCGTCCCGGTCGCGAGATTGACGGTCACTGCGCCGGGTGCCGAATCGTACCAGACGAAGTCGACATCGTCGCCGCCATCCATCGTGTCGTTGCCGGCCCCGCCGTCGAGGACATCGTTTCCGGCACCGCCATTGAGCGTATCGTTGCCGCCGTTACCAAACAGATCGTCATCGCCACCAAGCGCATCGATCGTATCGTCGCTCTCCGTACCTTCGAGAATGTCGCGGTCTGCAGTACCTGTGATGTTCGCCATGTTCGCTTCCCCTCTTTACCAAACCAACGCCACCACGCACGCGCGGGCGACAAGCATCGCTAAAGCTTTTCGTTCGAGATATTGAGTAAAGCGCGTTTTTAATGTTGGCAACCCGACACAAGATCATAGTCATCGTACATAGCGGTTTTGTATTTGGATTATCGCTGAGTTGTCACACGATTATTTGTTTGGATCGGTGGGTTGTCATCAACCAGCCCGGCCTTTTCGTAAGTTAATGGCAGATATTTCTAACCAGCAACGAAAAGGCGCGCCTCCTTTTCAGGAGACGCGCCCTTCCTCACCACTCGTTGCGCTCGATGATCAGCGGCGCTTGATGTCGATATCGCGGATGTAGCCGCGACGGTCGATTTCGCAGTTCCACTTGATGTCCGGGCGCTGGCCGTAGCCATAGCCGCGACGGTCGTAGCGGTTATAGTTGGTGGCGTAGCGACCCGACATGGCGACGCCCTTCACCTGCGTGCCCCAACCCTTGCGCTTCACGTCGGTGATCCCCGCGATCCGTGCCTGGCCGCCAAAGCTGCCATAGTTACGGACATAGGGGTCGGTGCGATAACGGTCGGGCACGCGCTCGTACCGGTCGCCATAGCGACGGTCGTAGCGACGATCGTAACGGTCGTCATAACGGCGGTCGTATCGACGGTCGTAGCGGCTGTCATAGCGACGGTCGTAGCGATCGTAACGGGCGTTCACGCGCCGGTTGATCTCGTTCTCGACCGCGCGCGAACACTGGTTGATCGCGTTCCGCTCGCCGTAATAGCCCTGGTTGTAGCCATAATTGCCGTATGGATACTGGCCGTATCGGCCCGCACCCAATACGCCGCGAATGATCGCGCCAAGCACGTCGCCGCCCTGGCTGTATCCGCGATCGTAATATTGTGCGCTCGCCGGCGTGGCGAACGTGGCGGCAGCCGCAGCGGCGGCACCGGCCGTCAAAAGGATTTTGGTCTTGCGCAGCATCGTCGCTGTCTCCCGCATCAGTTACTCACTATGCGCCCTTTCTACGCGATGCGCTGTGCATTCAGGCTGAACGCCGATGTTGGCATTCGTTCAGGAAAGTCGGCTCGCTTTTCGCAACCATTTCGGTTCCGGTTCGCTGGGCTTTTCATGAGGGACAGTCACTGGTGGACATCGCAGCGCGGGCCGGGCCCGGTGGTCGCCACCGCGATCCATGACGGGCATGCGCTGCGCGGCGAAGTCGCGGAGGCGATGAAGCTGCCCGAGCATGAGCGGCTGCGCGAGGAAGATCCGTTCACCGGACAGGCGGTCAAAGGCGTTTCCACCCACATCATCATGAATCGCTCGCGCTTCGAAGTGGACATCAACCGCGCCCGCGACAGCGCCGTCTACCGTACCCCCGACATGGCCTGGGGCCTCGACGTGTGGGACGGCGATCCGGGCGACGAACTGGTCGAGCGCTCGCTTGCCATCCACGACGCCTATTACGCCAACCTCGCCCACCTGCTCGACGATATCGCAGAAGCGCATCCCAAATTCTGCCTGCTCGACGTCCACAGCTACAATCATCGCCGCGACGGTGCCGATGCCGAACCTGCCCCGCAGGCCGGCAATCCCGACATCAATATCGGCACCTTCTCGATGCCGCGCGAGGAATGGGGCTGGCTGCTCGACCCGTTGATCGACGAAATCGCCTCTTTCGACTTTGCGGGCCGCAAGCTCGACGTGCGCGAGAATGTCGCCTTTCAGGGTAAGGGCGAACAGACCCGCTTCGTCCACGACCGATATCCCGGCCGCGCCTGCGCGATCGCGTTCGAATTCAAGAAGATCTACATGGACGAGTGGACCGGACAGCCCGACCCCCACGCGCTCCCCGCCATGCGCGCACTCGTCACCCAGCTCGCCCAGAAAGCCGCGGAGTTGCTCGATGGCTGATGCCGATCCGCTCGATATCGCCTCCACGCCCAGTCGCGCCGACATTCTCGAAGCGTGCGATTGCGCCGACCAGAAACTCAACGAGATTTCGGAGAAATTCGACTTTCTCCTTTCATTGTCTCCCACCAACACGCCCGAGGCGATGCAGTGCTGGTTCGACAATGGCTGCGAGGGCGACCCCGATTTTCACTATCGCGAGCTCGACTTCGATCCGGCCGAGATCCGCCGCGAGCTCCACGCCATCGAATTGTCGGGCCTGCACGAACCGCTGATCGAAGGCTTGCTGCTCGAAAAGCGCCACGAACTCGATCTCCAGCTCACCCTGCTCGAAAATCGCTGCAGCAAGGACTTCCTCCTCGCGTCCGAACAGCTGTACGGCGCGGTCAGCGACGAACTCTACGATGCTGCCAAGGCGATCCTCCACAAGGTCAAACGCTCGAAGCGCGACCGGCAGGTGGTCGGCGCGGTCGAACTGCTCGAGCACGCCCAGCTGATCATCGCGCGCTACCAGCACCACGACGCCGACTTCCAGCCCGAGCTGGAGATACGCGACGACGTCACGGGGCTGCTCGTTTCTTATCCCAAGCTCTACATCGACGCCGACGCGCGCGTGTCCAAGCGCCGGGTCGATCCGCTCCTCTCCCACGAACTTTCGATCCACATGGTCACCGGCTTCAACGGCGACTGCCAGGATTTCTCCATCTTCGAGACCGGGCTCGCCGGCTACGAAGAGATCCAGGAGGGTCTCGGCGTGTTCGCCGAATGGGCGGTCGGCGGCCTCTATGCCAGCCGCCTGCGTCTCATCGCCGGGCGCGTCATCGCGGTCCGCGCGATGCTGTCGGGCGCCGATTTTACCGAATGCTATCGCGAGCTGCGCATGAAATGCGGCATGGGGCAGCGCACCAGCTTCAAGCTCGCCGCGCGCGTCTACCGCTCAGGCGGGCTCGCCAAGGACGCGATCTACCTGCGCGGCTTCTTCCGCATCATGCAATATCTCTCCGAAGGCGGCGATCTGTCGCCTTACTGGATGGGCAAGATCGCGCCGGTCCACGTGCCCGTCGTCGAGAAGCTCTCCGACGCCGGATATCTCAAACCGCCGCGCCTCATCCCCGAATTCCTCTCGCGTCCCGACGCGAAGGCTCGCATCGACGACTATGTCGCCGACCCCTCCCCCGACAAATGGCTTAGCCCCGAACCTACCCCAGAAAGTGCCGCGTCATGAAGATTGCCTTTTTCGTCAACGACCTCGCCTCCGAATATCCCAACTACGCGACCACCTTCCTCGCGTGGCAGGCGCGCCAGCGCGGGCATGACGTCCTCTACGTCACCCCCAACGATTTCCTCCTGAATGCCGACGACAGCCTCACCGTGCACGCCCGCTGCGTGCCCGGTGGCAAGTCGAAGGATCACGGCGCCTTCTTCAAGCTACTGCGCTCGAAGAAATGTTCGCAGGAGATGATCGACGTCAAGGATATCGACGTGCTCATGCTGCGCAACGATCCCGCCAACGACGCGCAGGACAAGCCGTGGGCGGCCGAGGCGGGCATTTTGTGGGGACGCGAATGCGTCAAGCGCGGCGTGCTCGTCGTCAACGATCCCGACAGCCTCAGCCGCGGCACCAACAAGCTCTATTTTCAGTCCTTCCCGCGCGAGGTGCGCGCCGACACGATCATCACGCGCCACGACAAGGACGTGAAGGCCTTCGCCAAGAAGCATAAGAACGAGATCATCCTCAAACCGCTCCAGGGCTCGGGCGGCTCGGGCGTCTTCAAACTGTCGAAGGACAACAAGACCAACCTCAACCAGATGATCGAGAGCATCTGCCGCGACGGCTACGTCATCGCGCAGGAATATGTCCCCGCCGCCAAGAAGGGCGACATCCGGCTGTTCATCATGAATGGCCACCCGCTCAAGGTGAACGGCAAATATGCCGCGCTGCGCCGCGAACAGGCCAAGGACGACATCCGCTCCAACATCCATGCCGGCGGCAAGGCGGTCGCGACCGAAGTCACCGACAAGGAACTGCGCGTCGCCGAGGTCATCCGTCCCAAGCTCATCGCCGATGGCATGTTCCTCGTCGGCATCGACATCGTCGGCGACAAGATCCTCGAGGTGAACGTCTTCTCGCCCGGCAACCTCGTCACCTGCTCGCGCATGGCGGGCGAGGATTTCTCGGTCCCCATCATCGAAGCGCTCGAGCGCAAGGTCGCGATCATGTCCGACTACGCCCACGACTTCGACAACGCACACCTCGCCATTATCTGACGCCGGCGAGGGTCTGTTAGGCCTAGCTAATAGAAATGGACAGATGAAGGGAGCGGGGGGACTTCTCGTCCTGCCAGCTTTTCCTTCGCGGCCGCCAGCGCAGCACGAAGGGTCCGATCGACGATCGGTTTGTGAAGGCAGCCAAGCGCCAACGGACGACCTTGTTCGCCCGGACAATTCCCTGTCGCGAACAGGACGGGAATTCCGCGTTCGTGCAGTTTTTTCGCGACATCGAGGCCGCTGTCGCCAAAGGCCAACTGGATATCGACCAGCGCAAGGTCGGGTTCACAGTTTTCAATTGCCGAGAGCGTCGATTCAAGGTCGTCTGCGCTGGCGATCGCTTCATGGCCCGCCTCCTCGAGCATGAATTCGATTTCCATCGCGACCAATGCTTCGTCTTCGACGACGAGCACTTCCAGACCGTCGCGGATGTTCAGTTCTGTGTCGCGGTCAGTCACGCGACCTCCTTGGCTTTGATTGGAACAACGATTTCGAATTGCGCGCCTCTTTCGCGCTGCTCGACGGTCAATTCGCCGCGCACCTGGCGCAGGAGCGACGTGACGATACGCATGCCGAGGCCATCCGATCTTGCGGGGTCGAATCCGTCGGGCAGGCCGATACCGTCATCGGCAATGCAGATCTTGACGTGGTCATCGGCATGATCGAGCCCGACATAGACATCGCCTTCCAGCTCCGACGGGTAGGCATATTTTATTGCGTTTGTGATCAGTTCACTCACGACGAGTGCTAGCGGCACCGCCTGGCTCAGATCCATGACGATACCGCGATCGATATTGGTCTTGAGGCGGACCCGATCGCTCGACCCCATCGACTGCATTGCTTCGTCGGCGAGATCGCCCAGATAATCGCCGAAATCGACGCGGTCATGATCGCTCGTGGCGTAAAGCCGCTGGTGCATCGCCGCAATGACCGCGACACGGTTGCGCGCTTCCTGCAAACTCTTGCGCAAATCGCCATCGTCCGCCTTGCGGGCCTGCAGCGTCAACAGGGACGTGACCACCTGGAGGCTGTTCTTAACGCGGTGGTTCACCTCATGAAGCAGAATGTCCTTGACCTTCAGTGCTTCGGCGAGTTCCTCGGCGCGTTCCTGTTCCTCGGAAATATTTCGCGCCTCGATGATCGTGCCGATGGTGTTGGAAGCCTCGTCACGGATCGGCGAAGCGGTGAAGTGGACTGGATAGAAGCTTCCGTCGCGATGGATGAAGACTTCCTCGCCTTCGGTTTGCGCATTTTCGGGAAAGGCTCGGTCGATCGGACATTCTTCGAGCGGATAGTGCGAACCATCGGGTCGGGTATGATGGATCACGTCGTGAAGCGTTTTGCCCTGCATGGCCTCGAAGGAATAGCCGGTCAGGTCTTCTGCAGCGGCATTGGCGTAGACGCACTGCTGCTTCTCATCCATCAGGAACACCGCCATGCGCGTGTTATTGAGCACCGCGTCGAATCGCCGACTGATGTCACGTAGCGCCTCTTCGGTCTGCCTGCGTTCCTTGATTTCGGTTTTCGCTGCACGATACAGCCGAGCATTGTCTATCGCGATCGACGCCTGTGCAGCGATACCGACAACAAGCTCCTCGTGTCTGTCCGTGAATTGGGCCTTGTCGGGGTGCCCGAAGAATAGCCCACCGATCACTTCACCCGATCGCGACTTGACCGGCACGGCAAGATAGCTGGTCACCGGCAAATGGCCTTCGGGCATTCCTTTATAGGGCTTGTTATGGCCATATCGGGGATCGGTGGCGATGTCGTCGGAACGCAGAACACCCGTCCCGTCAAATGTCGGCGCAAAAATCTCCGTTTTGCGCGGCATTGGAAACTTCTCGAACGCCGCGCGCTCTACGCCCGATAAGGTGTAGAGCATGTAGCTAGCCCCATCCTCATCGTGAGTGTTGTAAAAGAAGGCTCCGAACGCTGCGCCCGTCAACTTGACGCCGGCGTCCGTGACCTGTTCGACGACCTGCTCCAGATCGAGCTCGGCGGCGATTACTTCGCCGGTCTTGTTGAGAGTCTCGAGTGTGCGACGCTCTTCTTCAAGTTCGACCTCGGCCCGTTTGCGCTCGATGATCACTGCCGCGGTCCGTATGACGAAGTCGACCATTTCGATGTCGGCTTCACTCGGTTCGCGCGGTTCACGATAATACATGGCAAACGTCCCGAGAACGGCTCCGCTCGATGAAATGATCGGGATGGACCAGCAGGCGCGCAAGCCATGCTCGAGGGCCAGATCCTTGAAGTCCGCCCACTTCGGGTCTCTTTCGACGTCACTGACGAAAACCGCTTCGCGCGAATATGCAGCTGTTCCGCACGACCCGGCATCGGGGCCTATTTCGATCCCGTCAATCGCGTCGTTATAGGCGTCGGGCAAGCTAGGCGCGGCGCCATGGAGCAAGCGTCTACCCTCACGGTCGAGAAGGAGGATGGAGCCGAGCATGTCGGTCTGGGTTTCCTCCTCGACAGTCCGCATCAACATGTCGAGCAGCTCGGGAAGGCTTTTATCCTGGAATGCGGCCTCGAGCATCTTGCCTTGGGCCGCCCGTAATCGCTCGGCCCGCGCGCGCTCGGTGACATCGGCACCCTGGATGAAAATGCCAGTGACGTTCCCATCCTGATCGAAAATGGGCTGATTGACGAAGTCGACGAATATCGGGCTGCTGCGGCCTTCGAGCTTCGCTTCCACCGAGTGACCGACATAGGGCTTACCGGTCCTGAAAACCTCATCGAGGATGTCAACAAAGCCTTGCTCGACCGCCTCCGGCGCCACGTCGGACATCGGCTTCCCGATCACGTCCCGATGTCCGATCAAGTCGAGATAGGCGGGATTCGCGACGTCGAAGACATGGTCGGGTCCATGCAGCACGGCCATGAACCCGGGCGCGTGATTGAACCAGGTCGAAATTTGTCGCGCGCTGACGGCCGCCTCTTCAACACTACTCACTTCGTTCACTCGAAAGCCCCCATGTTACATCGCTACGCTATGTAACTTTTGGACCGCCACTTTGTGCCGTATCGCGTTTGCCGACTGATGATTTCATTCGCATAGAAGCCGCCGCCCCTGCGGACCGCCTGCGCGGTGCCATCGAGCCCGGCACCCACGTTCTCATCACCCACGCGCCGATCCGCGCCGACACCACCGGCGTGCCGATCACGGTCGCCGCTGCCAAACAATAAGGCTTGCGCGTCTCGATTCGGAACAGCTGTCCGCTAAGCCGCTGATTTTGCTAGGCCGCCTGCGCTATCGTCCCCTTGGGCAAGCGCGGATCACGCCCCTGTGCACCGCGTGGGGATGTCCAACGCATCCCCCGCCCGCCCCTTGGCAGCACCGCGCACGCGCCTTAGGCCTGCGCCATGCAGAAAACCCTGTCCCACCGTTTCACGCTCGACTTGCCACCCAAAGAGGCCTTTCCGCTGTTCACGGCAGAGGGCGAACGGGCGTGGGTCGAAGGCTGGAACCCCACTTTCCTCCATGCCGAGCGTCCCGAGACGACCGCGAAAGGCACGGTTTGGCAGACCGGCGAAGGTGGGACGCGCACCTTGTGGATGTGCATGGACTGGGAGCCGCCGCGCTCCGTGCGCTACGCCCGCGTCATGCCCGCCGCGAGTTTCGACGTGGTCGAAGTGACCGTCGAGCCCGACGGCGAGGGCAGCGCGGTCACCGTCGCCTACACCTTTACCCCGCTCACCAACGCCGCCCGCGCCGAGGTCGATGCCATCGACCAGGAGAAATTCGCGGCCATGATCGGCGAATGGCCGACGCTGATCGCCCGCGCCACTTGATCGAACCACCCGCCCGCTCGTCGATCCTGCCGTGACCCGCGCGCTTGCTGGTCTCCAATGACCTTGCACCAGATTGGAGACCAACGATGATCAGCCTGGCTTTGGCCGCCACCCTTCCCGGCATCCTCAACGGCACCCTGTGGGAGGCGGGCGAACAATGCTTCGCGATCGAGCGACAGGGCGAGCGCATCGGCACTGTGATGCAGCGGATCGAGCCGGTCAGCTATCAGGGCCGCGACTATTGGAATGTCACCATCCGCCAGTCGCTGCCCGCACGCAATTTCGAGATGGTCGACGTCGCAGTGCTCGATGCCCGCACGCTTCGCCCCTGGCACTTCCGCAACTATCGCAACGGAGAGCTTCACGTCGACCTCGCCTATAAGGGCAGCCGTATCGAGCGCACCGTCTATGGCGAGACGCAGGCGGTCGATGAAATCGCGACCGACGAGCCGCTGCTCGATGCCAACATCTGGGGTCCGCTGATGCGCGCCATGCCGCTCGAACGTGGCGCCGGCTACACCCTGCCCGCTTACCATTACGATCGCGGTATCACTCGGTTCGAGGTCGCGGTCATCGGCGAAGACGAAGTCGACACGCTCGACGGCCCGCGCGCCGCGTGGCAGGTCGCGATGAAACTGGGCGACGGCAACCCGGTCACTTATCTCGTCGCCAAGGATGACGGCACCGAATTGGGCGTCGACAGCCCGATGTTCGCGCAGCGCCTGCTGCCCAACTGCGACCGCTAGTCGCTCGACACGCGATAGCTGGCCGTTGCCTCCGCCGCGATCTGCTCGCCGGTCAGTGGCACCTTCTGCAAATTGCCCTCGACATGATTGTCGGCCTGGTCGTCGAAGTGCGGCGAGGCAGGGTCGTTTGAGATTCCGCCTGCGGTCACCATCCACGCCTCGGGTCCCTCGTCGCCAAACGCCACCACCGCGACGAAACTGTTGCCGTGACGGTTATAGCGCCGCTTCTCACCCGCAGGCGTGGTGGTGTTGGCGCTGGCAAGGCTGCCCGTCGATCCGGGCGTGAACGGCACGGCAATCGCGGGCTTGTCGTCGTCGAAATCCTGCTCGATCGCCCCGTCGATGCGCTGGTAGACGTTCACATCGCCCCACCGCACGCCCCAGTCGCCCCAGTCGCGCGTGACTCGCGCGATCGCCGAGCGCAACTCCTCGAGCCGCGTCTCGTCATCGGCCTCGTCAAACCATGCATGCGAGGCTTCGTAGCCGTAGCGGCCGGGTGCCTCGCGGCGCGACCGGTCGGTCATCTCATTGAGATAGGTAAGCGCGAGCAGCTGGACATCATTGTCGGCGTCCCAGCGATGATCCCACGCCTCCAGCGCGACGACCGGCGCTTCCAGCGCCTGCTTGGTCTCTCCATCTTCGAGCCGCTCCCACGCCTCCACTAGCGGCATGATCAGCTTATCGAAGGCGGGCTGCATCGGGCTGTAGGCCGCATCGCGCAGCGCCTGCATCGACCAGCCGCTCGACCCTTCGAGCAGCTGCAGCGCATGGCTCGTGCGCGGGTTCCAGCCGAAGCGGTCGACGTCGTCGGGCCACTCGGCTGGGTCGAGGGTCCCCGGACCCGCCGCCGCCCATGGCTCGTCATTGACGTTGAAGACATAGCCGCTCGCCGGATCGATCACGTTGGGCAACTCGTCGAACGGCCGGTCAGGGCCTAGGTCGGTGTCGGGGTCGCTGCCGTCGACGACTTCATGATGGTCATACCCACCATCCTTCATCGGCAGATATTGCGGCAGCAGCATCGCGATCTGCCCGTCGGCGGTCGCCAGGATCGTGTTGTTCGAGCTGTTGGCCCTGCGCTCCGACACCGCGATATACTCGTCGAGGTTGCGCGCCTTGGTCCGAAGGAAGCTCTGCTCGAGCGCCTTGACCGGCCGCAGCATCAGCGAGGTCGCGACGAACTTGCCATCCTCGAACCGGGTTACCGGTCCGTGATGCGTCGCCAGCGTCGCAAAGCGCCGCAGCTCCATCCCCGCATCCGTCTTCACCTTGATGTCGACTGGCCTGACCGTGATCGGCCGCACCTCGTCGCCATAGCGATAGGCAAGCCCGCCCTCTTCGTCCGACACGAAATGCTCGGCGAAGAAGTCGACATTATCGAGCCCGCTGGTCGTGTGCATCCAGCCCAGCCGCGGGTTGAACCCCTGGTAGATGAAGAACTGCCCCCAGGTGACCGCGCCATAGGCGTCCAGCCCCTCGCCCGATTGCATGTGCACCACGTCCCTGAAGAACAATGTCGTGTGCGGGTTGATGAGCAGCAGCGCGCGCCCGTCCTCGGTCAGCTTGGGCGCGATCGCGATCCCGTTCGACCCCTGATGCTCGCGAGGCTTGGCCAGCGCCGCGACCTTGTCGCCCTCGCGCCCGTCCCCGTACAGCGCCTTCAACGGCCCCAGCGGCACTTGCGTATAGTCCGCCCCGATCGACCCTTCGCTAAACGCCAGCGGCATCCACGGCTCGAACCTGGTGAGTACCTTGGGCGTCACCTCCGGATGATCAGCGAGATATTGGTTGAGCCCCGCCGCCCACGCTTCGCACAGCGCCTTGAGCCAATCCGGGCTCCCTTCGTACCGCGCCCGAAGATCCGCTTCGTCGATCCACAGCCGCTGGCGCAGATCCGACCACAGCGCAGCCTCCCCCTCGGCCTCCGCCAGCCGCCCCATATTCTCGAGGTAATTGCGCTCGATCCGCGGAAAATCGTCCTCCGCCTGCGCATAGATCATCCCGAACACCGCATCGGCGTCGGTCTCCCCCACCACATGAGCAATGCCCAACCGGTCACGCGTAATCTCGGCCTCGTAAGGCTGCAGCGCCGCCGCCGCGATCATCAGGCTCAAGGACATAGGTGCGCTCCCCCGTTGGTTCGCCTGCCACCCTAGCCGGCCCCGCCCCTCGCGCAACCGCTCCTCACTTTTCTCAGAATCTTCGCAGATTCATTTCAGCCCCGTCTCAAGCTCTCCCCCCGCCCTCGCGCTACACCGGCCCTACCAGCTCGGGAGAAAGACCATGACCCACGACCCCAACCCCTTCATCGGTTTCGCCGCCGCGACCGTCACGACCTTCATCGTCCACGGCACCGTCCTTGCCCTCTTCGCGGTCCAGCTCGCCGCCTTCTCGGGCTAGCCCCAAGCAAAAGGGGCCGGAAGCTCTACGCTCCCGACCCCTCATGTCACGTCACGGATGAAGCTTGGGCCTTAGCCTTCGAACTCTTCTTCCATGATCTCGACCGGGCCCGAATCCTGCCCCTTGGCATCCTCGTCACGGTCGACGAATTCGATCACCGCCATCTGCGCAGCGTCCGACTTGCGGATGCCGGCCTTGATGACGCGGGTGTACCCACCGTTGCGATCCTTGTAGCGCTCGGCCAGCACGTCGAACAGCTTCTGGAGCTGCGCGTCGTCCATGATCTTCGAGTGCGCGAGGCGACGGTTCGACAGCCCGCCCTTCTTCGCCAGCGTGATCAGCTTTTCGGTGTAGGGACGCAGTTCCTTCGCCTTGGCGACGGTGGTCTTCACCTGCTCATGCTTGATCAGCGCAGCGGCCATGTTGCGAAGCATGGCGGTGCGGTGGCTGCCGGTACGGTTGAGTTTGCGATGGCCAACGCGATGGCGCATAGGTCGTTTCCTTACGTTCGTGGCGGGGCCGTATGAGGCACCCCGTCCCAGGCGCTGGAATGGGGCAGCGCCAAGACCCCGTAATGTCGGGGAGCGCCAAAGCACTCCCCGAAACTGTTAGCCCAGAAGCTCTTGCTCGAGCTTCTTCGCCATTTCTTCAATATTTTCAGGCGGCCAGCCCGGGATTTCCATGCCCAGACGCAGGCCCATGCTCGCGAGCACTTCCTTGATCTCATTGAGCGACTTGCGGCCGAAGTTCGGCGTGCGCAGCATCTCGGCTTCGGTCTTCTGGACCAGGTCGCCGATGTAGATGATGTTGTCGTTCTTGAGGCAGTTCGCGCTGCGGACCGACAGTTCCAGCTCGTCCACCTTCTTGAGGAGGTAACGGTTGAGCTGGTTGGCGTCTTCGCCGCCTTCGCCTGCACCCTGGTTTTGCGCCGGGGCCGGGGCGATCGCGCTGTCGTCGAAGTGGACGAACAGCTGCAGCTGGTCCTGGAGGATGCGCGCGGCGTAGGCCACGGCGTCTTCCGGGGTGACGGTGCCGTCGGTTTCGATGGTCAGGCTCAGCTTGTCATAGTCGAGATCCTGGCCGACGCGCGTATTGTCGACCTTGTAGGCGACCTGCTTGATCGGCGAATAGAGGCTGTCGACCGGGATGAGGCCGATCGGGGCGTCCGACGGGCGGTTCATCGCCGCGGGGACGTAGCCTTTGCCGACGTCGGCGGTCAGTTCCATGTTGAGCGTCGCGCCCTCGTCGAGGTGGCAGATGACGAGATCGGGGTTGGTGATCTCGAGGTCGCCGGGACAAGCGATCTGGCCCGCCGTGACTTCGCCCGGACCGGTCGCCGAAAGCTGCAGCCGCTTGGGGCCTTCGCCTTCCATCTTGAGCGCGATTTGCTTGACGTTGATGACGATGTCCGTGACGTCTTCACGCACACCTGCCAGCGACGAGAATTCGTGGAGCACGCCTTCGATCTTGATCGAGGTGACGGCAGCGCCCTGCAGCGAGCTCAGGAGCACGCGGCGGAGCGAGTTGCCCAGCGTCATGCCGAAGCCGCGCTCGAGCGGTTCGGCGACGAAGGTGGCCTTGCGCTTGGTGTCGGTGCCCGACTTGCGGTCGAGACCCTGCGGCTTTTTGAGTTCCTGCCAGTTCTTTGCGTTGATCGACATAGAGTTCCTGCCCTGTGGCGGAGCGTCCCCCGCCGTTTGTCAAAATTTTCACGCCGCCGGGGTGACGTCGGGTCCCGGCGGCAAAACGATCAGCGCAGCGGTTAGACGCGGCGGCGCTTCGAGGGACGGACCCCGTTGTGCGGGATCGGCGTCACGTCGCGGATCGAGGTGATGGTGAAGCCCACCGCCTGAAGCGCACGAAGCGCGCTTTCGCGGCCCGAGCCCGGACCCTTCACTTCGACCTCGAGGGTGCGAACGCCATGTTCCTGCGCCTTCTTGCCGGCGTCTTCGGCGGCAACCTGCGCGGCGTACGGCGTCGACTTGCGCGAGCCCTTGAAGCCCATCATGCCGGCGCTGGACCAGCTGATCGCATTGCCCTGCGCGTCGGTGATGGTAATCATCGTGTTGTTGAACGAGGCGTTCACGTGCGCGACGCCGGCGGTGATGTTCTTCTTTTCCCGGCGACGAACGCGCTGCGGTTCACGTGCCATATCGAAATTCCTACCTTAAAGCTGTGTGCTGACGGAAAGGAGCAAGCCGAGGCTTACTTCTTCTTCCCGGCGATCGGCTTGGCCTTGCCCTTGCGGGTGCGCGCATTGGTGTGCGTGCGCTGGCCGCGGACCGGCAGGCCCTTACGGTGACGAAGGCCGCGATAGCAGGCCATGTCCATGAGCCGCTTGATGTTCATCGCGGTTTCGCGACGAAGATCGCCTTCGACCGTGTAGTCGGCGTCGATCGCTTCGCGGATGTGAAGGACTTCCTGGTCGGTCAGGTCCTGGACCCGGCGTTCCGGCGAAATCTTCAGCTTCTCGGTGATTTCCTTGGCCTTGGTGCGCCCAATGCCGTGGATGTAGGTCAGCGCGATTTCAACGCGCTTGTTCGTCGGGATGTTCACCCCAGCAATACGTGCCATAAAAACGTAGTTCCTCTCGGCTCCACGGGGCAGCGTGGCTGGCCGCCCCATCTCGTAGCGTTATTCCCGCAAATCCAACGAAAAAATGGCGCGCGCACGAGTGCGCCGCCGAGTCTCGTCCTCGCGGGATGAGCGCCATGTAGGAATGAGGCGCCGAAGAGTCAACCGCTGCACCGCACAAATCCGCTAGGATCGCGGCGGCTCACGGCCTATATCGCGCACCATGAACGCATCGCCCTTCAAAGTCCACCAGACGACCGTCGCGCCGGGCAAGCGCGCGAGCATCGACATCCCGGTCAGCCGCGATGCCGCGGACAGCGTGGTCAGCCTCCCCGTCCGCGTGATCCACGGGAAGAAAGAAGGCCCAGTCCTGTTCGTCAGCGCCGCCGTGCATGGCGACGAGATTAGCGGGGTCGAAGTCGCCCGCCGCCTGATCAAGAAAGTCAGCCCGGCCCGCCTGTCGGGCACGCTGATCGTGGTGCCGGTCGTCAACGCCTATGGCTTCGTTGCGGGCAGCCGCTACCTGCCCGACCGCCGCGACCTCAACCGCAGCTTCCCGGGGCGCCCCGACGGCCCACTCGCCAGCCGACTCGCCTACCTCTTTCGCACCGAGATCATGGAGAAAGCCGACTTCGGCATCGACCTTCATTCGGCCGCCGCCCACCGCTACAACCTGCCGCAGATCCGCGTCAGCAGCGAAAGCGAGCGCGCGCTCGAACTCGCGCGTGCCTTCGCCCCGCCCGTCATCATGACCAGCAAGCTGCGCGACGGGTCGATGCGGGCTTTCGCCCACGAGATCGGCGTTGAGATGCTGGTGTTCGAAGCGGGCGAGGCGCTGCGCTTCGACAAGCGCTCGACCCGCGTCGGGGTCAACGGCGTGCTGCGTACCATGCAGGCGATGGGCATGCTGTCGCTCAGGAAGCCCAAGCGCCCGCCCCACCCCACGCTCGAAGCGCATCGGTCGATGTGGTTGCGCGCGCCGCGCGGCGGCATCGCCGCGATCCGCGCCGAGTCCGGCCGCATCGTCAAGGAAGGCGCAGTGCTCGCGGTCGTGCGAAATCCGGTGGGGGACGAGGAAGACGTCATCAAGTCGCCCATCGACGGCATCGTTATCGGCCATAGCCGCCTCGGCGTGGTCAATCGCGGCGATGCGATGATCCACCTCGCCCAGATCGGCGACACCGACACGCTGCTCGACCCCGAAACCGAGGAATGGTTCACCGGCGTCATGCTCGACGAACATGAAGTGATGTGAGGGTTGCGCCCCGCGCCCTGCCCCACTAGCCCGTTCCCATGGAGCGGCTGACCCTTGCCAACATTCCGGAATCCCTGCGCGGTGCGGTCGTCGCGTTGGGAAATTTCGACGGGTTCCATCTGGGCCACCAGGCGGTGGTCGGGCGTGCCGTCGCGCGCGCCGCGCATGAGGGCCGGCCTGCGATTGTCGCGACGTTCGACCCGCATCCGGTGCGCCATTTCCGCCCGGACGCCCCGCCCTTTCGATTGACCACGCTCGACCAGCGGCAGGAGATGTTCGCTCATGCCGGCGCGGACGCGATGCTGGTGTTCGAGTTCGACGACACGCTGGCGCAGACCAGCGCCGAGGATTTCGTTGCAAAATTGCTCGGCGAACAGATCGGCGCGACGGGCGTCGTCACGGGCGAAGACTTCACGTTCGGCGCCAAGCGCGGGGGGGACGCCGACAAGCTGCGCGAATGGGGCAAGCCGCTCGGGATCGAGGCCGAGGCCGTCGCCCCGGTCATGCTGGGCGACACGCCCGTCTCCTCGAGCCGCATCCGCGAGGCGCTTCAGGCGGGCGATCCGCAAAGCGCGACGCGCCTCCTCACCCGCCCCTTCGCGATCCGCGGCGAGGTCGTCCATGGCGACAAACGCGGGCGCGAACTGGGCTGGCCGACCGCCAATGTCGAGCTCGGCAGTTATCTCCGCCCCGCCTACGGCATCTACGCGGTGCGCGTGCGCCTGCCCGATGGCAGCGAGCATGACGGTGTCGCCAACCTCGGCACCCGCCCGATGTTCGACCCGCCCAAGGAATTGCTCGAGGCCAACCTATTCGACTTCGAAGGCGATCTTTATGGACAGGAGATCGAGATCGCGCTGATGCACTACCTCCGCCCCGAAGCGAACTTCCACGATCTCGAAGCGCTCAAGCGGCAGATGGATAGCGACGCGGCCGAGGCCAAACATTGGCTCGACAAAGGCCGTAGCGCGTGACCCAGGCGCCCGTCCTGACGCCGCGCAACTTCCTGATCCTCGTCCTCGTCGCCTGCGCCTTCGTGGCGCCACTCTTTTTCCTGCCGCTTCAGTCGCAGCAAAGCTGGTGGAACAACGTCAACTGGGTCGACCAGTTCACCGACCAGCTTCGCGCGGGTCATCTCTATCCGCGCTGGCTGCCCGACAGCCATGGCGGCGGCGGCGCGCCGACCTTCTATTTCTACGCGCCCTTGCCCTTCTACGTCGCCGCGATCCCAAACGCGCTCGGCCTATCCAACTATTGGTCGGTGGTAGCGACCTTCGGCACCGGCAGCGTCGCCATGGGCTCGGCGATGCTGCTCTGGCTGCGCGGGAGCAGGCGCCCACTGCTCGGCAGCCTTCTCTTCATGCTGCTTCCTTATACGGTGATCGACTTCTATCTGCGCGCGGCGATCGGCGAGTTTGTCGCAATCGTCTTCATCCCGCTCCTCGCGCTGGCGCTGCGCGACCGTAGGCCGGTCCTGCTGGCAATATCGTATGCGGGGCTGATCCTGTCGCATCTGCCGCTCGCGCTGCTCGTCTCGATCTTCTTCGTCGCACCCTACGGGCTAATGATGATCGCAAAGGATCGCGACCGCCTCCTGCCCACCGCGTTGGGGCTTGCCGCCGGATTGCTGCTGGCCGGCATCTATGTCGTGCCTGCACTCTTGCTGCAGAAGCATATCCTGGTCGGCGCGCTCTTCACCAACGCGCACTTCACCGCCACCGAATGGCTGATCGGCGGATCGATGGTCGGCTATGCGCCCTTCTCGACCATCATCTATGCCGTCATGGGCTTCATGGGATTGAGCGCATTGCTCGTCGCGCGCCAGCAGCCTCGCTGGGCGATCGCCGCGATCGCGATACTGGCGCTGGTGACGGTCGGCTATGGCATCTGGTCGCTGCCGCTGATCGAGAAGGTGCAGTTTCCGTGGCGCGCCTTGCCGATCGCTGGGTTCGCGCTGGCAACCGCCTTCGCCCATGCGCGCGCGCCGCTCTGGGCCTGGGCGTCGGCGGCGCCCTTGCTGGTGGCGAGCGCGACCAGCACGCTGCTGCTCGAACGCAAGCCGCTGCCTTTGTCCGACTTCACCCAGCCGCATCAGGATGCCAACGAATATCTGCCCGCCGCCGCGCCGGTACCGGAGGGGCAGTTGCCCCGGCGCTGGGCGCTCGAACAGGACGGTGTCTTCTACTTCCCCTCGCTCGGGCCCAGTGAGGACGGGGTGTTTCTCGACGGCGAACCCGAATTGCGGATGCTCGACGAAGAGAAGATCGGGCTGGCGCTCAGCCTGCTCGGGCTGCTGCTGACCGCGTGGTTGTGGCGAGGTCCGATACGCCGCCGCGCCTCTTAACGGTTGTGCGTTGCGGCAAGTGTCACTAATCGCCGCAGGCGATGTCCGACAAACCCAATTATAAAGACACGGTCTTCCTTCCCAAGACCGACTTCCCGATGAAAGCCGGCCTTCCGCAGAAGGAGCCGGGGATTCTCGAACGCTGGCAGTCCGAGGGGCTGTACGAACAATTGCGCGAAGAGCGCGCGGGGCGCGAGAAGTTCATTCTCCATGACGGCCCGCCTTACGCCAATGGCGACATCCATATCGGCCATGCGCTGAACCATGTGCTCAAGGACATGGTGTGCCGGAGCCAGACGCTGCTCGGCAAGGACGCGCCTTATGTGCCCGGTTGGGATTGTCACGGGCTGCCGATCGAGTGGAAGGTCGAGGAGCTTTATCGCAAGAAGAAGCGCAACAAGAACGAGGTGCCGGCGACCGAATTTCGCGCCGAGTGCCGCGCCTATGCGCAGAAATGGGTCGACGTTCAGCGCGAGCAGCTGAAGCGGCTGGGCATCCAGGGGCGCTGGGACAAGCCCTACCTCACCATGCGCGCGAAGGCCGAGGCCGACATCGTCGCCGAACTGTTCAAGTTCGCCGAGACCGGCCAGCTCTATCGCGGCGCCAAGCCGGTGATGTGGTCGCCGGTCGAGGAAACCGCGCTCGCCGAGGCCGAGGTCGAATATGAGGACATCCAGTCGACCCAGATCGACGTGGCGTTCGAGATCGTCGAGAGCCCGATCGAGGAACTGGTTGGCGCACATGCGGTGATCTGGACCACGACGCCGTGGACGATCCCGGTGAACCAGGCTTTGGCCTATGGGCCTCAGGTCGTATATGCCCTGGTCGAAGTCGAAGATGCGAAGGAGAGCCATCTCAACGGCAAGCGTCTGCTGGTTGCAGAGTCCCTGATCATGGCTGTTAAGCATCGCCTGCAGGACAGTTACGATGATGACGGGTTGGAGCTTGTAGCTATCGAACCATACGGCGGCTCAGACCTCGCTGGCACCGTTGCCCGCCACCCGATGCATCATCTTGGCGGCTTCTATGCCGAGCCGCGGCCGTTCCTGCCGGGCGAGTTCGTCACGACCGACAGCGGCACCGGACTGGTCCACATGGCGCCCGACCATGGCGAGGACGATTTCGAATTGTGCCGCCAGCACGGCATCGGCCCCAAGTTCGCGGTCGAGCGCGACGGGCGCTATCGCGACGACTGGCTTTGGCTCGGCGCGCATGACGAGCGCCGCCGTAGCGTCATCAACAAGCCGTTCAATGCGCCCGAAGGCCCGATCTGTTCGGACCTCAGGGAGGCCGGTGCGCTGCTCTCGGCGAGCGCGGACTACCATCATAGCTACCCGCATTCGTGGCGCTCGAAGGCCAAGGTCATCTATCGCTGCACGCCGCAATGGTTCATCGCCATCGACGAGCCGCTTCACCATCTCGACCCCAAGACCCGCGCCGAGATTCGCTGGGAGAATGAGGGCGGCCCCGCCAACGATGGCGGGAAGATCGACGATTATCCGACGCTGCGTGAAACGGCGATGGACGCCATCGACAAGACGCGCTTCGTGCCTGACAAGGGGCGCAACCGCCTCGCCTCGATGGTGGAAGGGCGTCCCGACTGGCTGATCAGCCGACAGCGCGCCTGGGGCGTGCCGATCGCTTTGTTCGTGCATCGCGAGAGCGGTGAATTGCTGGTCGACACGGACGTCAACAAGCGCATCACCGACGCGATCCGCGAGATGGGCATCGACGCGTGGAGCGAAGAGCGGATGGCCGAGTATCTCGGTCCCGACCGGAATGCCGACGATTACGAGATGGTCGGCGACATTCTCGACGTCTGGTTCGATTCAGGCTCGACCCATGCCTTCGTGCTGGAAAGCGACGAGTGGCCCGAGTTGCGGAGCCCGGCCGACCTCTATCTCGAAGGCTCCGACCAGCATCGCGGCTGGTTCCAGTCGAGCCTGCTCGAAAGCTGCGGGACGCGCGGGCGCGCACCGTACAAGGCGGTGCTGACCCACGGCTTCACGATGGACAGCGCGGGCAAGAAGATGTCGAAAAGCCTCGGCAATACCATCGACCCGCTGAAGGTGATGGAGCAGTTCGGGGCCGACATCATCCGCCTGTGGGCGCTGTCGGTCGACTATACCGAGGACCATCGCATCGGCGACGAGATTTTGCGCGGCGTGGGCGACCAGTATCGCAAGCTGCGCAACTCGTTCCGCTATATGATCGGCGCGCTGGCCGATTTCTCGGACGACGAGAAAGTCGACCCCGCCGACATGCCCGAGCTGGAGCGCTACATGCTCCACCGGCTGGCCGAGATCGATGGCGTGCTGCGGCAGGCAGTCGAGGATTTCGACTTCAACCTCTACACCCGCACCCTGGCTGATTTTGCGAATGAAGAGCTGTCCGCCTTCTTCTTCGATATCCGCAAGGACTGCCTCTATTGCGACGACACCCAAGGGGTGAAACGCCGTAGCTATCGCACCGTGCTGGACATCCTGTTCCACGCGATGGTGCGCTGGGCCGCGCCTGTGCTGGTGTTCACCGCCGAGGAAGTGTGGGGCACGCGCTATCCCGACGGCGGCAGCGTCCATTTGCTCGAATGGCCCGAGGTGGACGCAGGCTGGAAGGACGAGGCGCTGGCCAAGCGCTGGGGCGAACTGATCGCGCTGCGTGAAAGTGTGACCGAGGCGATCGAACCCTACCGCAAGGACAAGGTCATCCGCTCGTCGCTGCAGGCCGAGGTCGGCGTGCCGTCGGATGAGGATAGCGACTTCCTCGCCGAGCTGTTCATTTCCGGTCCAGTCGCGAACGCCGATAGCGTGACGATCACGCCGACAGAGCACGCCAAGTGCGGGCGCTGCTGGCGTCACTTGCCCGAGGTTGAGGAAGACGGCGATCTTTGCGATCGCTGCGACGAGGTATTGAATTGACCCTTTCCCGCAACACGCGCCGTGCGTTCGTCATCGCGATTGCCATCTTCATCCTCGACCAGCTGGTCAAATGGTGGGTGATCGGGCCGATGAACCTCGAGGCGATCCGCCAGGTCGAGGTGCTGCCCTTCTTCAACTTCACCTGGGTCGAAAATCGCGGGATCAGTTTCGGCCTATTCACTGCGGGGTCCGAGGCTGCGCGCTGGCTTTTGACCGGGATCACCGCGATCATCGCCACCGGGGTCGCCATCTGGATCACGCGAGAGAAGCAGTGGGGCGACCAGGCCGCGCTGTCGCTGGTGCTCGGCGGGGCGCTGGGAAACATCGTGGATCGGGCACGGTTCGGCTACGTCGTCGACTATGCCGACCTGCACTTCGGTGACTTTCGTCCCTTTTTGGTCTTTAACATCGCCGACGCCGCGATTAGCATCGGGATCGTAATATTGTTGCTGCGCGCTTTCTTCGTAAAGCCGCCCGAGGAGAAAAAGAATGCATAAGCCCCTGATTCTGGCCACTCTTTGCCTTGGCCTCGCGGCCTGTGGGGGCAAGCAAGGTGCCCTCGACGAATATGCGGTCGCGCGTAATGCGCCGCTGATCCTGCCGCCCGACTACACGCTGGAACCGCCGCGTGCGGGCACGATCAGCCAGTCGGTGGGCGAAACGCAGGCGCAGGCGATCGAAGCGTTGTTCGGCGGACCCGCACCGCGCTCGTCGGGCGAAGCCGCCGTGCTGGGCGCCGCAAGCCAGGGCCGTGTGCCCGTCGGCACCCGTTCGAACGCCGGTGACCCGCAGACGCGCGTGATCGACAAGGGCGCGGAAACGCAAACCATCCTGTCTTCGCCGGAGTTGGACGGCCAGGACGCGAGCGCGGATACGCCGCAATAATTTCAGCAATCAGCGGAAGGGGGTCCCGCCATGGCCGATCCGATCTCGGGAAAACTGGTCGACATTGAAAGCCAGCTCGAAAAGGCGCGCAAGCGGCTCGAGGACGGGCTCGGCCTCGTCAACGAGGCGCAGAATGCGATCGCCGACATCCAGCAGGCGGTACTCGGCGCGCCGCAGCGCGTCAGCGCGGAAGACAGCGACGAAGCCGCCTCGCAGATGCTCTCCAGCCTCAAGGCGTCGGGACAGGAAATGCCCGAAACGCTGTGCGACGGCCGTATGGCGGTCGATCCGGTGCAGCGCCTGATCCGCATCGACGGTCATCCGATCGGGATTACCGAGATGGAGTATCGCGTCCTCGAACTGCTCGCTTATGCGCGCAATAATGTCGTCACGCGCAACATGCTGCTGAAGCATCTCTATCGCCGCGCGGACGACCAGCCGCAGCCCAAGATCATCGACGTGTTCATCTCGAAACTGCGCAAGAAGCTGCGCAGCGCGTCGAACGGGGCGGAATTTATCGAGACGATCCCGCAGCGCGGCTGGATCCTGCGCGACGTCGACAGCGCCAAGGCGTAAGTCACGCTTTTTAACGGCTCGTTTACCATGTCCTCCCTAGGGTGAGGCCATGATCAACCTGCTGCCCGACTCGACAAAGACTGCAACACCCACCCCGGCACCCTATGCCGACGCCGTCGCGCGCCTGAACGCGGTCGCACGGATGATCGAGGCAACCCGCGCCACCAACGCGCTGCCCGAACATGACCTGACGACGGCGTGGGAAGTCGCGAGCGACCAGGATAAGGCGGTCCTCGAAGGGCGCGCGGACGAAGTGGCTGCGGCTGCGGCGCTTGGCCTAGCCGGCCTGACCAGCCTTTAGCCTTTTTCTTTCGGGGTGTCCGGATCGGCGCCCCATTCCGACCAGCTGCCATCGTAGAGCCGCCCTTCGCGCCCCCCGAGGCGACGCGCGGCGAACAGGATGTTGCACGCCGTCACGCCCGACCCGCAGCTCGCGGCAAACGGCGCCGTGGGGTCGATCCCCGCTTCTTCGAATAGCCGCTCGATCTGGGCATTCGACTTCAGGCACCCCTGCTCGTCGTAGAGCGAGGACATGGGCAGGTTGCGGGCGCCCGGTATATGGCCCGAGGCCATCCCCTCGCGCGGCTCTGGCGCCGTTCCCCTGAAGCGGTCGGGGCCACGCGCGTCGACGATGCGTGGCGAGTTGCCTGACAGGATCGCGGCCTTGTCGACGACCTTGTGCGCCGCCTCCTTTGCCTCAAACCGCCCCGGAACAGGCGAAGGAACATCGCTTTCGACAGGCCGCTTCTCGCGCTGCCATTTCTGCATCCCGCCATCGAGAATGGCGACGCGATCAGCGCCGAAATGGCGGAACATGAACCAGCCGCGCGCGGCGGTGCGCAGGTCGCTATTGTCATAGACGACGATGCGGTCGTCGCGGTTGATGCCGAGCGCGCCCATCGCTTTCCCGAACTCGGCAGCAGGCGGCAGCATGTGCGGCGCTGGATGATCCTTGTCGGCAACCTCGCTTATGTCGAGGAAGACCGCGCCCGGGATATGCGCCGCTTCATATTCTTCGCGCGCATTGCGATTGGCTCCCGGAAGGTGGAAGCTGGCGTCGACGACCTTGAGGTCTTTCTCGCCCAGATGCTCGGCCAGCCACTTGGTGGTCACCAGATCGTCCATGCGCGCCTCCTTTGGCACAAGGGATAGTGCAGAGCCGATTACGCTGCTAGAGGCTTCGCGCCATGAGCATGACGCCGAAACATCTGGGGCAGACCAGCGCCCTGCCCGCCTCTCCGGAAGAGGCCGAACTCGATTACGTGCCGAACCCGCGCAAGGGCGAATTGTACCTGACACGCTTCGTCACCCCCGAATTCACCTCGCTCTGCCCGGTGACCGGCCAGCCCGACTTCGCGCATCTCGTGATCGACTATGCGCCGGACGAGACGATCGTCGAGAGCAAGAGCCTCAAGCTCTTCCTCGGCTCGTTCCGCAATCACCAGGCCTTTCACGAGGACTGCACGGTCGGGATCGGCAAGCGGCTGTTCGACGAGATGAAGCCCAAATGGCTGCGCATCGGCGGCTATTGGTATCCGCGCGGCGGCATTCCGATTGATGTCTTCTGGCAGTCGGGCGAACCGCCCAAGGGACTGTGGCTGCCCGACCAGGGCGTCGCGCCCTATCGCGGCCGCGGCTAACTAGTCCGCAGCGCCCGCGGGGATCGCGCTCGAGTGGCGGCGGACGATCTGCCACCCGACATCGGTTTCCAGCCAGACGTCGGTAAGCAGCACCTTCTCCTCGATCTCCTGACCGAGATAGCGCACCTTCCAGCACGCCTTTACCGTCGCGACCATGACGTCGCCGAGCGCGGCGCAGTCGGTCACATCAATCTCGATATTGGCGATGTCCATATCCTTGAGCGCTGCGATCCAGCCCTCGACATCGACCGACATGAAACCCGAGGGGCGAACCCCGACCAGCTGGAAACGCGGGTGGAGGATGCGGCGCAGCGTCGGCTCGTCCTTGGCGAGCAGCGCCTGGCGCCACTCTTCCTCGATCGCGCGGATGGGGCAGTTATCGACGTCCACGCATGCCCCCCAAAATGCCGCGCATGATCATGTTCCCGATCTCGCGACCAATCTTGCCGGTGATGGTGCGCGTTGCGCTGTTCACCACCCGCTCGGTCGGCGTCATGCGCGTGCTGCGGCGACGGCCCGAAGAGCGCGAGCGGCTCCGTTTCTCTTCGTCGCGGCGACGCTTTTCGGCTTCCTCTTCCTCGGCCTCGCGCGCGGCGCGTTTCGCGGCCTGCTCGGCGCGCGCACCCAGCAATTCCTCGGCGCTTTCGCGGTCGACCAGCTGGTCGTAGCGGCTTCCGACCGGATCGCTGGCGATCACCGCAGCGCGTTCGGCATCGGACAGCACGCCCGCGCGGCTGCGCGGCGGCTTGACCAGCACCCGCTCGACCACGGTCGGGGCGCCATCCTCGTCGAGCACCGAAACCAGCGCCTCGCCCACCTTCAGCTCGGTGATGACCTCTGCGACGTCGAGGTCGGGGTTGGTACGGAACGTCTCCGCCGCGGCACGGACCGCGCGTTCGTCGCGGGCAGTGAACGAGCGCAGGGCGTGCTGCACGCGATTGCCCAGCTGGCCGGCGACATCGTCGGGAATGTCGATCGGGTTCTGCGTCACGAAAAACACCCCGACGCCCTTGGAGCGGATGAGGCGCACGACCTGCTCGACCTTCTCGAGCAGTGCCTTGGGCGCGTCTTCGAACAAGAGGTGCGCCTCGTCGAAGAAGAAAACCAGCTTGGGCTTGTCGGGATTGCCGACCTCGGGAAGCGTTTCGAACAGTTCGGACAGTAGCCAGAGCAGGAAGGTGGCGTAGAGCCTGTGGCTCTGCATCAGCTTTTGCGCGTCGAGGATGTTGACGAGGCCGCGACCCTCGCTGTCGCGTGCGATAAAGTCGTGGAGGTTGAGCGCGGGCTCGCCGAAGAAGAGGTCGCCGCCCTGGCTTCGAAGTTGCAGCAGCTTGCGCTGAATCGCGCCGATCGAGGCGGTCGAGACGTTGCCATAATCGAGCGTCAGCTCCTTGCGGCGCTCGCCGACATGGCCTAGCATCGCCTGCAAATCGTCGAGATCGAGCAGCGCGAGCCCTTCATTGTCGGCGAGGTGGAAGGCGATGGTGAGCACGCCTTCCTGCGTATCGGTAAGGTCGAGCAGGCGCGCCAAGAGCAGTGGCCCCATCTCGCTGACCGTGGTGCGGACCGGATGCCCCTTCTCCCCAAACAGGTCCCAGAACTGCACCGGGAAATCTTGGTAGGCATAGTCCGGGTGGGCGATCTTGGTCGCGCGCTTGGTAAAGGGTTCGTGCAGCTTGTGCGTGGGCGAACCCGCCATGGCGAGACCCGCAAGATCGCCCTTAACGTCGGCAACGAAGGTCGGAACCCCTTCGGCGGAAAAGCCTTCGACGAGGCCCTGTAGCGTGATCGTCTTGCCCGTGCCGGTCGCCCCCGCGATCAGCCCGTGTCGATTGGACTTGTCGAGGCGCAGGCCGACATGCGTCTGGCCCTCGCTATCCGATACTGCACCGATGAAAATCGTGTCGCTCACGCCGCTCCCCTTGTTTCAAGCGATCAGCTTGGGGGAGCGGCGCGGGCTAGACAAGCCCCTTGAAGGCTAGCGGTCCAGTTCGATCCCGACGAAGGCTTCAGGCGCGTTGCCACGCTTGACGAGCATCAGGACGCTGGAGCGACCCGCACTGCGCGCAGCGGCAATCGCCTCGGCCACATCGGCGACGCTGGTGACGCGGCGGCGGTTGACCGACAGGATCACGTCCCCGCGGCGCAGGCCCTTTTCGGCTGCCGCGCTATTCGGATCGACACCAGCAACAACGACGCCGGTGACGTCGCTGTCGAGACGAAGCGCGCGGCGGACCGACGGATCGATCGGCTGCAGCATCATGCCGAGCTGGGTGTCCAGATTGTCCATTTCGGGCTCTTCGTCCGGATCGAACTCCTCTTCGGTCGCCATCTGGCGGTTGAGTTCTTCCTCGCTGGGACGTTCGCCCACGGTGATCATCACCGTCTGGCGGCGACCGTCGCGGACGATGTCGACCGGAATGGTCGAGCCGACTTCGGTATTGGCGATGAGATAGCTGACGGTGGCGTCGGGCGTGACGTCGATTCCGTCGATGGTCAGGATGACGTCGCCTTGGCGCAGACCGGCCGCAGCCGCAGCCTCGCCGGGCACGACCGTACGAACGAGTTCGCCGCGATCCTTGGGCAGGCCGAGACCCTCGGCGATATCTTCGTCGAGGTCCTGGAGCGCGACTCCGAGATAACCGCGCTGCGGACGTTCGCCGCGCTTGAGCGCCTCGATCACGGGGATGGCGGCTTCCGCCGGGATGGCGAGGCCGATGCCCACGCTCGCGCCCGTGGGCGAGATGAGCGCCGAATTGATGCCGATGACGTTGCCCGCCATGTCGAACATCGGGCCGCCCGAATTGCCGCGGTTGATACTCGCATCCGTCTGGATGTAGCGGTCGTAGGCGCCCATGCCGGTGATCCCGCGCTGGAGCGCCGAGACGATGCCTGCAGTGACCGTACCGCCAAGGCCGTAGGGGTTGCCGATGGCGATGATCCAGTCGCCCACGCGCACGCGGTCGCTGTCGCCCCAATTGACGTAAGGCAGGTTGGCACCGTCGATCTTCAGTAGCGCGAGATCGGATGCCGGATCGCGCCCGATGATGCGCGCTTCATATTCGGTGCGATCGGTCATGGTGACGATGACTTCGTCGACCGTGTCGTTGCCGCCCTGCCCCTGGATGAGGTGGTTGTTGGTGACGATGTAGCCGTCGGGCGAGATGATAAAGCCCGAACCGAGCGAGCCGGCCTCGCGGGTCGGGCCGTTGCCATTTTCTTCCTGGCTGTCGGGCGCTGGCCGCACGCCGAAGCGGCGGAAGAACTGGTCGAACGGATCCATCTGGCGACGCACCGGCACGCGCTGCGTGGTCGAGATGTTGACGACCGCCGGGGCGAGGCGCGCCGACAGATCTGCAAAGCTGCTCGGGGCCCCGGGGACCGGGACCACCTGGTTTTGTGCCTGTTGGTCGACACCCAGCGTTTCGCCGGTGGTCATCGAAAAGGCGGCGCCACCCAGAAACAAGGCGGCGGCAACTCCATAGGCATAGCGCACGGGTCGGTGCTCCCTCAGCATGTCTTGATCCTCACTCTAACAGTCTTTCTCGAAAGGCTAAATCGAAACGCTGAACGCGGATTGAACGCGCTGCGATCCGTCCCCCCGTTCGTCGATTTCACTTTTTCGATTAGCGACCAATGAACTCCTCGAGATATTCATTGTTGGGGCTCATCACGATCGACGTCTGTCCCATGCCCTCGCGACCATTGTCGATGAAGGTCGTGCGATAGGACTGCATGGCGCGATAGAAATCGTAGAAGTCGGCGTCCTTTCCGAACGCGTCGGCATAGGTTGCGGCGGCTTCGGCATCGGCTTCGGCGCGGATGATCGCGGCCTGCTTCTCACCCTGCGCGCGGATCGAACGGGCTTCCTGTTCACGCGCGGTGCGCATGCGCACGAACGCCGCCGAGAGCGGCGCGCCGTCGGGAAGGTCGGCACGCTTGATGCGGACGTCGATGATCTCGGCGCCATACTGACGCGCGATCCGGTCGAGGCCGAGACGGATATTGTCCATCACACCCTCGCGTTCGGGCGACAGCAGCGAGGCGAAGGGCCGCTTGCCGAGCTCGTTGCGAAGCTGCGACCCGAGGATCGGGCTCAGCGCGCTTTCGAGCTGTTCCTCGGTGCGCGCGGCGACGAACATCTGCAGCGGATCGACGATGCGGTAGCGCGCGAAGGCATCGACCTCGAGACGCAGCTGGTCGGTCGAGAGCACCTGCTGCGGCTCCATGTCGAGGTCGCGCACACGCTTGTCGATCCACACGATATTCTCGGCGAAGGGGATGCGCGCCGTCAGGCCTGCGCCGCCGGCCCCGAAGGGCTGGCCGTCTTCGTAGGGGTTGATGATCCGCACCGGCTTACCGAAGCGGACGACGATGCCCTGCTTGGTTTCGTGCACGATCGCAAAGGTCGACAGCAGCATGACCAGGATCGCGAAGACGATGAACAGGCTCCGCATGGGGTGCGCTTTGATGGCGTTGATCATTATTGGCCTCCACCGCTTTGCGCCTGCGGGCGGGGGCGGCGATTGAGTTCGTTGAGCGGAAGATAAGGCGTGACACCCGGCGTCTCGACGATGGTCTTGTCGACGCCCTGCAGCACCGATTCCATGGTCTCGTAATACATGCGCCGCTTGGTCACTTCGGGTGCAAGGCGATATTCCTCGTAAACCTTGTCGAAGGCTTCGGCCTCACCCTGCGCGCGCGCGGTCAGCTCTAGCGCGTAAGCACGGGCCTGGTTGATGTAGGACTGGGCGTCCTGCTGCGCGGCGGTCACTTCCTTGAACGCCTCGTTGACCTCGGCGGGCGGATCGGCGCGCTTGATTTCGACACCGCGCATCTCGATCCCGCTGTCATAGCTGTTGAGCGTTTCCTGCATTTCCTGCTGGACCTGCGCCTGGATTTCGAGGCGGCCCTCGCCGATCGCGTCCTGCAGGTTCACCTGCGCCATCACCTGGCGCATCGCGCTTTCGGCGACCTGGCGGACCGTGTCCTCGGGGTTGGCGAGTTCGAACAGATATTTCTCGGGATCGCGGATCTTCCAGCGCACCTGATAGGCGATGTCGATGATATTCTCGTCACCGGTCAGCATCAGCGTCTGCTGCTGGTCCTGCCCGATCGCGATCTCGCGGATCAGCTGCACATTGACCTTTTCGACATTCTGGATCGGCGCGGGAAGCGTAAAGCCGACACCCGGGTTCATGGTCGAGCTGTAGCTGCCGAAAGTGGTCACCACGCCGCGCTCGTTGGGGAGCACGCGGTGGACGCTGGTAAACAGGATGATGAGCAGCAGGAAGGCGAGGATCCCCCAGACGATCAGCGAGCCACTCGGCTGGCCGAAGCCGCCGGGGCCGCGACCGCCGCCACCGCCGCCGCCGAAGCGCGAACGATTACGCTTGAGCCAATCGTCGAGCGAGGAGACATTGCCGAACTGGCCGGACTGACCCGGCTGCGAAGGCCCGGGTTCGGGCGTCTTCCAAGGTCCTTTGGGCTTGTCGCCGCCACTGCCGTTGCCACCCTTTTTGGGCGGCTTGGAGCCCCACGGGCCCTTGCTCTCGCTAAACAGGCCCCAACCTCGTGCGGCCCAACCGGAAAAAATGCTCATGCCTCTCTGTATAGGAAGCCTTTCGGCAAAAAACAGTGCTATCGGTCGAAAAACGCCTTAGGGCCGCCCTCATGACCGACAGCCTCCAACCGCTCGAAAGCCATCCCGACGCCGCCCGCATCCGCGCCAAGGTACTTCGCGAGGGGCGCCTGCACCTGATCCTCGACGGCGAAGGACTGGCGCGTGACGAGCGCGACGCGTTGGAAGCGCGGCTGACCGAAGCGGCGCGCGTGCTGGACGGCGTCGAGGCGGTCGAAATCGCGATCAGCGCCCCCAAGGTCCACCGCAAGCTGGTGGCGATCGGATCGGGCAAGGGCGGGGTCGGCAAGTCGACCATGACCGCCAACCTCGCCGCCGCGCTGGCAAAGAAGGGCGTCAAGGTCGGCGTGATCGATGCCGACATCTATGGCCCCTCGCAGCCCACCCTGTTGAACGCGCACGCCAAGCCCGAGGCGCGCGACAAACAGCTCATTCCTGTCACCAGCCCGAGCGGCGTGAAGCTCCTGTCGGTCGGCCAGCTTGTCGAAGCGGGCACTGCACTCGCCTGGCGCGGACCGATGGCGAGCGGGGCCTTGAACCAGCTGGTCGAGGGCGATTGGGGCGACACCGAAGTGCTGCTCGTCGACCTTCCGCCCGGAACGGGAGACGTGCAATTGTCGCTGGTCCAGAAGGCCAAGCCCGCCGGGGCGCTGGTGATCTCGACCCCGCAGGACCTGTCGCTGATCGACGCGACGCGCGCCATCGACCTGTTCGAAAAAGTCGGCGTGCCCGTGCTGGGCCTGGTCGAAAATATGGCCGGCTATCGTTGCCCGCATTGCGGCGAGGAAAGCGACCCGTTCGGAAGCGGCGGCGCGCAGGCGTCGGCGAAAGAGCTGGGCGTGCCATTCCTGGGTCGCCTGCCCTTGTCGGCGAGCCTGCGCGAGGCCTCCGATGCCGGCCGTCCGCCCGCCAGCGAGGACGGGCCGGCAGGCGACGCTTTCGCGACGCTCGCCGATGCGCTGATGAGCCAGCTGGAAACGATCGCGCGCTGATCGGTTGGTAAGGCAAAGGAGACCCCGATGCCGCTGACCGCCGACGAAGACATATCCCGCCTCCTCCGCGAGACCCGCACGATCGCGATGGTCGGCGCGTCGGGCAGGCCCGGTCGCGCCTCGAACGGCGTGATGCAATTCCTCCAGCGCCAGGGCTATCGCGTCATCCCGGTCAATCCGACCATCGCCGGCGAGACACTCAACGGAGAGACGGTGGTCGCGAGCCTGGCCGACATCGACGAGCCGATCGACCTGGTCGACATCTTCCGCCGTTCCGATCGCGCCGGCGAAGCCATCGACGCCGCCATCGCGGCAGGCGCAAAAGCGGTCTGGACCCAGCTGGGCGTCTTCGATCCGGAAGCGATCGCGCGGGCCGAGGAAGCGGGCCTTGAAGCGGTCGTAAATCGTTGCCCCAATATCGAAATCCCCAGGCTCGGGATCGCCGACGGACCGCAGCCAACTTGACTCACGTTAAATTTCCCTAAACCATCCGACTCGGGCGTGTGCCATGGGGGCATGGGCGCGGAGCATGGGGAAACAAAATGCGTAAATCTTTTCTTGCGGGCGCGGCAATGATCGTCGCAGCTGCGGCGATGGGGCCGGCGACCGCCAATCATAGCTGGAGCAACTATCACTGGAACTTGTCGGCGGCAGGCTCGCCGACCATAAACTTCCGTTACAACACGGCGTCGGTCTGGCTGGCCAATAACAGTGACGGAAATACAAACTTCATTCTTGGATCGATTGCCGACTGGGAAACACCCCCGTCAGGGACAGACCATCTGTCGCTGAGCGCGTCGTACGACCCGTCGCTCGATCGTAATAGCTGTACCCCCAACACGGGCGAGGCGACCTATTGCAGCGATACGTATGGCAATAATGGCTGGCTCGGCATTGCTGGGATCTATGCCAATCGCGACGGCCACATCACCGCTGGCTATGTAAAACTCAACGACACCTATTTCCGGGTCGGGGGGTCTTACGATACGTTTTCCGACCGTGCCCTAGTAGCCTGTCAGGAAGTCGGCCACGTGTTCGGGCTTGGTCATCAAAATGAGAATTTCAACACTGACGAGACCGACAGTTGCATGGAATATACCAGCAACCCAGTCGGCAATGAGGACCCCGACGCTCATGACTGGGAGCAATTGGATGCAATTTATACTGCGCACGCTGCTGAAGGAAGTGGCGGCGGTGGCGGTAAACCCGGCAAAGGCGGCGGCGGCGGCGGCGGCGGCAAAGGCGGCGGCAAGGGCGGCGGCAAGCCCGACAAGGGCGCCATTGCAGGCCATGCCGATGCCATGACGTTCCGCGAAGTCGGCCAGATCCGGCAGTCAAGCGGGCGCGACCATCCCGTCTTCGGCACACCCGTGGGCTGGGATGCACAGGGCCGTCCCAACGTCTTCAAGAAATTGCGTGGCAACTTGACCGAAGTCGTCCACGTGACCTGGGTCCCGGGCTACCAGCCCGAGGGCGAGCATCACGGAGATGACCACGCACACTAGGCTGCGCGTCAATTCGTGATGATCGAGTGGGGTTCGCCTGGCGCGTGAGGCGCGGTCAGGCGGACCCCACCGTCATTTCAGGGATCAGGATGGTCGGGGCATCGACCCCGCGCTTGAACTCCAGGTCGTTCGCCGGCTCGAGGCTGGCGAACATGTCCTTCAGGTTGCCCGCGACCGTAATCTCGCTGACCGGATGGACGATCTCGCCATTCCGGACGAGGAAACCGGCCGCGCCGCGCGAATAGTCGCCGGTGACGCCATTGACCCCCTGCCCCATCATGTCGGTGACGAGGATGGCTGTGCCGACGTCCGCCATCATCTCTTCGGGGCTGCGCTGCCCGGCGGCGATGTAATAGTTGCTGGGGCCGGCGCCCGGCCCGCCGCCGGGGCCGCGGATTGCGTGGCCGGTCGGATCGATGCCCAGCTGGCGTGCTGCCGCGCTGTCGGCGTACCAGCTCCTGAGGACGCCATCTTCGATCATCTTCATCTTTTTGACCGGCAAACCTTCGCCGTCAAAGGCATGGCTGCGAAGGCCTCGCCTGCGCAGCGGGTCATCGATAATGTCGATGCCTTTGGCAAAGACCTGTTCGCCCATCCGGTCCATCAGGAAGCTGGAACGGCGCGCGACCGACGCGCCCGAGATCGCGCCCGAGAGATGGGACAGCAGGCTCGTGGCGACGCGCGAGTCGAATAGGATCGGGTATTTGCCGGGCTTGACCGGCTTGGGACCGAGCCGGGCGACCGTGCGTTCACCCGCTTCTCGTCCAATCGCTTCGGGGTCGTCGAGGTCTTCGAGGTGGCGCGCGCTCATCCAGTGATAGTCGCGCTCCTTCGCGCCGTCGCGCTCGGCGACCACGCTGACCGTGCAACCATGCCCGGTCGAACGCGACGTGCCCGAAAAGCCATGGCTGGTCGCGATCGCGAACAGGCCGCTCGACGCGCTTGCGGCCGTGCCTTGCGAATTGGTGACACCCTCGATCGCCAGCGCCGCGGCCTCGGCGGCGAGCGCGCGCTCCTTCAGCGCCTCGGGCTCGGGCTCGTGCTCGTCGACCAGGTCGAGGTCGGGCGCATCGCCGCTCGCCAGCATCTCTTTCGGAGCGAGGCCCGCATATTGGTCTTCGGTGGCCTCCTTCGCCATTGCGATCAGCCGCTCGACCAGCGCGGTACGGCTGTCGTCGGAAAAATCGCTGACCGATGCGGATGCGACGCGCTGGCCGATGAAAACACGCAAGCCCAGCTTCTCGCCCTCCGAGCGATCGACCCCCTCGAGCTGGCCGTTGCGGACTTCGACCGAGGAGGAAGCGCTGCCGAGATAGGCGGCGTCGGCGGCAGTGGCGCCTGCCCTGGTGGCGGCGTCGACGATCTGCTCGACCAGCGAGCGGGCTTGTTCGGGTGATTGCATGGAGGCGAGGTAGGGTCTCAGCTGCCGACCGACAAGCCAACGACGAGACAGGCGGCGAAAACAAGCAGGCCGGTGAAGCGGTTCGAGCGGAATAGGCGCAGCGCCTCGTCGCCGTCGTCGGGGTCGACTTGTGCTGCCTGCCACGCAAGGTGCAGCGCCGCCGGAGCCAGCGCGATCAGGGCCAGCACATGCGGTTTGGCCTGCCAGAGCGCCCAGCCCCAGAGGCCCAACGCCGCCAGATAGAGCAAGGTCACGGCGGGTCGCGCGCGTGTGCCGACCGCCCTCGCGCTCGACTTTACCCCGACCAGCGCGTCGTCTTCCTTGTCCTGGATCGCGTAGATCGTGTCGTAGCCGACCACCCAGAAGATCGTGCCCGCCCATAAAGTGACGGCGGGCGCGGCGAGCGATCCGGTGACCGACGGCCACCCGACCAGCGCGCCCCAGCTGAAGACGAGGCCGAGCCACGCCTGCGGCCACCAGGTGATGCGCTTCATGAACGGATAGGCGGCGACGAGCGCGAGGCTGGCCAGCGCGATCAGTTGCGCTGCCAGCGGGAGCTGCAGCAGGACAATGAGGCCGACGAGGCACAGGGCGATGGTCAGCGCCCATGCCTGCTTGAGCGACACGCGTCCCGAAGCCAGCGGGCGCAGCTTCGTACGCTCGACCTGGCGGTCGAGATCGCGGTCGACGATATCGTTATAGGCGCAGCCCGCCGAGCGCATGGCGAAGGCGCCGAGCAGGAACCAGGCGAACAACGCCCACTCCCCCTCGACGCCTGCCAGCGCCACGCTCCACGCGCAGGGCCAGAATAGCAGCCACGTGCCGATCGGGCGGTCCAACCGCATGAGCGAGGCATAGGGACGCCACGACGCGGGCAGTGCGCCGATCAGGCCGGTGCGTTCGCTGTCGAGGACGAGGTCGGTAGCCATGGCCATCCCCTTGGATTAGGTGGAGGCATGATCGCAACCCCCGCATGGCCGCCAAAATCGACCCCGCGCCTGTTCGTCGAGCAGGATCTGGCCGAGGGCCAGGGCGTAATGGTCGAGGGCAATGCCGCCCATTATCTCGGCAAGGTCATGCGCAAGGGCGTTGGCGACCCGGTACTGCTGTTCAACGGACGCGACGGCGAATGGCTCGCGACGATCGCGGAGGCGGGGAAGAAGCGGCTGGCGCTGGCGCTCGATCGGCAGACGAAGGAGCAGGAAATGACGCCCGACGTCACCCTCGCCTTCGCGCCGATCAAGAAAGGGCGGATCGAGTTCCTCGTCGAAAAGGCGGTCGAGTTGGGCGCGGACAGGCTCCAGCCGGTGATTATGAACCGCTCGGTCGTCGACAAGATCAACCTCGACAAGATGCGCGCCTATATCGTCGAGGCTGCCGAGCAGTGTGGCCGCACCTCGGTCGCAGAGATTGCAGAGCCTATGAAGCTCGATGCTTTCCTGAAGGTCCGCGAGCCGTCGGTCCCGCTCTATTTCTGTGACGAGGAAGGCGGTACACCGGCACCCGAAGCTTACGGTCCGCCTCCCGCGACGATCCTCGTGGGGCCCGAGGGCGGGTTTACGGACGAAGAGCGCGCGGCGATCCGCGCGGCGCCGGGCGCAACCGCCATCTCGCTTGGCCCGCGCATTCTTCGCGCCGAGACCGCTTCCCTCGCGGCACTCGCCACCTATATGGCCCGAACCGACTGGAAATGACTTCCGGTTGCACCATGCAACCTGTAGGGCAGCCCGCATGACGACGCGTACCGACCTTTCCGAAAGCCCGCCCATCGAAGGTCGCGACGACCTCTTGTCGGTTTTTTCCGGTGGCGAAAAGCCCAAGGACAAATGGCTAATCGGCACCGAGCACGAGAAGTTCGTCTACAGCTGCAAGGATCATCACGCGCCGTCGTGGGAAGAGGATGGCGGGATCCGCGACCTGCTGATGGCGATGACCGAATTCGGGTGGAAGCCGGTCATCGAGGATGAGAAGGTCATCGCGCTCGTGGGCGAAGACGGGACCATCAGCCTCGAACCCTCGGGCCAGCTCGAACTGTCGGGTGCCGCGCTCGACAATTTGCACCTCACCTGCGCTGAGGCCGCGCGCCACCTGCGCCAGGTCAAGGCGGTCGGGGAGAAACTGGATCTCGGTTTCTTGGGGCTCGGCATGTGGCCCGACAAGGCCCGCGACGACCTCGCCTGGATGCCCAAGGGCCGCTACGCGATCATGCGCCGCTACATGCCGACCAAGGGCGACCTCGGCCTCGACATGATGCAGCGCACCTGCACCATCCAGACCAACCTCGATTATTCGAGCGAAGCGGACATGGTCGCCAAGTTCCGCGTCGGCCTCGCGCTACAGCCGGTCGCGACCGCGCTCTTCGCCAACTCGCCCTTCACCGAGGGCAAGCCCAACGGCTATCTCTCCTTCCGCAGTCACATCTGGGAAGACACCGACCCCGATCGCACCGGCATGTTGCCGTTCGTGTTCGAAGACGGGTTCGGCTACGAACGCTGGGCGGACTATATCCTCGACGTGCCGATGTACTTCGTGTTTCGCGACGGCATCAATCACGACGTTGCCGGCAAGAGCTTTCGCGACTTTCTCGACCGCCGGCTCGAAGGCTTCGAAGGCGAGACGCCGACCATGGCCGACTGGACCGACCATATGTCGACCGCCTTCCCCGAAGTGCGGCTCAAGAGCTTTCTCGAAATGCGCGGAGCGGACGGCGGGCCGTGGAGCCGGATTTGCGCGCTTCCCGCATTGTGGGTCGGCCTCCTCTACGACAGCGGTGCGCTCGACGCGGCCTGGGACTTGGTCAAAAACTGGACCATCGAAGAGCGCGAAGCGCTGCGTAGCGCGGTGCCCAAGCTTGCGCTCAAGGCGCCGACGCCCGACGGGCGGACCATGCGCGAGCTCGCAAGCGACGTTCTCGACATTGCCGCATCGGGCCTGCAGGCGCGCGGGCGGACGAATGGCGCGGGCGACACCGAAGTCGGCTTCCTCGACCCGCTGCGTGATGTGGTCGCAAGCGGCATGACGCCTGCCGATCGCCTGCTCGAGCGCTATCACGGTGAATGGGATGGCGACATTTCGCGAATTTATGCTGAAGAGAGCTTCTAGCGCGCCAAATGTCGGCGATGCGACATTGCCACGCTTGCGGTGAATAATTCGCAGCAGCTAACCGCCTTTATTGACTCTCAAGTCAGTTTTCTTACAGCGGCGCCGTGAAGGGCGGCCGTGGGGGGCGCCCATCTGAAAAACCACAAGGAAATCCGGACGATGCGCCGCACCCAGCTCCTTTCGACCGTCGCACTGGCGACGAGCCTTTCCTTCGTTCCGACCACTGCCTTCGCGCAGGACGCCGGTGCCGAAGAACCCGCCGCCCAGGACGATAGCGAAGGCCTCGACGTCATCGTCGTGACCGCCACGCGTCGCAGCGAGAATCTTCAGGACATTCCGCTGTCGGTCGCGACCGTCGATGACGACACGCTGAGCGCGATCAACTCGGGCGGTGCGGACATTCGCGGCCTTGCCGGTCGCGTGCCCTCGCTCAACATCGAAAGCTCGTTCGGCCGGACCTTCCCGCGCTTCTACATCCGCGGCCTCGGCAACACCGACTTCGACCTCAACGCGTCGCAGCCGGTCAGCCTGATCTACGACGAGGTCGTCCTCGAAAACCCGATCCTCAAGGGTTTCCCCGTGTTCGATATGGACCGTGTTGAAGTCCTCCGCGGCCCCCAAGGCACCACCTTTGGCCGCAATACGCCGGCTGGGATCGTGAAGTTCGACACGGTTCGTCCGGGTGATGGCCGCAGTTACGTGAAGGCCAGCTACGGCCGCTACGACAGCGTCAACCTCGAAGCGGCCGCCGACGGCCAGCTCACCAACGACCTGGCCGTTCGCGTCTCGGGCATGTTCCAGAGCCGCGACGACTGGATCAACAACATCGCCACCACGCAGGACGGCGATCTTGGCGGCTTCAACGAGTTCGCCGCGCGCGTCCAGCTCGCCTACGAACCGCATGACGATCTTGCGATCCGCCTGACCGGTCAGCATCGCGACCTCAACGGCAGCGCCCGCGCCTTCCGCGCCAACCTGTTCAATACCGGTTCGAACGAGCTGGTCGGCCTCGACGGCGGGGACTTCGAGCGCGACCAGATCTGGACCGACGCCAAGAACTTCCAGACGCTGCGCACCAAGAACATCTCGCTCGCGGTCGAAACCGGCTTCGGCGAGAATGCCCGCCTCTACTCGATCACCAGCTACTGGCACGGCAAGCTCGAAAGCCGCGGGGACATCGACGGCGGTTTCGGCGCAGTCTTCCTGCCCGAGAGCGGCCCGGGCTTCATTCCCTTCCCGGCGCAGAGCCAGGACAACATCCCCGATCTCGACCAGTTCACGCAGGAAGTCCGCATCGCGTCGGATTATGCTTCGGGCCTGAACTATCAGGCGGGCGTGTTCTTCTTTGACGAAAACCTGTCGATCGAAAGCTTCGACTTCTCCAACCCGCAGGACACCGCACCCGCCGCGATCGTCAACCAGCTGCAGACCTCGAATGCGCTCGGCGTGTTCGGCTCGCTCAGCTACGCGTTCGACAACGGGCTCACCCTCCAGGGTGGCCTGCGCTGGAACCAGGACGAGAAGAAGCTGGTCGCCGACCGCCTGTTCGACGCGCGTCCCGGCTTCGTCGGTGGCGGCCCGGTTCCCGAAAGCACGACCTTCGTCGAAGACGAGGTGCTGACGTGGGACGCGAGCGCGATCTACGAGATCAACCCGGACGTGAACGTCTACGCCCGCGTCGCGAAGGGCTATCGCGCCCCGGCGATCCAGGGCCGTATCCTGTTCGACCGTGACGTGACCACGGCCGACAGCGAAGAGACGATGAGCTACGAAGCCGGCGTCAAGACCGTGCTGCTCGACAATCGCGTGCGCTTCAACCTGACCGGCTATTATTTCGAAACCGACAACCTCCAGCTGTCGGCAGTCGGCGGGGCGGCCAACGCCAACCTGCTGCTCAATGCCGACAAGGTCGAGGGCAAGGGCTTCGAAGCCGAACTGCAGGCGCGCCCGGCGCGTGGCCTGACCTTCACCGCAGGCGTCAGCTATAACGACACCGAAATCCAGGACAGCGGCCTGACGGTCGAAACGTGCGGCGCACCCTGCACCGTCACCGACCCGATCGCAGTCCCGGCGGCGCCGTTCCAGCCGGCCATCGTGTTTATCGACGGCAACGCGCTGCCGCAGGCGCCCAAGTGGACGCTCAACTTCACCGCCGGTTACGCGCATCCGGTCGGCAACGGCGAAATCTACGCCTTCACCGACTGGTATCATCGTTCGAAGATCAACTTCTTCCTCTACGAAGCGGTTGAATTCTCGGACGACAAACTGACCGAAGGCGGCGTGCGTCTCGGCTATCGCAACGACAAGTTCGACATTGCCGGCTTCGTCCGCAACATCACCGACGACGAAAGCGCGGTGAGCGGCATCGACTTCAACAACCTGACCGGCATGGTCAACGAACCGCGTATCTATGGCGTCGAGTTTGGCGTGAAGTTCTAAGCCCTCACCATGGGCTTGCCAAAGGGGCGGCGGTGCGCGAGGCATATCGCCGCCCTTTTCGTTTCGGAGCCCTCGATGACCCAACGCCGCACCTTCTACCCCCACATCATGCCCTACGAGACCGGGCATCTCGACGTCGGTGACGGGCACAGTCTTTATTACGAGCGGGTCGGCACGCCGGGCGCCAAGCCCGCCGTCTTCCTGCATGGCGGGCCTGGTGGCGGCTTCGGCGACGATAATCGCCGCTGCTGGAACCCCGAGAAATATGACGTCCTGTTGTTCGAACAGCGCGGGTGCGGGCGCTCGACGCCCTTCGCCAGCCTCGAGCACAATACGACCTGGGACCTCGTCGCGGATATCGAGAAGCTGCGCGAGATGTGCGGGCACGAGAAATGGCAGGTGTTCGGCGGCAGCTGGGGCTCGACGCTGAGCCTTGCCTATGCCCAGACCCATCCCGACCGCGTCACCGAACTGATCCTGCGCGGCATCTTCCTGTCGAGCCAGAAGGAACATGACTGGCTGTTCACCTATGGCGCGAGCGAGCTTTACCCCGAGGCGTGGGAGACGTTCATGGCGCCGATCGCGGGCCACACGGAGAAGGACAATGTCACGGCCTATCGCAAGATCCTGACCGGAGACGATCACGAGAAGAAGGTCGAGGCGGCCAAGGCCTGGTCGGGCTGGGAAGCGTCGACCGTCACGTTGCTGCCGCAGCCCGACGTGATGGACCATTTCACCGATGCCGAATTCGCGATCGCGATCGCCCGGATCGAGAATCACTATTTCATCCATGATTGCTGGCTGGAAGAGAACCAGCTGCTGCGCGACGCCGAGAAGATCCGTCACATCCCCGGTGTGATCGTCCAGGGCCGGCACGATTGCTGCACGCCGCCAGCTGCCGCCTGGGCGCTCAGCAAGGCATGGCCCGAGGCCGATCTCCAGATCGTGCCCGATGGCGGCCATCTCTATAATGAGCCGGGAATTCTCGACGGCCTCATCCGCGCGACCGACCGCTTCGCGGACCAGTAGTGCTTGACCAAGGCGGGCGCTCGGTGGCAGGGAGCCGCTCGCACCGACATGGGCGGGTGTAGCTCAATGGTAGAGCAGAAGCCTTCCAAGCTTACGACGAGGGTTCGATTCCCTTCACCCGCTCCATCGACTTTTCGTCCGGGGGACGAAAATCGGTGGAGCGCTGCGGCGTGGCGAAGCCGCCCGCAGGCGACTGCCAAGCGCCCACTCGAAATCCATTCGTGTGCAACATCGCTTAAGAAGCGCCTGAACGCCGCCGTACCCTGTTGACAGACAGGCCGTTGCCCGCCAAATGGCGCCCCTGCCTAGCACCTGTGGACAGGTGGCCGAGTGGTTAAAGGCAGCAGACTGTAAATCTGCCCGCGCAAGCGTACGCTGGTTCGAATCCAGCCCTGTCCACCATTTTCTCTTTAAGCAACGCCGTGCTTCGAGCCGCTCCATCTCTGTGATGCGAGCCTCTACAGGTGCTTTTTCCAATGCCCCCGTTGGCTTTTGTCGCGCGTTTAGGATATGAACACCGCTTCAGAATTAGCGGAAATCCGGCATTTAGGGTTAATGCGTTGGTATCCGAGTGAGGGCAACTCGGCAGTGGGCAGGGAATTTGTATGGGACTGGCCGTGAAGAAATCGGACGATGACTATCGCGACACATCGGCGCTCGTTGCTCAATTAAGCGAGGGGCAGCTGGAAGTGTTGCGCATGGTTGCCAATCACATGAATTCCAAGGAAATCGCCGCCGAGCTCGATATTTCGCCGCATACGGTCGACCAGCGGGCGCGTCAGGCGATCCAGATCCTCGGCGTCTCGCGCCGTCAGGAGGCCGCGCGCCTCGTGGTCCAAGTGGAAGGACCATCTCAACGGTTGATACATCAATCGCCGTACATTCCCGAAGCGACCGAATCGAGCCAATCCGAAAACACGGTTGGCACACAGATTCGGCACGCCAGCCGTGCAGGGGGGTCCGACTTTGCCGGGCTTCAAACCGAGCAAGGTTCGGCGCGTATTCGGACCTCCCTGCCTTTGCCGTTTGCAACAGGGAGTCAGCCTCGCAACGAGATGGGCGTCGGATTCCGACTGCTCTGGATTGTCCTCATCGCCATCGGCGCGCTGTTTTCGGCGGGCATGTACCTTGCCGGTCTCGAAAGCCTCGCTCGCCTGTTGGGAATTCAGGGCTAACCACTCGTTCGACGAACCGCTCCCGCTCCGCACAACGCGGACAGACTGGAGTGAAAAACCATGCGTAAGCAGATGATCGAAAACGCCGCCTACGAAGTCGGGACCCAGGTCCGTCTCGTGGAACAGAAAATCGAAAGCGCGCTTGAGGAGTTGGCCGAGCTGCAGATGCGGATGATCCGCGCCCGCGAGACTGCCAACGTCCCGACCGCCACCGGCCATCAGGCGCTCGAACAGGTCGCCCAGTCGCTTCAGGGTATGGTTGCCGCGCGCGGAAATGTCGCGATGGCTCACGCGATCTTGAAAGAAACCGCCCAGCACGTCCCCGGACTTCGCCATACCGTGATGTTCGGTGACGAGAGCGACACGCCGATGCCGACCCAGGGTCGCGCCGACCTTCGCGTCGTCGCCTGATCTCACTGAGACGCGGAAAACAGGAAGGTTCAGCCAGGCATGCTTCCCACCCTCTACTGGACCTTGCTGTTTTCGATTACGCTCTATGCTTTCCTCAAAGGCACAGGAGAGCATAAACTAGCTGCAGCAGGCTGCGTCGCAGCAACCGTTGCGACGCGCCTGCTCGTGTCTCCCGACGCGACCAAGTATAGCAGCATGGAATTCGGCGTTCTTGCCGTCGACGTGATGCTGTTCGGTCTTTTCCTTTTCATTGCCTTGCGATCGCAGCGCTTCTGGCCGTTGTGGATTGCCGGCTTTCATCTCGTGACCGTGTCGGCTCATGCCATTCGCGCGTTGAAGATGGATCTTATCCCGACCGCCTACGCGCTCGCCGTGCAGTTCTGGAGCTATCCGGTGCTGCTCTGCATCGGCATCGCCGTCTGGCGCTCGCAGCGTAGAGAGCTGCGCGCGATGGTCGAGGGCGACGAAGCCCCTCCCCCCGCAGCCGCCTAGTCCTTCGCGACGGGGCTCGCTAAGGGACGAGCCATGACCGAACGCGCCGCCCTTCTCGACGCCATCAGCGAACCGGCACTGCTGGTCCGCGGCCATCGTCTCGAACAGGCCAACCGGGCGGCACGCGACATCTTCGCGCGGCGATTGGTCCACAACGACATCCGCCTCGCCATCCGCCATCCCGCCGTGCTCGCCGCGATCGAGAGCGGCAAGGAAGCGAGCCTGGACGTCGAAGGCATTGGCGGCGTCGACCGTCCCTGGCGCGTCATCCTGACGCCGCTCGAGGACTCGACGCTCCTTATTCGAATGATCGATCGTGGAGCCTCCCGCGCGGCCGAGCGGATGCGCGTCGATTTCGTGGCGAATGCCAGTCACGAGTTGCGTACGCCCCTCACCACCATTCGCGGTTATGCCGAGACACTCGCCGACGATGCCGAGATCGACCCCGAACTCAGACAACGATTCGCCAAGACGATCGAGACCGAATCGATTCGAATGCTGCGGATCGTCGAGGACCTGATGGACCTGTCGCGCATCGAGGCGGACCGCTTCGTGCGCCCGCGCGATAAGGTCGACCTGCCCGCGCTGGTCGAGGATGCGGTCGATGCCAACCAGGATCTGGCGAATCGATCGCAATGTCGCGTGAGGACCGAAATGGCAGAGGACGTTCCTGCGATCGTGGGGGATGTCGGGCAGCTGCGGCAGGTGCTCGACAATCTGATCAGCAACGCGCTGCGCTATGGCTGCTCGCCGGAAAAGCCGGCGGTCGCGATCAGCGTTCGCAAGGAGGGGCGATTCGTGCGCCTGATCGTGCGCGACGAGGGCGAAGGCATTGCTGCGGACCACCTGCCGCGCCTGACCGAACGTTTTTATCGCGCCGATGAAGCGCGCAGCCGGGAGAGCGGGGGGACCGGTCTGGGCCTCGCGATCGTCAAGCATATCGTCGAGCGCCACAGGGGAATCTTGGACATCGCATCGAGCCCCGGGCACGGGACGACGGTCACGATCGCCTTGCCGCTGGCGGAATAAGCCGGGACCGGCGTCACGAAACTGTAACAAAAGCGTCACAACGACCACCGCAATGGCCGCTAGGCGGGTGCGTGCAAAGCCAACCCTCATCGAATTCCAAGGGAGTATTTCTTCCGATGAAAAAATCTCTGATTATCCTGCCGCTCGCGGCTGCCGTCGCGGCATGCGGTTCGGACGGCGGTTCGTCCGCGCTGAACCAGATCAAGGTGGTCGGCTCGTCGACCGTCTATCCGTTCACCACCGCGGTTGCCGAAAGCTTCCAGCGCGCCAACCCCGGCACCAGCGTGATCGTCGAATCGACCGGCACCGGGTCGGGCATGAAGCTGTTCTGCGCTGGCGTCGGTGAAGAGCATCCCGACATCGTCAACGCGTCGCGCCGCATGAAGAAGAGCGAATTCGACATGTGCGCCGAAGCGGGCGTCAACAACGTCATCGAAGTCGCCGTCGGCATTGACGGCCTGACCCTGATCCAGGCCAAGGGTGCCGATCCGATCGACCTGACCGTCGAAGACATCTACGCCGCGCTCGCCAAAGATCCCTATGGCGGCGAACAGACAGCGCAGAACTGGTCGGACGTCCGCGAAGGCCTTCCGAACATTCCCATCCGCGTCTACGGCCCGCCGCCCACGTCGGGTACGCGCGACAGCTTCGCCGAACTGATCCTCGAAGCCGGCTGCGCGTCGAATGACGACATGAAGGCGCTCAAGGAGAGCGACAAGAAGGCCTACGAGGCCACCTGTCACACGATCCGCGAAGACGGCGTCTTCATCGAAGCGGGCGAAAACGACAACCTGCTCGTGCAGAAGGTGTCGGCTGACGACGGCATGCTCGGCGTGCTCGGCTACAGCTTCCTCGAAGCCAACTCGGACAAGGTGCAGCCCGTGTCGATCGGTGGCGCAATGCCGAACACCGAGACGATTTCGTCGCTCGAATATCCGGGCGCGCGCAAGCTATTCATCTACGTGAAGGGCGAGCATGTCGAAGTGAAGCCCGCGATTCGCGACTTCCTCAACCTCTACGCCCAGTCGTGGGGTTCGGGCGGCATGCTCGAGCAGCGCGGCCTCGTTCCGCTTGCCGGCGACGACGCTGCCGCTTCGAACGACGCGGCCACCAACCTTACCACCCTTGACGGGTCGGAACTCTAAGTAGAAGGGCGACGGGCGCCATGTCTTTGTCCATTGCACTCGTCGCCATTCTCGGCGTTGCCGTCCTCGCCGCGCTCTTTGCCCATCGTCGGGCGAAAGGGCTTCGCGGGGACGGCCAGCGCTTGAACAGCCTGCCGGTCTACCACGCATTCTACGCCCTGCTCTGGGCGGCGTTACCGGCCCTCCTTCTCCTCGCCATCTGGGCGCCGATCCAGCAGGGCCTGGTCGAACAGGCGGTGCTTGCCAGCCCGCAGGGCATGGCGCTCCCCGACTTCGACCTGCAGCGGAACGCGATTCTCGCCGAAGCGCGCGATATCGCCTCGGGCGCGCGCAGCGTCGGTTTCAACAGCGAAGCGAGCGAAATCGCCCCCATCTATGCCGAGGCATCGTCGCGCTATGCAGCGCTCGGTGGCGGCATTGCATTCCTGCTCTCGCTCGGCGGCGCCTTCTTTGCGCTCCGGCGCATCGGCGTCGAATTCCGCGCCCGCACTGGCGTCGAACGCTGGGTGATGATCGTGCTGGTCGCGGCCTCGTTGATCGCGATCCTCACCACGCTGGGAATCGTCCTCTCGCTCTTGTTCGAGACCATCCGCTTCTTCGGCATGGTCAGCCCGACCGAATTCCTGTTCGGGACGCAGTGGTCGCCTCAAATTGCGATCCGCGCCGACCAGGCCGGCTCCTCAGGCGCGTTCGGATCGGTCCCGCTCTTCTGGGGCACGGTCTTCATCGGCGCGATCATCGCCATGATCGTCGCGATCCCGCTCGGCCTGATGAGCGCGATCTACCTCACCCAATATGCCCACGCGCGCGTGCGCGCCTGGCTCAAGCCTATCCTCGAGATCCTCGCTGGCGTGCCGACCGTCGTCTACGGCTACTTCGCCGCGCTGACCGTAGCGCCTGCCGTGCGCGATTTCGGCATGATGCTGGGCATTCCTTCGAGCTCTGAAAGCGCGCTCGCCGCGGGCCTCGTCATGGGCATCATGATCATCCCGTTCGTGTCCTCGATGGCCGATGACAGCATTGCAGCGGTCCCGCAGGCGATGAACGATGGCAGCCTAGCGCTAGGCGCGACCAAGTCGGAAACGATCAAGCGCGTCGTCCTGCCCGCCGCCCTCCCCGGCGTCGTCGGCGGCGTCCTCCTCGCAGTGAGCCGCGCGATCGGTGAAACCATGATCGTGGTGATGGCCGCAGGCCTTGCCGCCAACATGACCGCCAACCCGTTCAACAGCGTCACCACCGTGACGACCCAGATCGTCCAGCTGCTGACCGGAGACCAGGAATTCGACAGCGCCAAGACGCTCGCCGCCTTCGCGCTCGGTCTCGTCCTCTTCGTGATCACCTTGATCCTCAACCTCATCGCCTTGCGCGTCGTGCGCAAATATCGGGAAGCTTATGAGTAGCGCCACCGCCAGCAAGTGGACCGACGGGTCGATGGAGGCCCGCGTCAGGAAACGGTACGCCGCCGAACGACGCTTCAAGGCATTCGGCTTTGCCGCCGTCGCCGTCTCGGTCCTGTTCCTTGCCTTCCTGCTGGTCACCATGGCCGCCAAGGGCATCGGCGGGTTTACCCGCATGGAAACGTCGATTCAGCTCGACTTCCCGCGCTCGGCCGTCATGGTCGACCCTGCCTCCGTGCGGGGCCCGGGCGCGCAGGCGACGCTCGCCAACGCCGGGCTCGGCAAGCTGATCCGTGACAGTGCGACCGCGACCTATGGCGAGGAGATCGGCAAGGAGTTGTTCGGCGACGGTGCGCGGCGCGAGCTTGCGCAGCAGATCATCGACGACCCTTCGATGCTCGAACGACAGGTGACCGTCTCGCTTCCCGTGGCCAGCAATATCGACATCGCCGCCAAGAGCGACGGCGACGCCGCCAGCGAGGCACTGGTCGCCGAGATCGAAGCGGCAGGTGGCGAATTCTCGCGCCACTATAACGAGGACTTCCTCACCGCCTCCGACGCGACCGATCCGAGCGCGGTCGGGGTGTGGGGCGCGCTCAAGGGCAGCTTGCTGACCATCCTGGTGACGATGTCGCTTGCCTTCCCGATCGGCGTGCTTTCGGCCGTCTATCTCGAGGAATTCGCGCCTCGCAATCGCATCACCGACATGATCGAGGTCTCGATCAACAACCTGGCCGCGGTGCCCTCGATCATCTTCGGCCTGCTCGGGCTCGCCGTCTTCCTTAACTTCATGCACCTGCCGCGCTCCGCGCCGCTGGTCGGCGGCCTGACGCTCGCGCTGATGACCATGCCGGTCATCGTCATTGCGGGTCGCAATGCGATCAAGGCCGTGCCGCCTTCCATCCGCGACGCCGCGCTCGGCGTGGGCGCGTCGAAGATGCAGGTCGTCTTCCACCATGTCCTGCCGCTCGCGCTGCCCGGCATCCTGACCGGCACCATCATCGGCATGGCGCGCGCGCTCGGCGAAACCGCGCCGCTGCTGATGATCGGCATGCGCGCCTTCATCGCCTCGCCACCCGACACGATCACGTCGCCCGCGTCGGTGCTGCCCGTGCAGATCTTTCTCTGGTCCGATGAAGTCGATCGCGGCTTCGTCGAGAAGACCAGCGCCGCCATTATCGTCCTGCTCATCTTCATGCTGCTGATGAACGGGCTCGCCATCTATCTCCGCAACCGCTTCGAACGCCGCTGGTAGGCAGGAACATCATGAACGAGACCGCAACCCCGATCGACACCGACGCCCCAGACGTCTCCACGCCCGTGGCGCCCGACGATCTCGACGTCGGCAAGACGCCCAAGATGAAGGCCGAAGACGTCAACGTCTATTATGGCGACAAGCACGCCATCAAGGACGTGTCGATCAACATCCACGACGACAAGGTCACCGCCTTTATCGGCCCGTCGGGCTGCGGCAAGTCGACCTTCCTGCGGTGCATGAACCGCATGAACGACACCATCCCGATCGCCAAGGTGACCGGTCATATCGAGCTGGACGGCGAGGACATCTATTCCCCGCGCATGGACGTGGTGCAGCTGCGTGCGCGCGTCGGCATGGTGTTCCAGAAGCCCAACCCGTTCCCCAAGTCGATCTACGAGAATATCGCCTACGGCCCGCGTATCCACGGCCTCGCCTCGGGCAAGAGCGAGATGGACGCGATCGTCGAGAAGTCGCTGAAGCGCGCCGGCCTGTGGGATGAAGTCAAGGATCGCCTCGAAGATAGCGGCACCGCGCTTTCGGGCGGCCAGCAGCAGCGCCTGTGCATCGCGCGCGCCATCGCGGTCGACCCCGAAGTCATCCTGATGGACGAGCCCTGCTCGGCGCTCGACCCTATCGCCACTGCCAAGATCGAAGAGTTGATCCACGAACTGCGCGGCAAATATGCCATCGCGATCGTGACCCACAACATGCAGCAGGCCGCGCGCGTGTCGCAGCGAACCGCCTTCTTCCATCTCGGCGAGCTGGTCGAATATGGGCGCACCAGTGAGATCTTCACCAACCCGCGGGCCAAGCGCACGCAGGACTATATCACCGGTCGTTACGGCTGATCGGAGGGCAACGATGAACGAAGAAACCACCGCACATACGCTCAAGGCGTTCGACGACGATCTCAATCGCCTGCGCGCGCTCATCTCCGAGATGGGCGGCATGGCCGAACATGCTATCCGCGAAGCGATGCGCTGCCTCGTCCAGCGCGACGAGGAAACCGCCAAGCAGATCGTCAAGGACGACAAGAAGATCGACGCGCTCGAGATCGAGACCGAGCGCCGTGCGATCCAGCTGATCGCCCTGCGCGCGCCGATGGCCGCCGACCTTCGCGACGTGGTCGCCGCGCTCAAGATTTCGGGCGTCGTCGAGCGCATTGGCGACTATGCCAAGAATATCGCCAAGCGCGTGCCGCAGATGGAGAGCCGCAATATCGAGCCGCTCTCTCTGATGCCCGAAATGGCGCGCATCGCGACCGAGATGGTGCATGACGTCCTCAACGCCTTCGTCGAGCGTGATGCCGAAGCGGCGCGCGAGGTGTTCGAGCGCGACAAGAAGGTCGACGATTTCTACAACTCGATTTTCCGCACCCTGCTGACCCACATGATCGAAAATCCGCAGCAGATCACCGAGGCCGCGCATCTCCTGTTCGTGGCCAAGAATATCGAGCGCGTGGGCGATCACGCCACCAACATCGCCGAGATGGTCTACTACGCTGCCACTGGCGAAAACATGGCCGAGCGGCTGGGACAGTAATCGGCTGGGAGGGGCGGAGACGATGCAATCGAAGAAGCTCCTGCTGGTCGAAGATGACCGCAATCTTGCCGACCTGATCGGTTTCACCTTCGATCGCGACGGCTACGACGTCACGCGGACCGGCGATGGCGAGGAAGCACTGATCCTCGTGGAAGAGGTCAATCCCGACCTCATGATCCTCGACTGGATGATCGAGGGGATCAGCGGCATCGAGGTCTGCCGCCGCCTGCGCCGCAAGAAGGAAACCGCCAGCCTTCCCATCATCATCCTTACCGCGCGCGGCGAGGAAGAGGATCGCATTCGCGGGCTCGAGACCGGTGCCGACGATTATGTCACCAAGCCTTTCTCGCCCAAGGAACTGGTCGCGCGCGCCGGTGCAGTGCTGCGCCGCGTACGCCCGGCCATCGCCGCGGAAAAGCTGGACTATGCGGGCATCGAGATGGACCTCGCCGCCCACCGCGTGCGCCGCGACGGCAAGCCGATCGACGTCGGGCCGACCGAATATCGGCTGCTCAAGCATTTCATGGAAAACCCCGGCCGCGTCTTCTCGCGCCAGCAGTTGCTCGAAGCCGTCTGGCCGCACAGCGAGGACATCGAACTGCGCACGGTCGACGTCCACATCCGCCGCCTGCGCATCGCGCTCAGCGCCAATGGCGGCGACGACGTCATCCGCACCGTGCGCAGCGCCGGCTACGCGCTCGATGCGGAAGAGTTCGCCTAAGACTTGCCAGTCGGCCCTGAGGCAGGCAGAGCCTCGCCATGGCTCGCAAACGCAAGAATAGGGGTGGCGCAAACCCCAACCGGCCTCGGCTCTGGGGCAAGCACGCAGTCGCTGCCGCGCTCGACAATCCGGATCGCAAGGTCCTCAAGGCCTGGGCGACGCGCGAAGCGGCGAACTTCATGCAGTTCCCTAGCGACATCCCCGTCGTGATGGCCGAGGCGCCCGACCTTGCGCGGCTTGTTCCCGCCGATAGCCCGCACCAAGGGGTCGTCATCGAGTGCGAACCGCTCGAGGATGTCTGGCTAGGCGACGTGCTCGCCGAGGCGGGCGAGGAAGCGATCATCCTCGTGCTCGACCAGGTCACCGATCCGCACAATGTCGGCGCGATCCTGCGCTCGGCGGCTGCCTTCGACGTCGCTGCCATCGTCACGCAGGACCGCCATGCCCCGCCCGAGGGTGGCGCGCTGGCCAAGGCCGCCTCGGGCGCGCTCGAGACAATACCTTGGGTGCGCGTCGTCAACCTCAACCGCGCGCTGGAAGAGATGGCCGAGGCCGGTTTTTGGCGCATAGGTCTCGCCGGAGAGGCGGAGAGTACGCTTGCCGAAGCGCTCGGCCCGCCGCGCGTGGCGCTGGTGCTCGGCGCCGAAGGCCCCGGCATGCGTGCCAACGTGCGCGATCATTGCGACGCGCTCGCCAAGCTGCCCATCTCCGAGCAGATGGAAAGCCTCAACGTCTCCAACGCCGCCGCGATCTCGCTCTACGCCGCGCGGGTCGCACGCTAATGGTCGCTACGCAGGCCAGTCTCGACACAGCGCTCGATGCCATCGCAGGGGTCGAGCCGGCCTTCGCGAAGACCATGGAGCGCTTCGGCCGCCCGGAACCCCGCGTGCGACCGACGGGCCACGTCACGCTCCTGCGCACGATCGTCGGGCAGCAGGTGAGCGTCGCCGCCGCCAGTTCGATGTGGCGCAAGCTCGAGGCGAAGTATGGCGAGGACCCCGACCTGGCCGCGATGGCCGCCGCCAGCGACGAAGAGATGCGCGAAGCGGGCCTGTCACGCCAGAAGGCGGGCTATGCGCGCAGCCTCGCGCGCCTCGTCCTCGACGGCGAAGTCGATTTTGCCGCGCTGCCCGAAGACGACGAAGCCGCGATCGAGGAGCTCACCAAAATCAAGGGCATCGGACGCTGGTCGGCGGAAATCTACCTGCTGTTCTCCGAATGCCGTGCCGACGTCTTTCCCGCAGGCGATCTTGCCGTGCAGGTCGAACTGGGACGCATCCTTGGCCGTGAGGAACGGCCGCCCGAGAAGCTGGTGCGCCAATGGGCCGAGCCCTGGTCACCGCATCGCGGCGCCGCGGCGATCCTCGCCTGGCACAGCTACAACGCGGTGCCCCTCGACTAAAGCGCTACTGCCGTTTCAGTTCGAGATCGCGGATGATGCGCGGGCCCTGGTCGGCACGGATCGGCGCCATGCGACCGTCGCTGCCGCCCGTGCGCCCGATCAGCCACATGCCGTGCGCATCGGGTTTGTGCGCAGATGCCTGCCCGCCATGACGCACGCCGAGCGCCAGGATGGGAAGAAGAAGCTGACGCCCTTCGAAGATCACTGCCCGCGCCTTGTTCAGCGGCAGGAAGGCCTTCGCATCGAGACCGATCGCGGTCCCCGGAGGGATGGTCGTCGGTAGCGGCTTGTCCTCGGCATCGACGGGGCGCCCGAGAAACTCGTCGAAATCGTTCGCCTGTGTCCCGCTCGCGAAGAGGAAATCCTGCCGGATCGTCAGGCCCCTCGCCTCGCCATGCCCCTTGTTGGCAATCGTCATCCGGTAATCGAGCGCCAGGCCTTCCTCCGAGAAGACTGCGCGCACCGGCTCGACGTCGATCTCGAGGTCTGGCTTGAGCACCGACGACGTAATAACCCCCGCGGGTGCGGCGGGCGGCGCCTTGGGCGTTTCCGGCTGCGGCGGCGGTGGCGTGGGTGCGGGTCTAGGCGCGGGTTGCGGCGCGGGCGCGCGTTCGAGCGCGGGACCGCCTGCCAGCGCCAGTCCGCTCCGGCGGCGATGCCAGGCGAAGGCACCCGCCCCGATCAAAGCGAGCAACGCCAGAAGCCACGGCCAGGCCGCCGTCCCGCTTTCAGGCGGCGTGAAGCCTTCGGGTGGTGGCGGCAGGTCGACGGGCGCACCCCGCTCTTCCGGCACGACTGCGCCCGGGTTGATCCGCGTCGGCGGCACCGGGGTCAGGCGACCGGACGAGCCGGCACTGCCGGGGGGCGGCGGCTCGGGGCGGCTGATGGGCGAATTGGTCCGCGCGGGCGGCGGCGAGCCGGTCGAGGACGGGCGGGTCGGCGCGGTCGAGGGCGGCGGCGTTGGTGCAGGCGTCGGCGCAGGCGTGGCGCGCGGCGCAGGCGTCGGTCCGCCAAGCGAAAAGTCGCGCAGCGAGTCGGGGCCGACGGCGCTGTCCCCGCTCCCCCGCTGGCCCGAGGGCGGGATAGCGACGATGCCGCCCGAAGGCGTCGGCGACGGTGTCGGCGCGGGCGTCGCATTGGGCAGGACGATCGGGCCCGGAATGGCCGTATCCTGGTCGCCATCTTGCGCACGCGCCTCAGGGGCGACGAGAAGGGCGACGGCGGACATGCCGGCCAGCAGGGTCGATACGCGAGTCATGGACTTGAGCGCACACAGCCTTATCAGGCCGCCCTGTCAACAGGGTGAACGCCCTATGCCGCGTCGACCAGGACGAGTTCCGCCGACTCATCGCCTGCAACGATCTCGATCCGCTCCTCGCCCGTGATCGCCACGCCGTCGCGCGGACCTGCCTCGACGCCATTGATCGTCACCGGTGCAGAGGACACGAGATAGAGGTGTCGCTCGGGATTGGCGGCGTGCACGATCGAGCCACCGGGTGGCAGCGTCGCGCCGTGGATCGTCGCATCGGCCTTGATGGTCAGCGCGCCATCATCCTCGCTCCCGCTCGCGAGCAGCTGGAATGCGCCTTCGCGCTCCTCCTTGGGAAAGGGCATCTGACCCCAGCCCGGTTGCGCACCGCGCTCGTCCGTTTCGATCCAGATCTGGAACAAGGTCGTTTCCTCGTCCTCCAGATTATATTCGCTGTGCACGACGCCGGTCCCGGCGCTCATCACTTGCACGTCACCGGCTCCGGTGCGGCCTTTGTTGCCCATCGAATCCTGATGCGTGATCGCGCCGGTGCGCACGTAGGTCACGATCTCCATGTCGCGATGCGGGTGCGGGGGAAAGCCGCTCTGCCCGGCAATCCGGTCGTCATTCCAGACGCGGATCTTGCCCCAGCCCATGCGGTCCGGGTCGTGATAGCTGGCAAAGCTGAAATGGTGGCGGGCATCGAGCCAGCCATGGTTGGCATGGCCCAGCGAAGCGAAGGGTCGGATGTCGATCATGACAAGGAAATGATGGAGGCGCGCAAAGGGTTCAAGACGCGCCGCCGTTCCTTGGTATCAGCGCTGTAACCTCAACCCGCGCGCATAGTGCGCCGCTTTCTCGGCATAGAGCGCGGCCGACCCGCGCAGCAACTCGACCTGCTCGTCGCCGAGCGTCCGGATCGCCTTGGCCGGCGCGCCCACGATCAGGCTGCGCGGCGGGAAACTCTTTTTCTCGGTCACCAGCGCCCCGGCACCGACGATCGACTGGCTTCCGATGACGGCACCATTGAGGATTCGCGCACCCATCCCGATCAGCGCCTCGTCCTCGACCGTGCAGCCGTGGAGGATCGCCTGGTGCCCGACGGTCACGCGCGCGCCGATCGTCAGCGGCGCGCCAGGGTCGGAATGCCCGATCACGCCGTCTTGGAAATTGGTTTCCTCGCCCAGAATGATCGGCGTGTTGTCGGCGCGGATCACGGCGTTGAACCAAACGCTCGCGCGCGCGCCAAGCCGGACATCGCCGATCAGGTCGGCCGAGGGTGCGGCCCAAGCGCCTTCGGCGAGCTGCGGGCTTGTACCGTCGAGTTCGTAGAGTGGCATGGCCTAGCCATAGCCGCCGCAAAATGACCGGTCGAGAGGCCCATCTTTACCTTTCGTTTACTCGGTCGATTTAATCCAGAAATATGTTCGGTCAGTAACGCGTATTTTTCGCAGTGTAATGAGAGCGGATCAGAACAATGGAAATGAGCAGCGGACGACGTCAGGAACGTAGGGCTATCACGGGCGACGTGCGGCTTCGCGCACGCGGCGGCTCGCGCTACCCTGCGGCCGTCTTCGACGTCTCGACCGGCGGTTGCCGCGTCGGCCTCGCGAAGACCATGAACCCCGGCGACACGATGTGGATCGGCCTTCCCGGGATCGAGCCGCTGCAGGCCACCATTCGTTGGACCGACGGCTGGACCGCAGGCGTCGAATTCGAACGCCCGATGCACCCCAGCGTGCTCGAACTCGTCGAAGACCGCATCCGCTGCAAACGCGGCGGCTAAAAGCCAACAATCCAAATCCGATTTGAAATGGTGCCCAGGAGAGGACTCGAACCTCCACGCCCTTTCGAGCGCCGCCACCTGAAGACGGTGCGTCTACCAATTCCGCCACCTGGGCACAGGAGCATCGCTCGGTAGGGGGCGGCGCTTAGGGCGTACGCGCCGATTCTGTCAACTGCTTCCGTCGCCGCATTTGCCTTTTCCCCACGCTCCGGCCATCGTCCCGCCGAGACATCGGGAGGGAGGCCCACATGATCCTGGACCAAAACAAGCCGTTGCGCCTGGGTATGATGGCGGCATTTTATTTCACCCAAGGCGTGCCCAACGGCCTGTTCCTCGTCGCGCTGCCCGCCTGGGTCGCGGCGAACGGCGGGACCGCGTTGCAGACCGCCGGGGTCGCAGCCTCCTATATGACCTTCTGGATCTGGAAGTGGATCACGGCCTTCGTCATGGACCGCTACACCTATCTGCCGATGGGTCGCCGCCGCGCCTGGATCATTGGTGCGCAGTCCATCCTGATGGCGACCTTCCTCGTCTCCGCCATTATCAATCCGCCTGCCGACGACATTGCCATGCTGTCGCTGCTCGGCCTCATCGCGGGCTTCGGCGCCTCGACGCAGGATGTCGGCATCGACGGGCTCGCGGTCGACATCCTGCGCGAGGACGAGCGCTCGATTGCCGCTGGCCTCATGTTCGGCTCGGGCCTGATCGGCATGTCGGTGTCGGGCATCGTCGGGGGACAATTGCTCGAAAATGTCGGCGCGTCCGCCGCCTACCTCGCCGCCGCGACCGCCGTCGGCGTCGTCCTCCTGCTCGGCATGCTGGTCAAGGAGCGCGAGGGCGAGAAGCGCTTCCCCTGGAACGAAGGCACCGCCCACCCGCGCAACCTCAATATCCAGGTCGAGGCTTGGGGCCCGCTGGTTCTCACCAGCATCAAGGCCATCCTCGTTCCGATGAGCATCGCGCTCGCCGTGTGCATGATGGTCGCCGCGGGTGCCAATGGCGTCGCCGACGCTTTCCACCCCATCCTCACCCAGCAAATCTCCGACTGGTCGGTGACCGAGCATACCAATGCCGTCTCCGGCTTCGGCCTCATCAGCGGGTTCATCGCCATGACGGTCGGCGGCTGGGCCATCTCCAAGATCGGCGAGCCGCGCGTCTTCCCGGTCCTGCTCGGTCTGTTCGCCGCGGTCGCGGTCGGCTTCGCGCTCATGCGCGGCAGCTGGACCGACAATAACATGCTCTACCCGCTCCTCTTCCTGTGGGGCCTGCTCGGCGTGCTGATCCAGGTCACCTTCATCCCGATCGCGATGCGCCTGTGCAATCCGTCGGTCGCCGCGACCCAGTTCACCATCTACATGGCGGTCGGCAATCTCGGCCGCCCGATCGGCGCCGGGGTCGCGGGCGGAATTGCCGCCGCCTACGAGCCGGAGCTGATCTACTTCGCGGTCGGCGGTGCCATGGCGGTTGCCGCCGTCATCGCCCTTGTCGCCAAATTCCCGTATAAGTCGGTCGCGGCGGTCGAGGCGGTGGAGCACGACACCGAGCAGGTCGAGGCGGAGCCCGTCCCCGACGTGCCCGCCACGCCCTGAAGACCCCCTTGCATTAGGGGGCCGTCTCGGGAAAAGGAGCGCCAACGCATTTCAGCCGTTGTCGGGATATGACCATGACCAACTCGAACCGCATCGTGACCGTCTTCGGAGGCGGCGGCTTTATCGGCATGCCGGTGTGCGAAGCGCTGCTCAAGCAGGGCGTCCGCCTCCGCGTGGCGCAGCGCCATCCCAAGCGCGCGCACGACCTCCAGCCATTGGGCGGGGTCGGACAGGTCATGCTGATGGCAGCCGACATCACCCGCCCCGACACGGTCGCGCGCGCGGTCGAGGGCGCGGATGCGGTCATCAACCTGGTCGGTACATTCGACGGTAATCTCGACGCCATCCACGTCACCGGCGCGAAGAATATCGCCGAAGCTGCAAAGAAGGCCGGTGCCTCCTCGCTGGTCCACTTGTCGGCGATCGGCGTCGACGAGGAAAGCGAAAGCCACTACTCGCGCACCAAGGCGCTGGGCGAGCAGGCGGTCCGCAAGGCCTATAAGGGCGCGACCATCATCAAGCCGAGCGTCGTGTTCGGCGCGAATGACGACTTCACCAACCGCTTCGCCAGCCTCGCGCGCTTCCCCATGCTTCCGGTGCTCAAGCCCGAGACGAAATTCCAGCCCGTGTGGGTCCGCGACCTTGCACTGGCCATCGCGGGCGCCGCGCTCGATCCCAAGACGCATGGCGGCAAGAGCTATGAGGTCGGCGGGCCCGAAGTCCTCACCATGCACGAACTCAACCGCAAGATCGCCGACATGGCCGGCCTCTCGCCCGCCATCGTCGACCTCCCCGATGCGGCGGGCAGCCTGATGAGCAAGTTCGGCTTCCTCCCCGGCGCGCCGATCACACGCGACCAGTGGATCATGCTGCAGTCCGATAATGTCGCGGCCAACAACAAGTGGGTGAAGGCGTTCGGCGTCGACCCGTCCAAGCTCGAGACCATCGCCCCGCGATGGCTCGGGCGCTTCACCCCGGGCGGTCGCTTCGCGCATCGCCGGTCCAGCGAGAACGCATAACCTTCCATGTCGACTTTCCTGCTCGTCATCATCCTCGGCATCGTCGAGGGGCTCACCGAATATCTGCCCGTCTCCTCGACCGGCCACCTCATTCTCGCCACCGAACTGCTGGGTTTCGAGGCGGAGGAATGGGCGCTGTTCAACATCGCGATCCAGCCGGGCGCGATCCTTGCGGTCGTCATCCTCTACTGGAAGACCTTCTGGGGCGTGCTAACCGGCCTGTTCGAACGGAGCGCGGGCGCCATCGCCTTCACGCGCAACCTCTTGACCGCCTTCTTCCCGGCCGTCGTGCTCGGCCTTGCCCTGGGCAGCCAGATCGACGCCCTGCTCGAAAATGCCGTGGTCGTTGCCTGGGCGCTGATTATCGGCGGCATTGCCATCCTAGTGATCGAGAAATGGGCTAACCCGCCCGCGCGTCCCGACATTCCCGAAGACCAGGTCGGCGGCGCGGTCGCCACCATGAGCTTTGCCAAGTCGCTCAAGATCGGCCTCGTCCAATGCCTTGCCATGATCCCGGGCGTTAGCCGCTCGGGCGCGACCATCATGGGCGCGATGGCGATGGGGGTCGACCGCAAGACCGCCGCCGAGTTCAGCTTCTTCCTTGCCGTTCCCACGCTCACCGGCGCCACGGCACTGCAGATGTTCAAGGCACGCGACGAAATCACCATGGAGGGCCTGCAGTGGATCGGCCTCGGCGCGCTGGTCAGCTTCGTGGTCGCCTACATCGTCGTCAAAGCTTTCATGGCGATCGTGACCCGTTACGGATTTGCACCATTCGCCTGGTATCGTATCCTCGTCGGCGGCGCGGCGCTTGTTTGGCTCGGCGCGATCTGATTTAGCTCCTTACGGGGACTGGACAAAAATCTCACCGTATTATATTAGTAACACGCTTAAATCCTTTGGGGGAATCCAATGAAGAAACTGATCCTTGCCGCGGCGAGCGGCATTGCCATGACCGTTGCCACGCCGGCGCTCGCGGCCGACGTGCCGCAGGACGCGGCGGTCGAGACCGTTGCGGTCGAAATGAGCGATGCGCGCTACGCGCTCGCGCTGGGTGCGGTCGACGCCTACTGGCCGCAGGGCAACAGCCAGTACATGGTCAACTATCTCGCCGGGACCTTCGCCGACGAGTTGCTCTACACCCCGATCGGCGAGCTGGTCGAAAAATACGGCCTCATGGACGCGGTGGACGACATCGCCGACATGGTGGGCGCGATCGAGGAAATCGAAGCGACCATGGAAGGCGAAGAGGGCGACGCCGAGGGCGAGGAAGAAGCCGCCAACCCGATGCAGCCGGGCCCCGAGCAGATGGCCAAGGGCATGCTCGCCATGTTCGAGGACCAACGCCTGATCGACATGCTCGGTGCGCAGGACGAGCATCTCGAAGAGCGCATCACCATCGCGCGCGAGGTCCTCAACGAGGAACTCCCCCCGATGTTCGCCGCCGCCGAACCCGAAATGCGCAAGGCTTTCGCCGAAGCGTTCGCGCGTCGCTTCGACGACCAGGAACTGGCCGCCATTGCTGCCTTCGCCGCGACCCCGACGGGCCAGAAATATGCCAAGGAGCAGTGGGTGATGAGCTTCGACCCCGCCTACTTCAAGGCGATGATCGCCTCGGCCCCTGCCTATATCGAGGGCATGCCCGCGCTGGTCGAGAAGATGGACGCGCGCATGGCGCACCTGCCGCCCATGTTCCCCGAAGACGAGGATGAGGGCGAAGGCGAAGAAGCTGCCGAGGACAAGGAGCCGACGGCGGAAGAACTGATCGCCGAGGCCGAAGAGCTCGAAGCGCATGCCGCCGAGATTCTCGAAGAAGCCGCCGCGCTGCGCGCAAAGGCCGCCGAACTCTAGGGCTCCTTATAGGAAGAAAGGCCGCGTTCCCTCGGGAGACGCGGCCTTTTTCGTGCCCGCTTGCCTCGCAGCAGCCTCTTCCCTATCCTCCTGAAATACAGCGTAATTTCTCCGGAGTATGCGGGAATGAAAACGATCCTGATGGCGGCCGCCAGTATCGCGGCAATGACCACTGCCACCCCTGCCCTTGCGCAGGACGATCCCGATGTGATTGTCGAGGAAATGGAAGAGGGGCTCGACACGCTCCTCAACGATCCTGACATGCCCGACCGCATGGCGACGATGGCGGTTGCGCTGCTGTCCGTGGTCGAAGCGATGCCGATCGGCCAGATGGAGGCCGCGATCGAGGGACGCGCACCGACCGCGGAAGAAGCCGAGCGCCGACTTGGCGACGAGATCCAGGTCGATCGCGACATGCTCGCGCACCAGACCCGCGCGGCGATGGTCCAGAATCGTGAGCAGATGCAGGGCGCGGTGCGCGCCATGGCGCTGATGCTCCCCGTACTGATCGCTACTGCCGACAATATGGCCGAAGCGATCGAGGACGCCGGCATCGACGACCGCTAAAGCGTCGATCCGCTAAATTTCTGTTGATAAGTGGCTGCGCCCCATGGACGGGCGCGGCCATTTCTTCTTATGGCTCTCGCATCATGTGGCAGCTCTTCCAATTCCCGCTCTGTCCCTTTTCGCGCAAGGTCCGCCTGGTCCTGGGCGAGAAAGGCGTTGCGCATGAATTGCAGCGCGAGAATCCGTGGGAACGCCGCGACGAGTTCGTCGATCTCAATCCGGCGGGCGAGACGCCGGTCATGGTCGAGCCCGACCGCGGTGTCACGCTGATCGGCTCGCAGCCCATCTGCGAATATTTCGACGAGACGGTCGACAAGGCGCAGATGATCCAGGGCAACGCGGTCGCGCGCGCCGAAATCCGCCGGCTCACCGAATGGTTCGACCAAAAGCTATTCGCCGAGGTCGTCGCGCCCCTGCTCAACGAGCGGATGCTCAAGCGCGTGCTGCACAGCCAGTCGCCCGACACCAACGTCCTGCGCCACGCCATGCGCGTCGCCAACGGGCACATGGACTACTTCGACTATCTACTCGACCACCGCCGCTGGCTCGCAGGCAACTCGCTTAGCCTCGCCGACTTCACCGCCGCCGCGCATCTGAGCGTCATCGATTATCTCGGCGGCCTCGACTGGCGTGGTCACCAGCAGACCAAGGACTGGTACTCGGTGATGAAGTCGCGCCCGTGCTTCCGGCCGCTGTTGGGTGAACGGATGGACGGCATCGTGCCGCCGAAGCATTACGACAAAGTCGATTTCTAGTGTCAGAACTCCGCAATCCAGTCGGCTGGAGGTTCATCGAGATACTTGACCTGAAACTCCACTTCGCTGCCTTCGTCGAGACAAAAGTCTGAGAGCTTCTCCCTAATCTCTTGGTCGAGCTCAATGCGTAGGGGGTGAATCTCATGGCTGTCGTTTGCGAAGAGAGGCGGAACCAAAGCATCTCCCTTGCAGCAAAGCCATGACAGCCTGTAAGTTTCAATGACATGAGCAAGCAGCCGCTCGTGCTCAGTCGAACCGACGCGGAACATGGCTTCTCTAGCGTGTAGAAAGTCGCCCAACTTTTCGGCGCTCGACTTTAGGTTCACGCTGACCGGGACATGGAAGAGATCGAAAGTATTGGCAGATTGCCGAAATTGCATCTGAACAATCTTTCCATTCCCGGAATTGGCCTGAATGGCATTGTATGTTTCAGATATTTTCCATGCCCTGATCTTTTTGCCCTGCAATTTAACAAGGGCATCGGCATACTCTAATTGCCGTGCCTCCACGCAGCATCGCAATTCAAAGGCAGCGTAGAACAAATTCCTGACATCTTTCTTCCTCAACGCCTCTCTTGCTCTTCTCAGATATGCTCGTGCCGACGTGTAATAGGCATCGGGATCCAGTGGATCCACCAAGTCCAAGTCCATTCTTATGCTCGCCGCGCGCTGAAGATGTAATTCAGCCGCAAGTCTTCGCTCAGGTGCAGTCCCTTCATCGGGCTCGCGGCAATCCCCATCACCTCGACCATCTCCAGCCCCGCCGCGCCGAGCAGTGCGCGCATCGCGTCGGGATCGATGAACTGGTCGTAGTCGTGCGTGCCGCGAGGAATCTTGCCCATCCCCTCGGCCAGCGTGATCGTCAGGAAGCGTGACCATTCGGTCCGGTTGGGCGTCGACATGATCAGCAGGCCGCCGGGCGCCAGCCGCTTTTCGAGCGCCGCGACGAAGTCGGCGGGCTCCGCGACATGCTCGATTACCTCCAGGCAGGTGACGAGATCGAACGATCCTTCGAGTGTTTTCAGCTCGCCCGCGCGATAGTCGATCGACAGCCCCTGCCCCGCCGCGTGACCCTTGGCCGCCTCGATCAGCTCGGGCGCCGCATCGAGGCCCGTGACGTCCGCTCCCAGCCGCGCCAAGGGCTCGGCGAGCAGACCAGCGCCGCACCCGACGTCGAGCGCGCTTTTGCCTTCGAGGGCTTTGAGCGAATGTTCGTCGGCATCGAAATGCTGGTCGATCTGGTCTCGAATGAACTGCAGTCGCACCGGGTTGAGCTTGTGCAGCATCGCACTGTCGCCGTCCGGGTCCCACCAGTCATGCGCCATGCCGCCGAAATGGGCGGCTTCCGATGCTACGATACTTGCCTTGCTCATGGCGCGTCCCTACCAGCTTGTCCCCATATGGGCGAGCCTCAACGCATCGTGATGAAATTCGGCGGTACCTCGATGGCAGGCATCGAGCGCATCCGCCACGTCGCCGATATCGTTTCGCGCGAAGCCGAACGGGGCAACGAAGTGCTCGTTGTCGTCTCCGCCATGGCGGGCGAGACCGACCGGCTCGTCCAGTTCTGCAAGGAAGCCGCCGCCACGCACGACCCGCGCGAATATGACGTCGTCGTTGCCAGCGGCGAACAGGTCACCGCCGGCCTCCTCGCCATGACGCTCCAGAATATGAACCGCGACGCGCGCAGCTTCATGGGCTGGCAGTTGATGAAGGCGAGCGGCGTCCACGGCAACGCCCGCGTCGAGAGTATCGAGCGCGGCCTTCTGGACGAGGCGCTCAGTGCCGGCCAGATCTGCGTCATCCCGGGCTTCCAGGGCGCCACCGAGGACGGGCGCGTCGCCACGCTTGGTCGCGGCGGATCCGACACCAGCGCGGTCGCCATCGCCGCGGGCGTCAACGCCGACCGCTGCGACATCTACACCGACGTGGACGGCGTCTATACCACCGACCCGCGCATCGTCCCGCGCGCGTCCAAGCTCAACGCCGTCACCTTCGAGGAAATGCTCGAACTCGCCGGGGCGGGCGCGAAAGTCCTGCAGGTCCGCAGCGTCGGCCTCGCCATGCGCGAGGGGCTGCGCCTGCGCGTCCTGTCCGCCTTCGAAGACTTGCCCGGCACCGACATCGTCGCCGAACTGGAGACCAACATGGAACGCACCGCCATCGCGGGCATCGCCGCCGACCGCAACGAGGCGCACGTCGTCCTCACCGGCATCGCCGACCGCCCCGGCACGCTCAGCGCGATCATCTCGCCACTCGCCGAAGCCGGCATTTCGACCGACATGGTCGTCCACGCAGCAACCGAGGCGGGCACGGCAAGCGACCTTCACTTCACCGTCCCGCGCGCGAACCTCGCCAAGGCCATCGCGCTGCTCAAGGAGCGGCAGCCCGACCTCGGCTTCACCGACATCCGCTCCGACGAAGGCGTCGCCAAGATTTCCATCGTCGGCGTCGGCCTGCGCTCCGATCCCAGCCTCGCCGCGACCCTCTTCAAGGTGCTCGCCGAGCGAAAGATCAACCTCAAGGCTGCGACCGGCGGCGAAATCCGCGCCAGCGTGCTGATCGACGAGAATGACGTCGACGTCGCCGTGCGCTCCCTCCACACGGCCTTCGGGCTCGACGACAAGGATGTAAAATGAGCGGCGAAGGCCTCATTCCCGAACAGCGCAACGTCGCCCATGGCAGCCATGCCAAGCTCTCCGCCCTGATGAAGCGCGGCACCGACTTTCTTGGCTGCGACTATGCCATCATGGGAGGCGCGATGAGCTGGATTTCGGAGCGAAATCTCGTCTCGGCCATCTCCAACGCGGGCGGCTTCGGCGTGATCGCGTGCGGCGCGATGCCCCCCGACCTGCTCGACAAGGAAATCGCCGCGACCAAGGAGATGACCTCCAAGCCCTTCGGCGTGAATCTCATCACCATGCACCCCGATCTCGACGAGCTGATCGACATCTGCGCCAAGCATGAGGTCAGCCACGTCGTCCTCGCGGGCGGCCTCCCCTCGGGCAAGGCGATCGCCAAGATCAAGGACAATGGCGCCAAGCTCATTGCCTTCGCCCCCGCGCTTGCGCTCGCCAAGAAGCTCAAGCGCTCGGGCGTCGACGCACTGGTGGTAGAGGGCATGGAAGCGGGCGGCCATATCGGCCCCGTCTCGACCAGCGTCCTCGCGCAGGAAATCCTTCCCCACATGGCCGAAGACATGCCGGTCTTCGTCGCGGGCGGGATCGGCCGCGGCTCGGCCATTGCCGCCTATCTCGAGATGGGCGCGGTCGGGGTCCAGCTCGGCACCCGTTTCGTCTGCGCTTACGAATGTATCGCGCACGAAAACTTCAAGAAGGCGTTCATCCGCGGCAACGCGCGCGATGCAATCCTGTCGGTCCAGATTGACCCGCGCCTCCCCGTCATCCCGGTGCGCGCCCTGAAGAATAAGGAAATGGACAGGTTCGCCGCCAAGCAGCGCGAAGTCGCCGACCGCCTCGACCGCGAGGAAATCGCGATGAACGAGGCCCAGCTCCAGATCGAGCATTATTGGGCAGGCGCGCTCAAACGCGCGGTGATCGACGGCGACGTCGAAACAGGCAGCGTCATGGCCGGGCAATCGGTCGGCATGGTCAAGTCGGAACAGCCGGTCGCCGAGATCATCGCCGAACTGGTCGACGACGCCGCCGCCGCGCTCGAACGGCGGGGCTAGGCCGACATTCGCTGCTGACGTTCGGCAAGTTCGTCGGCAAGCGGGTAGAGCTGGTCATTCTCGCGCGCGATCCGCTTGGACAGCGCCGATAGGATCGCGACGAGCTCGTGGCGAAAGTCGGCAAAACCGCTCTCCATCGTCCGCGCGCACGTCCACCGTTCGGCAAACTGGCTGACCGTTCCTGCCAGCCCTCCCATCTCATCCTGGAAATGCTGTACCAGGCCCGACGCATGCTGGTCGCCACTGTCGATCATGTAGGGGTAGAGCGATTGATCTTCGGTCGCGAGATGAATGCGAAGGACACCGAGAAGCTTGGCGAGCAGCAGCGCGATCGCATCGCAATCGTCGCCCTCTCGCCGCGCCATGACCTCCCGGTCGAGCTTTCCCGCCAATTGCTCGATGCGGTCGTGCTGCGCACGCAGCGCGCTGGTTCTGCTCATCTATCCTGCTCCTTATGAGATCGCGCTAGGCGGCGTTGGGTATGGCCACCGGCGGTTTTGCGGGGGGCATCGAGAACTCGATGTCGGCGAGGCTGGCCAGCCGGTCGTTGACCCGGAACAAGTCCCTGTCCTCGCGCACGAACCGTTCCTCGACCGCGTCGATCAGCTGGTGGACATCGACCCGGAAGGCAACCGGATCGCCACTGATCGCCGCGGACGTCCCCCAACGCGTGTTGAACAATTTCACCAGCCGTCCGAATTCGCCGAACTCGTCACGGAAGCGAAGGGCCAGCCGCCGCACATCGTCGTCGCCCTGCACCAACCTCGGGACCAGCGAACGGTCGATCTGTGCAAAATGGATCGCCAGCATGCCGGTAAGGCGTGCGATATCGAGCACGATCGCGAAACTGTCGTCGGGCGTTCGATAGCGATCGACACCCTCGACGATGCGGCGCGAAATCGCCCTGGCGCGCGCCTGCTGTTCGCGAAAATGTGCCGATGGAATCATGCCGCCCTCCTTGCCCCTGTTGAGGCTGACGGTCAGGGCGCAGCGATGGTCAACGGCTCCTTGCGCAAACTTCCGTTACGGACCGATATCGAGCCCCATGGCGCCGCGGCTTTTTCCCTGCTAGCCAACATTTCATGCCCGAGACCGCCGCTTCCGCCGCTCGCGAAATCCTGACCGGTCTTCACGACGTGATGGCCGCCCGGGGTTCGACCCAGTCGAAGCTCGATCGCGTGGTCGATCTCATCGCCGAGGCGATGAAGAGCGAAGTCTGCTCGATCTATGTGCTGCGCGAGAATGCGCTCGAGCTTTACGCGACCTTCGGCCTCAACAAGGAAGCGGTGCACGTCACTCGTCTCGGCCTTGGCGAGGGCCTCGTAGGCACGATCGCGGAGACGGGCGGTATCCTCAACCTCGACGAGGCCAGCACTCACCCCAACTATGCCTATCGCCCCGAAACGGGCGAAGAACATTTCCACAGCTTTGCCGGCCTTCCGATCATCCGCCGCGAGGAGCCGATCGGCGTCCTCACCGTCCAGCATGACGATCCGCGCAAATATGAGGATGTCGAGATCGAAGCTCTGCAGACGGTCACCATGGCGCTATCGGAACTGCTGGCCAGCGCCGGCATTGCCGACGGCACCAAGGGCCGCGCGCGCGATACCGGCTCGCAGCAACTGGCGGGTCTCAAACTCGTCGCCGGCATGGCCAAGGGCGTCGCGGTCTTTCACCAACCCAAGGTCACCGTCGAACATACGGTCGCCGAGGACACCGAAGCCGAGCGGGCCCGCGTCTATGCCGCCTTCCGCAAGATGCGCGAGCAGATCGACAATATGACTCGCGATGCCGAGTTCGGCACCGGTGGCGGCGAACATCAGGAGATTCTCGAGACCTACAAGATGTTCGCCTATGACGAGGGCTGGTCGCGGCGCATCAACGAGGCGATCGACAGCGGTCTGACCGCCGAGGCGGCGATCGAACGCGTCCAGCAGCGCACCCGCGCACGCATGCAGGAAATCGACGATCCGCTGCTGCAGGAGCGGATGCACGACCTCGACGATCTGGCCAACCGGCTCATGCGCATCGTTTCGGGCCGCACCGGCACCGCCGCGCAGCAGGGGCTGCAGGACGACGCCATCCTCATCGCGCGCAACCTCGGCCCCGCCGAACTGCTCGACTATGACAAGCGCCGCCTCAAGGGCATCGTGCTTCAGGAAGGCTCGCTGACCGCGCATGTCACCATCGTCGCGCGCGCCATGGGCGTGCCGATGGTCGGGCGCATCGACGATATCCGCCACATCGCGGCCGAGGGCGACCCGATCCTGCTCGATGGCGATCAGGGGACGATCACCGTACGCCCGTCGCGCGCGGTCGCCGACACGTTCGCGCAGGCCATGGCGTCGAGCCAGAAGCGCCGCGAAGAATTCGCCGCCATTCGCGACAAGCCGGCCGAGACCACCGACGGACATCGCGTCACCTTGATGGTCAATGCGGGCCTTGCCGAGGATGCAGCCAATCTCGATGCGGTGGGCGCGGAAGGCATCGGCCTGTTCCGCACCGAATTCCAGTTCCTCGTCGCTGCGACGCTTCCAGGCCGCGAAAGCCAGTACAAGCTCTACAAGGAAGTGCTCGATGCTGCGGGCGACAAGCCGGTCGTCTTCCGCACGCTCGATATCGGCGGGGACAAGGCGCTTCCCTATTTGCAGGACGAAAAGGACGAGGCCGAGAATCCGGCGATGGGCTGGCGCGCGCTACGCCTCTCGCTCGACCGCCAGGCGCTGATGAAGGCGCAGGCCCGAGCGCTACTCGAGGCGGCGGGTGGACGTCATCTCAGGGTCATGTTCCCGATGGTCAGCGAACCGTGGGAATATGAGGAAGCCCGCAGCCTGTTCGAGGAGCAGGTCGAATGGCTGCGCAAGCGAAAGCGGATGCTTCCCATGGTCACCGAATATGGCTGCATGCTCGAAGTGCCCTCGCTGGCCGAGACGCTCGACATGATCCTGCCGCGGCTCGATTTCCTGTCGATCGGCACCAACGACCTGACCCAGTTCCTGTTCGCCGCCGACCGCGCCGAGCCGCGACTGGCCGAGCGCTACGACTGGCTCAGCCCCGCCATCCTGCGCTTTCTCCGGCGCATCGCGCGCCAGGCGAAGGAGGCCGACGTGCCCGTGCGGATCTGTGGCGAGATGGGCGGGCGCACGCTCGAGGCGATGGCGCTGATCGGCATCGGGATCGAGAATTTCTCGATCACGCCGGCGGCGATGGGGCCGATCAAGGCGATGGTCCGCTCGCTCGATGCGGGCGCGATCACGGCGGAGATGGACCGGCTGCTGGCCGACCCGCCGCGCGATCTTCGCAAATCGCTCACCGGCTGGGCAAAGCGGCACGAAATCGTCCTCGATTAGCCTGCGCCCCGATAAGTCGTTGACAAGCCCCGCCCCCAGTCGTGAAGGTGGGAGAAAGCCGTGTCGGAAAGTGGGGCAATGAACGAAGAAACTCAAGCGCAGGAAGAATTGCCGGGCATGGTCACCGTCGGAGAGCGGCTGCGCGACGCGCGCAAGGCCAAGGATCTCGAGATTGACGACATCGCCAGCCGCACGCGCATTCCCAAGCGCCACCTCGAAAATCTCGAACAGAGCAATTGGGATCGCTTGCCCGCGCCCACCTACACGATGGGTTTCGCCAAGGCCTATGCTTCCGAAGTCGGGCTCGACAAGGAAGAGATTGCCGCGCAATTGCGTACCGAGCTCGACGACCTGCCCCCCGCGCCGGTCGAGGACGGCTATGAAGTCGCCGACCCCGCGCGAAGCTTTCCGCGCTGGATCATCTGGGTCGCGCTGCTCGCGCTCGTGGGTGCCATCGCCTGGTTCATCTATTCCAACGAGCGTACGCTCGGCGATACCGACGGCGAGGATCAGGAATTGCTCCTCGATCCCGAAGAAGAGCGCCAGGCCGCACTCGAGCAGGCCGACCGCGTCCTGCTGATCGCCAACAGCCCGGTCGACATTCGCATCACCGATGGCGACGAAGTGCTGACGGAACAGAGCCTTGCCACCGGCCAGTCTTACGTCGTGCCGGCCGACGCGCAGGCACCCATGCTCGCGGTCAACGACGCGGGCGCGCTGCGCATAGCGGTCGGGACTGCCGACGTTCCGCCGATCGGCGAAGCGGGCCAGAGCGCCAATGGCATCAGCCTTCTGGGGAGCGATCTGCTCGCCGATCCGGCCGAGGCCCAGGCTGCAGCCGAACCCGCGCCGGCCGCTGCACCGCCGCCAGCCTCGCGCCCGACCGCGCGGCGCAGCAGCCCGCCGCCGCAGCGCCGTGCGCAGACTCCGCCGCCGGCCCCGCGCCCGCAGCCTTCCGCCACCCGTCCCGCAGACAGCCCGACGTCGAACGAGAATGACACGCCAAGCGTCCAGTTCGACGATAGCGCGCCGCCGCCTCCGCCGCTCGAGGCGCCGGGCGACAATGGCGGCGACAGCGCGGCCGATTAGTCTCCAGTTCAGCTTCGAATACCCAAGGTCCTATCCATGAAGATTCGCACTCTATTTCTCCTTCTCGCCTCGACCACGCTGGTCGCCGAATCCGCCTTCGCGCAGGAAAGCCAGTCGCGCCGCGAGCGTGACAATCGCGACCGCATCGAGCGTCTCGAAAAGCAGGTCCGCCAGATGCAGCGCACCGTCTACCCCGACGGACAGCCTGCCAGCACCGCAGGATATTATGACGAGCCTGTCGCCACCCGCTCTTCGGTCGATATCCTGACCGGCCGCATCGACTCGCTCGAACGCCAGATCACGACCCTCATCCGCAACAATGAAGAAGCGCAGTATCGCCTCGGCCAGATGGAAACGGAATTGGCGCGTTTGCGCGTTTCGCAGGAAACCGCTGCTGCAGCCGCCGCGGCCGCGCCGCCGCCCGTCGAAGAACCCGAAGAGGTCGATGTCCCCGAAAGACTCATCTCGACCCCGCGCTTCGAAAACCAGGCCGAAGCCGCACCCGAAGTCGACTCGATCCCAGCCGCCCCGGCGCTTGCGCAGAACGACCCGGACTATGAGGCTGCAGGCGAAGACGCTTACACGCAGGGCTTCCGTCTGTGGGAAGCGGGCAATTACGACCAGGCGATCACGACGCTGCGTGCCTTCGAGGCCGCTTTCCCCGACCATCGCCGTGCCAGCTGGGCGCGCAACCTCATCGGCCGCGCCTTGCTCGACAAGGGCGAACCGCGCGCCGCGGCCAACGCGCTGCTGGCCAATTATCGCAAGGACCCCGAAGGCGGCCGCGCCGCCGACAGCCTCTACTTCCTCGGCCAGTCGCTGATGCGGCTGGGACAGCCGGGCCAGGCCTGCAAGGCCTATGACGAGCTCGAGGATGTCTATGCGGGCAATATGCGCGACTATCTGACCGAGCGCCTGCCGGCTGCGCGCCGCGAGGCCAATTGCGGCTGATGCGATGAGCGAGGTCGACCGCTTCGCGGACGATCTCGCCCGCCTGACCCAACCGGATGAACGGATCGGTCTCGCTGTCTCTGGCGGGCCCGACAGCCTTGCCCTGCTGCTTTTGGCGCACCGCGCCGTGCCTGATCGCATCGCGGTGGCGACAGTCGATCACGGACTGCGACCCGAGGCGAAGCAGGAAGCGGCCGACATTGCCGAGCTGTGCGCCGAACGCGGGATCGCGCACGACACGTTGAACGCGACATGGGATGGCGACCCGCCCACCGCCAATATCCAGGCCGAAGCGCGCGCGATGCGATACCGACTGCTCGGCGAGTGGGCCGCCAAACGCGGGTTGCGGGCAGTAGCGACCGCCCATCACCGCGACGACGTCGTCGAAACGCTGCTCATGCGCGCAATGCGCGGCGCGGGCGTTGGCGGGCTGGCCGCCATGCCCGACAGTCGCCCGCTGCGCGACGATGTTCGCCTGATCCGCCCCTTGCTTGGCTGGTCCCGGGACGAGTTGGCCGACATCGTCCGCACTGCCGGTATCCGCGCAGTAGACGATCCGAGCAATTCCGATCCTGCCCACGACCGGTCGCGTTTGCGTACGGCACTCGATCGCGCCGATCTGGGCGACCTGTCTGCCCTGGCATCGAGCGCGAGCCATCTACGACAGGCCGAAGATGCGCTCGACTGGACCGCGACGCGACTCGCTGATCGGCGCCTTCGCGAGACCGAGGACGGTTGGGCGCTGGTGCGGGGGACGATCCCTGACGAATTGCTGCGCCGCCTTCTTCTGATCGGCTTCGAGAGGATGGGCGACCGTCCGCCGCGTGGGCCCGACCTCGAGCGCGCCATGTCTGCGCTCGAGAAAGGCGGGAAATGCACGCTCGGCACGACGCTTCTCGCGGCCGACGGCGACCTTTGGACCCTATCGCCCGCACCGCCCCGAAAGCGCTAAGTCGGCCGGACATTGTAGCTTAAGGCTTTGATCCCTATCTTAGGGCGCAAGACACGCATTCATGACCATTGGACGATATGAACAACAATCCCCAGCCCCAGGGCCCCGAAAACCCGCCTCCGCCCCGCAACAACTGGAGCAAGAGCTTCGTCGTGTGGATGGCGATCATTTTCGGGCTGGTCCTGTTCGTGCAGGTGCTTTCGCCCGCCGATCCCAACGCCGATGCGACCAAGATCGGCTATTCCGAGTTCATGGAAAAGGTCGATGCCGGCGAAGTGAAGGCGGTCAATATAGCGACCGGGAACAGCGGCAATGCCTCAATCAGCGGCACCTATAACGAGGGCGACGAAACCTTCACCACTGTAGCGCCTGCGGGCACCAATGTCGCCGACCGGTTGGTCGAAGCCGGGGTCGATGTCCAGGCGCGCGAGGAAGAGCAGGGCAGCATCTGGCAATATCTTCTGCTCCAGTCGCTCCCCTTTATTCTGATCCTTGGCATCAGCTTCTTCATCATCCGCCAGATGCAGAAAAATGCCGGCGGTGGCGCGATGGGCTTCGGCAAGTCGAAAGCGCGCATGCTGACCGAAAACCGTCAGAAAGTTACGTTCGAGGATGTGGCGGGCATCGACGAGGCTCGCGAAGAGCTGCAGGAAATCGTCGAGTTCCTGAAAGACCCCAACAAGTTCGCGCGGCTCGGCGGGCAGATTCCCAAGGGCGCGCTGCTGGTCGGTTCGCCCGGTACGGGTAAAACGTTGCTTGCGCGCGCCATTGCGGGCGAAGCGGGCGTCCCCTTCTTCACGATTTCGGGCTCGGACTTCGTTGAAATGTTTGTCGGCGTCGGCGCCAGCCGTGTCCGCGACATGTTCGAGCAGGCCAAGAAGAACGCGCCGTGCATCGTCTTCATCGACGAGATCGATGCGGTGGGTCGCCATCGTGGCGCGGGTCTCGGCAATGGCAATGACGAGCGCGAACAGACTCTCAACCAGTTGCTGGTCGAGATGGACGGGTTCGAGGCCAATGAAGGCATCATCATCATCGCCGCGACCAACCGTCCCGATGTGCTCGACCCCGCGCTGCTGCGCCCGGGTCGTTTCGACCGCCAGGTCGTCGTCCCGCGCCCCGATATCGAAGGCCGCGAGAAGATCCTTCAGGTCCACATGCGCAAGGTGCCGCTGGCCCCCGATGTAGATGCTCGCGTGATTGCGCGGGGCACACCCGGCTTCTCGGGCGCCGATCTTGCCAACCTCGTCAACGAGGCGGCGCTGATGGCGGCGCGCAAGGGCAAGCGACTGGTCGCGATGAGCGAGTTCGAAGAGGCCAAGGACAAGGTCATGATGGGCGCCGAACGCCGCTCCATGGTCATGACCGAGGACGAGAAGAAGATGACCGCCTATCACGAGGCCGGCCACGCGATCGTCGCGCTGCACGAGCCGGCGTCCGACCCGATCCACAAGGCGACCATCATTCCGCGCGGCCGCGCGCTGGGCATGGTCATGCGCCTGCCCGAACGGGACAATTATTCCTATCACCGCGACAAGATGCACGCGAACATGGCGGTCGCCATGGGCGGACGCGTCGCCGAGGAAATCATCTTCGGATACGACAAGGTTTCGAGCGGTGCTTCGGGTGACATCCAGTACGCCACCAAGCTCGCGCGCGACATGGTGACCCAATGGGGCATGTCCGACGAGATGGGCCCGATCCAGTATGAGGAGCAGCAGGGCGAAACCTTCCTCGGCTACTCCCAGTCGCAGGGTATGAACGTCAGCCAGGAAACTGCGCGCAAGATCGACGCGGAGATCCGCAAGCTGGTAGAGACCGGCTATGACCGCGCCAAGCAGGTGCTGACCGATCATGGCGACGAGCTTGAAACGCTTGCACAAGCGCTACTCGAATATGAAACGCTATCGGGTGACGAGATCAAAACGGTGCTTGCGGGCGGCGAAATCGATCGTGGCGGTCCCACCGGCCCGGTGATCCCGGCGGCCGGCAGCTCGATCCCCAAGGCCGGCAAGCGCAAGCCCGGCGGCATCGGCGGACCCGCGACGGCCTAAGTCTCGAAAGGCTCCTGACAAGAAGGGCGGCTTCCGAGGGGCCGCTCTTTTTGTATCTAGAGAACGCCCAGCCCGAGCATCAGTCCGGCGAACAGCGCCAGCGTGATGACCGCGAAAATGCTGAGCAGGAAAGTCCGGAACAGCGCGCTCAATCGCCCGAGGCGATAGGCGCCGCGCAGTTGCCGGTACATGTGGATCGGTGGCACGAGAAGCGCCCAGGCGATCCAGTCACCCGCGCCGAAGATGGCCGCCAAGCCTGCGATCGCCAGAACCAGCAGCATCATGAAACTGATCGAGTAAGTCACGAATACCGCGTGGTCGTACATCTTGAATTTGCGGCTGAACGGGAGGAGCAGGAACATGAAGGGCAAGCTCATCGGGATGAGCAGCCAGCTGAGTTTATAGGCCTTGGTCTGCACCTTGTAGAGATAGAGACCCGGGTTCTTCTGCGCCTTGTCGATCTGCTGCTGGAGAACGTCCCAATCGGTTTCGCCGAAGCTGATCTGCATCGGACCGGTCCCGTCTTCGCTCGTCGTCACGTTGGGTCCCACGTTCGGCTCGGGGACATAATCGGGGTCTGCCTCTCGAAGAGTCTGGAGATGCTCGCGTGCGTCTCGGAGCTCGCTTTGCACCCCGGCCTTGGCGCCGGAAACGCCGGGGAAATCCTGAGTGTTGAGTTCGGCAAGCGCCTCCTCGAGACCCTGGATGATCTCTTGCTGCTCTTCGACGGTCTGCGCCTTCGGTGTATTGATCTGCACATCGTCGGGATCGATGTCGCCGACCGATATGACGAAGGCGAACATGGCGACGACCGCGAACAAATAGACCGCAATGGGCGAGATGAAACGTGCGCGCTGCCCCTTCACGTAACGTCGGGTCAGCTCACCCGGCGCGGTGAACAGCATCGGCAGCGTGCGCCAGAACTTGCCGTCGAAATGCAAAATGCCGTGAATGAAGTCGTTGAAAAGTCCGCGAAGCGTGCGGTGCACCTTCACCTTCTGTCCGCAATGATGGCAGTAGGTCTGCCCCTCCACTGGCGTCGCGCAATTGAGGCAATCGCCGGGCCCTGGGACTTTCTCGCCGCCTTCGCCGTCGGGCACGGGTTCGACCGCGCGACCCGCCAGGGCCCCGCCAACCACTTCGCCTGCACCTTCGATGCTCATCACCGTCCCCCAAGCCGTGTTGCCCGCTTCATACACGCACAAGCTGGCGCGGGCCAAGCCCCCATGCTAGCCAAACGCCATGGCGCGCATCGGCCTTCTCGGCGGCAGTTTCAACCCGGCGCATCGCGGGCATCGGCGCATCAGCCTCGCCGCGCATCGCGCGCTGGCGCTCGACGAAGTCTGGTGGCTGGTCAGCCCCGGCAACCCGTTGAAGCCCAAGAAAGGCATGGCGCCCTATGAGGCCCGGATTGCCTCGGCCCGCGAAATTGCCAGGCGCGCGCCGATCGACGTCAGCGATTTCGAGATACGCGCCGGCACCCGCTATACCGTCGATACGCTGGCCGCGATCAAGCGCCGATATCCTCATCACGAATTCATCTGGCTGATGGGCGAGGACACGCTTCCCGACTTCCATAAATGGAAGAATTGGCGGAAATTGGCGGCTACCGTGCCGATTGCAGTGCTTGCGCGTCCGAGTTATGATGACGATGCCCGCGCGGCGCGCGCGATGGGCTGGCTTCGGGGATTTGTCCGCCCCGCTGCCAAGGCGAAGAACTGGACCGAATGGAGAGTTCCGGCGATTACCTTTCTAAGGCTCCCGCCCGATCCGACCTCGGCCACTTCGCTGCGCGCATCAGACCCGTATTGGTATCGCCGCTTTACGAGCGCAGAGGAGTAGATTTGCCCGCAACCGACAGCGTGACCCCGGTCAACCCGCCCGTGCCAGCCGACGCCTCCGCCGAGGCCCTTCACGACATGGTTCTCAAGAGCCTCGACGACGACCAGGCCACCGAGGTGGTCTCGATCCCGCTCGCCGGGAAGAGCTCGATCGCCGACTATATGGTCGTCGCCTCGGGCCGTTCGTCGCGCCAGGTTGCCTCGATTGCGGAAAAGCTGGCGCAGAAGGTCAAACAGGACCTCGGCCTGCCGGTACGTGTCGAAGGCCTGCCGACCGCCGACTGGGTCCTGATCGATGCCGGCGACGTGGTCGTCCACCTGTTCCGTCCCGAAGTGCGCAGCTTCTACAACCTCGAACGCATGTGGGCGTTCGACGAGGACAATCCGCGCAATCCGCCCCTCCCGGGCAACGCCTGAAGAGAATGAGGGGGCGGCGGTGCTGCTGCATATCGTCGCCCGCGGCAAGATCGGTCGAAGCGCCGAGGCCGAGCTGGTCGAGCGCTATCTCAAACGGATCCAGTGGGACACGAAGGTGACCGAGCTGCCCGATGAGGGCGGCACCATTCCCGATCCCAAGATGACCCCCGCCCGCACCGTCGTCCTCGACGAGGGCGGCAAGGTCATGTCGTCGGTCAAGTTCGCAAACACGCTGGGTCGCTGGCGCGATGACGGGGTGCGCGAAACGCAATTTTTGATCGGAGCCGCCGACGGGCATTCGGACGAGATCAAGCGCAACGCCGACCTGCTCTTCTCGTTCGGTCCTGCCACGTGGCCGCACATGATGTGCCGCGCGATGCTGGCCGAACAATTGTTTCGGGCGACCGCGATCCTGTCGGGTCATCCCTATCATCGCGAGGGCGCGCGCTCGTGAAGCGGGTCGCGGCCATATTCATAGCGCTCGCCGCCTCCGCGAGCGTCGCGGCGCAGCAGTCCGCTTTCGACGACCGGCTCGAGGCCGTCCGCGCCGAGGCGCAGGCCGCGCAGGAAGCCGCCGCCGCCCTGCAGCGCGATGCTGCCGCCAGCCGCAACGAGGCCGAGCGGCTGGGGCTCGAAGCGCAGGCTCGCGCCGAGCAGATCGCGGCCGCAGAAGCGCGACTTTCCGAGACGTTGATCGAATTGCAGTCGCTGCGGTCTGCGCGCGCGCAGATCGAGGAGCGGCTGACCACCGAGCGGCGCCCCCTCGCTTTCCTCACCGCGGGACTGGCGACGCTGTCGCGCCAGCCGCCGCTCGCAAGCATCGCCGACGCGCGCTCGACCGACGAACTCGTTCGCCTCCAGCTGCTGATCGGTGCGAGCATTCCGGCCATCGAGCAGCGCACTGCCGCGCTCGAAACCGACCTCGCCGACTTGACGCGGCTCGACGAAGCGGCGCGCCTGGCTCAGGTCGAGCTGGAGGATCGCCGCGAGGCGCTCGCCGTCGAGCGTGAGCGTTTCGCCGAGGCGGAGGCCCGTCAGCGCGCCTCGCTTGCCGCGATCGAGGCCGCGGCATTCGATGCCGACCGGCGCGGTATCGCGGTGCGCGAAGATCTCGCCGAGTTGGAGGACGAATCGACCCGCCGTGCCAAGGCGGAGGCAGAAGCCCGCGCGCTTGCCACCTATCCGGCCCCGCCGATCGCGGCGCGCAAGGGCGGCCCTGTCGACGAGCTCCCGCCCTTTTCCTATCGCCTGCCTGCCGATGCGCGCGTCGTCGCGGGACTCGGCAGCATCAGCGAAGACGGCATCCGTGCACGCGGCCTGACGCTCGCTACCCGGCGCGGCACTGCGGTCGTCGCGCCTGCCGATGGGCGCATCGGCTATGTCGGGCCCTTCCGGGGTCGGGACGGGGTGATGGTGATCGACCATGGCGGCGGCTGGCTCAGCTTGCTGACCGATGTCCGGAGCCGCCTTGCCGAGGGCGACACCGTCGAGCAAGGCGCACCGCTTGGCCGCACGATTGGCCCGCTCGGCGTCGAACTCTGGCAGGAGGGACGACCGCGATCCCCTGCCCTCATCGCAGGTTCATCTGACTCATTGTGAAATGACCGCCAGAGCGGCTAGAGTCGGATCCAAGGAGACATACGCGAATGAAACTCAAGAATCTGGCCATTCCTGCCGCCGCGCTTGCCGGTGCCGCCGCCATGGCGATCCTGCCCGGCCAGGGAGCGGTCGCGCAGGACCAGGACACCTATCGCGAGCTCGAGAATTTCCTCACCGTGTTCGAGCGCATTCGCGCCAACTATGTCGAGGAAGTCGACGATCACGAGCTGATCAAGGGCGCCATCGACGGCATGCTGTCGAGCCTGGACCCGCACAGCGCCTATGTCGAAGCCTCCGATTTCCAGACCATGCGCCTCACCACCGACGGCAATTATGGCGGGCTCGGCCTGACCGTGTCGATGCGCGACGGCGCCGTGGTCGTGATCGCGCCGACCGAAGACACGCCCGCCGACAAGGCCGGGGTCAAAGCCGGCGACTATATCACCCACCTCAACGGCGACCTGCTGTTCGGCATGAGCCTCGATGAATCGGTCGACATGATGCGCGGCGAGCCGGGCACGACGGTTACGATCACCATCGTGCGTCCCGGCCGCGACAAGCCGTTCGACGTCGAGATCACGCGCGACATCATCGACCTGCGTCCCGTGAAGTGGGAAGTCACCGACGGGGTCGGGATCATCAACCTCAACCGCTTCTCCGCCAATGCCGGCGCCGAAGTGGCCGAAGCGATCCGCGGGATCGAGAAGGCCCATGGCGGCCGCCCGCGCGGCTATATCCTCGACATGCGCTCCAACCCGGGCGGCTTGCTCGACCAGGCGATCGAGGTCTCGGACCTGTTCCTCGAAAGCGGAGAGATCGTTTCGGAGCGTGGTCGTCGCAAGGACGATATCGAGCGTTTCTATGCGACCAAGGGCGACCTGACCGAGGGCGCGCCGATCATCGTGTTGCAGGATGCCGGTTCGGCCTCTGCTTCGGAAATCGTCGCCGGCGCGCTCCAGGATCACCGCCGTGCGGTGGTGATGGGCGAAACCAGCTTCGGCAAGGGCAGCGTTCAGACGGTCATCCAGACCGGGCCGGAAGCCGCGCTTCGCCTGACCACGGCGCGCTACTACACGCCGTCGGGCAAGTCGGTGCAGGCGGGCGGGATCGAGCCCGACATCGCGGTGCCGCAGCTGTCCGATCCGGACTGGTTCGACCGCCCGGTGTTCCGCGAAGCCGACCTTCGTCGCCACCTCGTGGCGCAGGAAGGTGTCGAGGATGCGGTGCTCGAAGAAGACGGCACCGACGATCCGCGCTTCACCGAGACGGCAGAAAGCCTCGAGGAAAAGGGCATCGAGGACTACCAGCTCCACTATGCGCTCAAGACGCTCGAGCGGGTCGCGATGGCGACGACGTCGGGCACTGCGGGAGGCCGCAACTAGATGCTCGCCAAGACGGCGCCCAAGGGTGCGATCGGTCTCGATACGCTGCGGCTGCTGACGCTTGCCGTCCCGTCGCTCTTGCTGCTGGGCGCGCTCGGCAGCGAAGTGATCGGCGGCCTGCATCCTTGCGAAATGTGCATCTGGCAGCGCTGGCCGCATGGCATCGCCGCGGTCCTAGCGCTAGGCGCGATGGTGGTTCATACGCGACCCGAACTCAGCCGCAAGCTGACCCTCGCCGCAATCGTGATGATCGCCGTATCGGGCGCCATCGCGGTATTCCACGCGGGCGTCGAGCAGAAGTGGTGGGAGGGTCTGACGACCTGCACCGCCGGCGGCGGCAGCACGATGGACGACATATTCAACGCGCCACTGGTGCGCTGCGACGAAATTCTCTGGTCGTGGATGGGCCTGTCGCTGGCAGGCTGGAACGCGGTCATCTCGCTGGGCAGCGCGGCAATTTTGGGTTGGCTCACCATGACGAAAGTTGCGCGATGAGCGATACGTCCCCGCCTGATACCGAAAGCATGATCCGCGTCGACCATGCCGGAGAGTTCGGCGCCACGCGCATCTATGCGGGGCAGTTGGCTGTCCTTGGCAAGTCGTCGCCCGCCGCGCACGAAATCGCGCGCATGGCCGCACAGGAAGACCGCCACCTTGCCCGCTTCGATCGTTACATTGCCGAGCGTGGTGTGCGACCGACTGCGCTCCAGCCGATTTGGAATGTCGCCGGCTTTGCTCTCGGTGCAGCCACCGCTTTGATTAGTGAAAAGGCCGCGATGGCCTGCACCGATGCGGTCGAGACCGAGATCGACAAGCATTATAGGGAGCAGCTTGAGGCGCTGGGCGATCATGACCCCGAGCTTGCCGCGGACATCACCCAGTTTCGCGCAGAAGAACTCGAACATCTCGATAAGGCGCGCGAGCATGGCGCCGAGGAAGCGCCGGCCTACCCGCTTCTCACCGGCATGATCCGTGCGGGCTGCCGCGTCGCGATCGAATTGTCGAAACGGATTTGACCGGGCGCGCGTTGATCCGCCGCCCCTGAGTAAAGGAATATCGCATGGCCAAGCTTCTCTGGATTGCCGGCACCGCCGTCCTCGCAAGTGGTTTCGTCGCCGCGCCGACCGTCGCGCAGGATCGCCCGATCGCGCGCATCGTCGTATTCGGGGACGATCCCTGTCCGCGTTCGACCGACGACGAGATCGTCGTGTGCGCCCGCAAGGACGAGAGCGAACGCTTCCGCATCCCGGAGCAATTGCGCGACAATAGCGACCGCCAGGCCAACCAGAGCTGGGCCGCGCGCGCGCAATATCTCGAAACCCATAATTCCACCGGCATGCGTCAATGCTCGCCGGTCGGCCCGGGCGGCTTCGTCGGCTGCATGCAGGAGATGATCTCCTCGAACGACGAACGCCGCGAGGAAATCGACGAGGTCAACAAGGTGCCCGAGGACTAAGTCCTCAGGCGCCGGCCTTCACCTCCGCGATCCAGTCCTTCACCTGCATTTCAAGCACGTCGAGCGGCACGGCGCCCTGCAGCAGGACCGTGTCGTGAAAGTCCTTCAGACTGAACGCGTCGCCCAATTCCTCTTCGGCCAGGCTGCGCAGCTCGCGGATTTTCAGTTCGCCGATCTTGTAGGCGAGGGCTTGCCCCGGCCATGAGATGTACCGATTGACCTCGGCCTCGATGTTGGCGGGGCTGAGCGCTGTGTTGTCGAGCATGAAGTCCATGGCCTGCTGCTTGCTCCAGCCCTTCGAATGGATGCCGGTATCGACTACCAGCCGCGTCGCGCGCCACATTTCGTAGCTCAGACGCCCCATATCCTTGGCCGGCGTGTCGTAGAGCCCCATCTCGATCCCGAGACGCTCGGAATAGAGGCCCCAACCTTCGGTAAACGCGGTAAAGCCGGTCCCGCGCTTGCGCCACATCGGCATGTCCAGCTCCTGCTGCAGCGCGATTTGGTGATGATGGCCCGGCACGCCTTCATGCACCGTCAGCGCGGGAACTTCCCATAGCGGCCGCTGGTCGAGCTTCGAGGTATTGACGTAATAGGTCCCGGCGATGCCGTTCGCCGGGCTTCCCGGATTATAATAGGCAGTCGTCGTCCCTTCCGCGATCTCCGCAGGGATTTCACGGATGCCGTAAGGAAGCCGCGGCAGCGTCCCGAACAGGGTCGGCATCAGCCCGTCCATTTTCTTCGCCTCGCGCGCGACATACTGCATCAGCGCTTCGGGCGTCTTCGCGTAATATTTGGGGTTGGTGCGAAGGTCCTCGATGAATGCCTCGCGCGTCCCGAACCCGGCTTCGGCAGCGACTTCCTCCATCTCCGCACGGATGCGCGCCACTTCGGACAGGCCGAGCTGGTGAATCTCGTCCGCGCTCATGTCGGTGGTGGTGAACTGTCGCACGCGGAAATTGTAATAGTCAGCCCCGCCCGGCTGCGCGGAAATGCCCGGCTCGGTCGCGCAATTGGGCGCATAGTCGTCGACATACCAGCGCGCGTGGGTTTCGTAGGCTTCGCGCAGCTCGTTATCGATCAGGCTGACCGCCTCAGCCTGCAGCTCTGCCCAGCGTACTTCGGGAACGAAGCTCGGTCGTTCGCGATCAAACGGCTCGTAGAAGCGCGTCCCCGTCGCATCGTCACCGATCACGCCGGTGATCGACTGCTCGAAATTGGCCATCGCTACGCACGGCAGCGTGTAGCCACCCGCCACCGCCTGCCGAGACACTTCGATCGACGTCGCGTTGAGTTCCGGATAGGCCGCCAGCCGCTTGAGATAATTCTCGTAATCCGCAACCTCGTCGAAGGTCAGGTTGCGCGCGAGCCCCGCCACCGACTGGTGCCAGCCGCCCCGATTCGTGAACAGCATCAGCCGCTGACCGTAGCTATTTCCTTCGATCGCGCTGCGCAGCGTGCGCTCGAGGATTGCCTTGCCAGTGCGGTCTTCCTTGGACAGGTCGTCGGACAGGATCGCTTCGAGCTCTTCGAGCATCTCGGTCGCGATCGCTGCGTTGCGATCCATCGCTTCGATCGAATTGTCCCACAGCCTGTCGTCATAGTCCGTGACGCCCACCGAGGTCGCAAGCGTCGGGCTGTTCTCGAGGACATAGGCCCAGTAGCGGTCGGTCAGCGCCTCGAAATCCTCGGTCGGATCGGCGGCAGCGGGCGTAGCCAGCGACAGGCCGGCGGCGAGGGCGAGGATCGAAACGCGCATGAAAGTCTCCCTGTTCGTTGCGCGGGACCCTAGGCGCACCCCGGACGAACCGGAAGAATTTTTCGACCTATGTCGGCTAGGAGTCTTTTATCGCGACGCGTGAGAACGTAGAGTGAACAGATGGCCCGCCTGGACACTCGCGAAAAGCTCTCGATTCTCGCCGATGCGGCGAAATACGACGCGTCGTGCGCGTCGTCGGGTTCGTCCAAGCGCGACAGTCGGGGCGGCACGGGCGTGGGCTCGACCGAGGGCATGGGCATCTGTCACGCCTATGCGCCCGACGGACGCTGTATCAGCCTGCTCAAGATCCTCCTCACCAACAGCTGCATTTTCGACTGCCATTATTGCATCAATCGTAAGAGCTCGAACGTGCGCCGCGCACGCTTCACGGTCGAGGAAGTCGTCCAGCTCACCCTGAACTTCTACAAGCGAAACTATATTGAGGGTCTGTTCCTTTCGAGCGGGATTATCAAGTCGTCCAACTATACGATGGAGCAGATGGTCGAGGTTGCGCGGCAGCTTCGCGACGTGCACGACTTTCGCGGCTACATTCATCTCAAGACCATTCCCGATGCTGATCCGGAGCTGGTTCATCAGGCAGGCCTTTACGCCGACCGTGTTTCGATCAACGTCGAACTCCCCACGCGGCAGGGTCTGACACGGCTCGCGCCCGAAAAGGACGAGAAGCGGATCGAGACGGCGATGCGCAATACGAAGTCCGACATCGCCGACAACAAGGATGCGCGAAAAAAATATCGCTCCGCGCCTCGCTATGCACCCGGCGGTCAGTCGACCCAGATGATCGTGGGCGCCGACGACGCGAATGATGGCGCGATCGTGACAAAGGCGCGCAGCCTGTACGACCGTTTCTCGCTGCGCCGGGTCTATTACAGCGCTTTCTCCCCCATTCCCGAGCCGAGTGCGGTGCTCCCGCTCAAACGACCCCCGTTGATGCGAGAGCACCGCCTCTACCAGTCCGACTGGCTGATGCGCTTCTATGGTTTCAAGCCGCAGGAAGTCGTTGCGGCGACCGACGAAAAGGGGATGCTGCCGCTCGACATCGACCCCAAGCTCGCTTGGGCGCTCAAGTTTCGCGAGAGCTTTCCCGTCGACGTCAATCGCGCGACGAAGGAAGAGTTGCTGCGCGTCCCCGGCCTCGGAACGAAGGCAGTCGGGCGCATCCTTTCCTCGCGGCGCTTCCGGACCTTGCGGCTCGACGACGTGGCGCGGCTGACCGTGTCGGTGAAGAAGGTGCGGCCTTTCATCATCACCTCGGACTGGCGCCCGACGCTGCTGACGGACCGAGCCGATCTGAAGGCGCTGATCGCCCCACCCGCCGCACAACTCGACCTGTTCGCCCACCATGGACCAAAGGCCGCCTGAACTCTTCCCGCCTCCAACGCGTTGGTAGGGAAAGAAAAAAGGAGTTTCGACAAATGGCCGAAGAGACAATTTTCAAACGGTTGAAAGAAGATCACGACAAGCATCGCGAGATGCTCACGCGGATGACGGTGTCGCAGGACCCGGACGACCGCAAGGCGCTCTTCGAGAACTTCAAGGTGGAAGTGAAGGCGCATGCCGCCGCGGAGGAAGAAACGCTCTATTCGACGATGCTGGCCGATCCCGACCTGCGCCACGACGGGCAGCACAGCGTCGCCGAACATAAGGAACTCGACGACCTCATCATGAAGATGGAAAAGCTCGATCCGTCGAGCCGCGAGTGGAGCGAGAAGCTCAAGAAGCTGAGTCACGATTATCTCCACCACATCGAGGAAGAAGAGAAGGACATGTTTCCTGCGGCAGCCGACGAGCTGAGCCGCAAGGAAGAAGTCGAGCTCAAGGACAAGTTCGAAGAGCGCAAGCCTGAAGAATATCAACGGGCGCTCGAGGGCGTCGATGAAGGCGACGATAGGGAATAGATGAGCTGGATCCTGCCCGACGGGCCGCAGGTCGATATCCATCGGGTTCGGCTCTCGCGGCAGGATGATTTCGATGGCTGGCGCGATGCCGCGCGCGGCCTGGCGGAGGCGGGTGTTCCCGCCTCCGCTGTCGTCTGGGAGGTCGAGGGCGACGAAGCCGACCTGTTCGGTTCGGGCGATCCGGCAGCGGCTTCGGCGCCTAAAGGTGCCAGCTTCTCTGTCCCGCGCGACTTCGTAAGCCTTGCGAAGACCGCCATTTGCCACCGCGATCCCGAGCGTTTCGCCTTGCTTTACGCCCTCCTGCTCAAGCTGCGCGATAACAAGCGCGCGCTAGCCGACCGCGCCGACCCGCTCGTCGACCGCCTCCGCAGGCTGGAGAAGGAGGTGCGCCGCGATGCGCACAAGATGCATGCCTTCGTGCGCTTCCGCGAGGTGGAGGATGAAGAGAGCACGCGTTTCGTGGCCTGGTTCGAACCCGATAATCATATCGTGCGGCGCGAGGCCGGCTTCTTCATGCGACGTTTCACCAACATGCGCTGGTCGATCCTCACGCCTCGATTGTGCATCCATTGGGACGGCGAGACGCTGACCGAAAGCCCGGGCGCGATCCGCGCCGACGCCCCCGACGGCGATCCGGTCGAGGAGACGTGGAAGACGTACTACAAATCGATCTTCAACCCTGCGCGGGTGAAGGTGAAGGCGATGACCGCCGAGATGCCCAAGAAATATTGGAAAAACATGCCCGAGACCGCGGCGATCGGCGAATTGCTCGCAGGCGCGCAGGCGCGTGAAGCCGCGATGATCGAGAAGAGCGCCAGCGTGCCCGCGCAGGCGAAAACTGAGGCGGAACGGCCTACCAGCCGCGAAGCTGCTTGGGCAGCGCTACGCGAAGAAGCCAAGGGCTGTACGCGTTGCGACCTTCACTGCGACGCCACCCAAACGGTGTTCGGCGAAGGGCCGCTATCACCGTCCATCTTTTTCGTAGGCGAGCAGCCCGGTGACCAAGAAGACCTGGCGGGTCGACCCTTCGTCGGCCCTGCGGGCCAGCTGTTCGACGCGTCGCTGGCGGAGGCCGGGATCGAGCGCGCCGACACTTATGTGACCAATGCGGTCAAGCACTTCAAGTTCGTGCTGCGCGGCAAGCGCCGCATCCACCAGTCGCCCAATGCGGGCGAGATTAGTGCCTGTAATAGGTGGCTGGGCCAGGAGCGCGACCTCATTCGCCCGCCGCTCACGGTGGCGCTTGGCGGGACCGCCGCGCGTGCCCTGTTTGGCAAGGCGGTCACCATCTCGAAACTGCGCGACGAGCCGCAGATGCTCCCCGACGGCTCAACCGCGCTGGTGACGGTTCACCCCAGCTACCTGCTGAGGCTCCCCGACGAAGCCAGGCGCGCGGAGGAGCGCGCCCGCTTCGTCGAGGATCTCAAGCGCGCAAAGGCGCTCGCCGCCTAGAAGGCAAAGCGGATCGAACCGCGCACCGTGCGGTCGTCGACCGGGTGCAAATTGTTGTCGCCATGGCCGAATTCGATGCCCTTTTCGTCGAACAGATTGTCGACGTTGACCTGCAGCGCGATGCGCTCGCTCAGGTCGTAATAGGCGGCGACATCGACCGTCGTCAGCGGGTCGATCATGACCTCGTTGGTGTAAGATGCGAAAACGCTCGAGCGATGCGAAATCCCCGCACCCAGTCCGAAGCGGTCGGTGACGTCGTAGCGACCCCAGAGCGACGCTTCGAAATCGGGCGCGTCGGGCGTCGTGCGACCGGCCGGGGCCGAAGCGGTGTCCTCGGTGATTTCGGCGTCGAGGATCGACACCCCGCCCGCCAGCGAGAGGCGGCCGATCTTGCCGTTGACCTCGAATTCGACACCCTTGGTGCGCTGCTCACCGGTTAGCACCGTGTCGAGCGTCACGGGGTCGATCGAACGCGTATTGGTGCGATCGAGCTGGAAGGCGGCGACCGTCAGGTCGAGGCCCGGCTGAATCTCCCATTTCACGCCCGCTTCGTAATTGGTGAACTTTTCGGGTTCGAGTGCCGCCGTGGTGGGCGAGAGCGAAGCGAACTGGTCGCCCGACTGGGGCAGGTAGCTGCGGCTCCAGCTCGCATAGAGGCTGACATTGTCCTGCGGCTTCACCACCAGCCCGAGGCGCGGACTCCACAAGCTGTCTTCGCGCGACAGGTCGGTGCCGCCGATGAAGTCCTGGACGCGGATGTCGACCCAATCAAGACGCAGGCCGGCGATCAGCTCGATATGCTCGCCAATCTCGACCTGGTTCTGGACATAGACCCCGATCGCTTCGGCGTCGGTGTGCGCATTGCGCTCTCCCGAGCCGCCACGGAAGGTAAGGTCGGGGATCACGAACGGATCGGCGAGCGGCACGAAAGTCTCGCGGCCGTTGGCGCTCTTCTGGTCCGCGGGAAGCGTATCGAAAAACCCGCGCAGGCGACCAGCGTCCGTGTCCTGGTTGGCATAGTCGATGCCGACTAGCAGCGTGTGCTCCAGCGCGCCGGTGGCGAAGCGGGCGACGAGGTCATTCTGCCACAGCATGTTCTGGCGGCGGGTGAAGTCCTGGTAGCCCGAGACCTTGACCGTATTCTCGTCGGTGACCGCGCTCGACGGCACGGCGTTGGTGTAGATCTTGTCATAGTCGCCGTAGAGCGCCTTGGAAGTGAAGGTCACCGCGTCGCTGAAACGATGGGTGAGCTTGGCATCGACGACATGCTTGTCGAAGTCGCTGCGGTTGACGCCGCGAATGCCGAAGAAGGTCTCGTCAAAGTCTTCGACCGCGCGGGCAGGATCGTCGATCGTGCCTTCGAATGCAGGCGGAAGGCCACGATCGACGTCGCGCTCGTCATGCGCATATTCGTAACCGAGATCGAGGTCGGTGTCGGCGCCGAAGTGCCACGAGACGGTGGGGTTGATCGCCCAGCGCTCACCCTCGATCGAGCGGAAATTGTCGAGCCGCTCGTAGACCGCGTTGAGACGGCCTTCGCTCGAGAGCGTCAGCGGGCTGTTGAGGTCGATCTGTGCCGACCCCGCGCCATACTGGTCGATCGAGAACGCGCCGGTTGCATAACGTTCGTGGAATGGGCGCTTGAGGACGCGATTGACGATTCCGCCCCCGCCGCCGCGACCGAAGACCAGCGCGTTGGGGCCCTTGAGCACTTCGACACGCTCGACATTATAGAGACCGCGATAATGCTGGACGTCGTCGCGCAAGCCGTCGGTGAAGAAGTCGGCAGTCGACAGGTTGCCACGGATGACGATGGCGTCGCGGTGGCCTTCGCCCGATTCCATTGCGATGCCCGGAACGTAGCGCGCGACATCGCCGATCGAACGCAGCGCCTGGTCGTTGATCTGCTCGGCAGTGACGACGCTGACCGACTGCGGCGTGTCGATGAGCGGGGTGTCGGTCTTCATCGCGGTGGTGGTGGCATCGGCGCCGTAGCCGTCGCGCTTGCCGGTGATGACGATCGGATCGCCGGGGGCGCCGCCGTCGGATGCAGCGTCGGTTTCCTCAATGGCGGTGTCGGCCGCGTGTAGGATCGCGGGGGTGAGGATGGTGGCGGCAAGCGCGAGGGCGCGAATCGAACGGTACAATGGGTACTCCCGGTGTCTGTGTTGAGACCCGGATAGTGTTATTGAAAATCATTCGCAATAGCGAATATCGATCATTCGGCGGCGAGCAACTCTTCTGCACCGCCAAGGTCGACCGATACCAATCTGCTGACCCCCTGCTCGATCATCGTGACGCCGTAGAGACGATCCATGCGGCTCATCGTCACGGCGTTGTGGGTGACGATCAGGTAGCGCGTGTCGGTCTCGCGCGTCATGCGTTCGAGCAGGTCGCAGAAGCGTTCGACGTTGGCGTCGTCGAGCGGCGCATCGACCTCGTCGAGCACGCAGATAGGCGCGGGATTGGTCAGGAACAGGCCGAAGATCAACGCGACGGCAGTCAGCGCCTGCTCCCCGCCCGACAGAAGGGTCAGCCGCGCCAGCTTCTTGCCCGGCGGCTGCGCGAAGATTTCGAGCCCGGCCTCGAGCGGATCGTCGCTGTCGACCAGTTCGAGATGCGCCTGCCCACCCCCGAACAGGGTCGCGAACAGGCTCTTGAAATGCTCGTTCACCTCTTCGAATGCCGCGAGCAGTCGCGTGCGGCCTTCGCGGTTCAAGTGACCGATCGACCCGCGCAGACGGGTGATCGCCTCGCCCAGCTCCTCGCGCTCTTCGGCCGATGCGATCTGCTCAGCCTCGAGTTCGGCCAGCTCCTGCTCTGCGACGAGGTTGACCGGGCCGATCCGCTCACGGTCGGCGACGAGCTTGTCGTGCGCCGCCTTCTCGTCCTCAGCCGAGGCCAGCGCATCGATGTCGAAATCGAATTTCTCGGGCAGCAGCGGCGGCGAACATCCGAAGGCCTCGCCGGCAGCGCGGGCATGATCGGCGCGGCGCGCCTCGGCGGCTTCGGCGCGGGCGATCGAGCCGGCGCGACCTTCGCGTGCGGAGGCGAAAGCTTCGGCGGCATCGGCGAGCACGGCCTCGGCAGCGCGGAGCTGTTCCTGCGCGGCGCGCTCGGCCTCGGCGGTTTCACCGATCTTGCGTTCGCCCTTGCCGCTCTCGCCTTCGAGCGCCTCGATCTTCTCGGCCAATGTGGCGGGGACGTCCTTGAGCTCTTCGCGTTCTTCCGCCTGGCGCGCGGCGCGCTCGGCAGTTTCCTCGAGCCGCTTTTCGGCATCGCGCGCGCGGGCGCGCCACTGGCCCTGCTCGCTTCCCGCAGCAGCGTGACGTTCGCGCGCGGCCTGCATCTCGCGCTGGCGCGTGGCGACCAGTGCGCGTTGTTCTGCGACGGCGCGACCGGCCTCGTTGGCGGCGGCGCGTGCCTTGTCGAGATCGCTTGCCATCGCCTCGACCTTGGGCAGCTTGGCGATCGCCTCCTGCGCGTCTTCGAGGGCCTCGCGCGCGGTTCGCAGCAGCGGCTTCAACTCTTCCTTGCGCTGGTCAATCGTCTCACGGCGCGCGGCCATGCGTTCGATCTCGACCCGTGCGCTGTCGGCGGCGCGCCCGGCCTCGCGGCCCGCGCTTTCGGCATCGGCGAGCGCAGCGCGGGCGGCGTCGCCCGCTTCGCGCTGTTTCTGCACCTCCGCCGACGCAGCTTCGAGCGCGGCCTCCGCAGCAGTCACCGCGGCCTTCAGCCCAGGCACTTCCTTGTCGAGCGCATCGCGGCGGTTCAAACGGACCAGCCGTTCGGCGGTGGCCGCCCCTGCCCCGCGCACGACGAAGCCGTCCCAGCGGCGCATGGTACCATCGCGCGTGACCAGCCGCTGGCCGGCCTTCAATTGCTGTCCGGTGTCGCGGTCGACCACCGCGACCATCTTGAGACGGCGGAGCAACTCCTTCGGCGCCTCCACACGCGCAGCGAGCGGGACCATGCCGTCGCCGAGCGCAGGGTCGTCGCCATTGCCCGGATTTTCCCAGCGGCGGGGTCCGTCGCCGCCCAGCTCGGCCTCGACATCGTCGCCCAATGCGGCGGCGAGCGCCTGCTCGTAGCCCGGGCTCGCCTTCAAGCCCTCGATCGCTCCGTGCCCGCCCTTGTCGAGCGCGCGCGCGAGCGCGTCGAGTTCGCTGGTCGCAGCCGACAATGACGCACGCGCAGACGCCAGCTCGCTTTCGGCGGCATCACGCGCAGCAACCGCCTTCGCACGGGCTTCTTCGGCATCGGCGATGGCAGCTTCGGCGCTGGCAGCCTCGGCCTGCGCTTCCTCGATCTGCCGTTCGGCATCGACCAGCGCCTGCTGTTCCTCGTCGGCCTTGCCAAGCTCGGCCTCCTGCGCCTCGATCCGTTCGAGATCGGCCTGGATGCGGCCCGCTTGCGACTCGGCGCTTTCGAGTGCCGCCTCGGCGACCCGGCGCTCGGCCTTCATCGCCGCTTCGCGCGCGACCAAGGCGGCGAGATCGGCTTCGGCCTCGCTCGCTTTCTTTTCGGCAGCGCCCAGCGCCTCGGCAAGCTTGCCGGCTTCCTCTTCGCTGCCCTCGAGCCTTTTCTCCAGCGCCTCGCGCTCTTCGTCGAGCGCGGCGATCGCCTTGGCGGCGTCGGCCTTGAGCGCTTCCTCGCGCGCGGTCTCGGCGACCAGCGCATTATGCTGCGCATCGAGATCGTCGATCCGGCGGATGGCGGCATTCCGCTCGGCGCGCAGGCTGGCCAGCTTGTGCGCCAGTTCCTGCCCCTGGCTGCGCGCCTCGACCGCGGCGTCGCGCGCGGTGGCTAGCGCCTTGGCGGCTTCAGCCTGCCGGTCCTGCGCGGCGGTGCGCTTATCCTCCAGTTCGCGGACGCGGCCTTCGGCCTTTTCCGCCGCCTCACGAGCCTCGGTCGCGGCGCGGTCGGCATCGCGCCACGCGGCAGTGATCATCTTCGCTTCGTGGTGGCGGATCTGGTCGGTGAGCTTGCGATAGCGTTCGGCCGCGCGCGCCTGTCGCTTGAGGCTGGCGGCGCGCGCTTCCTGATCGCCCAACAGCCGGTCGAGCCGCTCGAGATTGGTTTCAGCCGCGCGCAGCTTGCTCTCGGCATCCTTGCGCCGCTGATGGAGGCCGGAAATCCCCGCCGCCTCTTCGAGCATCTGGCGGCGGTCGGTCGGCTTGGCGGCGATGACCTGCCCGATCTTGCCCTGGCTGACGAGCGCGGGGCTGTGCGCGCCGGTGGCCGCGTCTGCGAACAGCAGCGCGACGTCCTTGGCGCGGACATCGTTGCCGTTGAGCCGGTAGGCGGAGCCCGCGCCGCGCTCGATCCGGCGAGTGACCTCGGTTTCGCCCGCGTCCTCGCCCGCCTCTTCCTTGCTGCGTTCGATCAGCAGCGTGACTTCGGCGAAGTCGCGCGCGGGGCGGGCGGCGGTGCCGGCGAAGATCACGTCTTCCATGCCGCCACCGCGCAGGGACTTGGGGCTCCCCTCGCCCATCACCCAGCGGATGGCTTCGAGGAGGTTGGATTTGCCGCAGCCGTTGGGGCCGACCACGCCGGTCAGCCCGCGCTCGATTCGGAGCTCGGACGGCTCGACGAAGCTCTTGAAGCCGCTGAGTTTCAGCCGCCGGAACTTCACCTTAGCAAATCTCCCCCCTCAAGATGGCTTACGACGCGTCGCCCACGGCGGTGGCGATGACCGGGCCGAGGCCCTCCCATTGCGCCGCGCTGCTGGGCTGCGTGACGCCGTTGACGATGTGCGTGGGGGTCGAGTTGACCCCGTAATCGCTGTTCGCCGTCTCGTTCATGGCGAGCAGCACGTCGGCGGCGCCCGGTTCGGCAAGGCAGGCATCGACCTTGGCGGGCGAGATACCGCGCTGTGCGGCGAAGGTCTTGAGGCCCGTCACTTCGGCCAGCGTCTTGAACACTTCCTCTGGCGCCATGTTGGCGGTCGAGTTGGACTGGAGGTACTGGTAGCCCTTGCCCGCCCAGTCCTGCTGGTTCTGGAACAAGGCGCGCTGGAAGGGGAAATATTGCTCGGTCGTGCCGCAGCGCGCGATCAGCGCGGCGGTCATGTCGATGGGATCGCGGATGAAGTTGCGGAATTCCCAGCTGACGCGGCCGGTTTCGACATATTGCTGGACCAGCTCTTCGGCCCCGGCGAGCTCGAAGCGCGCGCAGGCGCCGCAAGTGAGCGAGCCATATTCGATCAGCTTCACCGGCGCGTCGGGGTTGCCCATGACATAGCCGCCCGCCTCGGTCTTGGTGACGACGTCGCTCCACGCCTGGCCGTCGGGCGCGGCGACGGTTTCGACCGGTGCGGTCGGCGCCTCGACCGTGCCCGTCGCTTCGCCATTGCAGGCGGTGGCCATGGTGCACGCGAGCAGTGCGGCGGTGGTTTTGGCAATTCGCTTCACTTGGTTCTCCATCATGAAATCTTCGGGGGACCCTTCGAGCCCGCCAGCCCGGCCGCCAGCGATTCGAGACAGGCCCGCAATTCGGGATCGGATATTTCGCGCAGGCCCTCTCCCAATTCCTTGGGGACCTCGCGCAAAGTGGGGCGCTCGGGACGCTTGGCCTCGAGCGGCAGGCGACCCTGGCGAAAGACCACGTTGGCGATGGCGGGGTAGCCGAAGAAGGCATTGACCTTGTCGATGATCATCGGCGCGAGGTGCTGGTAGAGCGGCGCCTGCGCGCCTTCGACGAGCAGGGTCAGCGTGCCGTTCGACTTGGTCCCGCGCGGGAACTTGATCGCTTCGGGCAGGCTGGAGCGCGCATATTTGGCGCCGACGATTTCGGGCCAGCGATGCACGATCGCGCCCTGTACGAAGCCGAACTTCTTGAACGCCACGCCGCCAATATCGCCGACAATATCGCCCGCGCGGCGCACGCCGTTGACGCGCTTGTCGTCATCGTTCGCTTTCGCGCGGGAAGGTCGGCGATTGGCCATAGGGGGCGACCATGCCATAGCGATGCCGTGTCCGCCAATTGGAAGAATCGCCTGCTCGAACATTATCGCGACCACGCCCGCGATTTGCCGTGGCGGGTGCGACCCGGCAGCAACAGGCGTCCCGACCCCTATCACGTCTGGCTGAGCGAGGTGATGCTGCAGCAGACGACGGTGGCGACGGTGACGCCGCGCTTTGCCCGATTCATCGAAAAGTGGCCTGAAGTCAGTGACTTGGCGAGCGCCAGCCGCGAAGTGCTGCTCGCCGAGTGGGCGGGGCTCGGCTATTATGCGCGGGCGCGAAACCTGCATGGCTGTGCGCAGCAGGTCGTCGCACTGGGGGGCTTTCCCGAGGACGAGGCGGGGTTGCGCGAATTGCCGGGCATCGGCGCCTATACCGCCGCGGCCATCGCGGCGATCGCCTTCGATGCCGATTCGGTGCCGATCGACACCAATGTCGAGCGGGTGGTGGCGCGAATCGAAGGGATCGAGGGGCCGCTCGCCGAGACGCGATCCGAGGTGCACGACGCGGCGCGGGCGCTGTGGCCGAAGGAGCGCGCTGGCGATTTTGCGCAGGCGATGATGGACCTGGGCGCGACCATCTGCCGGCCTAAGACTCCACGCTGTGGGGAGTGCCCGGTGAGCGGGGACTGCGCGGCCTTCGCGACCGGCGCGCCCGAGGCGATTCCGGCGCCTAAGGTTCGCAAAGCGCGGCCCGAGCGCCGCGGGACTGCGTGGTGGATCGAGCGCGACGGGGCAGTGTGGCTGGTGCGGCGTCCGGCCAAAGGCATGCTGGGCGGGATGGCGGCGCTGCCGGGAAGCGAATGGACGGACGGGGCGTGGCCCGAAGAGCCCGAGCAGGCGGTGCGCCATGTCTTTACCCACTTCGCGCTGACGCTGGCGATCGAGCCGCGCGACGTGCCGCCCGAGGGCGAGGGCTGGTGGCAGCCGATCGACCGTATCGACGAGGCGGGACTGCCCACGCTCTATGCCAAGGTCGTGGAAGCAATGACCTTAGTTTCTTGATGATTGCCGCAAGCCCCTTTAAGGGGCTGGCCAACACTTCACTTTCAAGCTTGTCAAAGAGGTATCATGGACGACCGCAACAATACGATCGCCGGCTGGGTCCTGTTCGCGGGAATCATCGCGCTGGGCGGCACCATCCTCACCGGTGAGATGTTCCACGGCGACCGTCCGGAAACGATGGGCTATCCGATCGAAGGCGTCGAGCTGGAAGCGGGTGCCGAGGAAGCCAAGCCGGTCGCCTTCTACCTCGCGAGCGCCGATGCGGCGCGCGGCGAAGCGGTCTTCGCGCGCTGTGCGGCCTGCCACTCGATCAACCAGGGCGGTGCCAACGGGCTCGGCCCCGCGCTCTACGGCACGATGGGCGGCGACATCGCCGGTGTTCCGGGCTTTGCCTATTCGGATGCGCTGGCTTCGAAGGAAGGCAACTGGACCTGGGAAGAGATGGACGCCTGGATCGCCAGCCCGCGCAGCTATGCTCCGGGCACGAAGATGACCTTCGCCGGTCTTTCGGACGAGCAGGATCGCGCCGATCTCCTTCTCTATTTGAACCAGCAGACGTCGAACCCGCTGGCCGTGCCCCCGCCCCCGCCTGAGGAAGCCGAGGAAGCGGCTGCCGAGGATGCGATGGGCGAAGATGCGCAGAAGGCGGAAGACGTGCCGGTGCTCGACGAAGCCACGACCGACGCCGACGACGGCAGCTCGGATGGTGGCCAGGAAGTTCCGGAAGCGTAGGATGCAGACGGCCGGAGACAGGAACGCTGCTTCGGTCGCCGACTATATCGACAGTGTCGACGACAAGCGCCGCGAGACGTTTCGCGCGGTGGTCGAGAAAATGCGCGCGCTGGTCCCCGACGGCTATGACGAGGCGATGACGTGGGGCTTCCCGACCTGGGAAGTGCCGCTCGAGGTCTCGGGCCCGACCTACAACAAGAAGCCGCTGATGTTCGCTGCGGTGGCGGCGCAAAAACGGCATATCGGCCTCTACATCATGTGCGCCTACATGAATGAAGAGCGCAAGGCGGCGCTGCTCGACGCACACGCGAAGGCCGGCAAGAAACTCGACATGGGCAAGAGCTGTATCCGGTTCCAGCAGATGGACGACATCGAATGGGACGCGGTGGCCGATGCCATCGACATCGGCCCCGAAGAGTTCGCCGAGGCCGCCATCGCCGAACGCGAAGCGGCGCTGGGCAAGGGCAAGCGCGCCTAGGGCTGCACCGCCCCGCAGACATCGTAATAGTTGCAGACTTCGGCCCAGGCTTCCTCGGCCGTCTCGCACCAGGTGATGAGGTCGAGGTCGCCCTTCGAAATCGTGCCTTCGAGCGCGAGGGCGTCGAAGTCGAACACGCGGTCCCAGAACTCTTCCTTGCCGAACAGCAGGATGGGCATTTCGCGCACCTTGCCGGTCTGGACGAGGGTCAGCAGTTCGAACAGTTCGTCAAACGTCCCGAACCCGCCCGGGAAGACCGCGACGGCACGCGCGCGCATGAGGAAATGCATCTTGCGCAGCGCGAAGTAGTGGAACTGGAAGCTGAGGTCCGGGGTGACATATTCGTTGGGCAGCTGTTCGTGCGGAAGCACGATATTGAGCCCGATCGATTCCTTGCCCTCGTCATGCGCCCCGCGATTGGCGGCTTCCATGAAGCTGGGCCCGCCACCCGATGTGACGACGAAGTGACGCTTGCCATTCTCGTCGACCGGAAAACGCGAGGCGATGCGGGCGAGCTTGCGCGCTTCCTCGTAATAACGGGACTTGGCAACGAGACGCTCGGCAACCTTGCGGTCCCATTCGGTCTCTGCCGCATCGAGCAATGCCTGCGCCTTGGCAGGCTCGGGCACGCGTGCCGACCCGTACATGACGAACAGCGTTTCGATGTCCGCCTCGTTCATCAGCAGCTCGGGCTTGAGCATCTCGAGCTGGAAGCGCACCGAGCGCAGATCGTCGCGCAGCAGGAAATCGGTGTCCTGGAAGGCGAGCTTGTAGGCTTCGCTTTCGGTCTGCGGGCTGGAAAGGGTGGTCTTGGCCGCGGCCGCGTCGGACTTCGACGAAGGGAAGACCGGATCGCGCGGATTGTGATGATGATCTTTTGACATAGGGGAGCGGCTTAGCCGCTCCCCTGCGCCAAGCCTAGACCTCTTCTGGAAGCGCGCGTTCGCGGCTCCAGTCGAGGTTGCGGGTGGTGTACATCACCGCCGCGAGCGCCGCGAAGATCATCAGCGAGCCGATAAGCAGCGAGAATTCCTCGAGCCCAAGCAGGATATAGAGCGCTGCGTAGAGCAAGGCGAGTAGCCCGCTCACCGCGATCGCCCTTCGCCAACTGCCGAGAATGGCCGCGCTATAGGCGGTCACCAGCCCCACGATGGCGAGTGATGCGACGACATAAGCGGGCGCGAACCCGATCACCTCGGCGAAGGCCAGCAGCAGCACGAAGAAGAGCACCAGCGCCGCGCCAACCAGCAAATAGGCGACCGCCGAAATGCGACGCCCGCCAATGACGTCGAACATCAGCAGCGCGAGGAAGGTGAAGCCGATGTGCAGGAAGCCGTACTTGGTCGCGCGATTGACCCGCGAATAGAGATCGACCGGCTGGATCAGGTCGATCACCGCGAGCTGGTGACCATTGTCGACCAGCTGGCCGCCGCGCCCGGCACGGTCGATCCGGGGCGTGTCGTTGCCGCCATCCAGATTGACCAGGCTCTTGCCGAGCGAAAGGTTGCCGATGCGATATTGCGCGTCGAAGCCGCTCGAATTGGTCGAATGCTCGTCGGGGATGAAGGCCCCGGTGAAGCTGGGATGCGGCCAGGGCGAGGAGACTTTCCAGCGGGTGGAGCCGGCGGTCGGCTTCAATGCCACTGCGCTCGACCCGCGAAAGCCGTAAGAGAAGTCGGCGACCATCGCGCCGTCGCGCAAGGCGCTGGCATCGACGAAGGCGAAGAAGCCCGAACCGCCCTTCGAGCCGCCGCCCGGCTGGAGCCGCTGCGCGGTGCCGTCGACCGAGACTTCGGGATTGGCGCCGAGCCCCTTGGGATCGCTGATCCCGAAGCGCAGCTCGGCATCATCGAGCCGCAGGCTGTCGGGATCGATATCGTAGCGATCGAGATCGGGCGGGAAGGCGAAGCGCGCCTGACCCGACGCATCGCCGTCATAGACGACCGCTTCGTAAATCGAGCGTTTGCGGCGGTCGGGGTCGAGCGCAATGTCGAGATCGAGCGCTTCGGGCGACAGGATCATCTCCGACGTCACCTGACGCGCCGTCGTGATGCGCCGTCCGTCCTCGACCCGCGTTTCCTGCCGGGTGGCCGTGTAGGGAATGGCGAGCACGGGACCGGCCAGCGCCTGCTCGCCTCCCCATCCCTCGGTGATCGAGCTGACGGCGGCCTGGGACTGTGTCTGGCGGTCGTAAACCAACGCCCAGACGGAGAAGAGCGGGATGGCGAGCAACAATCCTACGAGAATTGCGATCGCCAGTTTTTGCCCTGGGGTCTTCTCGCCACTACGCCAGCCCATCCTCATTCTCCCTCAACTCGTCGACGAATATGCACGGTTCAACGGTTCGTCTATAGAATTGCTCGTCGTCAAGGGAGCGTGCGACGAATGGGGCGCAGGCGCAAGAAGGGCGCGCCGTCCGAAGATGGCGCGCCCTCCTGAATTCAAGCCGAGTAGGAGCTAGTAGACCCGCTTCTTCGGCTCGATATAGCTGACGTCGTCGGTCAGCGTATATTCGTGGACCGGGCGGTAGTCGATCCGGGTCTCGCCGCCCTTGCCGCCCCAGCCGTCGACCCAGATGAGCGAGTGCTTCATCCAGTTCGCGTCGTCGCGATCGGGGAAGTCCTCGTGCATGTGCGCGCCGCGGCTTTCCTTGCGGTTGTCGGCAAGCTGGATCGTGGCCTTGGCTTGGCTCAACATGTTGTCGAGTTCGAGCGTTTCGACGAGGTCGCTATTCCAGATGAGCGAGCGGTCGGCGACCGACACGTCCTGCATCGAGGAGAAGATCCCGTCGATCTTCTTAACGCCTTCCTCGAGCGTGCGCTCGGTGCGGAAGACGGCACAGTCGGCCTGCATCGTCTTCTGCATGTCGAGACGGATCTCGCTGGTCTTGCGATCGCCCTCGGCGTGACGGAAATGGTCGAGACGCGAGAGCGCGAGATCCGCGGAATCGGCCTTGAGGTTGGGACCGGCCTTGCCCGGCTCGATCACTTCGGCAAGGCGATGACCGGCCGCACGGCCGAACACGACGAGGTCGATCAGGCTGTTCGAGCCAAGGCGGTTGGCGCCGTGCACCGACACGCAGGCCGCTTCGCCGACCGCGAACAGGCCCGGCACGACATGGTCGGGATTACCGTCCTTCAGCGTCACGACTTCGCCGTGATAATTGGTCGGGATGCCGCCCATATTATAGTGGACCGTCGGCACGACCGGGATCGGCTTTTTGGTCAAATCGACGCCCGCAAAGATCTTCGCGGTTTCGGTGATGCCCGGCAGGCGCTGCGCGAGGATGTTGGGGTCGATATGATTGAGGTGGAGGTGGATATGATCCCCCTCCTTGCCGACGCCGCGACCCTCGCGGATTTCCATCGCCATCGAGCGGCTGACGACGTCGCGCGAGGCGAGGTCCTTGGCCGACGGGGCGTAGCGTTCCATGAAGCGTTCGCCCTCGGAATTAGTGAGGTAGCCGCCTTCGCCACGTGCGCCCTCGGTGATGAGCACGCCCGCGCCGTAAATGCCGGTCGGATGGAACTGGACGAACTCCATGTCCTGGAGCGGCAGGCCGGCGCGCAGCACCATGGCATTGCCGTCACCCGTGCAGATGTGCGCCGAGGTCGCCGAGAAATAGCAGCGGCCATAGCCGCCGGTGGCGAGCACCACGGCCTGCGCACGGAAGCGGTGGATCGACCCGTCGTCGAGGCACAGCGCCACGAGACCGCGGCACACGCCGTCTTCCATGATCAGGTCGAGCGCGAAATATTCGATGAAGAAGTCGGCGTCATACTTCAGGCTCTGCTGGTAGAGCGTGTGGAGCATGGCGTGACCGGTGCGGTCGGCGGCGGCGCAGGTGCGCTGCGCGGCGGGGCCTTCGCCCATATTCTGGGTCATGCCACCGAACGCGCGCTGGTAGATCTCGCCCTCTTCGGTGCGGCTGAACGGCATGCCGGCATGTTCGAGTTCATAGACTGCGGCAGGCGCCTCGCGGCAGAGATATTCGATCGCGTCCTGATCTCCGAGCCAGTCGGAGCCCTTGACGGTATCGTACATGTGCCAGGTCCAGTGGTCCGGACCCATATTGCCGAGGCTGGCGGCGATGCCGCCCTGCGCCGCGACCGTGTGCGAACGGGTCGGGAAGACCTTGGTCACGCAGGCGGTCTTGAGACCCTTTTCGGCCGCGCCCATGGTCGCGCGAAGGCCCGAACCGCCCGCGCCCACCACGACGACGTCATAGGTATGATCGATGATCTGATACTTGCTCAACGGTCAGGCTCCGAATGCGATCTGGGCGAGTGCGAACAGCGCCAGCGCGGCGCCGCCGATCGCGGCCATGGTCAGGATGAAATGGATGGCGACACGGTTGCCCTCGTGATGGACGTAGTCGTCGACGACAACCTTGAGCCCGTCGAGCCCGTGCGCAAAAGCGGTGATGACGAACAGCGCCATCGGCACCGCGCCCAGCGGGCGGGCGAGAAACTCAACCAGCGTGCGCTGCGACAGGTCGGGCAGCATGATGAGCGAGATCACCAGCCATAGCGACAGGAAGACCAGGGCGACCGAGGTAAAGCGTTCGTGCAGCCAATGCTCGCCGCCTTCGCCCGCCGCGCCGAGGCCGCGGACCTTGCCCAGCGGAGTGGAGGATTTGCCCGTGCTCATTGACCCACTCCCATGATGACGAACCAGGTGGCCGCGGTCGCGAGGATCGACAACGCGATCGTCATGACCGACCAGAATTTGTTGACCTTGAGCTCGAAGCCCGCGCCCATGTCGAGGAACAGGTGGCGAAGGCCCGAGAAGAGATGCTGCCAGAAGGCCCAGGTGAGGCCGACCAGGATGACGAGGCCGGCGCTGCTGGTCGCGATCTCGACGAACCGGTCGTAACCCGCCTCGTCACCGGCCAGGGCGACGAGCCACCAGGTCAACACGACCAGCCCGAGCGCGGTCAGCGCGCCACCGGTGATGCGGTGGAGGATCGAGACCAGCATGTGCGGGCCCCATTTCCAAATGGTGAGATGCGGCGAAAGCGGCCGCGGATGCTTCGGCGTCATGCGTGTTCCTCTAGTCCCAGAACGGGTGCGTGGGACCGCTTAGAAGAGGCCGCTGAAAGAGGCAAGGCGGGCCATAGGGCTAACCCGGCATTAACCAATTGCTGCCAAGAGGGAGGACAAGCGTATCCCACCGAGTTTTCGAAAAGGGTTTGAGACATATGGCAACGGTCATTCAGGGTGACATGACGGGCGATTACGACATTCAGCGCGGTTTGAGCTTCTACGACCTGTCGGGCGACCTACCCGAGCGGGCGCGAGAGCTGTGGGCGGCGATCGGCCATGCCGAACGCGACCTGAGCCGCGAATATTGGAAGCGCTATGCGCTGTCCCCCGAGGTCACCGACACGATTGAGGGCGAGCGGCTGGCCGAGCTGACCGAGATTTCGCTGCCCTATATCCGCGCCAAGTTCACCGACATCGATGGCCAGCTGTGGACCGACAAGGCGAAGAGCTTCGTCGAAGGCGAACTGGCCGCCGGGCGCTCGCTCTCGACCCTGCTCGCGGGGGTTTCGGCCGAGACGGAGGCAGCCTTCGTCGCCATCCGCACCGCCGACTTGCCCGAAGAGCAGGTCGTGCGGTTCGCGCGCACCCTGTCAGAAATCCAGTCGATCGAAACCGACTGCATGATCCATCATGCCGTGACCATCGCGCGCAGCGAAAGCGAGCGCATCCAGGCGCAGCAGGCCTCGGAATTCAACGAACAGGTGCTGGGCGTCGTCCAGGCCTGCACCAGCGAGAGCGAGACGCTGCAGTCGCAGGCCGCGATCACTGCCCAGTCGGCGCGTGGCATGATGGGCAAGACCAGCGAGGTCGCCGCTGCCGCCGAACAGAGCGCGGTCGCGATGCGCGAGGCCGCACAGACCGCTGCCGGTCTTATCCGTGCCATCGAAGATGCGCGGAACGAGGTCGAGGGCGCGGCGCAGGTCGCGGTGCGTGCCGGCGACCAGGCGAAGGAAGCAGTGCAGGTCTCCGAAGACCTGTCGAGCCACGTGGAAACGATCGAATCGATTCTCGGCCTGATCCGCGACATTGCGGGGCAGACCAACCTGCTTGCGCTCAACGCGACCATCGAAGCCGCGCGTGCGGGCGATGCGGGCCGGGGCTTTGCGGTCGTCGCGCAGGAAGTGAAATCGCTCGCCGCGCAGACCGCGCGAGCCACCGACGACATCACCTCGAAGATCACCGCCATCACCGCGGCGACCAAGCAGACGGTCGACAGCAATGCCGACATCGCCCAGACGGTGCGCGAAGTGCAGGCCAGCGCCGACCGTATCCGGCAGGCGATGGAAGCGCAGGCGCAGACGGTGACGACGATCACCGCCGCGGTCGACGAAACGGCACTCGCCGCCGATTCCATGAGCTCGACCATCGCCGCCATTCGCAGCGATACCGAGACCGTGGCCAAGGATATCGACAGCGTCGAACAGGGGTTCGGGCGTTTCTCCACCCAGATCGCGGCGTTCCGCGACACGACGCGCAACTTCATCGCGAGGTTCGCTGCCTAGCGGACCAATTCGCACACCCGAGGAGGGTCACCCATGAACGCCCGCGAGAATGCCATCCAGCCCCTCAGTGAGGAGCAGATCCGCAATCGTCTCGATGCCTATGGCAAGGACGAGCATTTCGAGCGCGGGCGCGCCCTCCTCTGGGCCGAGGCGCACGACATCGTCCATGACACGATCGAGCGCCTGTTCGGTACCGAAAGCGCCGAGCGCGCCAAGGGCGACTACGGACAGGAATTCGGTCGCGAGTGGATTGACCACGTCACCGAATATGGCCGCGGCCTTTTCCTTGAGCAGCAAAGCATTCCGCATATCAACGTCCAGCGCGCGACGGGCGTCAGCGAAATGATCAATGCGGTGTGCGAGCGGTTTGCGGACGAGCCGGACGTGCGCGCGCATCTGATCGAAGCGCTTGTCAGGAAGGCGCTCTATTCGAACGATTGCATCCTGGCGCAGGTCGCCGTGTGCGAAGCGCAGATGCTGGCCGACGAGCGCGGAGAAGCGGGCGACCAGTTCCAGAAACAGGTCACGCAGATTTCCGCCAGCGCCGCTGCCAAGGCGCGCGACATGCTCAACCGCGCCAATGAAAGCGCGGGCGCAGCGCGCGGGATGATGGGCAAGACCAGCGAAGTGGCTGCCGCCGCCGAACAAAGCGCCGTCGCCATGCGCGAGGCCGCACAGACGGCCGCCGGGCTGATCCGTGCCATCGAAGATGCGCGGACCGAGGTCGAAGGGGCGGCACAGGTCGCCGTGCGCGCGGGCGGACAGGCGAAGGAAGCCGTGCAAGTGTCGGAAGACCTGTCGAGCCATGTCGAGACGATCGAATCCATCCTCGGCCTGATCCGCGACATTGCCGGGCAGACCAACCTTCTTGCGCTCAACGCCACGATCGAGGCAGCGCGCGCGGGCGATGCCGGCCGCGGCTTTGCTGTCGTCGCGCAGGAAGTGAAGTCGCTTGCCTCGCAGACGGCGCGCGCGACCGACGACATCACTACCAAGATCGCCGCGATCACCGCCGCCACCAAGCAGACCGTCGACAGCAATGCCGATATCGAGAAGACGGTAATGGAAGTGCAGGCCAGCGCCGACCGCATCCGCCAGGCAATGGAGGCGCAGGCGCAGACGGTGACCACCATCACCGCCGCGGTCGACGAAACCGCGCTCGCCGCAGACAGCATGTCGAACACCATCACCGCCATTCGCAGCGACACCGAACATGTCGCCAGCTCGATCGGCGGGGTGGAGAAAGATTTCGAGGACTTCACGGTCGAAATCGACAAGTTCGGCGCCGCCAGCAGCGAATTCACCAAGAACGTCGCGCGCTAAGTCCTTGCCGCCCGCGCCCCCGCGCGGTTAGCGAGGGTGCATGCATATTTTCGTCACCGGAGCGAGCCGCGGGATCGGCGCCGCGACCCTCGAAGCCCTCAAGAATGACGGCCACCGCGTCGTCGGCCAGTCGACGCAGGGCGGCGATGGCCTCCTCGCCGCCGACTTTACCGACCCCGCCGCCCCGCGCCGATTGTGGGAAGCAGCATTTGACGCACTCGACGGAAACATCGACGTGCTGGTCAACAATGCCGGCGTGTTCGAGCCCGTCTCCGACAAGGCCGGTGACGAGGAATGGCACGAGGCCTGGTCTCGCACGATGCAGATCAACCTGCAGGCCAGCGCCGACCTGTGCCGCCACGCCATCTCGCACTTCCGCTCGCGCGAGGAGCGCGGCGGCCGCATCGTCAACGTCGCCAGCCGCGCCGCCTATCGCGGCGACAGCCCGCAGCACTGGCATTATGCCGCCTCCAAGGGCGGGATGGTCGCGATGACCAAGTCGATCGCGCGCGGCTATGCCGCCGAAAACATCCTCGCCTTCGCGGTCTGCCCCGGCTTCACCATGACCGGCATGGCCGAGGATTATCTCGACAGCCGCGGTGGCCCTTCGCTGCTCGCCGACATTCCGCTTGGCCGGGTCGCGCAGCCGGAGGAAGTCGCAGAGACCATCCGCTGGCTGGCGGTCGACGCGCCGCCCAGCGCCACCGGCACCATCCTCGACGTCAACGGAGCCTCCTATGTCCGCTAGAGCCCTGCTCGCCTCGACCCTCGCGCTCCCGCTCGCGGCGTGCATGACCGACTTCACCACTGCGCCCCCCGACCCGGCCGACCGGATCGACCATTTCCCCAAGAGCGCGCTGGCCGAGGCTTGCGAGGAGTGGGACGAGTGGGACAAGCCTGCCCCGCCCGCACGCATTCACGGCGGCACCTATTATGTCGGCACGTGCGGCATTGCCGCGATCCTCATTACCACCGCCGAGGGTCATATATTGATCGACAGCGGCACCGAGGCGGGCGCCGACCACATCGCCGCCAATATCGAAAAGCTTGGCTTCTCGCTCCGCCATGTCACGACGCTGACCCATAGCCACGAGCATCACGACCATGTCGGCGGCATGGCCAGGATGAAGGAGCGGACCGGCGCCAAGCTGGTCGCGAGCGAGGCCGCCGCGCCAGTCTTCGCCACCGGCACGCTGGCCGCCGACGATCCGCAGGCCGGAATGCACGACCCCTTCCCGATCGCCACGGTCGAGGAGACCATCGCCGACCTCCAGACGCTCGAGCTGGGAGGTCTCGTACTCTACGCCCTCGCCACCCCCGGCCACAGCCCGGGCGCAATGAGCTGGACCTGGACCGAGTGCCAGGACGACGATTGCCTTGCCATCGTCTATGCCGACAGCCTCTCGCCCGTCAGCCGCGACGACTATCGCTTTTCCGACCATCCCGACACCGTCGCGGCCTTCCGCCGCAGCCTCGACACGATCGCCGCGCTCGAATGCGACGTGCTCCTCACCCCGCACCCCAGCGCGAGCGACATGCTCGACCGCTTCGCGGGCGAGACGCCGCTGATCGACCGGAGCGCCTGCACCGCCTATGCCGACAAAATGCGCGCGCGTCTGGACGAGCGACTCGCGAAGGAAGCCCAATGAGCTGGAAGGTCAGTCTCGATTGCACCAAGGCGCAGGCGCAGGCCGTGTCGGAGGATGGCGATGCGCTGTTCGCGATGCATGACAATCCGCCCGTGCTGGTCGCGGACGAGCCAGATCCCGAGCAGCCCGACCGCTGGCGGCTCCACGCTTATTTCGAGAACGAGCCGACCACGCAGGAGCTGATGCTGCTGAAGCGCCTTGCGCCCGACGGCGAGCCCGAGATCGCGCATCTGAAGGACGAGGATTGGGTGACCATGAGCCAGGCGGGGCTCGAGCCCATCCACGCCGGTCGCTTCTTCGTCCACACGCCGCAGCATCGCGACCTCATCCCAAAGGGCGCGGTGGCGTTCGAGATCGACGCCGGCCTCGCCTTCGGCACCGGCCAGCATGCGACCACCGCGGGCTGCCTCCAGTCGCTCGACCGGCTGGCGGATCAGGGCAAGCATTTTTCCAACATCATCGACGTCGGCACCGGCACCGGCCTCCTCGCCTTCGCGGCGCTCAAGCTCTGGCCCGAGGCGCGGGTCGTCGCGAGCGACATCGACCCGGTCGCGATCGAGGTGGCGGAGGAGAACGCCTCGCTCAACAAGATCCCGGTTGCCGAGGCGGCGGGCCACGTCCTGCTGCTCACTGCGCCCGGGCTCGGCCACCCGCTGATCGCCAACCGCAAGCCCTACGACCTGCTGATCGCCAACATCCTCGCTGGCCCGCTGGTCAGCCTCGCCCCCGGCTTCGCCGCCGCGCTGGCCAAGGGCGGCACGATGATCCTCTCCGGCCTTCTCGACAGCCAGGCCGACACGGTCGCGGCGGCGTATGAGGCGGAAGGGCTCAGCGTCGTCGACAAGGGCGACGGGGAATGGCGGGTGTTGGTGTTGGAGAAAGGCTAGAAGAACTTTAGGGCGAGGTAGCCGCCAAACACGATCACAAGAATAAGGACCGAGAGTGCGACCATGGCATTCTCTCCGAAAAGCCTGATCCCGAGCTTCTCATTCATCCAACTGACAACGGCTTCGATCATCTACAATCCACCTACGACTTTTCCACCTCGGCCAACCACTCTTCCTCAGTCATCACCTGTACGCCTAGCTCCTCGGCCTTCTTGAGCTTCGAGCCTGCGCCCGGCCCCGCGACCAGCAAGTCCGTCTTCTTCGACACCGATCCCGCCGCTTTCGCACCCATGCGTTCGGCCTGCGCCTTGGCTTCGTCGCGTGAGACAGTTTCCAGCTTGCCGGTGAAAACGATGGTCTTGCCGCTCCACGCGGTCTCCTGGACGTCGCTGACATAATCGGCGGGGCGGGCGCGTTCGAGGAGCAGCGCGACTTCCTCGCGGTTATGCTCTTCGTGGAAGAAATCGACGACCGCCTGCGCGACAACCTCGCCGACGCCGTCGACGGCGGAGAGTTGCGCGATGGCGTCTTCGGCTTGCGCGACCTCCATCAGCGGGCCGACATTGGTGAAGGCCTTCATCAGGTCCCTGGCGGTCACCGCGCCGACATGGCGGATGCCGAGCCCGAACAGGAAGCGTCCGGGATCGAACCCGCGCCGCGCGTCGATCGCGGCGAGGAGGTTGTCGACCGACTTTTCCTGCCAGCCTTCCTTGGCGAGCAAGTCGTCCCGATATTCGTGGAGCGTGAAGATGTCGGACGGCTTTTCCAGCCAGCCTAGCTCGAGGAATTCGGCGACCGATTTCTCGCCCAGCCCGTCGATATCCATCGCACTTCGCGACACGAAATGTTTTAGCCGCTCGAACCGTTGCGCGGGACAAATAAGCCCGCCGGTGCAGCGAACGTCGACTTCGCCTTCCTCCGCGACCGCCTCGGACCCGCATTCGGGGCAATGGTCGGGGAAGACGAACGGGTCGCGCTTCTCGTCGCGGGTGAGGTTTTCGACCACTTGCGGGATGACGTCGCCCGCGCGCTGAATCTTGACCCGGTCGCCGGGGCGCACGCCCAGCCGCTCGATCTCATCGCGATTGTGAAGCGTCACGTTGGAGACGATGACGCCGCCCACGCCGACCGGTGCGAGGCGGCCGACGGGGGTCAGCTTGCCGGTACGCCCGACCTGGATGTCGATCGCTTCGAGGATCGTCTCGGCCTGTTCGGCGGGAAACTTGTGCGCCAACGCCCAGCGCGGCGCGCGCGCGACCTTGCCCAGCCGATGCTGCCAGTCGAGCCGGTCGACCTTGTAGACGACACCATCGATATCATAGGGCAGCGCCCCGCGCTCCGAGCCGATGGTGGCGTAGACGTCGAGCGCCTCCTCAACCGTTTCGCAGCGCTTGAAATGGTCGGCGACGGGAAAGCCCAGCTCTTCGAGCCAACGCACCATCGCCTCCTGGGTCGGCTTGGGCTCGGCCGAAATCTCGCCCCAGCCATGCGCGAAAAAGCGCAGCGGCCGCGCGGCGGTCACGCTCGCATCCTTCTGTCGGAACGACCCCGCGGCGGCGTTGCGCGGATTGGCGAAGATCTTGCCCCCCGCCTCCTCCTGTCGTGCGTTCAGCGCCGCAAAGTCGTCCTTCGCCATATAGACCTCACCGCGCACCTCGAGCACGGGCGGCGCGCCCTTTAGAGTCTGTGGGATGTCGGCAATCGTGCGCGCATTGGCGGTGACGTCCTCGCCCACGCTTCCGTCCCCGCGCGTCGCGGCAAGCACCAGCTCGCCATCCTCGTAGCGCAGCGAGCATGAGAGGCCGTCAATCTTGGGCTCGGCCGTCAGCCGCACCGGCTCGTCATCGGACAGCGACAGGAAACGCCGAACGCGCTCCACGAACTCGCGCACCTCGTCATCGGAAAAGCCATTGTCGAGACTGAGCATCTGCACCGCATGGGTGACCTTGCCCAGCGGCGAGGACGGCGTGTGCCCAACCTTTTTCGACGGGCTGTCGTCGCGCACGAGGTGCGGGAAGGCTGCCTCGATTGCCTTGTTCTCGGCCACTAGCGCGTCATACTCCGCGTCCGAGATCTCGGGCGCGTCGCGGTCGTGATAGGCCGCATCATGCTTCGCAATCTCCCGCGCCAGCCGCATCAACCGATTGGCGGCCTCGGCGTCGGAAAGCTGGCCCACGCCCACTAGCGCATCGTCTCCGCAAGCAGGTCGCAGAAGCTGTCCCAGCTGCGCGAGGCGGCGTTGGCGTTGTGCGCGACGCCGTCAATGCCGAGCTTGCTGGCATTGGGGTTCGTGAAGGCGTGGCCGACCCCGCCATAGGCGTGGATCTGCCAGTCGCAGGCGCCCTGTTCGGTCAGCTCCTGCCCCAGCGCGACGACGTCGGCGGGCGGTGCCATCGGGTCGTCCCAGCCGTGGAACACCGCGACCTTGGGCTTGATCTTCTGGGTCGTGAAATTGGGGATTTTGAGCAGGCCGTGGAAGCTTCCCGCGACCTGGAAATCGGCGCCCGAGCGCGCGAGGTCGAGCGTGCACAGCCCGCCGAAGCAAAAGCCCATCACCGCAATCTTGTCGCCATCGAACGCGTCATGCGCTTTTGCGAATTCGAGGATCGCCGCCTGCTGCTTCACATAGCCGCCGCGGTCCTCCATCTTTTCTTCCATCGTCGAGAAGGCCTTCTGCTTGCCCTCGTCCTCGCCGACATCGATACCGATCATGTCGCGTCCGTAAATGTCCGCGACCAGCACCGAATAGCCCAGCTCGACCAGCCGTTCGCCATGCTCTTCCTCGACCTCGCCGCGATTGGCGAAGCTCGGCAGGATCACGACGCCGGGCCGTGCCTGTCCGCTGCCATCGTCCATGACCAGGTGCAGCAGCTCGGTGCCGTCATGCGTGTGGCTGGTTTCGGTGCGGTTGATCATGCTGCCTCCAATAGTTTCGCGGCCTGCGCGCGCGCTTCGTCGGTAATGTCGGTTCCCGATAGCATACGCGCGATTTCCTCGCGTCGTTCCTCATCCGACAGCGCGACCACGTTGGTGCGGGTCACCGTGCCGTCGGAGGATTTGGCGATGCGGAAGTGGTGTTGTGCGCGCGCCGCGACCTGGGGTGAGTGCGTGACGACCAGCACCTGCGCCTTTTCAGCCAGCCGCGCCAGCCGCTCGCCGATCGCGCTCGCCACCGCGCCGCCAACCCCGCGATCGATCTCGTCGAAGATGATCGTGCCCGCGCTCCCGACCTCGGCCAGCGCGACCTTGAGCGCGAGGATGAAGCGCGACAATTCGCCGCCCGAAGCGATCTTGCTCAGCGGTCCGAAGGGCGCACCCGGGTTGGTCGAAATGGTGAAAGACACATGGTCGATCCCCGCCGGCCCCGGCTCGGCATCTTCAATCGCGGTCGCGAACTTCGCCGCATCGAGCTTGAGCGGCACCAGTTCCTCGGCCACCCGCGCATCGAGCCGCAAAGCCGCGCCCTTGCGCGCCTCACGCACCTTCGCCGCTGCCGCGTCGTAGGATTTGCGCGCCTCGGCAATCGCCTTTTCCAGCCCCGCCAGCCGCTCTGCGCCCGTGGAAATCGCTTCCAGCTTCTCGCTCATCTCCGCCAGCAGCTCGGGCAGCTTGTCGGGCTCGACCCGATGCTTGCGCGCCAATCCGCGGATCGCGAACAGCCGCTCCTCCGCCGCATCGAGATCGTCGGGGCTATGCATCAGCTCGCGCCGCGCCTCGACGATCTTCTCTTCCGCCTGATCCGCCTCGATGATCGCGCGGTCGGTCGCGCTCAATGCTTCGGCTAGTCCCGGATGCACGTCAGCAACCCGCTGCAGCCTCCGCGCCGCCTGCCGCATCTGAGACAATGCACCTTCCGCGCCCGACAAAAGCGGATCGAGCGCGTCGAGATCCTCCTCGATCTTCGCCGCGTCCTTCATCCGCTGGCGCATTGTCGCCAGCTCATCCTCTTCACCGACCTGCGGGTCGAGCGATTCGAGCTCGCCCACCGCATGGTCGAGAAATTCTCGGTCGGCCTCGGCAGCCTCGACCTCGGCCTCGACCTCGGAATGGCGCGCGATCGTTGCCGAAAGCGCCTCCCAGGCCCGCGCGACGGGCCCCGTGTCGATCTTGCCGAAGGCATCGAGTAGCGCGCGGTGGCCCTTGGCATCGAGCAGCCCGCGTTCGTCATGCTGGCCATGAACCTCGACCGCCGCTTCGCCAACATCGCGCAGCGTGCGCGCAGGCACCGAGGCCCCCGCCAACCAAGCGCGGCTGCCCCCGTCGGCCTTGACGCGGCGTCGCAGCAGCAAGGGCTCGCCCGGGTCACGGTCGATTTCCTCGTCGTCTAGGATGGCGCAGACCGGATGGTCCGCCGTAATGTCGATTTCCGCACTCGCCTCGGCCTTGTCGGCGCCGCTGCGCACCAGCCCGCTATCGGCGCGACGGCCGAGCGCCAGCCCGAGCGCATCGAGCAGGATCGACTTGCCCGCACCGGTTTCGCCGGTGAGGACGGTCAGGCCATCGGAAAATTCGAGTTCGAGCCGCTCGACGAGGACGACGTCGCGAATGGCGAGCTGTCGCAGCATCGAATGCCCCGTTCCTTCCGCCTAGCTAAGGACGTTGATCCCGTGCTTCTGCATCAGCTCGTAGCTGCGCTCGTACCACTTGGAGCCGGGATAGTTGTGACCCAGCACCGCGGCGGCCTTCTGCGCCTCGGCAGGCACGCCCAGCGCGAGGTAGGATTCGACGAGCCGGTGCAGCGCCTCGGGCGCGTGGGCGGTGGTCTCGTACTGCTCGATCACCTGGCGGAAGCGCATGGTGGCGGCGAGCCATTTGCGCTGCGTCTGGTAGAAGCGGCCGACTTCCATTTCCTTGCCCGCGAGCTGGTCGTTGACGAGGTCGATCTTGATTCGCGCATCCCCGGCGTAGCGGCTGGTCGGATAGCGGCGGATCAGCTCGGCGAAGGCATCGCGCGCGCTGGCCGTGATCGACTGGTCGCGGCTGATGTCCTCGATCTGCTGATAATAGCTCATCGCGATGAGGTAATGCGCATAGGGCGCATCGCTATTGCCCGGATGGATCGACAGGAAGCGCTGCGACGCGGAAATCGCGTCGGTGAAGCTGCGGTCCTGGTAGTGCGCAAAGGCACCCATCAGCATCGCGCGGCGCGCCCATACCGAATAGGGATGCTGTCGCTCAACTTCGTTGAAGAGGTCGGCGGCTTCCTCGTAGCGTCCGCGGTCGAGCCGTTCCTTCGCCAGCGAGTAGAGCGTGTTCACGTCGCGCGCGACGTAGGACTGGTCGAGGCCACTCCCGCCGCCACCGCCACCACAGGCGGCAAGAGCGATCGGAAGCGCGACAATGAGGGCAGTGCGGAGCATCGGGTTCTTCATGGGATCGATCCTTAACGTGACAGCGTGGCTGCGCCAAGCCGCATGAACAGGTGCTGGACGATAACTCTGCTCAGACTACCGCGCCGTCGCCGGTCGGCTTCTTGTCCTCGTCATCGTGGATGAAGCTGTCGGGCGTCACGCCGAGGAAGTCGAGCAAAGGTGCCGAGACGTAGATCGACGAATAAGTCCCGATGAACAGGCCGAGGAAGATCGCGACGGTGAGCCCGAAGATGACTTCGGGGCCGAACACCAGCAGCGCACCGATGGCAAGCAACAGCGCGATCGACGTTGTGATCGTCCGGCTGAGTGTTTCGTTGAGCGACAGGTTGATCAGCGGGACGATGCCCATCTTGCGATACTTGCGCAGATTCTCGCGAATACGGTCGTAGATGACGACCGTGTCGTTGAGCGTGTAGCCGACCACCGTCAGGAAGGCCGCGACGATGTTGAGGTCGACCTGCAACTGGGTGATCGAGAAGAAGGCCAGCAAGAGCCCGATGTCGTGGAAAAGCGTCGCCAGCGCGCCGACGCCGAACTGCCATTCGAAGCGGAACCAGATGTAGGTCGCGATGCCGATCATCGCGAAGATCAGGCTCATCGCGCCGTCCTGCGCCAGCTCCTGGCTGACATTGCCCGAGACCGATTGCGCGTTGCCGACGTCGACGCCGGGATATTCGCTTTCCAGCATGGTTCGGACTTCGGTGACAACGCGGTTGGCCGCGGCCTCTTCGCCGTTGGGGACCGGCAGGCGAATCTGGAAGGTGGTGGGCGAGCCGAATTCCTGGATCGACGCATCGCCCGCACCAAGGCTGCCGACTTGCGCGCGCAGGACATCGATTTCGACCGGCTCTTCGAATTCGGCGACGATGGTTTGCCCGCCGACGAAGTCGATGCCCAAGTTGAGCCCCTTGATCGCGGTCAGCGCATAGCCGGCGATCGCAAGCGCCATCGTGATCGCGATCGCGATCTTGCGAAAACGCATGAAGTCGATGTTCGTATTGTCGGGAACGAGTTTGAGGAGTTTCATCGGTAGTCGTTCCTTAAATCGTCAGCTGCTTGGGGCGCTTCTTGCGCGCCCACAGCGCCACCAGCATGCGGGTGAAGTTCACCGCGGTGTAGACCGAGGTGATGATGCCGATCAGCAGCACGACGGCGAACCCCCGAATGGGGCCCGAGCCGAAGTAGAGCATGATCACCGCAGCGATGGTGTTGGTGATGTTGGCGTCGAAAATGGCGGTCGAAGCCTCGCGATAGCCGGTCTCGATCGCGTCGAGCGTCTTGCGCCCGCGCCGCTGTTCCTCGCGGATGCGCTCGTTGATCAGCACGTTGGCGTCGACCGCCGCACCGATGGTGAGTACGAAGCCGGCGATGCCGGGCAGCGTGAGGGTGGCGTTGAAGACGGCCATGATGCCGAGGATCAGGAAGCCGTTGGTGACCAGCGCCGCGTTGGCATAGAGGCCGAAGCGACCATAAGTCATCATCATGTAGATGAGCACTGCGAGCGTCGCGACAATCGAGGCGAGCACGCCCTTCTCGATTGAATCGCGGCCGAGGTCGGACGAAATCGTATATTCCTGGATCACGTCGAGCTTCACCGGCAGCTTGCCCGAGGACAAGGCGATGGCGAGGCTGTTGGCGCTTTCGACCGTGAAGTTACCGTAGATTTGCGCCTGCCCGCCCAGGATCGGTTCGTTGATATTGGGCGCCGAGAGCACGGTGCCGTCGAGCACCATCGCGAAGGGGCGACCGGTATTTTCCTGCGTCACGCGTCCGAAGGCACGGCTACCCTGGCTATTAAAGCTGATCGAGACGACGGGGAGCCCGTCTTCGTTGAAGCTCTGCTGTGCATCATTGAGCTGCTCGCCCGACACGATGACGCGGCGTTTGAGCGCGATCATGTTGGTGCCGTCCGCGGTCACGCCCGTGTAGGGAAAGCCGATGCCGTCGGGATAGGGCACCAATTCGCTACCCGCGGGCGCGATGCCCTGCGCGATCAGCGAGGGGTCGGCGGCGGTGTCGACCAGCTTGAACTCCAAACGCGCGGTCTGACCGATCAAATCCTTCAGAGCTTCCGGGTCTTCGACGCCCGGCACCATGACCTCGATCCGGTCCTGGCCCGAGGTGCGGACGGTGATTTCCTTGGTGCCCGACGGGTCGATACGGCGACGCACGACGTCGCGCGCCACCGTCACCGCGTCGGCAAGCGCGCCTTGGGCGCCCTCGGCAGTCGGCGAAACGACGACGCGGGTCGAATCGACCACGCTGACGTCCCAGTCGCGGCGACCGGTCAGCCCGACCGGCTGGGTCACGGTGCGCATCGTCTCGACCGCGGCATCGACCTGCGAGGGGTCGCGGACCATGAATGACACGCGGCCGCCAGTGGTCGAGATTTCCCCGATGCGGATGCGCGGATTGGCGCGGCGCATTTCGGTCTGGATCGTGTCTTCCATCGCCTGGAGACGCTGCTTTTCGGCATCGTCCGCGTCGGCTTCGAGCAGCAGGTAAGAACCACCCGCAAGGTCGAGGCCGAGCGAGATCCGCTCCTGCGGCAGGACGGAGGGCCAGATCTCGGCCTGGCGCTCTTCGGACATCAGGCTGGGAATCGACAGCAGGATCCCGAACAGGATGATCCCCCAGATCGACAGCACCTTCCAGCGGGGAAAGTCGAGCATCGCTAGGCTTCCTAGTCGTTCGCGGGCTTGGTGCCCGGCTTGATCACGGTCGAGATCATGCCCTTAACCGCCTTGACGCGCATGCCCTGCGCCAGCTCGAGCTCGACCTCGTCGTCGGAAACCTTGGTCACCTTGCCGATCAGCCCGCCGCCAGTGACGACCTTGTCGCCTTTCTTGATCGCGGCGATTTCGGCCTGGTGCTCCTTCATCCTCTTCTGCTGCGGACGGATCAGCAGGAACCAGAAGATGATGAAGATCAGCAGCAGCGGCATGATCTGGATCAGGAACGATCCGCCTGCGCTCGGCTGTGCGGCGGCAAGGATGAGGTTGGTCATGAAAATCCCGTCTTCAGGGTCGGCGCGCGCCGGGGGCGCAGCCGTCGTTAGAAAAAGATGGGAGCGCCTATCACGCCGCCCCCTACGCTTACAAGCATCTGGTGCTTGCATGGGACGTGTTCAATGGCTAGAGGCGCACTCGCATCAGGGCCACCCATAAGGTCCCGATGGGTCGGGGAGTAGCGCAGCCTGGTAGCGCATCACACTGGGGGTGTGGGGGTCGCAGGTTCGAATCCTGTCTCCCCGACCATTTTTCCAAGCAGCCTGAAATGCAATCGTGCGGGGCACGATTGCGGCTGATTGGAAAAATGGTCGCCGACGGATGTCGTGTGGGGCTGCACGATGCAGCTTCGCGAAAAAATTGTCGCCTACGGGCGACCTAGCTGACAAGGTCGGCGGATGGCGAAGCGTCGACGCAAACGCAAAACCAAGCGGCCCTGGCTCAGACGAGCCTTGCTGCTCATTTTCGCGCTGCCCGCGCTCTATCTGACCGCGGCGCTGCTCGGCGCACTCGTTCCGGTCAATAGCGATTGGGAAGAGCCAGAAGTCGGCATTCCGGTCTATATCAGCTCGAACGGCGTCCATCTCGACTTCGTCATGCCCGCCGATGCGGCCGGGCTGAGCTGGCGCGAAGACTTTCCGGGTAGCCATTTCGGCGACCCCAACTGGCCTAACGCTGCGTGGGTCATGATCGGCGCGGGCGACCGTGGCATCTATCTCGACACGCCGACCTGGTCGGATCTCGAACTCGACACGGCGGTGACCTCGATGATTGCTGGCGAGCGCATCATGCATGTCCAGTGGGTCGCGGACCCCGTATATTATGCAACGGCTAAGCTGACCCTGCGCCCCGAGGAATATCGACGCCTCTACGCCGCCATACGCGCCGATTTCGATCTCGGCGAGGGACGCAGGCCGCAGCGCATCGACCATCCCGGATATTGGGACAGCGACGCCTTCTACGAAGGGCTAGGCAACTTCAACGCGGTGCGGACATGCAACCAGTGGGTCAACGCCAAGCTTCGGATTGCCGGGGTGAAGGCGAGCCTGTGGACGCCCTTTGCGACAGGCCTCACCTGGCGCCACCCCTTGCCCGACGATCAGAGCACGTAGCGGCTGAGGTCGGCATTCTTGGCGATGCCCGACAACTGCTCCTCGACGAACTTGGCGTCGATGGTCACCGTCTGGCCCGAGCGCTCCTCGGCATCGAAGCTGATGTCTTCGAGCAACTTCTCCATCACCGTCTGCAGGCGGCGGGCACCGATATTCTCGACCGCCTCGTTCACATCCGCCGCAATCCGCGCGAGCGCCTGAATTCCGTCGTCAGTGAAATTCACCGTGACGCCCTCGGTCTTCAAGAGCTCCTGATATTGCTCGGTCAACGAGGCGCGCGTTGCCTTCAGGATGGCTTCGAAGTCCTCCTGCGTCAGCGCTTTCAACTCGACACGGATCGGAAGACGCCCCTGTAGCTCGGGAAGCATGTCGCTGGGCTTGGCCACATGGAACGCGCCCGAGGCGATGAACAGGATATGGTCGGTCTTGAGCGGCCCGTATTTGGTCGACACGGTCGTGCCCTCGATTAGCGGGAGAAGGTCGCGCTGCACGCCTTCGCGGCTGACCGAACCACCGCGCACGTCGCTGACCGCGATCTTGTCGATTTCATCGAGGAAGACGATGCCGTTGGCCTCCGCATCCTCGAGCGCGGTGCGGTTGACGTCGTCGAGGTCGAGCCGCTTGTCGGCTTCTTCCTCCACCAGCTTCTCGTAGGCTGCCTTCACCTTGAGCTTGCGCCGTTTTTTGGGCGCGCCCTGGCCGAACGCCTTGCCCATCATGTCGGACAGGTTGATCATTCCGACCTGCCCGCCGCCGCCCGGCATTTCGAACGGCATGGACGGCTGGTCGGCGACCTCGATCTCGACCTCGGTCTCGTCGAGGCTGCCTTCGTCGAGGCGTTTCAAGAAGCTCTGGCGCGTGGCCTCGCTCGACCCCTTGCCCACCAGCGCATCCAAGAGACGCTCGATCGCCGCATCCTGCGCGGCTTCCTTGACCTGTTCGCGGCGGCGGTCGCGTTCGAGCCGTACCGCTTCCTCGACAAGATCGCGCACGATCTGTTCAACGTCGCGCCCGACATAGCCGACCTCGGTAAACTTGGTCGCTTCGACCTTGACGAAGGGCGCATCGGCGAGCTTCGCCAGCCGACGCGAGATCTCGGTCTTGCCGCAGCCGGTCGGCCCGATCATCAGGATGTTTTTGGGCGTGACCTCGGCCTTGAGCTCATCCGAAAGCTGCTGGCGCCGCCAGCGATTGCGCAGCGCCACGGCCACAGCCTTCTTCGCGTCGTGTTGGCCGATAATATGCTCGTCGAGCGCGGCGACGATAGCCTTGGGGGTCAGCGGATCGCTGCCCGCCGGTTTCATGGTGAAATTCTGGTCCACTTAAACAGTCTCGATGGTCAAATTGCCGTTGGTGAATACGCACACGTCGGCGGCGATCTTCATCGCGCGCTTCGCGAGCACTTCGGGGTCGTTTTCATAGTCGGCGAGCGCGCGCGCCGCAGCGAGCGCATAGTTGCCGCCCGAACCGATCGCGGTGATCCCGCCTTCGGGCTCGAGCACGTCGCCATTGCCGGTGATGACGAGCATCGTGTCTTCATCGGCGACGATCATCATCGCCTCGAGGTTGCGCAGATACTTGTCGGTCCGCCAGTCCTTAGCGAGCTCGACCGCCGCGCGCATCAGCTTGTTGTTCGAAGCCTCGAGCTTCTTCTCCAGCCGCTCGAACAGCGTGAAGGCGTCCGCGGTCGCGCCGGCGAACCCGCCGATGACCTTGCCTTCGCTGCCGATGCGCCGGACCTTTGTCGCGTTGGGCTTGATGACGGTATTGCCAAGGCTCACCTGCCCATCACCCGCGATGACGGTCTTGCCGTCTTTCTTGACGCCGAGGATCGTGGTGCCGTGATATTGTTCCAACATGCTCTCCGCTCTTCGTTGCGGGAGATGTGGGGAGCGGGGTCGCCCCATGCAAGCCTAGGGGCAGCCCGGACTTCCGAACGGGCGCGCGGGATCGAGAAAACTGTCGAGCGCCTCGCCGAGCGCAGCGGGATCGACGACGTGCCCTGCACCATAAGGCAGGAAACGAACGTCGCGCCCAAGCCGCTCGACGGCGGGACATACCCGTCCGGCGCCGTGCGAAAAGGGAATGATCGCGTCCTCGGTCCCGTGCGCGATCATGAAGCGCTGCTCGGCATCGCCGCGTGTGCGCAGGATGCCGCCGGGCGCGAACGCGATGACCAGCGGATAGTCTGCCGGACGCGCGGCACCGAGCGAGAGGGCCATGGTCGCACCGTCCGAGAAGCCGAATAGAGCGATCCGTGAGCGGTCGATCGCACCGTGAGCGGAGAGCGCTTCGACTGCGTTCGCGATCTGTTTTGCATCACCGCCCGGCAATCGTCCGGGCGAGCGCGTCGACTGGCTTGAGAAGGCGCGCAGCGCGTCCCAGGTCTGGCCGCGCGACTTGGGCGCGACCAGCGCGATCCCCCGGCGAGAAGCTTCCCCGACCACGCCGGCAAGTGCGGTGGCAGCATTGCCGCCCCGCCCGTGAAGCACGATCATCACCGGAGCAGGGGCGCCGCTCGGATCGGGATCGGGCAGATAGCCGATCGCATCCTTGTCGAGCATGACGAAACGCCCGCCATGCGCCTCGAGCGTGACCATCGGCTGCGCCATCGCGGGCACAGCCAACAGGCAGGCGATCAAGCAGAATAGCACCCTCGTCATGGGGCGATCATGCCAGCTTGGCGTTCAACCAGTCCACCAGGTTTTCGACGATCGGATAGCGGGTGAAGAGCGGGCTGAACGCCTTGACCGGGTCGCTATGGGTCGCGCCGCGATAAAGCTTGAGGTCGACTTCGGCCCCTGCATCCTCGAGCGCTTGCGCCAATTGCTGCGAATTGCGCGCGCGCACGGTGATGTCGGCCGTGCCGGTCTGCAGCAGGATCGGAGGCGCGTCGGCGCGGGCGAAATTGATCGGCTGCGTGTCGGTATGCGGCTCGTGATCGCCGAATGCCTTGATCGCACGCGGGTCGATGAAGGGATAGAAATTGGTCGGGGTCGAAAGCAGCGCTGCGGCCTTGATGATCGCCGGGTCGAGCCCCTCCCCTTCGAGATAGCGCGGATCGAGCGCGAGCAGCGCGGCGAGGTGACCGCCCGCGCTGTGACCAGCGATCGCGATCTTGTCGGGATCGCCGCCAAAGGTCGTGATATTCTCGCTCACCCATTTGAGCGCTTGCGCGCCGTCATGGATGAAGTCTGGAAAACGTGCGTGCGGAGCGAGCCGGTAGTCGGGCATCACCGAAAGGAAACCGCGCTGCGCTAGCGCTCGTCCGACATAGCCGAACTCGCCGCGCTCGCCGACGACCCAGCCCCCGCCGTAGAAGAAGATGACGACCTTGAGCGGGTCGTGGCCAGGCTTCTTGGGCGCCCAAAGGTCGAGCCGCTGGCGCGGATCATCGCCGTAGGGAATGCCGCGTGCGAGGCAGCGCACGTCCTTGTCGCCCTTCACCCGCGATGCCGCATCGAGCATGGCCACGGGCGAAAGGCCGACCCGGCCGAGTGCCCATAGGCTCATCTCGCCCGCCAGCATGGCGCGCCTCTTGTAACGCCGGAGTCGGCGCTTGAGCTTGTGGTCGATGGCGGCAAGCCTGGAGATGGTCGCGTCCTTTCCTGCCGCCATTCAACCCAGTTTCGTTTCGCAATGCAACATCGACGTGCTGCAGATGCGAGCAATTACCGCTCCACGCCCTTGACCTTACCCCAGGTCCGGGCTGCCGTGTAGCCTAGATAGCCGGTACCGAAGAGCGCGTAGAGCTCCTCGGGCAAGGCGCGAAGATAGTGCGTCATGCCTTCACCGATCGCGCGAGCCGTGGCCGGGTCGGCGACGCTAATCATCCCCATCGGGATCGAGAAGAGGATTAGCGTGTACATAACGTACATGAAGCTCGGCCGTGCGCGACTGGTCCACGGATCGACCGACTGCGCCTCGGCGATGATAGCCTTCATCTGCACTTCGATCGTCTGCAGGTCCTGCGTTCGCTGCAACCTGAGCAGCTCCCGCTGCGCCTGTTCGCGCGCGCGCTTGTCCGGAATAATCTTGTCGAGCAGTTTCGACACCGGTCCGATAATGCTTTCAATCAACCCCATCGTCATTCTCCCCTAGTCCGCCTGTCCCAACCGGTTCGCGAGCCAGCCGTATAGAAAGGCCTCGTTCGCCGGCCGCCGTTCGGCGAGCCGCAAGTAGCGTTCGCCCTGCAGCGCCTCGAGCGCGCGCAGCAGCACGCGCTCACCGCCGCGATCGCCCCGCACCGCGCGATACTCGTCGAGCGCGTTGAGCGTCTTGGGACCGACCCGCCCGTCAGGGACCAAATCGGCATAATCGTCCTCGTTGCGATTGAGCGCGTTGAGCGCGCGCTGCAGGAAGGTGGTCGCCACCGCAGGACCCATGTTGACGCCGGTATCGAACAGCTCGGCAGCAATCATCGGCATGCGCCGCGCCACCCGGTCATATCCGGGACGCAGCCAGTATAGTCGGCGGTAGATGTCGAGCGCCTCGGCGCGTGGCAGGTCGCGCATGTCGCCATGGTAGCCCTGCGCCCGCGCCACCTCCTGCGTGATTCCGAAATTGGTCGGGCCGCCGCGATCGGCGGGATGGTTCACATATCCCCCTTCGCGTTCAAGCAGCGCTTCGAGCAAACCGGTCGCGAGCGTGTCCGCGCTCTCTCCCGATGCGTAAATTTGTGGTCTTGCCATGCATCCTCCTTCCCGAGTCGCACGTTTACCAACCTATTTGGCACATTGTAGGACAGGGTGTTTATCCAATTGCTCTTGCCTGCTGCCCTGACTAGGCTCTCGCCATGATCCGTCCCCTGCTCACGCTCGCCATTGCCTTTGCGCTTCCGGCTTCTGCCGTCGCGCAATTGTCGCCTACCGAACGATCGATGGTCGAGGCGGTCGATGCGCAGCAGTCCGACGCGCTTTCGCTGCTCGCCAATCTCGTCAACCGGAACAGCGGGACGATGAACCATGACGGGGTGCGCGAGGTCGGAGCGTTGGTCGGGAAGAAATTCGATGCGCTGGGCTTCGATACCGAATGGGTCGAGGTGCCGGGCACGGACCGCGCCGGCCACCTGATCGCCCGCCATCGCGGCGACGGTACCGGCAAGCGCATCCTCCTGATCGGCCATGTCGACACGGTGTTCGAACCCGACAGCGACTTCCAGACCTACACCCAGGAAGGTCAAAACGCATACGGCCCCGGGGTCGGCGACAATAAGGGCGGGGTCGTCGTCATGCTCACGGCGCTGCGAGCCATGCGCGACGCGGGAACGCTCGACGGGGCTGATATTATTGCCGTGATCACCGGCGACGAAGAAGATAGCGGCTCGCCACTCGAACTGTCCCGCGCGCACTTGATCGACGCTGCCGAAGAGAGCGACATTGCCCTTGACTATGAGGGTCTCGTCACGCTCGACGGGCGCGACATGGGGTCGATCGCGCGCCGCTCCTTCGGCAGCTACACCATCCGCGTCGAGGCCAGGAGCGGGCACAGTTCGGGCGTCTTCTCCGACGGGCTAGGTTATGGCGCGATCTACGAGGCCGCGCGCATCGTCGACGATTTCCGCGAGAAGCTACGCTACGGCGAGGAGCGGTTGACCTACAATATCGGGCTGATTGCGGGCGGCGAAGAGACGACCATCGATGACGACCTCATCCGCACGACCGCGCGCGGCAAGACCAATATCGTCGCCCCCGCGGCGATCCTGCGCGGCGAATTGCGTGCCATGACCCGCCAGCAGATCGCGCGCACCCAGGCGGCCATGCGCGCCATTGTCGCCGAGAATTTGCCGGGCACCAGCGCGACCATCGAGTTCGACGAAGCCTATCCGCCAATGCCCCCTACCGAGGGCAACGCCGCGCTGCTCTCCGCGCTCAACGTGGTCAATCGCGACATGGGGCTCCCGGAAATGGAAGCGCTTGACCCCTCGCGCCGCGGCGCCGCCGACATCAGCTACGTCGCGCACCTGATCGACGGCATCAACGGGCTCGGCCCGGTCGTTTATGGCAGCCACAGCCCCGACGAGCGCGTCGACATCCCGTCGGTCTGGCGGCAGGCCAAGCGCGCCGCCATCCTGATGAGCAGGCTTGCAGCAACGCCACGCTGACGGGAAAATCGACCCCCTGTTGCCTTACTGACACTTGTGTTGCTTTGTCGCCCGCGCCATGAAGTTCGTGCACAGTTTCACTGGGGGGCCGTACCCCTCGTGCATGGAGAGGAAATTTCATGACCAAGACCCGCCTTCTTTCGGCGAGCCTCCTTGCGGGCGCCGCCCTCATCGCGCCTCAGGCCGCCAGCGCGCAGGAAATCACCCGCGTCGTCTCCTTCGGCGACAGCACGGTCGATACCGGCAACGCGCTGGCCATCGTCGATGCGACAGTCGGCCTGCCGCCGAGCGCTGCCGCCGTCTATCCCACCGGCCGTTTCTCGGGCGGCCTGTCGATCGCCGATACGCTCGCCGAAGAGCTCAACGCCTCGCTCGACGATTTTGCGATCGGCGGTGCGCTGACCGACAACAGCAACACCAATGCGGGTCTGCCGGGCTTCGCGACCCAATACAGCCTGTTCCTCAATGGCGGCGCCGGCTTCCCGATCCCGGGGATCTTCCCGAGCGTCAGCGGCACGTTTGAATCCGACGATCTGGTCCTGCTCTCGCTGGGCGGCAATGACGGGCGCATCTACCAGCAGACCGGCGGCGACGTCGCGGGTGCGGCCGTGGCCGGTGCCACGTCGGCTGCGCAGGCTTCGTTCGGCCTCAACACGCTGATCCAGGCCGGAGCGCAGAACATCTCCTACATCGCGATCGACACGTCGACCGCGCCCGAAGTCGCGTTCCAGCCCGATCCGGCCAACGCTGCTGCGGTCCGCTCGGCCTTCGCGTCTTCCTATAACGCAGGCATCCAGACCACGCTCGCGGGCTTCGCAGCGAATGGCGTGATGGTTCACTATCTCGACGGTAACCAGGTGGTGGAAAACATCCTCGCCAACCCCGAATTCGGGATCGGCGAGTTCGCCTGCCCCTTGTTCGTGGTCGACACGGCCTGCGTGGTCGATAGCAGCAATTACGTCATCTATGGCGACGCGCTGCACCCGACGACGGCCACCAACCGCGTCATCGCCGAATATATCGCTGCGCAGCTCAATGCTCCGCTGACGATCGACGGCAATGCGATGATGGCGATGGACAATGCGCGCCACTTCGGTCGCACGCTGACCGCCCGCATCGATGGCACCGCCCCGCGCGACGGTGACATGGCCGAGGGCTTCAAGATCTACGCCGGTGGCGACTATTCGAGCCGCGGTGTCACGGGCACCATGTGGCAGAATACGTTCGACACTTCGGCCTTCGGCATCCATGGCGGTGTCGAGGTCGGCGTCGGCAACTTCGTCGTCGGCGGGATGGCCCGCTACGCAATGCCCAAGTTCGACTATGGTAACCGCACTGCCGAGGGCGAAGCGACCAGCATCGAAGTCGGCGGCTACGCGGCCTACGCGCTCGGCCCGATCTACCTTCAGGGTTATGTCGGCGCAGGCTGGGACGATCACGAGATCGAGCGCGCAGGCGTGCGCAACATCGACGCACTCTCGCGTTCGGCAGAGTTTGACGGCGACCACTTCGTCTACGGCGGCAAGATCGGCTACCTGCTCAATGCAGGCATCTTCCGGGTCGGGCCGAGCATCGCCTACGACTATGCCAAGGTCGATCTCGACGGCTACACCGAAAGCGGCGATGCGGCACTCAACCTTAACGTCGACCCGATCGATTTCTCCTCGGGCCGCGGCTCGCTTGGCATCGACATGCGCGGCGACTTTGACAATTGGGGCATCCAGGTCCGTCCGCACGCGCGCTTCGCGTTCGAGAAGAACATGGGCGACAGCATGCGCATGTACCGCTTCTCGCAGACCACGAGCCCGGGCATCGTCAATAGCTGGAACCTCGGCGAAGAAGATGATGGCCTCTACGGTCGCCTTTCCGGTGGCTTCTCGGCACAGCTCTTCTCGAGCGTGCGTCTCGACACTGCCGTGTCGATGACCTTCGAAAAGGATGACGGCAACGAAACCGGCGCGAGCGTTTCGCTCAACGTCGGCTTCTAATCCGTCACCCCACATGCGGGGGCAGGAGGGGCGGTGCGGCGACGCATCGCCCCTTTCCTTTTGTCGGCGAAACGACAAGATGCGCGCATGAACGACACCGTGACGCTCGACGAAGACGCCGAGTCGGCCCGCAAGGCCGAAGAACAACGCATTCGCCAGCGCGAGCGACTGCGTATCCTCGCCAGCCTCCGCCAATGGTGGCGGCGCAATTTCGTCAAGACGGTCGACCAGTACGAAGCGATCCGCCGCGTCAAGGACGAAGGCGGGCTCGACGGCCGCTATCTCTTCATGATCTCCATGTCAGCGGGCATCGCCTGCCTCGGCCTGATCCTCTCGTCGCCTGCCGTCGTCATCGGGGCCATGCTCTTGTCACCGCTCATGGGCCCGATCATCGGCGCAGGATTCGCGCTCGCGAGCTGGGACGTGCGCTGGCTACGCGACAGTTCGAAATGCCTGTTCGTCGGCGTCGTCACCGCGATTTTCATCGCCGCAGTCATCACGTGGATGAGCCCGATCCAGACCATCACGAGCGAGATTGCGGCGCGGACGCGGCCCAACCTGCTCGATCTCGGCGTCGCCTTCTTCTCCGGCCTTGCAGGTGCTTTCGCGATGATCCGCGGGCGGCAGGGCACGATCGTCGGCGTGGCGATCGCCGTCGCCTTGATGCCCCCACTGGCCGTGGTCGGCTTCGGTCTTGCGACGCTCAATTGGGCGGTCTTCGGCGGAGCGCTGATGCTGTTCATCACCAACCTGATCACCATCGCCGCGACATCGGCCGCGATGGCGAGGCTTTACGGGTTCAGCACCCAGCTGTCGAAGCAGCACACGCTGCTCCAGTCGGTGGTCATCCTGTTCGCGCTCTTCCTGCTTTCGATCCCGCTCTACCTGACCCTCAGCCAGATCCGCGACGAGGCCTTCACCCAACGGCTCGCCACGCAGTCGCTCAACAAGGAATTCGGCGACCGCGCGCGTGTCGAGACGCCGGTCATCGACTTCGACAGCGAGCCGGTGCAGGTCAGCGCCACCATCTTCACGCCCGAATTCCGCGAAGAGGCCGAAGCGCGGATCGAGGAGCAATTGTCGGCGCAGTTGAACAAGCCAGTCGTCGTGACGCTGGACCAATTCCGCGTGCCCGTCGATGCCGGAGCTGCGGAGGAGGCCGAACTGGCGGCTGCCCGCTCCCGCGCGCAGGCCGAGGCGACCCAACGCGCCATCGATGACCTGACCGACCGGCTGGCGTTGATCGCGGGCGTCGACAAGGAAGCGATCACGATCGACCGCGTGGCCCGCACGGCGCGAGTACGCGCGCGCCCGATCGAAGGCGCGACCCTGTCGGCCTATCGCGATCTCGAGCGCCGTGTCGCCCAGCGGACCCCGGGCTGGAGCCTCGCGCTCGTGCCGCCGGCTCGTCCGCTGCCGACCATCGCCGTCAATGAAGATGGCACGCCAGACGCCTCGTCGGTCGCACTCGCCGCCTGGGCCCAGCAAAGGGTGGAAGCCCCGATCACGCTAACCGGAGACACGGACGCGGTCGCGATCGTCGCGAACGCCCTGCGCGATGCCGGAGCGACCGGAATCGTCAGGCGTGAAGGAACTGGCGACACGGTCGAGCTTGCCTGGGCGGCACCCGACGCGACAGAGAATTAGGCCTCGTCGGCAGCGGTCTCTGCGTCATAAACCTCTTCGGTGACACTGTTGTCAGCCGTGCCGAGGCAGGCGTCGAGGATCATCGACACTTCGCTCCCGCCCATCAGCACGACGGGCTCCGCGCCGGTCACGCTGACGTTGATGACTTCGCCTGAACGGAACACCGTACCTACGCTGTTAGCCAGGTCGCCCATGTCAAGCGTCGCGGTCAGGCGGCCACCGGGGCGCCCCTCATTCTGCTCGGCCGATACCGGCACGCTGGCAATAGCCCCCCCACCGGTCAGCGTCATCGTCCCCGCTCCTGAGGGCACGGTCGGGAAATAGCGCGTCAGGACCAGCGCACGTTCGTCCTCGTCACAGCGGATCGAGAGCGCGGGCGACGCGCGGTCGGCGCCGTAGAGCGCGGCATTGGCCGCCTCGTCGATCTCCCAGCGCATGCCGGGCGTGAGCTGCGGCGCCGTGGCGGCATCGTCCTCATCAAGCGCAACGGGCGCAGGCGGCTCGACATTGTCGAGCGCATCGTCGGGAATGGGTTCGGTACGGGCGCAGGCGACCAGCGCGAGCGCAGCGGCGGAAATGAAAAGCTTGTTCGTCATGATCCTCCAACTCGCAGAAAGCGACCGCGTTGCCTAGCCCGGAGCGCCCGGCCTGTCGGCATGAAGCGCCAGGAAGCCACGCCGATCGGTCGGCCCATAGCTCCGGAAACTCGGATTGCGAGCCTCGGTATAGGCATCACGCGTCGTGTCGAACCGCCCGGTCTTCATCGCTTCGACATCGAGCCCGTACACCGCTGCCGCGTTGAGGCCGAAGATACGACGCTTCATATCGGCAGTGATCGCGGGATAGCCGTATCGCTCCTGATATTCTTCGCTGATCTCGAAGCTGCGCAGCGCCTGGATCTGGTCTTGCGGGCTGCCGAACCAGAGGCTGTCGGTGCCCCAGATGATCCGCTCCTCACCCATATATTTGAGCAGCTTTCCAAGATAATGTGCGGCCTGCTCGGGGCTGCCCATCACGAGCTTCCATACCGCGCCCATCTCGGCATAAAGATTGCCCTGGTTGCGTTCAAACCCCGCGTCGAGGAACGACTTGATCAGCCGATCGACCCCGCGCGGATTGTCGGGGTCGTAAGGTCCCTCGGCCAGCCCGGGCTGATAACCCGAGTGATAGGTCAGGAAGGTGAAGTCAGGGTTCGCGCGCGCTGCCGGACCCATGTCCTTTGGCGATGAAAGCGCCGGATCCTGCTGAAACAGGCTAATTCCCTTGTGCACCGCGACCGTCTTCACGCCCAGCGACCGCGCCTTGTCGAAGAACGCCTCGGCGGGGCCGGGTTCGTCGAGGAAATAGCCCGGTTTTGTCACGCTATATTGCGGATAGAGTTTCCACGCCGCGACGCCGTGCGTCTTCGCCTTCTCCTCCATTGCCTCGATCTCGCCGGGCTCGTTGGCCAATACGCCGCCGTGGATAAGGCAGCGATGACGGTCGCCGTCCATCGCCTCGATCACTTCCGCCGCTTCGGCGGCATAGGCGGTCGGGGTCGGACTGGTCTCGTCCGTGCCCCACAGCGCCGAAATCACCCCCGCATCGGTGTCGCTGTCGAGGAAGACTTCTTTCGCCAGCGTCTGCGCGGAATAGCAGTCGAAACTGTCTTCGGCGCATTTCTCGCGCTGCGAAAACACGTTGCGAAGGGCGCCGAGCCACACCGCGCCATCAGGTCCGTCGGCCCACGCCATCGACGGATCGACGCAGTGAAGCTGCACGTCGAAGATGAACTCGTCCCCGGCCAGCGTGGCGTTCGCCGCGGCATCATCTAGGCTCGCGTCTTTCTCGAGCGCATAGCGTCCGCCCGCCTTCGGATTGGCGGCATTGCACGCCGACAGAACCGCCGCCACGCCCATCGTCGAGGTCATGAAGGCGCGCCGCCCGATTCCAAGCTTGCGCGCGTGCAGGCTCGCGGTCTCGTGCGCCACATGGTCGATGGCGCGTTGCTTGGGCCTCTTGGGGAGCGGGTTGAATTCGCCGTTGGAAACGCCGCCCAGTCTTACCGGCAGCCGCCGGCCCTCCGGGTCGAGATCGTGGTTCATGGACGCCTCCCTTCGAGTCGCCACCCTAGCAGCGCGGGGCAAGTCGGAAAGGATCGTTCGACGAAGTGACCTTGACAGTCGCTACGGACGCGCGCCTCATGTCGGCACCGAAACATTGCTAGGGGGAAATGTTCATGGCCACCGCACCTGCCACAAAGGCACCCACGCATCTCTGGATTATCGGCATTCTCGCATTGTTGTTCAACGCGATGGGGGCGCTCGACTATCTCATGATGCGCTTCAAGGTCGACATCTACATGGCGCAGCTGACCGAAGACATGCTCGCTTGGTACGACAGTTTTCCCATCTGGATGGAGATCGCCTGGCCGGTCTCGGTCTGGGCTGCGGTCATCGGCTGCGTCCTCCTCCTGATGCGCAAATCCTCGGCCGTCACGGCCTTCGCGGTCAGCACCATCGCCTACCTTGTCGCAGCTGTGCACAGCTTCGGGACCAATCCCCCACCTGCCGAACTCGCCACGCCCGGATCCATGATCTTCTCGATCTTCATCGGCGTGCAGCTCGCGCTGCTCTGGTATTATGCGCGCCGCATGACCGCCATGGGCGTCTTGAGCTAGGAGGGCTGTCGGATGACCATGCAGAAAACGCCGACCCATCTGTGGATCGTCGGCATCCTCGCGCTCTTGTGGAACAGCTTTGGCGCGCTCGATTACACGATGACCCAGTTCCGCGTTGCCGGATGGATCGAAACGATGATGCCGGGTGTCGACCCGCAGATCGTGTTCGACTGGGTCGAACGGGCACCGCTGATCACGCACTTCTTCTGGGCCATCGGCGTCTGGGGTGGGGTCGTCGGCGCGATCCTGCTGCTGATGCGCAACGCCAATGCGGTCGCCACGCTCGCGCTGTCACTGATCGGCGCCGTCGGCGGGTTGGTCATGGGCATGCTCGGCTCGGCCGATCGACCCGAAGAGCTTGGCGGGTCGGGCATCGACCCGATCATGGTCGGTGTGGTATTCATCGCCATCGCGCTCTTCGCCTATGCGCGAAAGCAGAAAGCCAACGGCGTACTGCAGTAAGAGGAAGCCATATCAATGACTACTAACCAGCAGACACCGGGCCATCTCTGGGCCGTCGGGATCATTTCGTTGCTCTGGAACAGCTATGGTGGCTTCGACTATGTCATGACCCGGACGCACAACGAGGCCTATCTTTCGGCTCTCCCGCTACCGGTCGAAGAAACGATCGCATACATGGAAAGCGCGCCGCTTCTTGCCGACATCGGCTGGGCGCTTGGCGTCTGGGGTGGGATATTGGGGTCCATCCTGCTTTTGCTCCGCCAACGCCATGCCGTCACGGCGTTCGGCATCTCCGCGTTAGGGGCGATCGTGGGGATCGGATACGACCTGATCTTTGCCGACAAACCTGAGGAACTGACTGGCGGAATTTTTACCGTCATGCCGCTGGTCGTGGTCGGCATCACCATTGCCCTGTTCGTCTACGCGCGAAAGCAGCGCGCTAACGGCGTCCTCACCTGAGTTGAATGATCATTCAAGCTGCGCTAAGCGGGGCTCATGACCGAGCCCCGCAACCGCGACACACGCACCAAGATCGTCGAGGCCGCCCGCGACCTGTTCTGGGAAAAGGGCTTTAACTCGACCAGCATCGCGGACATCCTGAGCCGCACGCAGGTCCACTCCGGCAGTCTTTACCATTTTTTCCCGGGCAAGCAGGACCTGCTGGTCGCCGTGCTCGAATGGTATCGCGACGGGATCGAAGAAAATCTGCTCGCCTATGCCTGGGCAGAGGTGGACGATCCGATCGAACGGATCTTCGCCTTGCTCAACGGCTATCGCGTCATGCTGCTTACCAGCGACTATGCGCACGGCTGCCCGATCGGCAATCTCGCGCTCGAGATCAGCGAGCCCGACCCCCGCGTGCGCGAACTGATCGCCAGGAATTTCTCGAATTGGGTCGGCGCGGTGAAAGCCTGTCTCGATGGCGCCTCCGAAAGGCTGCCTGAAGACACCGACAAGCAGGCGCTCGCCGAATTCGTGCTCACCATCATGGAGGGCGGGATCATGCAGGCCCGCACCCATCGCGACATCGGCCTGTTCGACCGAAGCGTCGCCGTACTGCGTACCCATTTCGACATGCTCATGGGGCAAAGGCAGGCTGCCTGACGCCCCGCAACAGGGAGGGTAAAAATGGAACTCAACTGGCTCGCAGTCGGCCTCGCCGCCGTCTCCGCATTCGTCCTTGGCGGGCTCTGGTACGGTCCGCTGTTCGGCAAAGCGTGGATGGCACATACCGGCATGACCGAGGAGAAAGCTGCTGCGATGAACAAGGCCAAGGTCTTTGGCCTCGCTTTCATCCTCAGCCTGTTCGCCGCCGCCGTCTTCGCGATGTTCCTGGGCCCCGAAGTCTCGCTCCAGCACGGCGCGATGTACGGCTTTGCCGCCGGGCTGTTCTGGGTCGGCGCGTTCATGGGCATCAACGACTTGTTCGAAGACCGTCCCTTCGGACTGTGGGCCATCAACGCAGGCTACGCGACGGTCGCATTCACCTTGTTCGGTGCGATCATCGGGGCACTGAACTAGGATGAAGCGCCTACTCGCACTCGCGCTCGTTTCGCTCCAGCCGGCCACCGCTTTTGCCGGCCAGCAGCAGGACGACACGATCATCACCGCTGAAGACGGGCAGCTTTTTCTGAAGCAGGATGTCGTTCTCGATGCGCCGCTTTCGAGTGTCTGGGCCCTCTTCACGACCGATGCTGGCGCGGCATCGTGGATGGCACCACTCGTGCGGGTGGATTTAAGGCCGGGAGGATCGATCCGATCCCATTATGATGAAAACGCCGCGATCGGCGATCCCGGAACAATCGAGACAAGGATCGTGAATTATGTCCCGGAACGCCTGCTAACGCTCCAGGCCGATCTGGCCCCTGTGCAAGCCGACTGGCTCACCGACGCCATTCGCGCCGAAGCCGACCAGCTCTACAATGTCATCGAATTCGAGCCGCTGGGTGTGGCGCGCACGCGCGTGACAAGCTGGGGCATCGGCTATCGTGACAACGCGGAATGGCAGCCGATGCTCGCCTTCTTCAAACAGGCCAATCGCTGGACGTTCGGTGAGCTGGAAAAAGCGATTGCCAGTCGCGACGAGGTTGAGGGAGTGATAATCCCCAAGCCTCCGGTCGCTTCCGACGGGCTGGCACCCCTCCGGTTTCTCGTTGGCAAATGCTGGCGGGGCCAATTCGGTGACGGACCGGCCTATGACGTGATGTGCGCCGAGGAAATGCCGGGCGGCCACATACGCACTCGGCACGTCGTGCGCGGGGTCGACACCGATTACCGCGGGGAGACGATCTACCACTACGATGGCACGAAGGAAGCGATCGCCTTCACCTATTACGCCTCTTCTGGCGGCGTGACCGAAGGCCTGACCGAGCTGCAGGATGACGGCTCGTTACTTTTTCCCGATGCGCGGTACGTCTACCCCGACGGCACATTCCAAGTCGTGCGCGGGCGGACGGTCCGGCTTAGCGACGGCACGTTTCGGAACGAAAGCGCGGTGCTTCGCGAAGACGGATGGGAAGAACAGCCCGTGCTCGACTTGACCCCGATCGATTGCGCGGGCTGGGCTGCGGTCGAGGCGGGTTGCGACTAGGCGCTGCAAGCCTCGATCTTGCGCACCTTCATCTCGAACGGTCCGTCGCGACCGTCGGCCAGGATGAAGCCAACGCTGCGCGCGGCAGCAGGGTCGAATGCGGGGGCGGGCACGCGCCGCCCGAAGATGGACGGCTCGAGACCGTCCAGCGCGACAGTCGCCACGCCGTTCGACGGCTGCAACGACCCGCGATAGGCGATCGACCGGCCGTAGAGCCTGGCGTTGGATCGAAGCGATAACTGATAGTCGCGCCTATCGCCGTCCATCGTCACGCGAAGATGCGTCGCGCCGGCCAATTCACCGCGGTCCAAGCGATGCCGGATCGAGGAAAATCCGCCCCCGTCCGTGTTGATCTCGCCCCAAAATCGCATGGCGTCGCCAGCCGGTGCAATCTGCCCGCGCGACAGGCCGCCCATCACGCCATCGTTGACCACCTGCCAGCGGTCGATCTCGTTGGGAGCGCCAAAGTCGGCAATCGTCCGGCATTCTCCGGCGGTCAGGGCTGCAAGGCTCATCGTGGCTATCGTCAGGTTGATCATGTCGTCCCAACGCGCCAGTCGCCTCGCCAGTGCCTACGGGATTAAGGCCGTCCCCCCATCTTCTTGTACCGCGTCTTGCCGTAGCGCGTCTTGCGCGTGCCCGGCTTACCGGCGTTGGAAAAGCCGACGCGTGGCGCGGCTTTCTCGCCGTCGGGAATGCCGAGTTCGTCATCCTCGAGCTTGCGGATTTCGTCACGCAACCGCGCGGCTTCCTCGAATTCGAGATCGGCAGCGGCCTTGCGCATCTTCTCTTCGAGCTCGCCGATATAGGCGCGCAGGTTGTGGCCTTGCATCGGCGGCGTGTCGGGCGTCGAGGCATAGGCCTCGCCATCCTTGTCCTTCACGTCCTTGAGCAAATCCGCAATCTCGCGTTTGGTGCTCTCGGGCGTGATGCCATGCTCTTCGTTATAGGCGATTTGCTTCTCGCGGCGGCGCTGCGTCTCGGCCAGCGCCCGCTCCATCGAACCGGTCACGCTGTCGGCATAAAGGATCACCCGCCCGTCGACGTTACGCGCCGCACGGCCGATCGTCTGCACCAGCGACGTTTCGGACCGCAGGAAGCCTTCCTTGTCCGCATCTAGGATCGCGACCAGCCCGCATTCGGGAATGTCGAGCCCTTCGCGCAGCAGGTTGATGCCCACCAGCACGTCGTAGACGCCCACACGCAAGTCGCGGATCAGCTCGATACGCTCGAGCGTTTCGACGTCCGAATGCATATAGCGGACCTTCAGCCCCTGCTCGTGCATATATTCGGTGAGGTCCTCGGCCATCCGCTTGGTGAGCGTCGTGACCAGCGTGCGATAGCCCGCCTTCGCGGTCAGCCGCGCTTCGTTGACGAGGTCGTCGACCTGGTCCTCGACCGGGCGGATATCGACCGGCGGATCGATAAGGCCGGTCGGGCGAATGACCTGTTCGGAGAAGACGCCGCCCGTCTGCTCCAGCTCCCACGGCCCCGGCGTCGCCGAGACGAACAGCGATTGCGGGCGCATCGCGTCCCACTCGTTGAAACGCAGCGGGCGGTTGTCGATACAGCTCGGCAAGCGGAAGCCATATTCGGCGAGCGTGATCTTGCGCCGGTGGTCACCGCGCGCCATCGCGCCGATCTGCGGGACGGTCTGGTGGCTCTCGTCGACGAACAGCAGCGCGTTGTCGGGAAGATATTCGAACAGCGTCGGCGGCGGCTCGCCCGGCAGGCGTCCGGTCAAGAAGCGAGAATAGTTCTCGATCCCGGCACAGCTCCCCGTCGCGGCGATCATCTCGAGGTCGAAATTGGTCCGCTGCTCGAGCCGCTGCGCCTCGAGCAGCTTGCCCTCCGCCTCCAGCTCCTTGAGCCGTTCGGCGAGCTCGTGCTTGATCGCCTCGCTCGCCTGCTTGAGCGTCGGCCCCGGCGTCACATAGTGCGAGTTGGCGTAAATCTTGACGCTGTCGAGCTTCGCGCCCGGCTTGCCGGTCAGCGGATCGAACTCGAGAATTTCCTCGATGTCATCCCCGAAGAAACTGATCCGCCACGCCATGTCCTCATAGTGCGACGGGTAGATTTCGAGATTGTCCCCCCGCACCCGGAAGCTCCCGCGAGCGAAGTTCGTGTCGTTGCGCTTGTATTGTAGAGCGACCAGCTTGCGGATAATCTCGCGCTGGTCGACCACCTGCTCCTTCTTGAGGCTGAAGGTCATCGCCGAATAGGTTTCGACCGAGCCGATGCCGTAGAGGCAGCTGACCGATGCGACGATGATCACGTCGTCCCGCTCGAGCAGCGCGCGCGTCGCCGAGTGGCGCATCCGGTCGATCGCCTCGTTCACCGAGCTTTCCTTCTCGATGTAGGTGTCGGAGCGCGGGACGTAGGCCTCGGGCTGGTAATAGTCGTAATAGCTGACGAAATATTCCACCGCGTTCTCGGGGAAGAGCCGCTTGAACTCTCCGTAGAGCTGGGCCGCGAGTATCTTGTTGGGCGCGAGCACCAGCGTCGGGCGCTGCAGCGTCTCGATCACCTTGGCCATCGTGAACGTCTTGCCCGAACCGGTGACGCCGAGAAGGACCTGGCTGACCTCGCCGTCATCCCTGATGCCTTCGACGATCTCCTTGATCGCGGTCGGCTGGTCGCCCGCCGGCTCATAATCGGAATGCAGCACGAACGGCTTGCCGCCCTCCGCCTTTTCGGGGCGCGGGGGACGATGCGGGACGAAGCTCTCGCCCGTCTCGGGCTCCTGCAGCGAAGTACGAATCTGGATGGCCATCCTTCCCTTAATGGGGATGGACGTGCAAAGTTGCGAGTCTGGACGAAACAGGGGAGACGAGTGATGCGCACCATGATCCTGATGACCGGCTGCCTCGCACTGGTCGCCTGCGGCGAAAGCGGCAGCGTCGATGCCGATGGCGACGGCACGATCACCAACGACGAGGTGATGGCCGCGACGGCCGATATGGCCAAACCCGTCCCCGGTCGCTGGGAGGTGACCACCGAGGTCATCGAAATGAACATCCCCGGCATGCCGCCCGAAATGAAGGATTTGGCCAAGACCATGTTTGCCGGCGCGGGCATCAACTATTGCCTGACCGCCGAGGAAGCGGAGCAGGATCCCGAAGCCCTCTGGAAGGAAACCAACGGCGATTGCAGCTGGGAGACGTTCGAAATGGACGGCGACAGCGTCAATGCCAAAGCGGTCTGCAAGGGCCAGGGCGGCGAAACGATGCGGATGACCATGTCGGGCACGCACACGCCGACCAGCTATTCGAGCGACAACGAAATGCAGATGCAGACGCCCCAGGGTGACGGGCTGATCAAGATGCATGTCGAGGGTCGCCATGTCGGCGAGTGCGACGGCAGCGAGATGGGTTGATCGCAAGCGGGGAGCCTTGCTGGCTCTGCCAACGGCCGCTCGGCCGTAAAGTCGAGCGGCACCATCCCATTCCCAAGGCGCGCGGCGGCCGCGAGACCGTGCCGGTCCACCCCATCTGTCACCGGACGCTGCACAAGACGCTCGACAACAAGGCGCTCGAGGCGATCGGCCACGACGTCGGCGATCTCCGCCGCGAGCCGGCGATTGCACGTTTTCTGGCGTGGATCGCCAACAAGCCGCCCGGCTTCCATGCGCCCACCCACGGCAAATCGAAACGCTAACACGCTTGTCATCGACGCGACTTTGCCTAAGCTGCGCGCCGGGGGAGAGGATTTGATCCGCACGGGGTTTGCATTTCTGGCACTGTCCGCGCTTGCCGCTTGTTCGGCCGAGCCGGAGGAGCCTGCCATCGTCAGCCATGACGAGGTCGCCGAAACGATGCGTCGGCTCGCCAACGAGGGCGAGTTCTTTCGCGCCGGCCAGTGGGAGTCGACCAGCCGAATTCTCAACATCTCCAACATCAGCGAGAGCGAAGCCGCCGAGTTGAAAGCGCGGATCGGGGCACAGAAATTTTCGACTTGCCTGACCCAGGAAGAAGTGACCGAACCCGACGCAGACTTCTTCTCGGGCGCGCAAAGCGACTGCGCCTATGCCGGCTTCCGGATGGCGGACGGCGAGATCGAGGCATCGATGCGCTGCGTCACCGGCGACATCGTCCAGGACAATGAATTGACCGGTACCTATGCATCCGACCGATACGACTTTACGCTGACCAGCAAGGGCGTCGGGCCGGAGGGCGCGACGATGGTCATGGACATTTCCGCCAGGCGGGTCGGCGATTGCACGAAATTGGGGTCGGCACGACCCGATGAACCTTCAGGGGAGAATGACAATGAAACTGACGACTAGGATTGCCGGGACGACGGCGCTGGCCTTTGCGCTTGTCGCATGCGGCGGGGAAGCGACCGATGCACCGTCCGCCGACGGTGGAGACATGACTGCGGAGGTGGTCGATACGCTGCTGCCGGGCGAATATGAAATCACCTCGACCGTCACTGCGCTCGAAGTCACCGAAGGCAGCACTGCTGGGACCGCGCTCAAGGCGGATGACGTCCGCACGAGCAAGGTGTGCGTCGGCGAAGACGGCCTCCTGCCGCCCGAAGCCTTCGGCGAAGAGAATGACAATTGCACGATCGATGCCGGTGCCTATTTCCGCCGCGGCAAGGTCCGTCAGCAGCTGACCTGTTCGCGCGACGGGAAGACCGGACAGGTCAACCTCCAGGTCGATGGCGAATTTACCGCCGAAGGCCTTGAAGGCGAAGTGCAGACCGGTACCTTCTTCGCAGGTCCGGGCGACTACAACATGACCCGATCGATGACGGGCAAGCGCCTTGGCGACTGCACTGCCGCCGAGGTCGAAGCCGAAATGGAAGGCACCGAGATCGAAGGCTGATCTTAGCCATCACAATTGGGGCGGCTGCCGAGGGGTGGCCGCCTTTTTTGTTGTCGGCGGTCAAGTTCGTTGGAGTCGCGTTACGGTCGACCCGCGAGCTCCGCATCGCAAGCGCGACGCGTGTCGTTTGAGCCACGCCAAAAGAGCACATCCCGGAACTCCTAAGGGGGTTGCACCGCAACATGATTCCCGCGCCCGAAACCGGTGAAAAATTTTCACCGGAAAAAAGCGTGGAAGGCTGCGGATTTAGCGGTTGGCAACCGTTAAAATTGCGTTGAGTTGCAAAAATGACTCTTGCGCTCGAATCCCCGTTTCGACACTATAGGTTGTGTAGCGACAGGGGACACAGCCCAACCACTTGTGTTGAGGGCCCGGGATCACCATTTCCGGGAAGGGGGAAGCTGTGTGTAACGGGGATCATGGGGATGGTCCCTCAAGCAGTGTCCCCTGGAGCTTGTGGATAGAGCGTCGAATGACTCGCTATCACGGGGGAACAAGTGTAGAACATTGGCTGCCAGGTCAGCCGAATCATGGGGAGTAACCAAATGGACCTTTCGACGGGTGAAAACGTCACGGCCGATGACGTCACCGAAGCCGTATCGGATTCCAAGAAAGTCCACGAACGCCGGTTCAAGATCGTCACCGATTCCAAGCGTGACGCGAAGCTGACCGAGTTCGGCAAGGAAACCTTGAAGGACCGCTACCTGCTCCCCGACGAGAGCTACCAGGATCTCTTCGCGCGCGTCGCGTCGGCCTATTCGGACGACCAGAAGCATGCGCAGCGCATCTACGACTATATTTCGAACCTGTGGTTCATGCCTGCCACCCCCGTTCTTTCGAACGGCGGCACCGGACGCGGCCTCCCGATCAGTTGCTACTTGAACTCGGTATCCGACAGCCTCGACGGCATCGTCGGCACCTGGAACGAGAATGTCTGGCTCGCTTCCAAGGGCGGCGGCATCGGCACCTATTGGGGCAGCGTGCGCGGCATCGGCGAACCCGTCGGCCTCAACGGCAAGACCAGCGGCATCATCCCCTTCGTGCGCGTGATGGACAGCCTCACGCTCGCCATTTCTCAGGGCTCGCTGCGCCGCGGTTCGGCCGCCTGCTATATCGACATCCACCATCCGGAGATTGAGGAATTCCTCGAAATCCGGAAGCCATCGGGCGACTTCAACCGCAAGGCGCTGAACCTGCACCACGGCGTGCTGATCACCGACGAGTTCATGGAAGCGGTCCGCGACGGCAGCGAGTTCGAACTCAAGTCGCCCAAGACCGGCGAAGTGCGCGGCTCGGTCAACGCCCGCGCGCTGTTCCAGAAGCTGGTCGAGACCCGCCTCGCCACCGGCGAGCCCTATATCGTTTTCGCCGACACGGTGAACAATTCGATGCCCAAGCATCACCGCGATCTGGGCCTCAAGGTCTCGACGTCGAACCTGTGCTCGGAGATCACGCTGCCGACCGGCACCGATCATCTCGGCGCCGATCGCACCGCGGTCTGCTGCCTCTCCTCGCTCAACCTCGAAACGTGGGACGAGTGGAGCGGCAACAAGCTGTTCATCGAGGACGTTATGCGCTTCCTCGACAACGTGCTCAGCGACTATATCGCCCGCGCACCCGACGAGATGGCCCGCGCCAAATACAGCGCCGAGCGCGAGCGTTCGGTCGGACTCGGCGTCATGGGCTTCCACAGCTTCCTTCAGGCCCGCGGCCTCCCCTTCGAGGGCGCGATGGCCAAGTCGTGGAACCTCAAGATCTTCAAACATATCCGCGCGCAGGCCGACGAAGCCTCGATGATGCTCGCCAAGGAGCGCGGGCCCTGCCCCGACGCCGCCGACATGGGCGCGATGGAGCGCTTCAGCTGCAAGATGGCGATCGCGCCGACCGCGTCCATCTCGATCATCTGCGGCGGCACCTCCGCCTGCATCGAGCCCATTCCTGCGAACATCTACACCCACAAGACGCTATCGGGCAGCTTCATCGTGAAGAACCCGCACCTCCAGGCGCTGCTCCAGGAGAAGTCGAAGGATAGCGACCAGGTGTGGAACTCGATCCTCGAGAATGACGGCAGCGTCGCCCACCTCGACTTCCTCTCGGAAGAAGAGAAGGCGACCTACAAGACCAGCTTCGAGATCGACCAGCGCTGGCTGCTCGAGCTTGCCGGCGACCGCGCCCCGATGATCGACCAGGCGCAGAGCCTCAACCTCTTCATCCCGGCCGACGTCGACAAGTGGGACCTCCTGATGCTCCACTACCGCGCGTGGGAGCTGGGCATCAAATCGCTCTATTACCTCCGCTCCAAGTCGGTGCAGCGCGCCGGCTTCGCTGGCGGGGTTGAGAAGGACAACACGTCCGAAGCCGCCAAGTACGAGCTGCCCTCGACCGACTATGACGAGTGCCTCGCCTGCCAGTAGACCGATGGACACAAGCACGATCCTCCTCGCGCTCGCCGCCTTTCTCTTCGTGACCGACGTCGCGATCGGGCTGTGGGCGCGCGGCCAGGGCGGCGACAAGGTGAAGATGGGCAATGCCCTCCTCCTGTCCGCCCCGCTCGTGTCGGGCTTGCTCGTCTGGATCGCGCTGGGGATGGAAGGATGAGCCGTGCCGACCATAGCACCTTCTGCTGCCTTCGCGCTCGCCGCGGTCGCGGTTGTGTTGGGCCTCGCCCTGATCCTCGCGCCGCGCGGACTCATGAACCTGCAGCGGCGAATGATCGTCTGGCAACTGCGCATGATGCGCCGTCCGCGCTTCATTCGGGTCGTCAGATTCTACGGTTGGCTGCTGTTCGTGCTCGGCGTGCTCGTCGCGCTGCTGCAGTGGCTCATCCTCACGGCGGAGGCGTAGCATGACGCGCCCCGCCACCCAGTTTCCGCTATTCCCGCTGGCGCCGCGGCTTCTCACCACCGCCGACGCCAGCGGGAAACCAGTCGCAGTAAGCGACACCCACGAAGCCAGGAGTTAGTCTTATGGAACTGCCGCAAATCCTGATGATCGTCGCCGGTATCATCATGCTCGTCGCCTCGTGGGGCCTGTTCAATCGCGATAGCCTCGGCGATGTTCCGCGCAAGGCGCTGGCCGCGCTCCAGGCGCTCGCCGGAATCGTCATCCTCGTCGCCGCGTTGATGTAACGCGCGGCCCTTTGTCCAATCTGCCTGACCTGAAGAAGAGAAGTCCGACATGTCCCTGACCGAAGCCCGCAAAGCCTATAAGCCGTTCGAATATCCCTGGGCCTACGACTTCTGGAAACGCCAGCAGCAGGTTCACTGGATGCCCGAGGAAGTGCCGCTGGGCGAGGATTGCCGCGACTGGGCGCAGAAGCTCACCGAGCATGAGCGCAACCTGCTCACGCAGATCTTCCGCTTCTTCACCCAGGCCGACGTCGAGGTGCAGGATTGCTACCACGACAAATATGGCCGCGTGTTCAAGCCGACCGAGGTCAAGATGATGCTGGCCGCCTTCTCCAACATGGAGACGATCCACATCGCCGCCTACTCGCACCTGCTCGACACGATCGGCATGCCCGAGAGCGAATATTCGGCCTTCCTCCAATATAAGGAAATGGCCGACAAGCACGATTACATGAACGAGTTCGGTGTCGACAATGACGAGGACATCGCCAAGACGCTCGCCATGTTTGGCGGCTTCACCGAGGGGCTGCAGCTGTTTGCCTCCTTCGCCATGCTGATGAACTTCCCGCGCTTCAACAAGATGAAGGGCATGGGGCAGATCGTCTCCTGGTCGGTGCGCGACGAAAGCCTCCACTGCGAGGGCATCACCCGCCTCTTCCACGCCTTCGTGAAAGAGCGCGACTGCCTGACGCAGAGCGTGAAGGACGACATTATCGACTGCTGCCAGAAGGTCGTGCGGCTCGAGGACAACTTCATCGACCTCGCCTTCGAAATGGGCCCGGTCGAGGGCATGACGCCCAAGTCGATCAAGAAATATATCCGCTACATCGCCGACTGGCGCCTGGGACAGCTGGGCTTCAAGCCGATCTATATGGTCGACGAGCACCCGCTGCCGTGGCTGACGCCTTTGCTGAATGGCGTCGAACATGCCAACTTCTTCGAAACCCGCGCGACCGAATATTCGAAGGCCGCGACCCGCGGCGACTGGAACACCGTGTGGGACAATTTCGACAACCGCATGACCGCGAAGAAGGAACTGGTGGACGCCGACGCGGGCGAGGACGAAGCGGATATGTTTGAGGGGGCGAAGTAGCTCTAAACTTCGTTTCTTAAGATCAACTCATCGCCCTCAGCATCTTCCGAGATAGCTGAGGGCGAGACGTTTTCGGCCCTGTCCCGACCCTCTGTGATTCGCGGAGCTGGCGGAGTCCAAGTTCGAAGGTTTTGCCCGATTTCCTCGTAAAACTCCGGCACCTCAGACTCTAGAAGATCGATAAACGGCTTTTGCGTGCCAAAACGAGCTCCCAAATCAACGATCTTTACAACCTCAAAGGAATGGCACTTCATCTTGCCTTTCCCTACATCGATCAACGCAACGTCATTGCGCCAAGTTGGCGCAGATTCTTGTGTGTCAGGCGATGTAGCGGGCCAGCGGCATCGAATGTGCACATCGTCATCGACATCTGAGGGAAGTTGACGCAGAAGCCATCTGAGGCGGGCTTGATTACCCTTCTTATCTCCCGGGGCAGTAAGTCCCATTGAGATGAAGATATTCCTCGTTTTTAGGTCCGCAACGACGTCTAGATCGGAAGCAGCGCCTGGGATCACAAGAGAAACGGCTAATCGCTGGTGATTTATAAGGTTGGCGATATCTTCCTCAAACCTCTTTGCCGGATCGGAAGAGGCGGCCCGGCTCAATCTTTGAGAAACTTCACACTGAAGTTGCCGGGAAAGTATCAGGCACAGATCACGGCATTCCTGCTGCCAAGCTTCAGCCACTTCTTCAACAGGCCCCTTCCGGGAAAGTGACGCTCCGGACTGCACAGATTTCACTAGTTCGGTCCAGCTTGCTGGCATTCGATCGAAGCCTTGTACGCCCGAACTTTCGTGAGAAATGAAGCGCCGGAATTCGTTGAGAATGAGCGCTTGATCGTTGTCAATAATCTCGTCGTTCCGATAGAGCAGCTCAGCCTCAGTTAGGATTTTCATCCAGGACCAATGATAGAGCTCTACACCTTTGGTGCCGCGAATGTCCTTTGCCAGGGGATGATGCTGAGGAAAGGACGAGAATTGATTTGAAATTGTGATGACAGCATCGATCTTATTTTGCTTGGCTTGTTGCAAATACCGATTCAATTGCTCTGCCTGAATTTCCGAGCGGCCAACCTTTGCTTCAATCAGAGCAGTCCATCGACGCTTACCCACGTCGACAACTATTAGGCCATCGGGTCGACCCAAATCCTTCTCTCTAGGCGCACACTCAAACTCGATTTCTGTGTAAGCGTGAACTTTCGCAGTCGTTCCAATTCTTTGGCCTACCGAGCCAAGTAACCTAGCGCTCAGCTCTCGGACTGCCATCATGGTCGCAAGAAAGATCGAGCAGGTACGCCCCTCTTTTGAAGTTTCAGACAGAATTGGAAAGAGCCGCGCTTTCTCGCCGCGTTTGACACACTTCGGTCTCTTCATACCGACCCCCAAAGTTACCGAGCGTTACTAAGCTTCATCAATTTGGGTGATAAGTAAAGGCGCGAGGGCGGCCTCGCGCCGTCGGACGGGATCGCCAGTAGGCGCCCCGCCGGCCGTCGGGGCGCCGTCTCTTTGCGCTGCATCGGCGACGCTTCGCGTCGGCGGCGCTGCGCTCGGCGGCTTGGGGACCTTGGCGACTCATTTAACTTTTGTTAAACTCCGCGCCCGGAGGACACCATGGGACTATTTTCCTGGTTGCGTTCTCAGGGGGTCAGTTCACCCACCGACTATGACCGTGCCGTCGTCGCTGCGCTGGCGGAAATCCTGCCGCCCGACATGGCCGCCAAGCTGCGGCTGCGCCTCAACGCCATCGACGCGGTCGATCGGCAGGACGAGGGGCATGAGGTCATTCTTCATGTCCTCGACGGCGGCTCGCCCGTCTTCCCCGCGCACATGGCGATCTTTTCCGATGACCGCACCCGCCGCTTCGCCAGCGTCGAGGCGCTCTCGCTCCACGCCCCCTCGCGCGGCCGTGCGATCGTGTGCCTGACCAATGGCAACCTCGCCCAGATCCACTACGACCGCCCCACGAACGAGGCCGATCCCGCCAAAGTCACCGAATGGCATGCGCGATTGCTCGGGCCACCATTCGAAGCCATCGGCGAGGACGCAGACGCGAAGCGCGCCTAGCCGCTACTGACCCTCGACCCGATCCGCTTCGGCTTCGAGCGCGTCGGCGCGGTCCTCGAGTTCGTCGGCATGATCTTCCAGCCGTGCTTCCTCTGCCGGGTCGGTCGCGGCTTCGGCGCGCTCCTCGGCCAGGTCGGCATGGTCCTCGGTCGCTTCGATTTCGTCTTCGAGCACCTCTTCGGCGCTATCCTCGGCGCACGCGGCCAGCGACAGCGCGCCAGCAGCGGCGGCAACGACAGTGATGATCCTCATGGTTCGTCCTTCCTTGGTGAGAGAGCTACCAATGATCGGCAAAGCCGCGCCGTTCCGAACCCTGTTTACTCATTGTTAAACTGATTCGGATTAATGTGATCTCACCCACCGGACAGGAAAGGAGGGCAATATGTTGGACACGTATATCTACCTGCTGTGCATCGCCGTCCCGCTACTGCTGGTGGCGATGACGTGGCGAGACCGCATCTCGCCGCTCATCGACCGGATCTTCTCGCGTTTCGACCCGCGCTGAACGATCGATCTTCTCCCGCCCCCGGCCGGCTCCCCCGGTCGGGGGCATCCCTTTCCGAACCCTTGAAATTTTGCTGCCTAGCTGTATTGCATAGATCATACAGTTAGGAGTTATCCATGTCCCTCGTCGCCATTCTCACCCTCGCCGCCGCGCCCATGCCTGACGGCGCCGCACTGGACGCCGCCATCGCGCGGCGCGATGCGGCCCTGTTCTACGCCGCTTTCGAAGGCTGCGACGCCGACGCGCTTTCGGGCTACATCGCCGACGACTTTCGCATGGTGCACGACCTCGCGGGACTTGCCGTACCCGACAAGGCCGCGATGATCGAAGGGACGCGCGAACGTTGCGCCGCGCGCCTGCCGGGCGGGGCGCAGGAGGGTTATGCCAATCGCCGCCTGTTCGTTCCGGGCTCGCGCCGCGTGCAGAGGCTGGGCGACTGGGGCGCGCTGGAGGAAGGCCACCACACGTTCCACGAACGCCGCGCCGACGGGACGTGGGAGCTCACCGGCGGCGCGCGCTACATCCACGTGTGGCAATGGACCGGCGAGGAATTCGTATTGAGCGAGAGCATCAGCGTCGACCATGGTGCGGCCGCGCCCTACCCGCCCGCTGCCGACTAGCGCTCGATCGGATCGCCGGGGCGCAGCTTCGCGCTGCGGGCATCGACGAACTTCTTTGCCTCGGCCAACCCCGCGCCCGTATCCTTGCGCGCGATCTTGATGGCTTCGATTTTCTCGCCCCGCTCGATCGCCGCGTCGATCCGGCTCATCGCATCCGCCGAGACGCGCGCTTCGTCGAGAGGCTCGACCGAGGCCGCATTGCCGCGCGCGCTGGCGTAGAAATAGCCCGCCGCGAAACCGATCGCGAGGGTGATAAGCGTGCTCAGCATCAGTCAGTCTCCACAGGAAAATCGGGAATCGGCTTCAACAGTTTAAAATCCTCGTCATAGGGCGCGTGGCCCAGCGCGGGCCAGTCGACCGGTTCGGGTTCGACATGCGTATCGGGCAACCGGTCGAGCAGGTCGCGGATCAGCGTCAGCCGACCGCGCTTCTGGTCGTTATAGTCGACCACCGTCCACGGCGCCCATTCGGCATGCGTCGCGGCAAACATAGCCTCGCGCGCCTTGGTATATTCATCGAACTTCGACCGCGCTGCCATGTCGATCGGCGACAATTTCCAGCGCTTCAAGGGATCGGCCAGCCGTTCGGCGAACCGCTCCTCTTGATGTGCCTGGTCGCAGGTCAGCCAATATTTGATCAGGTGGATGCCCGCATCGGTCAGCATCTTCTCGAACTGCGGCGCCTGCTCGAGGAAGCGCTGCACCTGTTCTTCGTCCGCGAAGCCCATGACCCTTTCGACGCCTGCCCGATTATACCAGCTGCGATCGAACAGCACGATTTCGCCCGCGCTCGGCAAATGCGGGACGTAGCGCTGGAAATACCATTGGCTCTGTTCGGCCTCGCTCGGCTTGCCCAGCGCCACCACCCGGCACTGGCGCGGGTTCAGCTTGTCGCGGATCGCCTTGATCGTGCCGCCCTTGCCCGCCGTATCGCGCCCCTCGAACAACACGCAGATGCGCGCGCCCGTGGTCTTGGCCCACCGCGCCATCGACACAAGCTCGAGCTGCATCGGCTCCAGCAATTCCTCATATTGGCTACGCTTCATCTGTCACCGCCCTGTCATCCCCGTTCCGTCGGTCAGTCATGCGGCATTGCTAAAGCGAAGCCAAGATGAAGGAGACCGACGACATGACCCTCCTGATCGCGAGCCTGGTCTTCGCAAGCGGCGGCGCTGCCCTCCTCTGGCGCCTTTCCAGCTGTCCCGTGCTGCGGACCCTTAGCCGCGGCATGGGCAGCTGGGCCGCGCGTTGCGAAGAAATGCGAAGCGAAGACCCCGCCATCGTCCATGCGGCACGACAGGTCGCCTAGCACCAGTCGCCCTTGCGGCCGAGGTAGGGCGCAGCGAGTCCCTGCCGCACGAGTTCGTCGCCGATCGACACTTCTTCTCCGCTGGGCAACGTGCGCACAAGCCGTCGCAAGTCCCGGCCATAATCATCCTTATTTTCCCGGACGTCGCGGACCAGGTCGAACGGCCCCTCGTTAAGCGTTCGTTGCAGCTCGGCTGTCGCCTGCTCCGCCAATGCCAGCTCGGACGGACACTTGGCGTCGCGTAGTTCCGGCGCATCGATGCCGAGAATGCGAATGCGTCGCTGCCCAATCCTGATCGAGTCCCCGTCCACGACGCAGGCATGGCTTCGCCCCTGTCCGCATCGCCCGAACCGTTCGTCCACCCGCTCGCGCTCGACATCGATTGGGACCAGCGAGGGCAACGACACCCAGGCGAGGGCGAGGAGAATGGCCACCAGAACGAGATTTCGAAGGCTGCGTTTCATCGTTCGTTTACCATCTTCCGATAATAAGCGGGTTGAAAGCATGATGCTTTCTTCATGATGTTCCCGATCATTCCTCGGGCCGGTGCTTTTTCACAAGCCCGGCCCGTTTTTTTGTGGGCGTTGACGGGGTGCGTGCGACGCGGCATGCCCTCCCGCGATGCGATTTTTCTCCGATAATGCGGCGCCCGCCTGCCCTGCCGTGATGGACGCGCTGGTCGCGGCCAACCGGCTCGATACGGCTTATGACGGCGATGCCTGGTCGCAGCGCATGGACGCAGCCTTTTCGGACCTGTTCGAAACGCAGGTCACCGCGATCTGGGTCGGGACGGGGACGGCTGCCAATTGCCTCGCACTCGCGGCGCTCTGCCCGCCGACCGGCGGCATACTCGCGCACCGCTATTCGCATATCGAGATGGACGAGGCAGGCGCGCCGGGCTTCTACACGCACGGCGCCAAGATCATGCTGCTCGACGGCGACGGCGCCAAGATCGCCCCCGACGCCATCGATGCAGCGGTCGGCCTGGTCCGCAAGGACGTGCACCAGGTCCAGCCCGCCGCGCTTTCGGTCACCAATGCTACCGAATATGGACTGGCCTATACACCCGCCGAAATGGCCGCGCTGGGTGAGCGCGCGAAAGCGCACGATCTCGGCTTCCACGTCGACGGCGCGCGATTTGCCAATGCGGTCGTCTCGACCGGTGCCAGCCCCGCCGAACTGACCTGGAAAGCCGGCGTCGACGCACTTAGCTTCGGCTTCATCAAGAATGGCGGGATGAATGCCGAAGCGCTGATCCTGTTCGACAAGATCCATGCCGACAATATCCGGCGGATGAAGAAGCGGGCGGGGCACCTCTCATCCAAGGGTCGCTTCGCCGCCGCGCAGATCCTCGCCATGCTCGAAAATGACGTCTGGCTCGACAACGCACGGGCGGCGAACGCTGCCGCGACGACACTGGCCGAGGCCTGCGGGAAAGAGCGTCTCGTCTATCCCGTCGAGGCCAACGAGCTGTTCGTCAAAATGACGGCCGACGAAGCAGCCGCGATCCGCGCCACGGGCTTCGACTTTTACGACTGGGCGCCCGGCGAGGTCCGGCTCGTGACCAGCTGGGATCAAGACATGGACGCGGTCGACAAGCTTGCCGAGGCGATCCGCAGCCTATGACGCTCGACCGCGAGACGCTGACCAAGGTCGTCATTCCCTTCATCATCTTCACCGCCATCTGGGGTTCGACCTGGATCGTCATCCGCGACCAGTTGCACGAAGTTCCCGCCCAATGGTCGGTCGCCTACCGCTTCATGATCGCGACGGTCGGCATGGCGCTGGTCACCAGATGGCACGGCCACAGCCTCAGACCCGGCCCGGGCTTCCTTCCCGTCGCGGCGGTGGTGGGGATCAGCCAGTTCGTCATCAACTTCAACGGCGTCTACCTTGCGGAGCGCTACATCACGTCGGGACTGGTCGCGACCGTCTTTGCGCTCCTGATGGTGCCCAACGCGCTCCTTGCCTGGGCCTGGTTGGGGCATAAGCCCACCGGCCGCTTCCTCGCCGCCAGCCTCGTCGCCATTGGCGGTATTGCCCTCCTATTTCTCCACGAGCTTCGCCAGAACCCCACGGTCGACATGTCGATCCTCTGGCTCGGCATCGGCTGGACCGTGGTGGGCCTGCTGGGCGCGGCGATCAGCAACGTGTTCCAGGCGCGCGAGGAGGCGAAGAAGCACTCACTTTTCGCGATCCTGACCTGGGCAATGGGCTTCGGCGCGCTGGTCGACGCGATCATTGCTTACGCGATGACTGGAGCTCCCGTGATCGAGACCCGGCCGGGCTACTGGATCGGCATGGTGTATCTCGCGCTGTTCGCCTCGGTGCTGTGCTTCTCGCTCTATTATCCGGTCGTCCGGCGCATCGGCCCGGGCAAGGCCGCCTATTCTTCCGCCATCGTGCCGATCATCGCGATGGCACTCTCGACCCTGTTCGAGGGTTTCGTATGGACACCATTGTCGATCGGGGGTGCGCTGTTCGCGCTCCTCGGGACGTTGCTTGCAATGCAGGCACGCGCAGGACGCGCAAAGGTCCCCAACCCCGACGCCGCCTGAAAAGGACTGTAATCGTATGGCCGACACCCGAATGAACCCCGAAGCGCCGCCGACGCCCGAGCACGCGCCGGTCTTTCGCAAGGATTACGAGCCGCCGCGCTTCCTGATCCCCGAAGTCGAACTCGATTTCGACCTGCGCGCCGCCAAGACACGCGTCAAATCGGCGCTGACCGTGACTCGCAATGGCGATCACGACGAACCGCTTCGGCTGGCAGGCGACGAGCTGCGCCCGCTCAGCGTGAAGGTGGATGGCGAGGATGCGCGTTGGACGCTCGATGGGGACGACCTGGTCATTCCGATCGAGGGCGACCGCGCCATTGTCGAGACTGAAGTCGAAATCGCTCCCGACGCCAACAGCCAGTTGATGGGCCTCTACGCGTCGGGCGGCCTGCTCTGCACCCAGTGCGAGAGCGAAGGCTTTCGCCGCATCACCTTCCACCCCGACCGCCCGGACGTCCTGTCGCGTTACAAGGTGACGATGCACGCCGACAAGGCGCGCTATCCGGTGCTGCTCGCCAACGGCAACGAGGTCGAGACCGGCGATGAAGACGACGGGCGTCACTACGCCGTATGGGAAGACCCCTTCCCCAAGCCGAGCTACCTGTTCGCTTTGGTAGCGGGTGACCTGAAGCCCAATCGCGATCACTTCACCACCATGAGCGGGCGCAAGGTCGATCTCGCCATCTGGGTCCGCGAAAAAGACCTTCCGCGCACCGCTCACGCCATGAAGGCTCTGAAGGATAGCATGAAGTGGGACGAGGAGGTCTACGGCCGCGAATATGATCTCGACCTGTTCAACATCGTCGCGGTAGACGATTTCAACTTCGGCGCGATGGAGAACAAAGGTCTCAACATCTTCAATTCGCGCTACATCCTGGCCGACCAGGAGACCGCAACCGACAACGATTTCGACAATATCGCGGGCGTCGTCGCGCACGAATATTTTCACAACTGGTCGGGCAACCGCGTCACTTGCCGAGACTGGTTCCAGCTCTCGCTGAAGGAAGGCTTCACCGTCTTCCGCGATCAGTGCTTCAGCCAGGATATGGGCAGCGAAAGCGTCAAGCGGATCGAGGATGTCCGCCTGCTGCGCGCGGTTCAGTTCCCCGAGGACAACGGCCCCCTCGCCCATCCCGTGCGGCCCGAATCCTACATCGAGATCTCCAACTTTTACACTGCAACAGTCTACAATAAGGGCGCCGAACTCATCCGCATGATGCGCACCATTCTCAGAGAGGAGAAATTCCGCGCCGGCTCCGATCTCTATTTCGAGCGCCATGACGGCGAAGCCGCGACTTGCGAAGACTTCGTCAAAGCGATGGAAGATGCGAGCGGCACCGATCTCTCCCAGTTCCGTCGCTGGTACGAGCAGGCGGGCACCCCGATCGTGAAGGCCAACCTGGCGCAGGCCGATGGCATCGCGACGCTCAAGTTGAGCCAGTCGATCCCCGACACGCCTGGCCAGAGTGACAAGCAGCCGATGGCGATTCCTTTGAAGGTCGCTCTACTCTCCGAACAATCGGGCAATCGGATCGGCGAAGAGCGGCTGGTCATGCTGACCGAGGCCGAACAGACCGAAACCTTCGATGGCGTCGACGAGCCCGTGTTGCTGTCGATCAATCGCGGATTTTCCGCTCCCGTCCGCCTGCAGACCGATCGCGAAGATCGCGAGCTGCAACTGTTGGCCGCGAGCGATGACGATCCCTTCGCACGCTACGAGGCCTCGCAGGAATTGATGATGCGCGCGCTTACCGCGGCGGTGGGCGGTGACCCGCTACGCACCGAGGCGGTCGTCGAAGCGGTGCGCAAAACACTCGAAAACGAGGCGCTCGACCCCGCGTTCAAGGCCGAGGCGATCGTCGTCCCGTCGGAATCGATGATCGGCGAACAGCTAGAAGAGATCGACCCGGACAAGGTCCATGAAGCGCGCATAGCGATGCGGAAATCCATTGCCGACGCCATGCCCGAACTCTTCACCGACCTGCTCGATCTGGAGGCATCCGGAGACGACCTCTCCCCCGATGCGAAGGGGCGCCGCAAGCTGCGCAACGTCGCGTTGGCGATGACCGCAACCCATGATCCGAAAACGGGCGCAGCCAAGGCGAAGTCGCATTACGACAAGGCCGACAACATGACCGATCGCGTCGCGGCGCTCGGCGTGCTGTCGCATCTCGACGCGCCAGAGCGCGAAGCAGCGTTCGACCATTTCTACGATCGCTATCGCAACGACACGCTGGTGCTCGACAAGTGGTTTTCGCTCCAGGCTATGTCGCAGCGCGAGGGCGCATTGGAAGCGGTCGAGGCACTGTCCTGCCACCCCGATTTCAATCTCAAGAACCCCAATCGCCTGCGCGCGCTGATGCTGGGTTTTGCGAGCAACCAGTTTGTGTTCCACCACGCCTCGGGGCGCGGATACAAGCTGCTCGCCGACATGATCATCGCCGCCGACAAGCTCAATCCGCAAGTCGCCGCGCGCATGGTGCCGCCGCTAGGTCGCTGGCGCCGGTTCGAGCCCAAGCGCCGCGAGCTGATGAAGGGCGCCCTCGAGCGTATCGCCGCCGCCGACGGCCTATCGAAGGACGTGTTCGAGCAGGTCTCGAAGTCGCTGGGCTAAGCCTAGTTGCCTATCCAGGTCGCGACGTCGTTAGCGACCTGGTTAGCGGCCACATTCAATGACTGGCTGACCGACCCGGCCGTGCCGTTGGCGGGCGTGCGTGCCTCGAAACGCCGGCTTTCGACCGAGCTCCCGTCGCCCCGCGCGATCGCCGCGTCATAGCGGACCACGACCTCGCCGCTCTGCGCGTCGTAATCGAAGCGCGACAGCGTGCCCGTCACCCGCGTGCCGGGCACCAGCAGCGCCTGGCCCGGATCGACCACCACGCGCCCGGTGAGCCGGTGCGTGGTCTCGCTCAACAGCTGCTGGAACAGCGCGTCGGGCTTGTCGACCATCACCAGGTCCTCGACATAGGCGATCGACGTGTCGCTCACGCGCACCGCGATGCGGTCATAGTCATAGGCCTGCGGCAGGGTAGGAAGCGCGATCGTCACCGTGGATTCGCGAACGGCCATGCGCGCGTCGCTCGTCGGTTCGGGCGCCGTCGAACTGAGCGTGGCCAGCGTCGGCGGCAGGTCGCGACCGCCGCCAAGGCAGGCCGACAGCGACAGTGCGGCGAGAAGGGAAATCGGTATCCGCATCAATTGCCTCCGGGCTTGTAGTCGGGAAGATCGCGCGCCTTCATGGCGCCGCCAATGCCTTCCTGGTCGAGACGGGTGGTGAAGTCGTTCATGCTGTCCGAGAGCTGGCGCAGGTCGCGGACGAGGCGGTCCGCTTCGGGCAGCGTCGATTGCGAGAAATTTTCCAGCCCCGGACGCGCCGCCGTGACAGCCGCATCGAGATTGGTCGCCGCACTCTCGACCGAGGCCACGGCCTTGCGCAGGTCCTGCATTGCGGGCGCCACGTCATTGTCCATCACGCCGCGCGTGCTGTCGGCGAGCATGCCGACCCTCTCTGCCGCGACGCCCGCCTGTCGCGCCGCGATCCGCGCATCGCTGATCGCATCGGCAAGGTCTGGCGCTCGCGCAGCGAGCACATCGGTTGTCGTCTCGATATTCTCGAGGATGTCCGAAATGCTGTTCTGGTTTTCGTCCGACAGCAATTCGGTCAGCCGTTCGGTCAACCGCTGGATGCGGTCGATCAGTTCAGGCGCGCTGTCGAGCACCGCGCTGAGGCCGCCGGTGCCGGCCGGAATGACCGGACAGCCCTGCGGGCCGACGTCGGTTAGCGGGCCTGCACCCTTGACCGCGCCATCGAGCACGATTTCCGACACGCCGGTAAAGCCGACGCCGTTGATGGTCGCCTGCGTGCCCTGCAGCACGGGTGTCCCTTCTTCCACGGCAATGCGTACCCAGACGAATTCGGGTCGCTCGGGCAGCAGCGAAATCCGCTCGACCTCGCCGACCGGAACGCCTGCGAAGCTGACGTTGGAGCCACGGTTGAGCCCCGCGACGCCGCCGCGGAAATAGATGTCGTAACAGGCCTTCACCGAGCCCGAGAGCCCGGCGATCCACACGGTGAACAAAAGCGCGCCGATGAGCAGCGCCAGCGTCACCGCGCCGACCAGGACATGATTTGAACGCGTCTCCATCTAGCGCCCCCCGCCCGTTGTGACTGCCATATCATGTCCCTTCTTGACGGAACGCCCGCGCGGTCCGTTGAAATATTCCTGGATCCAAGGATGGTCCAATTCGAGCAATTCCTCAATCGTTCCGACCGCGATGACCTTTTTGTCCGCGATCACCGCGACCCGATCGCAAATCGCATGCAGCGTATCGAGATCGTGGGTGATGAGAAACACGGTAAAGCCGAGCTTGTCGCGCAGCTCCTTGATCTGCTCGTCGAACGCGGCGGCGCCGATCGGGTCGAGCCCCGCCGTCGGCTCGTCGAGGAAGAGCAGCTCGGGGTCGAGCGCGAGGGCCCTGGCGAGGCTCGCGCGCTTACGCATCCCGCCGGACAATTCGCTCGGATATTTGGCGCCGACTTCGGGATCGAGCCCCGACATCGCGATCTTGTAGGACGCAATCTCGTCGAGCAGCGGCGGCTTGATATGCGGGAAATATTCGCGGATCGGGACTTGCACGTTTTCCGCCACGGTCAGGGTCGAAAACAGCGCGCCGTTCTGGAATAGGACGCCCCAGCGACGACGCACGTTATGCGCCTCGTCTTCCTCGCGATCGATCATGTTTTCGCCAAGGACCTCGACTTCGCCCCTGTCCGGATGCTGCAAGCCGATGATCGAGCGCAGCAGCACCGACTTTCCCGCCCCCGAGCCGCCCACCACGCCAAGGATTTCCCCGCGGCAGACGGTCAGGTCGAGATTCTCGTGCACGACCTGCTCGCCGAAGCTGTTGCGCAGCCCGCGGATTTCGATGATCGGCTCGTCCTTCTGATCGTGGAGCGTCGCCATCAATTCCACCCGATCTGGCTGAAAAAGACCGCGAACACGGCATCCAGAACAATCACGATGAAGATCGACTGCACCACGGCGGTGGTCGTGCGCAGCCCGACCTCCTCGCTATTCCCCTTGACCTGCATGCCTTGGTAGCAGCCGGTCAGTGCGATGAAGAAGCCGAAGATTGGCGCCTTGATGAGGCCGACCCACACGTCGGTAAGCGGCGTCACTTCCTGCAATCGCTGGATGTAAGTCAGCGGCGGGATATCCAGCCCGACCCAGACGAACAGCCCGCCACCGACCAGGCTCATCAGCATGGCCCAGAAAGCGAGTAGCGGCATCATGACGACAGCCGCCAGAAGGCGCGGGAGCACGAGCGCCTCGACGGGCGACACGCCGATCGTGCGCATCGCATCGATTTCCTCGGTGATCTTCATCGTGCCGAGCTGGGCGGCGAACGCGCTGCCCGAGCGGCCAGCGACCATGATCGCGGTCATCAGCGTGCCTAGTTCGCGCACGTTGATCCGCCCGATAAGATTGATGGTGAAGACCTCTGCGCCGAACTGCTGCAGCTGCACCGCGCCCTGCTGCCCGACAACGATCCCGATCAGGAAGCTCATCAGGCCAATAATGCCCAGCGCGCGCACCCCGACGAGATCGAACCGCTGGACGACCGCGTTGAAACGGAAACGCTTGGGATGGCGCAGGATCGAGGCGATCGCGATCAGCACCGATCCGAAAAAGCCGATCAGCCCGACGAACGTCTTGCCCGTCTCGGTCGTCCAATGGCCGAGCTCTTCCAGCGTCTGATAGGGGCCGGGCTTCTTTTCGGGCCGGACATGGACGCCCTGATCCTGGCTTTCGACCTCAGCGATCAGCTCGCGAACCGTCTCGTTCGCACCCACGATCTCGGCGCCGCGTTCCTTGCGCGTGCGATAGAGCAGCCATGCGCCGACCGTGTCGATACGCTCGATCCCGCTGGCATCGATGATGAGGGGGTCGGGGGTCTCTTCGAAACTGCGTTCCGTCGTGCCGACGCGCGCGATCGTCAGCGGGCCCGAGAGCTCGATCCGATGGCCTGACGCGTCACTCGTGGCCTGACTGTTGGGTTCGTCCCCCATATGCGCCAACCCTTGCGCGAAATGACAAGGCGCGACAAGGGTGTTGGCGCATGGCGACGCCAACCCCTCCCGAGCCCCCGACGGCGCGTGAACCCAAGGAAGCGGACCCGCGGCCGGCGCTGTTCGTGCCGGTGGGCGAGAATTTCACGCGCCTGTTCGGTCAGGCCGCCGCAACCCGCGCTTATCGACTGGCGGGCTCGGCCGGGCTCGAACCGGGCAGCGCCGACCGCCTCGGCGAGGAAGGTGGGCGCTCGGTGCTGATCGCCGATCTCGACTATGTCTGGGACCCCGCCTGGCTTCCCGCGATGGTGCAGCGTCCGGGCACCGTTCTCACGCATGACGGACACGCGATCATCGCGCATTGCGTCGGCCCTGCCCAGCGCGAGGCGGTCATGACGGCGATGGCGAACGACGCCACCCATGCGCTTCCCGACATGAAGGAATTCGCGTCGAGCGAGCGGCCGCACCGCTTCATCCTCCCGCTGACGCCCGAGACCCAGCCGATCGCCGCGCGCGCCGCCTTCATTGCCGGCTGCGAACCGGTGACCGACGCCATCACCGTCGCCATCCGCGCCGTGCCCGCCTTCCATCTGGCGCGCTGGGCAGCGCGGATCGGCATTGGCGCTGCGGCGATGACACTGCTCGGCGTCGCGCTGTCGATGCTGGCGTTCGCCTTCTTCTGGTACGGCCTCATGTGGCCCGGCCTGATCGCCGGCGCCGTGTCGCTCATTGCGGCGACTGCAGGCCGTGGGTTGGTGCGCGCGATCGGGACCGATGCGCCGTGGCGACCGATCCACGGCACCATCGCCGGCACCTTCGTCCCCCCGCTCTGGTATGTCGGCTTCGGACACGGGCTCGTCCTGAACGGTGCCGACCCGGTCTATATCGGCATTCTCGCGACCGTCGCAGCGGCAGGGCATGTCGCCGACGGGGTGGCGCGGGTCAGTTTCCGCCGCAGTCACGGCTTTGCGATGCGGATGTGGCGGCCGTTCGATACGAAGTTCCGGCTGATCGCGGCCGGACGCAACGTCGGTTTGCTGTTGCTGGGTCTGGGGACACTCTTCCGGATACCTGTCACGGGGCTCGACGCGGTGGCGTTGTGGACCCTTGTCTCGCTCATCGTCGTTGTCGTGCGGCTAGCGCAGGCCGAGGGGGCCTCGCTGCGCGGACAGAAATTGGAGCCCTGGATTTGAGCGAAGAATGGACCGCGATCCTGCTGGCGGGCGCACGCCCCGGCGTCGACCCGTTCGCGCAGCAACACGGCACGGATCTAAAGCCGCTCATCCCGGTGCTTGGCATCCCAATGGTGGCGCGGGTCGCGACCAGCCTGCTCGCGAGCAGCGGGATAGGCGAAGTGCGCGTGCTGACCCAGTTTCCCGCGCGCATCGCCGAAGTGCTGCCCGAGGACCCGCGCATCAAGCTGGGCGCCTCCGACGGCACCATCGCCGAGACCATGCAGCGCATCCTCGCCGACCCGGAGACGCAATTCCCGCTGCTAGTCACGACCGCAGACCATGCGCTGCTCGACCCCGCGATGGTCGCCGATTTCCTGGCCAAGGCCGAGGGTGCGGATGTCGCGGTCGGATTGGTCGAGCGCAAGAATTTGCTCGAGCGCCTGCCGCAATCCAAACGCACCTGGCTCAAGTTTCGCGGGGGCGCCTGGTCGGGCGCCAACCTGTTTGCACTGGGGAGCCCCGAAGCGGCCAAGGCGGTCGAGTTGTGGCGCTCGGTCGAACAGGATCGCAAGAAGGGCATCAAGATGATCGCGGCGCTGGGGCCGACGCTTCTCGTGGGATCGATCCTCCGGCTGCGCTCGTTGCAAGGGACACTCGACAAGGTCGGCAAGAAGCTGGGCCTCAACATTCGCGCGGTGGCGATGGACAATCCGCTCGCCGCAGTCGACGTGGACAAAGAGGACGACCACATCCTCGTCACCGCCATCCTGAAGGGAGAACAATGACCGATCTTGCGATTTACGACATGGACAAGACGGTCACGCGGCGTCCTACCTACACGCCGTTCCTGATCCACTGCGCGATGCGCCGCAATCCGCTGCGGCTGGTCTTCCTGCCGCTCGTGATCCTCTCGATGCTGTCCTACGTCCTCAAGCTGATCGACCGCGGGACGCTCAAGGAAATCAACCACCGCCTACTACTCGGCCACCGCCGCAGCCAGGCCGAGCTGAAACCGCTGGTCGAAAGCTTTGCCGAGAAGACCATCGCCAACAATATTCGACCCGGTGCCAAGGCCGCGATCGCGCGCGACAAGGCGGAGGGACGAATGGTCGTCATGGCGACCGCAAGCTACCGCTTCTACGCGCAGGAAATCGGCAAGCGCATGGGCTTCGACCATGTCATCGGCACCAACACGATCCTCGGCATCGACGAGGAAGTGCACGCCAAGATCGACGGCAAGAATTGCTACGGCCCTGCGAAAATGGAAATGATCCTCGACTGGGAGACCAAGGCCGAGATCGTCCGCGGCCACGTTCGCTTCTACTCCGACCACGTCACCGACCGACCCGTCTTCGAATGGTCCGACGAACCGATCGCGGTGAACCCGCACGGGAAACTAGAAGAATTGGCGAAGGAGCAGGGTTGGAGAATCGAGGACTGGGGCTGAGCAAGGGCGGCAGGGCGGCCTGCCGCCGTCGGACGGGCTCGGCCTTGCCGACCCGCCGTCCGGGGTCACGTCCTCTCTTCGCGCTGCTCGGGCGGCGCTAACGCGCCGGCCTCGCTACGCTCGGGGACTTAGACCGCATCTAACGCATTCGCGAAGTCGGCGATGAGGTCGTCCGGCTTCTCGATCCCGATCGATACGCGCACCAGATTGTCTTGGATGTCGAGCTGCTGGCGGCGCTCTTCGGGGACCGAGAGGTGCGTCATTGCCGCCGGCGCAGACGCCAGCGTTTCGGTGCCGCCAAGACTCACCGCCAGCTTCGCCAGCTTGAGCGCGTCGAGGAAGCGGAAGGCTTCGGCTTCGCCGCCCTTCACGTAGAGCGAGAAGGTTGAGCCCGCGCCGCTGCAGTGGCGGTCGTAAATGTCCTTCTGGCGGCTGCCCTCGGGCAGGTGGCCGAGATAGCCGAGTCGTTCGACTTTGGGATGATCCTTGAGGAAGTCGCACACGGCGCGCGCATTGTCGGCGGCGCGGGTCATGCGCAGTTCGAGCGTCTCGAGGCTCCGCAGGAGCATCCAGGCGGTGTTGGCGTCGCAGATGCCCCCCAGCGTGTTGCGCATCGGGATGATCTTGTCGATCAGCGCCTTCTTGCCCGTGATTCCGCCCGCGATGAGGTCGCTATGCCCGCCGGCATATTTGGTGAGGCTGTAGATGGAGAGGTCCGCGCCCTGGTCCTGCGGCTTGGCGAAGACAGGACCGAGGAAGGTGTTGTCGATCGCGATCGGCGCGTCGGGCAGCTTCGCCTTGCGCGCGGCATCGACCGCCTCGACATCGACCAGCGCATTGGTCGGGTTGCCCGGGCTTTCGAGATAGATGAGCGCGACCTTGCCCCCCTTGTCGTCGGCAAGCGCCTTGGCGTCGTCCATCTTAGCCTCGATCTCCTCGCGCGTCGCGGACGCGGGGAAATCGACATAGTGGATGCCGAACTGGGGCAGGATCTTCATGATGATGCTCTCGGTCGCCGCGTAGAGCGGGCCGCTCATCAGGATCACGTCGCCCGGGCGCGCCATCGACAGCAACAGCACCGAGATGGCGGTCATGCCGCTGGAGAAAACCAACGCGTCTTCCGCGTTTTCCCACAGCGCGAGGCGATCTTCGAGGATTTCCTGGTTGGGATTGTTGAAGCGCGAATAGACGAGACCGCCCGCGCCGCCCGGACGCTTGCCCGTGATCCCTTCGAAGAAATGTTTCCCGTCAGCCGCCTTTTCGAACACGAAGGTCGAGGTGTGGAAGATGGGCGGCTTCAACGAGCCTTCCGAGAGATGCGGGTCGAAGCCGTAGCCCATCATCAGCGTGGCGGGGTCGATCGTGTGATTGCCGATCTTGGTATCGTTGCTCACCATAACTCTCCTGAAATGTTGCGCGCGGTCTAGCCGTTCGCGCGGGCCAAGCCAATCATGCTGATCTGCCGCCCGTACGTAGACGCGCCCTCGTGCGTAGCGCGGCGATAGGAATAGAAACGATCGGGATGCGCGTAAGTGTCGAGGCCGGCGGTCCACACGCGCCCGATCCCTGCCGCGGCTAGTCGTGCTGCGACATAGGCCTCGAGGTCGAAATGGGGCTGTCCCGAGGGCCCTTCGACGAAGAAACGCTCATTGTCGGGGTCTTCTGCGAGCAGCGGTTCGGGAAAATCGAAGCCGACCTCGAAATTGCGCTGCGCGAGGCACGGCCCGACCGCCGCGTGAATGCGCTCGACCTTGGCGCCCAAAGACAGCATCGCGCCGATGGCGGCATCGGTCACCCCCGCCAGTGCACCGCGCCAGCCGGCATGCGTCGCAGCGACCACGCCGGCCTCTTCGTCGGCGAACAGGATCGGTGCGCAATCGGCGGTGACGATGCCGAGCAGCAGTCCCGGCGTCGCGGTGGCGACCGCGTCGGCGTGGGGCCGCTCCTCGATCGGCCAAGGCTCGGTCGCGATTACGGCTTCGGCGCTGTGGATTTGGTGGACCGAGGCGAGCGGCGCGCCCTCGATCAGCGCATCGGCGGCCATCCGGCGATTGGCGCGGACGGCGTTGGGGTCGTCTTCTGCCCCGAACCCGCAATTGAGCCCCGCCACCGCGCCTTCGGATTGCCCCCCTGCCCGGCCGAAGAAACCGTGCGGGACCGACAATGTCGGGGCGTGAGTAATGTCGAGCGTCATTCCGGGAAGCCGGCGGGCGCGGGCCAGTCGGGCGAATGCACCGCCATGACCTTGAACAGCGTCCCCATCTCCGCCTCGTCGCACAGGCGGCGGCGGTCATGGGCGATCGATTCGGTACGTTCGGGATTGGCAGCCGCCAGCGCGCTCGCCCGCGCGCCGATGCCGAGCGTCTCGAGCCAGCTGCCCTGCGAGATCATGCTGGTGACTGCCGCGCCTTCTTCGCGTGCCGCTTCGGCCAGCGCGCCGAAGTCGACATGGGTCGTGAGGTCGCATTCGCCCGGTTCGGTCAGCGGGTGGACCTTTTCGTGCGCGCGCAACGCCTGCAGCGTGTCGCCGCTGCCTTCCCAATAGCCATAGTCGATGACGAAGGCGCAGCCTCCGCGGCGCTTGAGGTGCCCCGCCAGCCGCCGCATCGCCTGCAGGCGGCTGGGGCTTTCCTCGCGCTGCACCTCTTCGGTGGTGAAGAAGAAGCCTTCGCCGTCCCATTTGATCTGCCGCTCGCCATCGAGCCCGAACTGGCGGGTCGGGAGCGCGTCGAAGAATTCGTTGGCGGCCAGCAGCAGCGGACGCGGCGGAAGCTCTTCGAGCCGATCGTGATGCTTGGCGTCGGGCAGGTTGACGCTTTGCGCGGCGCGCAGCGTAGGGCTGTTTTCGACGAGATGAGTCGTCCCTTCGAAGCCGACCGCGCCCAGCACGCGCAGCGCATCGGCCGCCAACGTTCCCCTTCCCGGCCCCAGCTCGGCATAGACGGCGCGTTCGGGCTTGCCCGCGCGCATCCACACATCGGCGAGCGCGGCGCCCACCATCTCCCCGAACATCTGCGAGATTTCGGGCGCGGTGGTGAAATCGCCGCATTCGCCCAGCGGGTCGCGCGTCGCGTAATAATGCGCGTTGCAGGTCGCCATATAGTCGTCGACACCGATCCCGCCCTCGGCCTCGATCCGCGCTCTCAGTTCATTGGTGAGACTCACGCGACGCTGTCACTCCCGAGCGTCGGTTCGATCCGTTGGCGGCGCTTTTTCGCGGTAAGCATGACGGCAAGCCCGCCGATGATCATCGGCAGCGACAGCCACTGACCCATCGACAGGCCGCTCGCCTCGGCGAATTCGGTGAGGTGGCGGTCGGGCAGGCGCACGAACTCGATCAGGAAGCGGAACAGGCCGTAACCGAAGGTGAAAGTCCCCGCGAGAAAGCCGGGCCAATAGCGCGCCTTGGTCTTGTAGAAGAGCCAAGCGAGGACGATGAACAGCACGAGGCCCTCGGTCAGTGCCTCGTAAATCTGTGTCGGGTGCCGCGGGGGGCCGAGGATCCATGCGCCGCCGACCAGTTCGGGAAAGCGCACCGCCCACGGCACGTCGGTGACCGAGCCCCACAGCTCGGCATTCACGAAGTTGGACAGGCGGCCGAAGAACAGGCCGATGGGGATGGCGCAGGCGACATAGTCGAGCATGCGCAGCCACTGGATCCCCGCCTTTCGGGCATAGAGCCAGACCGCGAACAGCATGCCAAAAGCGCCGCCATGGAAGCTCATGCCCCCGTCGCGAAGATTGAGGATGCCGAAGGGCGCGGGCAGGTCGACGCCGAACATCGTCGTGCCCTGCGTCAAATAATAGTCGAGATTGTAGAAGAGGACGTAGCCGAGCCGACCGCCGAGGATCACGCCGAGCGCGGACCAGAGGACGAAGTCGTCTGCATGGCGCCTGGCCATCGGCGCGCCCGGCTCTTTCAGCAGGCGGAGCACCCACCAGTAGCCGATGAAGATGCCTGCCAGGTAGGCGAGGCTGTACCAGCGCAGCTCGTAGACGCCGAAATCGAGGGCGACGGGGCTGAGACCCAGGCTGGTAAAGTCGATGGCGTCGGAACTGCTACTTGTCGTCATGGCTTCCCTCTTTGAACTTCGCCTCATAGGGTGCGCATCGAAAAAGGCAAAGCCTCGCGGAAAAGCGGGACAAAAGGAGTGAAGTACATGCCCTCAGCGTTGGACCAGCAATATGAAGCCGTGCTCGGCATGCTTACGGGCGAAGGCGGCATGCTGCAGATCGCCGAGACCGAGGACGGGCGCAAATATGTCTCCAACTTCCCGCCGACGCTGCCCGGCATGTTCGACGCCTTCGCGATGATGAACGCCGACAAGCTGGCGGTTATCTCTGGCGACGAGCGGCTGACTTTTGCCGAATTGAACGCGCTTTCGACCCGGCTGGCCAAGGCGCTGGTCGCGCGGGGGACGAAGAAAGGCGACCGGATCGCGATCGCCATGCGCAACTGCACCGCGTGGATCGTCGCCTACCAGGCGATCCTCAAGGCGGGCGGGGTCGCGACGCTGATCAACGGCTGGTGGCGCGAGGGAGAGCTGACGCATGCCTTGAAGCTGACCGAGCCCGCGATGGTCATCGCCGCTGCGCCGCACACGCAGATGGTGCAGAGCCTAGGGCTCGACCTCGATGTGGTCGACGTCGACATCGCCGAATATGGCGAGAAGGCGTTCGGGTCGCTGATGATCGGGGGGCATGACGCGATCGCGCTACCGACCGTGACGCCCGACGACGATGCGACGATCCTGTTCACCTCGGGCTCGACCGGAGATGCCAAGGGCGCGCTGTCGACGCACATGCAGGTCGCGCAGGCGGCCTATATCTACACCGTCTCGCTGATGGTTTTGAAAGGCGTGCTGACCGCGCAGAACCGCTACGAGGAGCGCGAGCTGCGTCAGCTGGTCGCGGTGCCGCTGTTCCACGTCACCGGCGAAGTGCCGACCATGCTCACCAGCTACGTCATCGGGCGGGCGCTGGTGCTGATGCACAAATGGGATGCGGAGGAAGCGCTGCGGCTGACGCAGGAAGAAGGGATCACCCACTTCACCGGCGTGCCGACCATGGCGGCCGAGATGCTCACCCACCCCAAGCGCGACGAGTATGATCTGTCCTCGCTCGGCTACATCAATTCGGGCGGCGCGCCGCGCCCGGCCGCGCATGTGCAGAAGCAGGCCGAGGAAATGCCCAAGATGCAGTCGATCCAGGGCTATGGCCTGACCGAGACCAACGCGGTCGGCTGCGGCATCTTCTTCGAGAATTATCTCGAAAAGCCGACCTCGACCGGACGCGCGCAAGTGCCGTTCGTGGAAGTCGGCATCTTCGACGATGACGGCAAGTCATTGGACCAGGGCGAAAAGGGCGAGGTCGGGCTGCGCTCGATCGCGACGATCAAGGAATATTATCGCAACCCCGAGGCGACGGCTGCCGCCTATACCGACGATGGTTATTTTCTGTCGGGCGACATCGGATATCTTGACGAGGAGGGCTATCTCTTCATCGTCGACCGGAAGAAGGACATCATCATCCGCGGCGGCGAGAATATCGCGGCGGCAGAGGTCGAGGGCGCGCTTTATGCCATCGACGGGGTCGAGGAATGCGCGGTGATCGCGGCCAAGGACGAGCGGCTGGGCGAGGTCCCGCTCGCCATCGTCCATGGCGACAATCTCGACGAAGCCTCGCTGCGCGATACGCTGTGCAAGAAGCTCGCCGCGTTCAAGGTGCCCGACCGCTTCATCTTCTCGGACGACCCGCTGCCCAAGCTGGGCACCGGCAAGATCGACCGGGTCAGTCTCAAGGCGAAGCATGGCGGCTGATCCGTTCGCAAAACCCGCGGACCATCCGGAGTTTCCGGCCCAAAAGGTCGGGGTATTGTTGACCAATCTGGGTACGCCCGACGCGCCCGAACCGGGGGCGGTAAAGCGCTACCTCAAGCAATTTCTGTCCGACCGGCGCGTGGTCGAGATCCCGCCCATCGCCTGGCAGCCGATCCTGCGCGGGATCATCCTCAACACCCGCCCGAAGAAAAGCGCGGCCGCCTATCGCGAGGTGTGGACCGACGAGGGCTCTCCCCTCGCCGCCATCACCAAGCACCAGGCCGAGAAGCTCCAGCAGCGTCTGGGCGATGGCGTGCTCGTCGACTGGGCGATGCGCTACGGCAATCCCTCCATCCCGAGTACGCTCGACCGACTGTGGAAACGTGGCGCGCGCCGCATCGTTTTCGCGCCGCTCTATCCGCAATATTGCGCCGCCACGACCGCGAGCAGCATGGACGCGCTGTCCGACTGGCTCGGTGAGCGTCGGTGGCAGCCCGCCATCCGCACGCTGCCCCCCTATCACGACAATCCGCTCTATATCGAAGCGCTCGTCGCAGACCTGAAGCGCCAGCTTTCCGCGCTCGACTTCGAACCGCAGCGGCTGCTCCTCTCCTTCCACGGCATGCCGGAGCGCACGTTGCATCTCGGCGACCCCTATCATTGCCACTGCGTGAAGACCGCGCGGCTGGTCGGCGAGCGGCTCGATGTCGAGACCGACATTGCCTTCCAGTCTCGCTTCGGCCGCGCCAAATGGCTCGAACCCGCAACCGACACGGTGCTGAAACATTATCCTACCAAGGGCGTCACCAAGGTCGCGATCGCCGCGCCGGGCTTTTCCGCCGATTGCCTCGAGACGATCGAAGAACTCGGCATTCGCGGGCGAGAAGACTTCGAGGAGGCTGGCGGGACCGATTTCGCCAGGCTCGATTGCCTGAACGACGGCGACGAAGGCATGAAGATGCTGGAGGCCCTGGTGCGTAATGAATTGCACGGTTGGACCAACAAGGGGACTGAATGATGGCAGAACGGGTAGCGGTAGTCACAGGCGGCACGCGTGGCATCGGCGAGGCGATCTCGCTCCGGCTCAAGGATCGCGGCATGAAGGTCGCGGCGACCTATGCCGGCAATGAAGAGGCCGCCGCCCAGTTCACCGAACGCACGGGCATCCCCGCCTACAAGTTCGACGTCGCCGACTTTGACGCTTGCCAGGAGGCATGCGAGCAAATCTCGAACGATCTCGGCCCGATCGACGTGCTGGTCAACAATGCCGGCATCACCCGCGACGCGACCATGAAGCGGCAAAGCCACGACCAGTGGCAGCAGGTCATCGACACCAATCTCGGCGGTTGCTTCAACATGGCCAAGGCGGTGTTCCCAGGGATGGCCGAGCGCGGCTACGGTCGGATCGTCAATATCGGTTCGATCAATGGCCAGGCCGGCCAATACGGCCAGGTCAACTATGCCGCCGCCAAGTCGGGCATTCACGGATTCACCAAGGCGCTGGCACAGGAAGGCGCACGCAACGGCGTCACCGTCAACGCGATCGCGCCGGGCTATATCGACACCGACATGGTCGCCGCCGTGCCCGAGAACGTGCTCGAAAAGATCGTCGCCAAGATTCCGGTCGGGCGCCTCGGCAAGGCCGAGGAAATCGCGCGCGGCGTCGACTTCCTGACGAGCGAGAATGCGGGGTTTATCACCGGCTCGACCCTGTCGATCAACGGCGGTCAACACATGTACTGATGGAAGCCCCCGCTTCCCCGACCAAACGCTCGGTCACGATTGCCGGGCATGAAAGTTCGATCACGCTCGAACCCGTTTTCTGGACTGCGCTCGAATACGCGGCCAGCAGGCGCGGGCTGCCGCTCAATGCGCTGATCGCGGAAATCGACCTGTGGCGTTTCGGCGGCGGCGATACGCCGCTCACCAATCTCGCCAGCGCCATCAGGCAATGGCTTTATGCCGAAAGCATGTCCTTGAGCGCCGACGCGAACGCGCCGCCATCGGGCGCGTAGCGCAGGAACAGGTCGGGCTCGACCAGCTCGAGCTCCATCAACAACCAGCCATCGTTGCCATCGCTCACGAGATCGACGCGCGCATAGGCGGTGTCGCCCGGTGCTGCCGCCAGCGCGGCCTCTGCGACCTTGCGTGCGCTGTCCGGCGCATCGACCTGCACCTCGCCGCCACCGAATTCGGGCTGCACGCGATAATCGCCATCCTTGGGGGTTTTGATCGCGGCGTGGCTATAGTCACCGCCGAAATAGATCAGGCTCATTTCGCCCGACTTGAGGATTTCGGGCTGGAAGGGCTGGACCAGCATGCGCTTGCCCGCGGCATCGTCGGGAAGCGCCGCGTCGCGCGCGATACGGTGCGTGCCCGCCGCGCTGGCCGAGACAAGCGGCTTGACCACGAATTCTTGCGCATCGGCGAAATGGCGGCGCGCGCGGTCCATCAGGTCGTCGTCGTCGTCGCTATGCCCGGTCAGCGAGGGGACGGTCGGCACGCCCTTGTCGCCCAGCTCTTCGAGATAGGCCTTGTCGCTATTCCATCGCAGCACCGGGACCGGGTTGGCGCACGGCACCTTCCGAAAATCGATGCGGTCGAGCAGGTCGAACCAGCGACCGGGTTCGAGATGATAGCCCCAGGCGATCAACGGCGCGACGCCATCGACCCCGCGCAGCACATCGTCGCTCGCCTTGTCCCATTCGACCGCGACCGCTTCGATCCCCGCCTCGGCGAGCATCGCGACCTGCTTCTCGAGCTCCTTCACATAATAGTCGTCGTCCCACGCGGCAGGAACCAGGATCGCGACCTTCATCCGACTTACCGGCCGAGCAGGATGCGGGCCTGCTGCGCGATCTGCGCGAGCATGGCGGAGCTGGTGCTGCCGCTGATCCGCGCGCGATCGATAAGCTTGCCGAACTGCTCGATGCGGGCCTCGTTACGGTCTACCCAGCGATCGACGCTCGCCACCGGATTATCGCCGCGAAGCCGCGACAGGAAGTCGATGCGAAGCTGTTCGAAGTCGCGCGCGAGGCCTGCTACCAGCAAACGCTCCCACTGGTCGCCCGGCACGAAGCGCGCCAGCTGCTGCTGCGCCCAGTCGAGCCCGAGCACTTCGCCCATCTTGGTATAGGCGTCGGTGAGCGCGAGCGGGTCGGCGCTCTTGCGCGCGGCAAGCGCCGACAGACCGAAAATACCGTCGAGCTGGTAGAGCTGGACAAGCCGGTCGATCAGCGCCTTGTCGGCACCCAGCGCTGCCAGTTCCTCGCGGCGCGCATCGGCCTCGGCACGCACTTCGGCGCGGATGAGCTTGGGCGCTTCCTCGCTAATCTTGTCGAAGCCGGGGCAGAACATATCGACCAGCTTGGCGACCCGCGTTTCCGATCCCGCCGAGCGAAGGATGTCCGACAGGTGCACACGCACCGTCCGCGCGGTGATCGCGAACAAAGCGATCCTCGCTTGCTCGTCGATCTTGGCAGTGTCGAGCGCTTCCCACAGCGAGCGCAGGTCGAGCATGCGTTCGGCGACGAGGAATGCGGCGGCCACCTGGCCCAGCGCCGCGCCCTCTTCCTCGGTCATGTCGAGCGCAGTCGACGGCCCGAGGCGGTTGACGAGGCGGTTGGCGACCTTGGTGGCGAGGATCTCGTTCTCGAGGCGGTGTTCGTCGACCGCTTCGCGATGCTTCTCGATCATCTGCGGCGGGAAGGCCGCGTGAAGCTCCTCGACCATCTTCTCGTCTTCAGAAAGGCCGATCTTTTCGGCCGCTTCCTGGAGCGCGATCTTGGACGAGGACAGCAGCACCGCCAGCTCTGGGCGCGTCAGGCCGCGATTGTCCTGCGCGCGGCGCAGCAGCGCGTCGGAGTTGGCGAGCCCTTCGACCTTGCGGTCAAGCCTGCCCGCGCTCTCGAGCATCTCGATCGTGCGGACATAGCCGGGCAGCCCGTTGGCCCCCCGCGCCTCGGCAATCGATAGCGCGAGCGCCTGGAGGCGGTTGTCCTCGAGCACGATGGCGGCGACTTCGTCGGTCATCTCGGCGAGCAGCTTGTTGCGCGCCTTCTCGGTCAGCTTGCCCTCGCGCATCTTGCGGTTGAGCGGGATCTTGATGTTGACCTCGTTATCCGAGCAATCGACGCCGGCGCTATTGTCGATGAAGTCGGTGTTGATGCGCCCGCCGTGGAGCGCATATTCGATCCGCGCGGCCTGCGTGATGCCGAGGTTCGCGCCCTCGCCGATCACCTGTGCGCCGACTTCGGGTGCGTCGACGCGGATCGCGTCGTTGGCCGGGTCGCCGACGTCGGCATGGCTCTGGCTGGTCGCCTTCACATAAGTGCCGATGCCACCGAACCAGAGCAGGTCCGACTGGGCCCGCAAGATCTCGCTCATCAGCGCGCGGGGGCCCATGACATCCTCTTCGATGCCCAGCGCCTTCTGCACCGCCTTGGTGAGCTTAATTTCCTTCTGGTCGCGCGGGACGATCATCCCGCCACGCGACAATTTCTCGCGATCGTAGTCGTCCCAGCTCGAACGCGGCAGCTCGAACAGGCGCTTGCGCTCCTTCCAGCTTTCCGCCGGGTCGGGATCGGGATCGATGAAGATGTGGCGATGATCGAACGCAGCGACGAGCTTGATGGCCTTCGACAAAAGCATGCCGTTGCCGAACACGTCGCCCGACATGTCGCCGACGCCCACGACGGTGATCGGGTCCTCCTGCACGTCGATCCCCATTTCGAGGAAGTGACGCTGGACCGAGACCCATGCGCCGCGCGCGGTGATCCCCATCGCCTTGTGGTCGTAACCGTTCGAGCCGCCGCTGGCGAACGCATCGCCGAGCCAGAAATTGCGGTCGAGCGCGATGGCGTTGGCCACGTCGGAGAAGGTCGCGGTGCCCTTGTCGGCGGCAACGACGAAATAGGGGTCCTCGCCGTCGTGGATTACCACGTCGCTCGGGTGAACCACTTTCTCGTCGACGATATTGTCGGTGATCGAGAGCAGCGAGCGGATGAAGATGCGATAGCTTTCGGTGCCTTCGGCCCACCAGGCGTCGCGGTCGACGGCCGGGTTTGGCAGCTGCTTGGCATAGAAGCCGCCCTTCGCGCCGGTCGGCACGATGACGGCGTTCTTGACCATCTGCGCCTTGACCAGCCCGAGAATTTCGGTGCGAAAATCGTCGCGGCGGTCGGACCAGCGCAGCCCGCCGCGCGCAATCGGGCCACCGCGTAGGTGGATACCCTCGATGCGCGGGCTGTAGACCCAGATTTCGCGCCACGGCACCGGCTTGGGCAGTGTCGGGATCGCCTTGCTGTCAATCTTGAAGGCAAGCGCTTCGTTGGCGGCGTCGGCGAAGGCGTTGGTGCGCAGCGTCGCGGCCACGACCGAGCGCATCAGGCGGAAGATGCGGTCGTCGTCGATCGCCTTGACCTTGGCGAGCGCGGCATCGAAGCGGTCGAAGGCGGCGAGCGCCTCGGCATCGCGGTCGCCCTTCGCCTTGGGATTGTGCATCGCGGCAAAGGCATCGATCAGCGCCTGCGTCGCCTTGGGCGAGCGCGCGAGCGCGTCCACCACGGTGGCAAGCCCGAACGCGACTCCCGTCTGGCGCAGATAGCGGAACCAGGCGCGCAGCCACACCACCGCCTGCGGTTCGAGGCCGGCGAGCATGATGAGGCGGTTGAACTCGTCATTCTCGGCATTGCCCGCCATGACGTCGGCAATCGCGCGCTCGACGACTTCGCGACGCTCGAAAATGGCGTCGACGTCGGTGCCGTGGGGCAGTTCGAGATGGAAATTGTGGATGTAGCCTAACGCGCCGTCGCTGAGCGAGGTCGGGATTTCCTCGAGCACGCGGAAACCGAAATCCTCGAGCACGGGCACGGCGTCGGAGAGCGCGATCAGCCCGCCGCGGCGATAAGTTTTGAGGTGAAGCTGGTGCTCGCCGTCGAAATCGCTGCGATAGAGGCGCGCGTCGCGCTTATCGCCGACCGCGGGAAGCGAGGAGATGCGCAGGATGTCGAGCGCGCCCTCGACCGGTTCGGTGCGGGTGCGATAGCCTTCGGGAAGCGAGGGCAGATAGGTCAGCGCCAGTCGCGTCGCGCGACCCGGGCCAACCGCCTCGATCAGCTCGTTCTCGACCGCCGGCGCCCAGCCGCGCACCATCTCGACCAGCGCTTCGTCGAGCGCATCGACGTCGGGCATGGGCGAGCTGGGATCGGTGGCCATGGTGAAGCGAAGCAGCGCCAGTTCGCCGTCGCCCAATTCGACCGCCCAGCTCGTGATGGGCGAGCCGACCTCGTCCTCCAGCATCATCTGGATCGCCTTGCGGCGCGAGGTCGAGAGTTCGTCACGCGGGAGCCAGACGAAGGCATAGAGGTGGCGACGGATCGCCCCCTCGAGCATCAGCAAGGTCGGACGCGGACGGTCCGCAAGGCTCATCGCGACCAGCGCGGCCTCGCGCACTTCGGCAGGGTCGAAGCTGATGACGAGATCGTGCGGCAACGTCGAGATGGCGTGGGTCAGCGCCTTGCCGCCATGGCTCGACGGCGAGAAACCGAGCTCCTCGTCCAGCTCTTTCAAACGCTTGCGCAGGATCGGGACCTCTTCGGCGGGCGCACGCAACGCCGCGCTGGTCCACAGGCCGGCATGGACCGACACGCCGCCATCCTCGCGCGCGATCATGATGACATCGAGCGGCACGCGGCGGTGAACGGGCGACACCCGGTCCGCTTTCATGATCAGGAATTTGCGATCCTTGCCGACCGCTTCGATCGCCGAACGGGTGACCGTCTCGTCCCACAGGCCGAGCCCGTCGCGCAGGATGCCAAGCCCGCTCTCGAACTTGCCGTTCTTGCCGACATCGGCATGGCCGAGCAGCGTGAAATTATTGGCGCGCAGCCAATCGAGGAGCGCCGAGGCCTCGGGCGCGCTGCCGGAGAGCACCTTGGCGTCGTCCTCCATCTCGGCACGCATTTTCTTCCAGTCGCCGACCGCCGCGCGGACATGGGCGAGCACCTCGCGCAGTTCGACCGACAGGTCGTGGCGACCGCGCGAGTCGGTGCGATCGAGCTCGACATAGATGAGCGATTCCGGATTGCCTTCGCCCACCGCCTTGAGCTTGCCGCCCTTGTCACGCTCGAGATTGAGAATGGGGTGGAGCAGGCGGTGAACCGCCAGTCCCTTGGCGGCAATGGCCCCCGCGATCGAGTCGACCAGGAAGGGCATGTCGTCATTGACGAGCGCCAGCCGCATCCGGCGATGACCGGCATCGCCGCCTACCGATTCCAACGCCAGCGCGAGCTGGCCCTTCTTGCGGCTGGTGGCCGTGTCGGCGACGAAGCGCGCAGCGTCCTTCAGACCCTTTTTGTCGAGATCTTCGAGATCCCCGGGTAGCGCGCCCTTGCGAAGCGCTTCGATCAACGTGTCGGCGAGCTTTTCGTCGACCGGCTTGGCAGAAGTCATATTGCCCTGCTTGTCCCTCAGATTCCGGTTGGGCGCGGGCTATAGACCTCTGGGCACGGGGCCTCAACACCTGTTTCTCAGGTGGGAACGTTATAAGCACCAAGTCGCTCCGCGAGCATTCACGGCACTGCAAATTGATTTAGGTTAACGATTTTTGGTACAGCATGCCGCGCCAGGGGCCTGTGAAGTCGCGTCGAGTCGGTTTTCGTACTCCGCAACCTGAACAGGGGAATGTAAATGAAAGCTCTTGTGATGAGCGGCCTGATCTTGGCCGCCTCCCTTAACGTATCGCCCGCCTATGCCGAACCAAACCCCGCAGTCGTCGTGAAGGGCATGACGTGCGCCGGCATCTTCGGTTACGATGATCAGTTCTTCTTCTTGCTGACTGAAGACATGCAGGCTGTTGCAAATGGTAACGCGGTCAAGCTGACATGCCGGTTCGATATCCCCGAATGGGGGACGCCTCCGGGGAAAGCCGTGAATATCACCGAGCAGCTATGCAATGTCCCGCCCTACGGCTTCGGCTTCGACGGAAAATTCGTCGTCACATCTGCAGGCAAGGTGATCTTTTCCTGCACGCTGAACCCAGGCAGTGACTTTGCGATCATCTTCCGGGAGGCGCCCGAATGATGACCGTCTTTTAGCGCGCGGCCTTGATCAGCGCGCGGTCGAGCAGCTTCTCGTCGATGACGCGAGCGACGACTTCGTGGCTGCCATCCGCGTTGCGGCGGGTGACGACCAGCGCGAATTCGTCGTTGGTCTGGATATCGCCGAGCGTGATCGCTTCGGCCTGGCGCAATTTCTCACGCGCGATCGCGGCCTTGTCGACTTTGGGCTTCGCCCCGCGGCGCGCCTTGCGCTCTTCGGCGACCATGCCCTTGAGCCCGCCATCCATCGCCTCGACATAGGGCGCGAACATGCCGAACTCGACCTTCTCGCGGTGGGCATAGCTCAGCGCGGCCGCGAATTCGGTCAGGCGCGCCTTGTCATAATCGACACCGAAGACGAGCTTGACGATCGGCGTCATCGGCGCGCGGGCCTGCGCCGTCACGCCGGCATCGCCGAGAATTTCCTCGTAGTCTTCGGGACGCCGTTCGGCAGCGACCGAGAAATCATAGGCCAGCGACAGCGCCTTGTAGAGCGCGGCGCGGCTGCGCCCGTCGGCGGCCTTGCAGACCTCGGCGCTTTCGCGCGCGGCACATAGCCAGTCGGCCAGGCCGTCTTCTTCGTCGGGCGTGGCGACTTCGGGTTCTTCGGCCGCGGTGGGCGCAGCGCCCATTCCGGCCATCTCCGCGATGCTCGGCACCGGTTCTTCGGCCGCGATCTCTTCTTCGGGATCGCGCTGGATCGCCATCGCCTTCTGGCGCTTTTCTTGGTTGGCGGCGTTACGCTCTTCCTCGGCGCGCAACATGTCGAGCAATTCCTGCTCGTCCTCGCGCTCGGCCTCGAACTCGGGCAGCACCGCCGTGATCGGCGTGTCGGAGGCGACGGTCGGACCCTTGTCCTTCCAGTTGATCACGCCATAGACGAAATCGATTTCCTTGCCGTCCGAGCTGAACGGCATGAGAATTCCGCGATAGCAAATGTCGTGCCCGCGCTGGTTGGTGAATTCGGCTTCGAACCCCACCGGCGCGCGTGTCGCGATGATCTGGAAATGATGGTCGGTCAGGCGCGACAGGAGCGAGCGGCCCGGCACGTCGGAAACCTTGCTGATCTCCTCGACGCCGATCTCTTCCTTGATCGCCTTGCCGACATAGGGCGTAGCCGGATTGTTGAGCTTGCCCGAGAAGTCGAGAATCACGCTGTGCGGACCGAATTCCTCGATCTTGTCGGCCTGCAGATCCTCGAGCGAGGGAAAGTCGCGACCGTCCAGGAGCGAGGCCCAATAATTATAGGCGCGTACGTGCATGCGACGCTCATCGGTACCGATGGCGTCGGACACGTCCTTCTCCGGCGCGACCTCTTCGGTAGCGTCGGAATAGCCCTGGGCTTCGGAATAGCTGTCCATAGGTGGTCCGTTAACTCTCCGTTTCGGTAGCGAAAATGGCGAAAAGCCGTGAAGAAAGCGTTAAGCATGACACGTTTCGCCGCGAAAAAGCGCGCGTCGATACAATTGCTTGCAGGACGCCCCCTCGCCTGTTAGATGCGCCGCGCTCCAGCAGATGCCGCTTTAGCTCAGCTGGTAGAGCACATCATTCGTAATGATGGGGTCACAGGTTCGAGTCCTGTAAGCGGCACCACCTCTTCCCGAATAGAAGCGATTAGCTCGCGATCAGCGCTAGTGCGGCGACGGCCAGCAGCAGGGTCAGCGCATCCTCGAACAGCGCAGCGGGCAGGTCGCGACCGAGCCGGCCGGCGAGCCATTTACGCATCCTATAGGTAGCGAACGTCCCGATCAGCGCTGCGCCGGCACCCATCCCCACGCCCAGCCACGCCATATCCGCGCCTGCGGCCAATGCGCCGCCCGCGATGCCGCCCGCCAGTAGTCTTGCAAGGAGTGCGGGAAACCGGGTGCGCGCGCCCATCTGAGGCTGTTTGTCGCCATAAAGTTCGCCGAACGCGAGCAGCGTCAGAACGGCGGCCAATGCAGGCGCGCCCAGCCAGTCGAAGAACGTCACGCCCGTATCGACCCAGCCAAAGCTTACCGCCCAAGCTGTCAGCGCAATCGCGAGGAAGGTCCGCGACCCGCTCGCAAATCCGATCAGCGCCGACGCAAGCAGCATCAGCTACCGCGTGCAGGCAATACGACGCCCGTGCAGCTCCCCATGCCGATGCTGGCGGCGCCGTCTTTCTCGCAGCGCGCCACCAGAGTCACCTCGTCGCCATCCTCGAGGAAGGTGCGGGTTTCGCCGTTGGGCAGCGTGATCGGCTTCTTGCCGCCATTGGACAGTTCGAGCAGCGAGCCGAAGCCGCTTTCCTGATCCGTCGATAGCGTGCCCGTGCCGATCAGGTCGCCGGGCTGCAGGTTGCAGCCGTTCGAAGCGTGGTGCGTCACGATCTGCGCCGCCGACCAGTACATCGCCGTGTCCGCCTCACCCGCGCTCAGCCGGTGCGGGGCATCGCCCGCCTCGCGCATCTTTGCGGTCGTCAGCAGCACTTCGAGATGGACGCCGAGCGCGCAATCGGGGTCGCTGCCCGAAAGATAGGGCAGCGGGTCGGGATCGCCCTCGGGGCGCGCGGGCATTGGTTTCATGAAGGGCGCGAGTGCCTGCGGCGTGATCACCCACGGGCTCACCGTCGTCAGGAAGCTCTTGGCGAGGAACGGCCCGAGCGGCTGATATTCCCACGCCTGCAGGTCGCGCGCCGACCAGTCGTTGAGGAGGCAATAGCCCGCGATATGCTGGGGCGCTTCATCAACGGGGATGGGTTCGCCCAGCGCATTGCCCTCGCCGATCCAGATGCCCATTTCGAGTTCGTAATCCAGCCGCGCCGAAGGGCCGCGCGCGGGCACGTCCTGGTCAGGGCCCTTGCGCTGCCCCTGCGGGCGCACGACCGGGTGACCCGAGACGCGAACCGAGCTGGCGCGGCCGTGATAGCCGATCGGGACATATTTATAGTTGAGGAGCAGCGGATTGTCGGGGCGGAACAGCTTGCCGACATTGGTGGCGTGATGGATGCCGACATAGAAGTCGGTGTAATCGCCGACATGCGCTGGCAGCTGCATTTCGGCCTCTGCCGCCTCGACGAGCAGGGGTTCAACAGACCCGCGCTTCGCCTCGTTCGACAGCAGGCCCGACAGTAGCGTACGAAGCTCGCCCATCGCCTCTGCACCGAGCGCGAAGAGCGCGTTGAGCGCGCGTCCGCGGCAGGCATCCGACAGGTCTTCATTCTCGATCAGCCCGGCATCCGAAAGAGCGCACAGGTCGAGGACTTTATCGCCGATCGCCGTGCCGATGCGCGCACCCTTGCCGTTCGCCTTGAACACGCCGAGCGGCAGGTTCTGGATCGGCCAGTCGCGGTGGCCGTTGGCGCTCTCGACCCAGCTATTGAGGGCGGGATCGTGGGTGGCATCGGTGGTCATGCAATTCTCTCCGGATAGTCGTGTCGGCCCGCCCGTGGGACAGGCCATGGGGCAAAGTCAATCGCAGGCTATTCGGTGGCGTCCTGCTCGGGCTCGAGCGCGTCGGTGGGAGCTTCCTCGATCGCGGGCTCGATATCGACGATCGGCTCGGGAATCTCGATCTCGGCCGTCGGCGTGCCGATGCCCAATTCCTCGCGGAACAGGAAGACCAGCAGCAGGATCGCAACAATCAGGAGGACGATGGCGAGAATGCCGCCGCCGGACGTTTCGACCTCTTCAGGTTCGAATTCATGTTCGTCTTCGCGTTCGTAAGCCATATTCACACCCCTTCAGCCTGTCGCGACCGAGCTCTCCCAAGGTGCCGTGCGCCGTGGCCCGGCTCAACCGAAAAAGGCCCAGATTCCGATGATCAGCACGATCGCGCCGAGCGAAATGCCCGCCGCGATGACCTCCATGCCCTTGGTATTGGGCGCTTCGACCCAATTGGTCGACATGCGGTGGATCGCGCCGCACATGCGCCGCTTGGCGCCCTGCACCACCACGATCGCAAGAATCATGAAGAAGGTCGCCATCGCCTTGGGAACCCAAGCGGGTTCGAACGCGCCGAAAATGGCACGCAGGCCGAGGCCCAGACCAATCAGGCCCATGCCCGACCCCATCCAACTCGCCATCGTGCGTTCGACCGCCATAATCGTGCGGTCCTCCGCCAGGTCGGTGCGGTCTTCGGCCAGTTCCTGGCTGTCGCGTCCGTGATTCGATGTCTCGCCGACCATGCTCGTCCTTGCAAATTGATAGGAAACTCGCGGGCGTGCCACCCGTTACGACCCAAGAACGAGCGAAAAGGACAAACAGTTGCGCAACCACCCTTTTGCCTATGGCATCTTCTTCTTCTTCCTGGCTTTGGGCGTTGGCGCGCGATGGGCCATCGGCAATGTCTATTCCTCGGGTGAGGCGATCCAGCTGATCGAGACGCTGGCCTCCTCGGCGCTCTATCTCGGCTCTGCGAGTGCAACTGCGTCGGCGACGATCCTGGCCCTGATGCTGACGCTGACCGGCTTCATCAATCGCGTCGATGCAGACTTCAAGGAAGACACGTGGTGCTCGGTCGAGCGCGTGGCGCAATCGGCCACCGTCTCGCTGATGGCGAGCCTGTTTCTGTTGCTCGCACTGGTCTTTCCGATCGGCGAATTCGAGAAGCTTCCGGCCGAATGGTATACGTATTTCTACGACACGCTGTTCGGGATTACGGTGATCGTGATCGGCCTGCTCGCGATGACCGTCGCCCTGCTTTACACGACGATCCGTGACGTGATTTCGAAAATCACGCCCGATTTCGACAAGGACGAAGAATGAAGGCTGGTGCTGCCGGAGAGATTTGAACTCTCGACCTCTCCCTTACCAAGGGAGTGCTCTACCCCTGAGCTACGGCAGCATGGCTCTTGAGAACGGCGCGCCTATGACCATAGCCCCCCGTTCAAGTCAACCCGGCTTGAGCGTGCGAAAGCAATTATTTAGGTGGGGGTCATGACCGAGAAAAAGGACGACAAGGCGAAGCGCCTCGCAGAGGCCCTGCGTGCCAATCTGCGCCGCCGAAAAGCCCAGAGCCGGGAGACTGCGCCCGCTTCCGAAAAGGCTCCGAAGACGGACTAGAGCGGTGCGCAGGCGGCCTGGAGCCATTCGAGCTCCTCGCCCTCGAGCTGCGGCCCGATCTTCCCCAGCACTTCGGCGTGGTAGTCGTCCACCCAACGGCGCTCTTCGGGCGTCAGCAGGTCGACGTCGATCAATCGCCGCTCGATCGGCGCGAAGGTCAAATTCTCGAAGCCGAGCAGCTTCTTGTCGCTCTCGGGTGCCGCGCCCTCGACCTCGACCACCAGCACGAGGTTCTCGATGCGGATGCCGTACTCGCCTTCCTTGTAATAGCCCGGCTCGTTCGAGAGGATCATGCCCGCCTTGAGCGGCTCGTCCGCACCCGCATAGGCGCCGCCCGGGGGCGAGATGCGCTGCGGGCCTTCATGCACCGCGAGGAAGGCACCGACGCCGTGACCGGTGCCGTGCCCGTAATCGAGCCCGACCTGCCACAGATATTGGCGTGCGAAGCTGTCGAGCCGCCCGCCCGTAATTCCTTCCGGAAAACGCGCGGTTGCGATCGCGATATGGCCCTTGAGCACGCGGGTGAATCGGTCCTTCATCTCGTCGGTCGGCTCGCCCACGATCACCGTGCGGGTGATGTCGGTTGTCCCGTCAAGATATTGCCCGCCCGAATCCACGAGATAGATAGAATTCATCTCGAGCTTGTGGTTCGACTTCTCGTTGACGCGATAATGGGGCAGCGCGCCGTTATGCCCCGCGCCCGAAATCGTGTCGAAGCTGATATCCTTGAGCTCACCCGTCGCCTCGCGCAGCTCGAGCAGCTTGGCCGCGACCGACAGCTCGTCCTGCTCGCCCTTGGGCGCTTCGGCCTCGAGCCATTTGAGGAACTTGCTGATCACCGCGCCGTCGCGCGCCTGCGCGTCGCGGTGACCTTGAATTTCCGCCTCGTTCTTGATCGCCTTGGGCAGCACCGCCGGGTCGCGCCGCGACAGCACCCGCGCACCGCCCGCTTCCAGGGCCATTTCGATCGCCGCGACCGACAGGTTGGGATCGACCGCGACGAGCTTGCCCTCGAAATTGCCCTTAAGGAAATCCTCGAAGTCGCTGCGCTCGTGGATGCGCACATCGTCACCAAGGAAATTGCGCAGCTCGTCATGGACCTTGTCGCCATCGACGAACAGGTCCGCGCTCGCGTCGGCATGGACAATCAGGAATGCCAGCGCGACCGGCGTATGCGTCACGTCCTTGCCGCGAATGTTGAGCGTCCAGGCGATCGAATCGAGCGCCGCGATGACGCTCGCATCGGCCTTCTCTGACTTGAGCCAATCGGCGATCTCGCCGCGCTTGCTTTCGCTCGAACGCCCGGCAAGGTTCTGCGAATAGGGCTCTAGCCGCGCCTTGCTCGGCTCGGGGCGCCCGACCCACACCGCATCGATCGGGTTGCGTTCGACCGGGACCAGCTCGGCCTTGCCTTCCAGCGCCTTGGTCGCCTGTTTCACCCAGGCCTTGGTGTGCAGCCACGGATCGTAGCCGATCCGTCCGCCCTCGGGCGCGGTGCCCTGCAACCACTTGGCGACCGAGGTTTCGGGTACCGGCTGGTAGCTGAACAGGTCGCCGTCGACCTGATCGCGCACCTGGATGGTGTAGCGCCCATCGATAAAGATCGCGGCTTCTTCCGGGAGCACTGCCGCCGAACCCGCCGATCCGTCGAAACCGGTCAGCCACGCCAGCCGCTGCGCATAGCTGCCGACATATTCGCTCATATGCTCGTCGGTCAGCGGCACCACGAACCCGTCGAGATTGTCGGACTTGAGCTGCGTGCGAAGGGCAGCGAGGCGGTCGGCGTGGGTGGACATGAAATCGATTCCTTTGAAGTTCGCGGCGTTTTAGCGCGTTTCGGCACTGGACGTAATGGGTGCGGCTCCGCCATCAACCCCCCGACAGCCCGGAAAGGACAATAGTGACCGATATGAAGCCGCCCGTCGCCGCCACCAAGCCGCATCGTTACGAGCGCCACGGCGTGACCATCGAGGACCCCTACGCCTGGCTCCGCGACCCTGGCTATCCGGAAGTGACGAACGAGGAGATCCTCGATTATCTCAAGGCCGAAAACGCCTATTTCGAAGCCGTCATGGGTCCCCACAAGCAGCTGGTCGAAGAGCTGTTCGAAGAGATGAAGGGCCGTATCAAGGAGGATGACGCTTCGGTCCCGGTCAAGGATGGCGACTGGGTCTACTGGACTGCCTTCGCGAAGGGTACCCAGTACCGCCTCTGGTACCGCAAGCGCTGGACCGGCACCGACGCCGATCACAAGCCCGAAGACGGCACGCTCATCTACGACGAAAATGCCGAAGCCAAGAATCTCGAATATTTTCGCCTCGGCGGTTTCGCGATCAGCCCCGACGCTTCGAAAATGGCGACCATGGTCGACCGCAACGGGTCGGAACGCTTCACGCTCGAACTGCGCGACATCGAGAGCGGAAAATTGCTCGACACGGTGACCGAGGTCGGCATCGGACAGCCGGTCTGGACCGCCGACAGCAAGGGCATCGTCTACACCGAGGTCAACGACCAGTGGCGCAGCTACCGCGCGCTCCACCACCTGCTGGGCGACGATCGGAAATCCGCGCACGTCCTCTACGAAGAGAAAGACGACATCGCCTTCACCGTCTCGATCGACCGCACCACCGACGACAGCCTGATCGTCATTTCGACCGGCCACAACAGCAGCAACGAGACCCGCATCGTCCCCGCCGACGATCCGCGCGCCGAGCCCGTCCTCGTCCGCCCGCGCCAGCCCGACGTCCAGTATGACGTCGACGCCGCGCACGGGAAATTGTGGATCCTCACCAACGACACCCACGTCAATTTCCGCATCGCCACTGCCGACGTCGACAGCCCCGGCAACTGGGAAACACTCATCGAGGGTAGCGACCGCGTCTACCTGCAGGGCATCAGCGCCCACCGCGACCACCTGCTGATCGACCAGAGCGTCGACGGGCTCGACCAGCTCCTGCTGCGCACCTACGAAGGCGAGACGACCAGCGTTCCGTTCGAGGAGGAGAGCTACTCCGCAGGCTGGGCCGGCAACCCCGAATATGCCCCCCACGCCTACCGCATCGGCTATTCGTCGATGGTGACGCCGGGCACGGTCTACGATTACCACCCTGGCGACCAGCGCCTCGAAACCCTGAAGGTGCAGGAAATTCCCTCGGGTTACGACGCGTCCGATTATGTCGTCGACCGTCACATGATCGAGGCGCGCGACGGCACCAAGGTCCCTGTCTCGCTAGTGCGCCGCAAGGATCATCCGCTCGACGGCAGCCAGAAGCTCTTTCTCTACGCCTATGGCGCTTACGGCTACGCCATCCCGCCCAGCTTCTCGGTGAAGCGCCTGAGCCTCGTCGACCGCGGCTTCGCTTATGGCATCGCGCACATCCGTGGCGGCGACGATCTCGGCTATCAGTGGTTCCTCGACGGCAAGCTCACCAAGCGCAACAACAGCTTCAACGACTTTGTCGACGTCACCCGCGGGCTGATCGAGCTCGGCTATGCAAAGCCCGGCGCTGTGGCCGCGCAAGGCGGCAGCGCGGGCGGCGAATTGATGGGCGCGATCGCCAACCAGGCGCCCGAGCTGTACGGCGCGATCGTCGCCGACGTGCCCTTCGTCGACGTGCTCAACACCATGCTTGACGATAGCCTGCCGCTGACGCCGGGCGAATGGACCGAATGGGGCAATCCGATCCAGGACAAGGCCGCCTTCGACCTGATCGCATCCTATTCACCCTACGATAATGTGAAAGCGCAAGACTATCCGCCGATGATGATCACCGGCGGCGTCAACGATCCGCGCGTTACATATTGGGAGCCCGCCAAGTGGGCAGCCCGGCTGCGCGCGACCAAGACCGACGACAATGTGCTCGTGCTCAAGACCAATATGGGCGCGGGCCATGGGGGCAAGTCGGGCCGGTGGAACGCGTTGCACGAAGATGCCGAGGCCTTTGCCTTTGTGCTGACCCAGATGGAGACCTGATGCTCACCAGCCTGCTTGCGGCCGCCGCCCTCGCGACCCGCCCTGTCCCTGCCCCCGATGTCACCGTGACTCGCGAGGGGGAGACGTGGCTGGCGACCTACGAGTTCCAGGCGCCGCAAAAGGCGTGGGCATTCAACCGCTCGGCGCTCGATCGCGCGACCAATGAATCCTGGCGGGTCGGCAGTTGGGCAGTGCTCGACGACGGGGTCGAGTTGCGGCGGGTCGACGGGCAGGACGTGCTCGTCGCAACGGGGCGCGCCGTCCCGCGCACAGTCCGTCTTCGCTTCACACCCCATCGCGGCGTCCTCAACGCCGACTACCAGCCGGCGCTCAAGTTTACCGACGGGACGCTTGCCCTCTTTACCGGCCATTTCGATCTCAAGCCGCCCGGTCCACGCCCCGCCTTCATCAACAATCTCACGCTGCGCGCGCCGGGGGAGACCATCCTCGTCAACGGGCGGCTGCACGAGGACGAGGTAACGCTGACCGAGCAGGGCACCTACGCGCTGATCGGCGACATCGAGCCCATCGAAACGCCGCACCTCGTCGCTATCCTCGACAGCGCCTTGCCGTACTGAGTCCGCGCCACCCTGATCGAGTTCATGCCCGCCGCGCTCGAATATTACACCGACAAGATGGGCGACCCCGGCAATGACGAGCGGCCGACGATCATGGTCACCTGGGACGGCCCGACCCCCGACATGGCGGGCCTTTCGGGCAGCGCGCTCGACGGGCTCGTCGCCATGTCGATCGAGGGCGAGGGGCTGGCCTACCATAATGACGAGATGGCGCATCGCATGCGCTGGTTCATCGCCCACGAGGCCGCCCATTTCTGGCTCGGCCAGGTCGTCCAGTATGACAAGGAGGCCGACGCATGGATCATGGAGGGCGGCGCCGATCTCGCTGCGATCCGCGCCGTCGCCGAGCTCGATCCCGAGTTCGTCGCCTCCACTGAAGAGCGTCGGGAATGGCAGGAATGCGCCGATGCACTCGGCAAAGGGACGCTCGCCACCGCCCGCGCCCGCGGCGACTTTCAGATGCCCTATAGCTGCGGCGCCGTGCTGATGATGGGCGCCGAAAGCGTCAATGACGGCGACTATTTCGGCTTCGTCCGGTCGCTATTCGCCGCCGAGCGCAAGGACGGCTTCGCTTCGACCCGCGACTGGCTCGACGCCTTCCGCCGCGCCGGTGCCAGCCGGCAGGCCGTCCGGCTCGCCCGCCACATTGCCACGGGCAGGGTCGACAACCCCGCCGCCACGCTTGCCGAGTTCGCGCGCGAGACGGGCGTCGTGATGACCGGACCGGCCGCATGATCCAGACCGTCTTCGAACATCGTATCACGGCGCGCGCCGACGACATTGACGAGCTGGGTCACGTCAACAATGCCGTCTGGGTGCGCTGGATCCAGGATGTGGCCACCGCGCATTGGCGCAGCGCCGCCGCGCCCGAGCATCAGGACGCCTATATCTGGGTCGTGACCCGGCACGAGATCGACTATCTGCGCGCCGTCCATGAGGGCGAAACCGTTACCGCGCGCACCTGGATCGCCCCCGTCAGCAAGGGCGCCCGCTCCAAGCGGCACATGGAATTCGTGGGCGAGGACGGCAAGGTGCGCGTCAAGGCCGAGACCAGCTGGGCGATCGTCGACGTCGCTGCGCAACGCCCGATTCGCATCCCGCCCGACGTGCTCGCGCCATTTATGTCGCCGTCCTGACATTGACGTAGGCCCACCGCCCGCGCAGACTTCGCGCCGTCATGCAAAAAGCGCCGATTCTCTACGATTATTTCCGCTCTTCGGCGGCCTATCGTGTGCGCATCGGCCTCAATCTCAAGGGGGTTGCTTACGAGAAGCATACGGTCAGCCTGATCGACGGAGAGCAGAAGGGCGACGCCTACCGTGCGCTCAATCCGCAGGGGCTCGTTCCCGCGCTCAAGGTGGCCGGCCACCCGCTGATGACCCAGTCGCTCGCCATTCTCGACTGGCTCGACGCGACCTATCCCGACCCGTCTTTCCTGCCGGGCGACAAGGACGAACGCGCGCACGTGCTGTCCATGGCGACGATGATCGCGTGCGACATCCACCCGCTCAACAATCTCCGCGTCCTCAAATATCTCAAGGGCCCGCTCGGCGTCTCCGAAGCGGCCAAGGACGAATGGTATCGCCACTGGATCGCGGAAGGCTTCGAGGCGCTCGAGAAAGTCGCGCAACCTCACGCCGGTGCCTATCTCTATGGCGACACGCCGACGCTGGCCGACATCTGCCTGATCCCCCAGCTCTACAATGCGCGGCGCTTCTCGGTCTCGGTTGCCAACTATCCGACCCTGCGCCGCGCCGATGAAACCGCCAGCGGCAACCACGCCTTTGCCGACGCCCATCCCGACTTGCAGGAAGCCCTATGAACCGCGCCGAAAACATGACCAAGGGGCTCGAAGGGGCTGCAGCGATCGATCAGGTCGAAATTCCCTCGCTCAAGGGCAAGGTGTCCGACGAGGAATGGAAGATCCGCGTCGACCTCGCTGCTGCCTATCGTCTGGTCGCGCATTATGGCTGGGACGACCTGATCTTCACCCACCTCTCGGCGCGCGTGCCGGGGCCCGAGCATCATTTCCTTTTAAACCCCTATAATCTCATGTTCGAGGAGGTGACCGCCAGCTCGCTGGTCAAGGTCGACAAGGACGGATTGCCGGTGGGCGAGACGCCCTTCGTCACCAACCCGGCCGGGTTCACCATCCACTCCGCGCTCCACATGAATATCGAGGATGCGCACGCGGTGATGCATCTCCATACGCCGCACGGGCAGGCGGTGAGCGCGCATGAAGACGGGCTGCTTCCCCTCACCCAGACCGCGATGCTGGTGCTCGGCGACATCGCCTTCCACGACTATGAAGGCGTCGCGGTCGACCTCGACGAACGCGAACGCATCGTCGCGGACATGGGCGACAAGTCGATGATGATCTTCCGCAACCATGGCACGCTTGCGACCGGCAAGAATGTCGGCGAGTGCTTCATCAAGCTCTACTATCTCGAACGCGCCTGCGAAGCGCAGGTCATGGCACTGTCGGGCGCCTGTTCGATGCCGCCCCAGGGCGCGCCCGAGGTGACGGCTGAGCAGGGCAAGATGGGGCTGCCGATGGTCGCCAACGCGCTCGCCTGGCCCGCGTTGCTGCGCAAGGCCTATCGGCTCGATCCGAGCTTCGCGACCTAGGCCGGTTCCTTTTCGGCGACCGCCTTCACGTCGACCCACAAGGCGCGGGCGCAGGCGACGACGCCCCCGTCTTCGTCGTGGATGACGCTCCCCGCGTGCAGCTTGCGCCCGTCCTTGTCGAGCGGCCAGCCGGTCACGGTCAGCTTTTCACCGGGCGCCACCTTGCGCTCGACCCGCGCCGCAAAGCCGGCCAGCAGCGCGACGCGATCGGTCTCGCCCAGCGCGAAATAGGACGGACAGTCGAGCGCGGCCCATAGATAGCGGTCGCGGACATGGCCGTCGGGCCCGCACAGGTCCTCGGCGGGCACCCAGGTCGCGACCGCGCAGTCGCGCGCGGGGCTTTCGCCGGCATAGATGCACAGCGCGTCCTCGGGATCGCGGTCGGTGCCGCACACGAAGCAGTTGGGGGCCATATGATTGTCGCTGTCGGGGAAATTGCCGCTCGCGACGTCGATCTCGTCCGCGCTCGGCGGCGCGGGCATCGGGTCGAGGTCGAGCGGCTTGCCCAGCGGCATGCCTTCGACCAGCAGCCGCCCGTCGGCGACCAACCGCGTCATGCCGTCTTCCTGCTCGATATGCAGGTCGGTCTCGAGCGGTGTGGGCGCGTGCAGTCGCACTTTTGCGGGACCGCCCACGACTTCCGCGACCAACCCCGCGACATAGCCGCCATTGCCCATGCCGTCGGGGCCGCAGAAGCGGCGTGAAATACGGATCGGATCGTCGCGGTGCATCGGCGCGTTATAGGCCCGAACCGACAAAAATGGGAGTGCAAGCAAGATGAACGTGCTGATGGTGCTGACGAGCCACGATGAACTGGGCGACACGGGAGAGAAGACGGGCTTCTGGCTCGAGGAGTTTGCCGCGCCCTATTACGCCTTTCTCGACGCGGGCGCCGAAATCACCCTCGCCAGCCCCAAGGGCGGCAAGCCTCCGCTCGACCCGCGCTCGGACACCGAAGATTCGCAGACCGAAGCGACCGAGCGCTACAAGAACGACCCCGACGCGCAGATGAAGCTCGCCACCACCCAAATCCTCTCGGAGGTGAGCGCGGACGATTACGACATGATCTTCTACCCCGGCGGCCACGGCCCGCTATGGGACCTCGCCGAGAGCGACGTTTCCAAGGCTCTCATCGAAAATGCCCTCCGCTCCGGCCGCCCCGTCGGCCTCGTCTGCCACGCCCCCGCCGTGCTCAAGACTGTCGAGAACGAAGACGGCGAGCCGCTGGTCAAGGGCCGCAAGGTCACCGGCTTCACCAATGAAGAGGAAGAAGCCGTCGGCCTCACCGACGTCGTTCCCTTCCTCCTTGAGGACGAGCTCAAGAAGCTGGGCGCCGACTTTTCCGAAGCCGGCACGTTCAAGCCGCACGTCGTCACCGAAGGACTGCTCGTCACCGGCCAGAACCCGCCCTCCAGCGCACCGACCGCAGAAGCGCTGCTACGTGTCTGTGCGGAGCAGAAGGAAGACGCCTGACGTAGTGCAGCTCGACGCGACATCCGTCGGATTTTCCATATCGAGGCCGGCGGGCCGTCCCCCGGACGGTCCGCTTGGTCGGCCTCGATTTGGAAAATGGTCGGGGAGAGAGGATTCGAACCTCCGGCCCCTGCCTCCCGAAGACAGTGCTCTACCAGGCTGAGCTACTCCCCGACTATTGCTCGGATGCGGCAACCGCGATGCGGACCGGGGCAAGGGCGAGCGCCTACTAACCGCGCCGCCCCCGCGATGCAAGCGCCTATTCGTGCCCGAGCAGCCGCAGCATCGCCTTGACGTCGACGAATTTTTCGCGCGGGGAGCCTTCGCGCGCTGCAGCAACCTCGGCTTCCTCGATCTTGCGCCAGTCGCGAAAGCTGGTCGCGTGCACGTCGCGCGCCTCGAGCAGAGCGTCGAGCCCCTCGCCGCCCGCCTTGCCGCCGCTCGTGCCCGGCGCCATCGCCTCCTCGATCTGGCCCGCCACTTCGTATCCGTCGGGGCGGTTGGTCCCGATCGTGCCCGTCGGCCCGCGCCGCGCCCAACCGACGGCGTAAAAGCCCTCGTCGATCCGCCCGTCCTCGTTGGCATAGCGGCCCTTGGCGTGGTCGTAAGGCACGCCCGGAATATGCGGGCTTGAATAGCCGATGCAGCTGACCACCAGCCCCGCCGGAAGCTCGTACGTCTCGCCCGTCCCGACACAGCGCCCGTCCTCGACCCTCGTCCGCTCGACCTGCACGCGCTCGGCTTTCCCGTCCCCCTCGACCTTCACCGGCCGCGCGAAGAAATCGAACACGATTTTCTTGCGCTTTTCCTGAGGCTCGGCCGCAAAGCCGCGCAACAATCCGACCGACTTGGCCAGCCCGCGATCGCTCAGCGCCTCGTCCTCGCTCTCCGGCGGAAAATCCGCCGCGTCCACCACCGGCGCGGCTTCCTCCAGATGCCCCAATTCTCCCAATTCCTTGGGCGTCATCGCAATCTGGTGCGGCCCGCGCCGCGCGAGGATGGTGATCGTCTCGATATCGCTTGCCAGCAGCTCCTGCAGCGCATGGCCGACAATATCGCTGCCCTGGAATTCCTCCTCGGTCTTCGACAGGATCCGCGCCACGTCGAGCGCGACGTTGCCCGCCCCGATCACCACCGCGTGGTTCGTCTTGAGCGGCGGATCGAGGTCGGCGAAATCGGGATGGCCGTTATACCAGCCGACGAAAGCCGCCGATCCCATCACCCCGTCCAGATCCTCGCCCGGGATACCCAGCGACCGGTCGTGCGGCGCACCCGTCGCCATGACGACGGCGTCGTAAAGCTCGCGCAATTCGTCCACGCTCACCGCGTCGCCCACCGCGACATTGCCGCGAAAGCGCACCGTGTCGCTCTCCGCCACCTTGTCGTAGCGCATCGACACTTTCTTGATCGATTGGTGGTCGGGCGCGACCCCGAAGCGGATCAGCCCGTAGGGCACGGGCAGCTTGTCGATGATGTCGACCCGCGCCTCGCCACCATAGGCTTTGACCAGCGCCTCGGCGGTGTAATAGCCCGCCGGCCCCGATCCCACGATTGCGAAATGCCTCATCGACCGCCCTCCGCTGTGATGCAGGGGACGCTAAGCGAACGCGGGCATTCCGGCTAGTCCTTGCGGCGATCCTCGAGGAGCAGGTCGTCGCCGCGGCTTTGCAGCATCGCCTGGATCGGCCCCGCGAACATGCCGAGCAGCCCGGGCAGCTCGACCTTGATGTGGACCTTGGTCTCCTCGACGTCGAGCCGCGCGGCGACCGTCTGGCCCATCGCGCCGATGTCGAGATACAGGCTGTCGCCCTCCCAGCGTTCGACCACGTCGACCGCCCCGCCCGGGATATGATCCTCGAGCGAGCCGATATTGCCCGCGATCCTGCTCCTGGCTTCGGTTTTTCCGAGATCGTGGGCCAGGTCCACTTCAATCGCCTGTTGCATGAGGTTAAGGGTGGGAAGTCCAGACTGGCTTTTCAATGGCGGGAGGGCCACGCGCTCCACATGACGACGATTGCGATGCTCATGGCGCTGCTGGTGCAGGATGCGCCCGCCGACCCCCCGACCGACACGCCGACGCCGATCCCCGACCCGATCGTCCTGCCGGCGCCCGCGCCGACATCGACGCAGCCGACGACGCCTGCACCCGCGCCGATCGCGGCGCCGGTCCGGCAGGCGACCCCCGACCCGCAGGATCTCGGCAACCCGGTCATTCGCATTCCTACCCAGCCCAAACCCGAACTGATCTACGAGCCAATCGACACTGCGGAGGAATATGTCGCGGTGGAGCAGGAGGCGACCGCCTTCGCCCGCTGGCTAGACCGCGATCCCGCGGTCCGCGCCCAATTCGACGCGTTCAAAACCTACCTCGCCTCGCAGGGCGTGGGCGACGTCATCCCCGTCTGGCAACTGACCCGCACCGCCAGCAGCTGGCGTCGCTGCGGCGCCCCGCCGCTCGAGGTCCCGCCCAACTATATGTGGCCCGGCCTTGCCCGCACGCTCCGCTATGTCCGGGACCAGGTCGTCCCCGTCACTGGCGAGATCGAGGCGGTGTCGGTCTATCGCAACCCGCTGCTTAATAGCTGCGCGGGGGGCAGTGCGCGTTCGGCGCACCGCGCCGGACTTGCCGTCGACATGGTGCCGCGCTGGAATTTCGACCGCGCCGACCTGATGCGCCGCCTTTGTCACGCCCACGCGGAGGGCGGGCGCGCCGAGGATGTCGGCTTCGGCTTCTATGTCGGGCTGCGCTTTCACATCGACACCGCCGGCTATCGCAGCTGGGGCGTCGATCCCTCCTCCGCTTCGTGCGCCCGCGCCCTGGCTCTCCGCGAAGCGGCGAGATATTCGACAGACGGCGGTGAGTGAGTATTGCCTAGGCAACACACACCGTTAGGGTGCAGCGCGAAATTGCATCTCAAGGACCCGATATGACCAAAACCTTGCTCAAGCTGACCACGGCGATCGTGGTGATGGCCACCGCCCCTGCCTATGCGCAGGAAAACCCGGTCGAAACCCGCCAGTATCGTGCTCACGCCGAATTTCTCGCCGACGACCTGCTCGAAGGGCGTGAGTCCGGCACGCCCGGCTACGACATCGCCGCCATCTATGTCGCAAACCAGTTCCGCGCCATGGGTGTCGCGCCCGGCGATCTCGACGGCGATTATATGCAGGACATTCCCTTCGCCCGCTTCGAGCTGGACGAGAATGCCGACAACTACCTCACCATCGACGGCGTGCGCTACGACCATGGCGACCAGGTCATTGTCGGCCGCAACCCCGCGTCCGAACTTCCGGCCGAAGAAGTCGAGCTCGTCTTCGTCGGCCAGGGCCTCTACGCCCCCGAATATGGCATCGACAGCTTCGGCGACGTCGATCTGACCGGCAAGATCGCGGTCACCGCGTTCAGCCGCGGCGTCAACAACCCCAACATCCCGAGCGACGTCGGCGCCCATCTCGGCTCGACCATGGGCGACAATGTCGAGGCGCGCGGCGCGGTCGGCACGCTGACCGTGCTTCCTGCCGCCATGCTCGAACGTTTCACCTGGGACCGCGTCAAGCGCTTCGCCGGCGGCGGACGCACCGACTGGGCGCATCCCGATGGCACCCCCAATGCCGGTAATGTCGGGCTCGCCGCGCGCGCCACGCTCAACGGCGACCTGCGCGATGCCCTGTTCGAAGGCTCGCCCATGAGCTGGGCCGAGATCGAGGCCAAGATGATGGCCGGCGAACCGGTGCCCGCCTTCTCGCTCGGCAAGACCGCGCGCGTCGTCGCCCAAGCCACTGTCGAACCGCAATTTACCAGCGCCAACGTCGTCGGCATGATCGAGGGTAGCGACCCCGATCTGAAGGACGAGCTGATCGTCATGACCGCGCATCTCGACCATGTCGGGATCGAGGAAGACGCCAAGCCCGGCGAAGACAACGTCTATAACGGGCTGTTCGACAATGCGCTGGGCGTCTCGGCGGTGCTCGAGCTCGCGCGCCTCTTTGCAGAGGCAGAAACCAAGCCGCGCCGTTCGATCGCCTTCGTGCTGCTCGCGGCCGAGGAAAAGGGGCTGCTCGGCTCCGACTGGCTCGCCAAGAACCCCGATCAGTTCCCGGGCAAGACGATGGTGGCCAATATCAACATCGACATGCCCATCCATACCGGCGACTTCGACAGCGTGGTCGCGCACGGCGCCGAACATTCCAACATCGGTCGCCAGATCGACAAGGCGCTCGCCGACTTTTCGGTCCGCCGCGTCGACGATCCGGCCCCCGAAGAAGTGTTTTTCGTGCGCTCGGACCATTACAGCTTCGTCAAGGCGGGTATCCCGAGCGTCAATCTCGACCCTCTGCCCCTGCCCGACGAGCAGGACGTCTATGACGACTTCCTCGAAAATCGCTACCACAAGGTCGGCGACCAGCTCGGCCAGCCGCTCGACTGGGATGCCGCGGCCAAGTTCGCGTGGATGAACTATCTCATCACCCGCTCGATGACCGACGATGACCAGAAGCCCATGTGGTACGCCGACAGCTTCTTCGGTCGCTCGACCGCGCCCGACGCCGAGAAGGCGACCCGCTAGGCGGACCCATTGACGCCCCTCTTGTGTTGGTCTTCTAACACACCATATTCGGTGCAAGACTGACATTTGAGGGGCTCCAATGGACCTGGAAAAACTGACCGAACGCGCGCGCGGCTTCCTGCAGGCAGCGCAGACCATCGCGGCGCGCGAAAATCACCAGCAGATCACGCCTGCACACCTCGTGAAGGCGCTACTCGACGACAATGAAGGGATGGCGGCCGGCCTTATCCAGAAGGCTGGCGGCGACCCCAAGGCGGCGCTGCTCGCGATCAACGCGCTGGTCGACAAGATCCCGACCGTTACCGGCTCGGGCGCCACCCGCGCACCGGGCGTCGACGGCGACCTGATGCGCCTGCTCGACAAAGGCGGGGAGGTCGCGGAGAAATCGGGCGACACCTATGTCACCGTCGAACGGCTGCTGCTCGCCGCCCTGCTCGCGGGCGGCGACGTCGCCAAGGCACTCGAAAGCGCGGGGCTCAAGGCGCAGGCATTGAACGCCGCGATCGAGGAGCTTCGTGGCGGTCGCAAGGCCGATACGCAGAACGCCGAGGATCGCTACGACGCGCTGAAACGTTATGCAGTCGACCTCACCGAGCGGGCGCGCGAGGGCAAGCTCGATCCCGTCATCGGCCGCGACGAGGAAATCCGCCGCACCGTGCAGGTGCTCGCGCGTCGTACCAAGAACAACCCCGTCCTGATCGGCGAACCCGGCGTCGGTAAAACGGCGATCGCGGAAGGGCTCGCCCTGCGCATCGCCAATGGCGACGTGCCCGATGGGCTCAAGGACCGCACGCTCATGAGCCTCGACATGGGCTCGCTCATCGCCGGCGCGAAGTATCGCGGCGAGTTCGAGGAGCGGTTGAAGGGCGTGATCGACGAGGTGAAGCAGTCGGACGGCCGCATCATCCTGTTCATCGACGAGATGCACAATCTCGTGGGCGCGGGCAAAAGCGAAGGCGCGATGGATGCGGGCAACTTGCTCAAGCCTGCCCTCTCGCGCGGCGAACTGCACGTCATTGGCGCCACCACGCTCGACGAATATCGCAAGCATGTGGAAAAGGACGCCGCGCTCGAGCGGCGCTTCCAGCCCGTCGTCATCGGCGAGCCCTCGGTCGAGGACACCATCTCGATCCTGCGCGGGCTCAAGGAGAAGTACGAGCTGCACCACGGCGTGCGCATCACCGACCCCGCCCTGGTCGCCGCCGCGACGCTCTCGCATCGCTACATCTCCGACCGTTTCCTCCCCGACAAGGCGATCGACCTCATGGACGAGGCCGCGAGTAGGATTCGCATGGAAGTCGAGTCGAAACCCGAGGAAATTGAAGCACTTGACCGCCAGATCATCCAGCTGAAGATCGAACGCGAAGCGCTCAAGAAGGAAACCGACGCTGCATCCGCCGACCGTCTCAAAAAGCGCGAGAAAGAACTCGCCGAACTCGAACAGCAGTCGGCCGAACTGACCCAGCGCTGGCAGGCCGAGAAGGAAAAGATCGAAGCCGAGGGCGACCTCAAGGCCGAACTCGATCAGGCCCGTATCGAGCTTGAACAAGCGCAGCGCGAGGGCGACCTCGCCAAGGCCGGCGAGCTGCAATACGGCCGCATCCCCGAGCTCGAGAAAAAGCTCGAGGAAGCCTCCGCCGCCTCCGAAGGCGCGATGCTGCGCGAGGAAGTGACCGACGAGGACATCGCCTCGGTCGTGTCACGCTGGACGGGTGTCCCGGTCGAGAAGATGATGGAGGGCGAGCGCGAGAAGCTGCAGCAGATGGAAAAGCTGCTCGGCAAGCGCGTCATCGGCCAGGAAGAAGCGGTCGTTGCCGTGTCCAAGGCCGTGCGCCGTTCGCGCGCGGGGCTACAGGATCCGGGCCGTCCGCTCGGCAGCTTCCTGTTCCTGGGACCGACCGGCGTCGGCAAGACCGAGCTCACCAAGGCGCTCGCCCATTTCATGTTCGACGACGACCAGGCGATGGTCCGCATCGACATGAGCGAGTTCATGGAGAAACACAGCGTCGCCCGTCTTGTCGGGGCGCCTCCGGGATATGTCGGCTATGACGAAGGCGGGGTGCTGACCGAAGCGGTGCGTCGCCGTCCCTACCAGGTCGTGCTGTTCGACGAGGTCGAGAAGGCGCATGGCGACGTCTTCAACATCCTCCTCCAGGTGCTCGACGACGGGCGCCTGACCGACGGACAGGGTCGCACGGTCGACTTCACCAACACGATCATCATCCTGACATCGAACCTCGGCAGCCAGTATCTTGCCCAGCAGGACGAGAATGCCGATCCCAAGGAGGTCGAAGAGCAGGTCATGGAAGTCGTGCGCGGACACTTCCGCCCCGAATTCCTCAACCGGCTCGACGAGATCATTCTGTTCCACCGCCTGAGCCAGGATCACATGGCGCCGATCGTCGATATCCAGGTCGCGCGTTTGCAGAAGCTGCTGGATCCGAAGAAGATCACGCTCGACCTTACCGATGCCGCGCGGCAGTGGCTCGGCCGTGTCGGTTACGATCCGGTCTATGGCGCTCGCCCACTCAAGCGCGCAGTGCAGAAATATCTGCAGGACCCGCTCGCCGACGAGATCCTTGCCGGTCGCATCGCCGACGGGATGACGGTCAAGGTCGACGAGGGTGATGGCGCGCTGGAGCTGACCCCGGCCTAGGGCGACTTCTCGGCGGCACAATAAGAAGGGGGCGGATCCATACGGACCCGCCCCCGTCTTTTTCAGGACGCTCTGGCTTAGAGGCCGAAGCGTGCGTTCAGGAAGAACGTCCGACCGATGAAGTCGTAACCCGAAGAGGCTACGGCGTTCAGGCGGTTCGGACCCGCCACACGGTCGATCAGCGGCGGCTCGTTATCCCACAGGTTGTTGATACCTGCGGTCAGCGAGAGGTCGTTGCTGAACTCGTAGGTCAGCGAAACGTCCTGGTACCACTGCGCCGGAACACGACCGAACTGACGCGAGATCGGACGGGTGCCGTCTGCAAACGCGTAGAAGAAGTTCGTGTTGAACGGACAGGCGGGACCATTGCCGTCGAGATCCTGGTAACAGATCGACGTCTGCTTCCCGATATAGTTCAGCTGGGTCAGGAATGTGACCGGACCGGCTTCGAGGCCGCCAGTGAACTGCATCTTCCACTCGGGGAAACCGATGGTCCCGACGAGATCGCGAACGGGTTCGCTCGTGATCCGCTGCTGGTCACGTTCGAGCAGGTAGCTCGCCGTGCCCGCGAGGAACAGGTCGGCAGTTTCCCAACCGAGACCACCAAGGTTCGACCGCACGCGTGCGTTGAAGTCGAGACCGCGGACGGTTTCGATACCCGAGTTGATGAAGCCCGCAGTAACGTTCGTCAGCAAGCGCGAGCTGTTGTTCCCACCCGTACGGCGCGACACGTTGGCGCAGAACGGGCTCGTCAGGTTCGGGAAGTTGAGGTCGTTATAACACCGGTTGATCACAATGCTGGCGTCGAGGTTGTTGACGCTGTTTTCGATCTGGATGTCATAATAGCTGACCGCAAGGTCGATGTCCGTGCCCGTGAAGATGGGCGGGCTCACCGACAGCGTGGCCGTGTACGACCGCGACGTTTCCGGAAGCAGGTTGGAGTTACCACCGGTGCTGGTCGGGATGGTCGTGATACCGGCCGTCCCCAGCGTGGTCGTGTCGAGGATGCCGTTACCGTTGGTATCGGTAAAGTCGACACCGGCCGCGACACAGTTCGCAATCAACGCCTGCAGGTTCGGATCATTCTCACCCGAGAGGCCGATCGCGGTCTGGATGTTGGCGTTGATACACGGATCGAGACCACCCGAGATGCCACCGCCTTGGTCGGCCAGGAACTGCTCGCGAAGGTTCGGGGCGCGATAGCTCGTGCCGTACGAACCCGAGAGCTGGATCCAGTTGACCGGGCGATACATCGCACGCAGACGATAGGTCTCTTCGCCACCGAAATTGCTTTCGTGCGTATAGCGAATGGCGCCATCGATCTGCAGCAGGTCGATGGCCGGACGATCTTCGGCCAGGATCAGCTGAAGTTCGCCATAGACCTCGTCGAGGTTGCGCGACCCGATCGTTTCGCCTTCGACCAGCGCGTTTTCGGCCGCGTTGAGGCCAAGCACACCGACAATGTCGTTCTGCGAGGTGATCTTGTCGTTGCGATGTTCGTAACCCGCCGCGAACGACGCACCGCCGCCCCAAGAGAAGTCGAACAAGTCGCCGTTTATGTACGCGGCATAGAGCGTCTGCTCGAGGATCGTACGGTTGGTACGATTGCCAAGCAGGTAATCGCGCTCCGCATCGTTCGCGAAGGCACCATCGCCGTTCGGTCCGCCGGTGTAGATATTGTCGGCGAAGAAATCGACGATCGGACATTCGTTGAGCGAGAAGAAGCCGTTCACACCGGTACGGTCGACCGGGGTACAACCCAGCGTTCCGTCCTCACGCTGGTACAGGCCCTGCGTGACGTTGTAGAGGTGCGGTTCGAAGATGATCTTCTGCGACTGGAAGCCTTCGCCCTTGTCGTAGCTGACCGAAACATCGAACTGCCAACGACGGTCACGGAACCACTCGCCGGGCATATCGCCCTGGATTCCCAGCACGCCGCGGATCTGCTGCACATCGACAAAGAATGTCTGCGGGAGATCGTCCAGCGTGATGATCGGCGAGAGGTCCTGGTCGAACGGGTTCAACGGGTTGTCGACATAATCGCCCGTAAATCGACCATCGTCGCCAAGCACCGGAATTTCCGCCGGGATGTCCATGTAGATCTGCTCGGCAGACGCACGCACCTCCTGTTCGCGATTGAAGAAATAGGCTTCGAAATAGGCCTTGATGTCGTTGTCGTAATCAAGGTCGTACGAGCCGTTCGTCACGAACGAATAACGCTCGAGCGGCTGCACCAGGTCGGCACGAAGACGCTCGTCATTATCCGAGTAGAACGGGAAGTAGACGAAGTTGACCCAGCAGAATGCCGGCCCAAGCGACGTACAATAGTCGCGCGCGTTCGCGGGCAGAGCGCCAATCGGCTGCGTCGAGAAGTTGGGCACACCCGTATCCGACTGGCCTGGCGTGTACAGCACGAAGCTGCCGTCCGCGAGGTTGAGCGCGTTGTCGAAGAAACCATTACGCGGTGAATCGAGCGTGTAGATGGTGCCATCTTCGCCCTCTTCGATCACGCGCAAGCCGCCCGCCGTAAAGTCACGGTCGGCGCCCGAGATGCGGCTCCGGTTGAAATATTCGAGACCGGCCATGATGCGGGCGCGACCGCCCGACGTGCCGATCGTGGCCGAGATCTGCTCGATATCGCCGCCACCATGTTCGGAGCGTTCGATATTGCCAAACAGCTCGAGGCCGTCGAATTCGTCACGAAGGATGACGTTGACGACGCCGGCCACGGCGTCCGCACCGTAAATCGACGATGCACCTTCGGTGACGACGTCGATCCGCTCGATCATGCCGAGCGGCAGCAGGCCGATGTCAGGCTGCGAAGGGGCGCCGCGCACACCGGCCGAGCCGAGGCGACGACCGTTGACGAGCACGAGCGTCCGCTCGATGCCGAGACCGCGAAGGTCGATGTTCGACGAACCGGTACCACCGGTCGGCGGCGCTTCCGAAGCGTTCGAGTTACCGGCGTTGGTGTTGATCGTCGCGTCGATCTGCTGGCCCGAGGCCACGGTCGAACGCTGGAGCAATTCGGTTGCCGACGACACACCGAGCTGGAATGCCTGCTCGGCATCCAGCACCTGGATCGGTGTGGGGCTGTTGAAGGAGTCTTGGCGGATACGTGAACCGGTAATGACGATTTCACCTTCGCCCTGCGTGGCGAGCGGCGCTGTCTCCGGTTGATCGGCTTCAGGCTCCGAGAGGGCGTCAGGCGGAACGTTTTCTTCCTCACCCATCACCGGGTCAGCAACATCCTGCGCAAAAGCAGGCGTGCTAACGGCGACCGACCCCATCAGGAGGGTGGACGCCAAGAGATGACATTTGGATGTTCGCAACATCATATTCTCCCCTTTCAAACGTGATGTGACCACACACAGCCCCGTCTATGTACACATCAGGAGTCGTCAGCCTTTACCAATCAAGTCGGTCGCGCAATGCCCCCAAGGACGATGGAAGTTGAGGTGTGACGATTTTATCACATGGCCGAAACGACTAGAATTCAGCGCAAGATCGCTTAGAGTAAGCCTATGTACACGCCGTAGATCGGGAAGGATCTTTACATGAGTTTTCTGGCTTCCATCCTTTTCACACTGGCACTGCAGGACGCGCCTCCTACCACCGTAGTTGACGATGTTGCGAAGTGCCGGGAGATCTCGGATCCGACCGAGCGACTGGCCTGCTTCGACCGGGCTGCAGGGGTGCTCGCTCAGGCGCAGGAAGCCGACGAACTCGTGGTCATCGATCGCAACGTTGCGCTCGAAACCAAGCGCGAGAATTTCGGGCGCGACGACAATCTTCCCAAGGCGGCCGAGCGAATGGTCGAGGACGTCAAGATTAAGGAGATTTCGGAATCGATTACCGAATTCGCACTACTCGATTTCGGTAAGTATATTTTCCGGCTGAGCGACGGATCGATCTGGCGCATGACCGACGTCGACCGTAATCTTCGCCCGCGCGTGGGCGACTCGATCGAGATCAAGAAGATGCCGCTCGGTGGATATATGGCGACAATCGACGGCGACCGTCGCGGCGTGCGCGTCAAACGCAATTGATGCGTCTGTTGGCGCGCAGGTGAAACCCGCCTAGGACGGGCGGCATGTCCAAACCATTGCTCCTCCAGGCGATCGATGCGCTCAAGGTTGGCGATCGCGACCGGGCTCTATTCTGCCTGCGTGAGGAGCTACGCACCGGGCCGCCATCGGGACATCGTTGGCGCAGCGTCGACATGCTGGCACAGCAGATTGGCGAGATCGACATCGCGATCGAAGCTGCCAAGCGCTTCGCGGCCACGCAGCCGCTCGCGGTCGAACGGCTCGTTCACTATTGGAGCACGCTCGCGACCTTCGGACGCGAGGAGCAGGCCGAGCAGGAGATCGCGCGGCTCCCTGAACGTGCACAGGGGCACCCCGACGTCCTCCAGATTCGCGGGACCCTTGCGACCGACAGTGGACGGTTCGATGAGGCCGAGGCCTTTTTCCGGGCGTTGATCGCGGCCCCGACCAGTCCCGAGCGAGGCTGGTTCCCGCTCTCGATGGTAAAGAAATTCACGCCCGACGATCCGGATATCGCGGCGATGGAAGAAGTCCGCGGGCAACTGGCTGCGGTCGAGCCCGATGCGCAGGCCCGGTTCCTTTACGGATTGGGCAAGGCCTACACCGACATCGGTGACATGGATCGGGCATTTGCCCGCTATAGCGAGGGGGCGCGGATCCGCCGCCGCCTCGAGCCCTACGACCGACGAGCGACCGAGGCGTACGTCGATGGGCTTGTCCGTGAGTTTACGTCTGATTCAATCGAGCAATTGGTGCACTCGGAGGTGCAGGGATCGCGGAGCCTGTTCGTCAACGGTCTGCCACGGTCGGGCTCGACCCTTGTCGAGCAGATCCTCGCAAGTCACAGCGCGGTCCATGATGGCGGTGAGGTCAATCTGGTTGGCCCGTCGCTCATCCCCGCCGGACGGCGCGACTGGGCGGGAGCCATCGCCTATCAGCAGCGCAGCGGGTCGGACGATCCGTGGGGCGACTGCGCGAGAACCTACGACCGGTTGATCGGCGAGCGCTTCGGCGCATCCGGACGGATCGTCGATAAGTCGCTGGTCCAGTCACACACGCTGGGGCTCCAGCTCCACATGCTTCCCGACGCAAAGCTCGTCTGGATGCGCCGCGACCCTGAAGACAGTGCGTGGTCGATCTTCCGGAACTACTTCACTCGCTCCGTCTCCTGGGGCTGGTCGCTCGAAGACATCGCCCATTTCATGACCCTCGAGGACCGGCTGCACGCGCATTGGTGCGAGATTTTTCCTGACCGCATCCTGACCGTCCCGTACGAAGAGCTTGTCTCCGAACCCGAAGCCTGGATCCCACGAATCCTTGGCCATTTCGGACTAGACGAAGAGGAAGGCGTCTATCGCTTTCACGAGAAGAAGCGGCGGGTGAAGACGGCCAGCGTCACGCAGGTGCGCTCGCCGATCTCGACCAAGGCCATCGGTCAGGCCGATGCCGTCGCCGACCATATGGCGCCGTTCCGGGACGCTTACCGCCCCTAGCCTCATGAACGGCAAGAAGCCCCGCACCCAGGCGAGGCTTTCGTCGACTTCGCGCAAAAAGAAAGGGGCGGGCCGAAGCCCACCCCTTCCCTTTACGGTATCGCCTTCGATTAGAAGGTGATGTCCAGACCCAGACGGACAGCGCGCGGAGCCTGGTAGCTCGTGACGTTGTCGTAGTTCGGGTTCGGGATAACCGCGGTCGGTTCGCCCGCAGCGTTCTGAGTGTCGATGTCGAGATCACCGAACTCGTTACGCGACGTGACGTTCTGCGAGTTGAAGATATTGAAGATATCTGCACGCAGCGTGACCTGACGGTCGTCACCCATGTCGATGCCGTAACGCAGCGACATGTCGGCGTTGAACAGCCAATCGGTTTCCGAACCTTCACCGCGCGGTGCCGGCTGCAGACCGCAATAGTGCGAAGCCGCACCATAGAGGTTGCCGAACACGTCGGTCGGGTGGAAGCCGAAGCAGCTCAGCGGACGCGGGCTTTCGAGCGACAGGTTCGCACCGACGATCAGCTCATCGATGACGCGCGCGGCGCCGAAGAGCTTGAAGCGGTGACGACGGTCGTTCGGAAGGTTACCGTACGAGAAGTCGGTGAAGCCCGGCTGGTCGAAGTCCTGCGTGATGCCGGCGTCGTCCTGACCGAAGTCGGACTGGACGAGACCTTCGGTGTTACCACGCGATTTCGACCAGGTGTACGAACCGCTCAGCGACCAGTTGCCATCCCACGGACGACGCGCGGTCAGCTCGACGGCGTCATACTTACGGACGGCGGCCGGGTAGCCCAGCTCGTCAGCCGTGAAGGTGACTTCCGCACAAGCACGCGGATCGGTGTCGCAAAGCGCATCGCCGTCGAGGACGACGGTCATCGTGCCACCCGGGTTCCAGATCGTGTACTGGTGGAAGCCAGTCCAGATCGATTCACAGCCGACAATGCCCTGCTCGTCACAGTAGTTCAGAACAGCAAGGTCAATCGCCGAGTCTTCCGCGGTGCGGTCAAGACGACGGTTGATGTAGCTGATGCCAACCTGGAAGTCGCCGAAGTCGTGCTCGTAACCAACCAGCCACTCGGTTTCCTTCGTGGCTTCGAGGTTCGACGCGATCAGGGCGTCGGTCGGCGGAACCGAACCGTTGCCGGTGACCGAGCAGTTCTGGCCCGACGAAACCGTCGAAAGCGCGAACGGACAGGTCGACTGGTACGACGACAGGTCGGTGACCTGGTCGCCGAGGATCGGCAAGCCGTTGCTGTCGATGCCGAGGACTTCGAAGCGCTCACGGAAGAAGAATTCCGAGCCCGCCATACGGAACGCGGTGTTCGACGCGACCGGCAGGAAGTACGTGCCGTAGAAGCCGTACAGCTTGCCGTTCTGCTCCGGCCACAGGTCGTAGGTGAAGCCCAGACGCGGTGCCCAGTTGTCGTCGAGCGAGGTGAGGATCTCACCGTCGGCACGTTCGACTTCGAACTTGTCGTTACGAAGACCAAGGTTCAGCGTCAGGCGATCGGTGATGTCCCACTCGTCCTGGATGTAGAACGCGGTGTTCGTCGAATCGAACGCACCACCCGAGTTGAAGTAGTTCAGCTCGACCAGCGGGTTGCCGCTGGCGTTGGGGGCACGACCGACCAGCGCGATACCGGCGCCGCCCGAACCTGCGTCATACGCAGCCTGGGTCATGAAGCCAGCGGCCAGGAGGAAGTCACCACCGGTACGAACCGACGAGCGGGTCAGGGTGTTGATTTCACGGTCCCAACCAGCACGGATGTGGTGGTCGCCGAAGGCGTTGAAGAACAGGTCGACGTCAGCACGATAGAACTCACGTTCCGTATTGTACGGAGCCGAGGTCGTCGCGGTACGCTGTTCGGTGTAGTAGCCGCCGAACGGAACGTCGAAGAACGTGCCGCCCGAAAGGTTACGGTACCACGGGTTGGTCGCCGAAGCGCCGATGCCGCGGTTGTCGAAGCGGTCACGCATCTTACCGTAGGCACCCGAGATCGTCAGGAAGTCGGTGAGGTTACCGGTGTACTTCGCGACGTAGTTCACGCCACCGAAGTTGGCTTCCGATTCGGCGATCTGGCCGCCGACGACGCCCATGCCATTGGTTTCCGAATAGTCGTAGCTCTTCACTTCCGTCTTACGACGCGTGTCGAAGATGGTGAACTCGAGCTGGTGACCGTCGAATGGAATAGCGTCGACCTTCAGGCCCCAGAACGGATCGTCCTGGATCTGCTGCGTGGCCGAACCCGAACGCGGAGCAACCGTCAGCGTGTCGACTTCACGGAACTCGACGAGACCGTAGAGGAACAGGTGGTCGCGGATGACCGGGCCACCGGCTTCGAGGATCGCCGAGTAGCTGTCGGCACGATCTTCGTCGCGGTTGGTCGAGTTTTCGCAGGTGCCGTCGCTGTCACAGGTGATCAGGTCACGGCCGTTGCTGCGCAGCCAGTCGGGCGCCCAGTTCAGGTGGAGAGCACCGAAGAAGTCGTTCGAACCCGACTTCGTCACGGCGTTGACGATACCACCGGTCGCACGACCGAATTCGGCCGGATAACCGCCCGACTTCACTTCGACCGAACGATACATGTCGAACGGCACGCGAGCCGAACCCAGGTAGTTGTCGAAGTTGGTGATGTTCAGACCGTTCAGGTAGTACGCGTTTTCCGCGACCGACGAACCGCCGATCGACGCGAGGTTACCGAACGCGCTGTCGCCCTGGGTCGTACCCGGGGCAAGCAGGACGACCGAGGTCAGGTCGCGGCCGATCGGAACGGTCTTGACCAGTTCTTCGACGTCGACGTTGAGACCAAGGGTCGTGCCTTCGAAGTCGTTGAGCAGCGAGCTGCCCTGGACGACGATGGCTTCTTCGGTGGCGAGGCCGCCGGGGATGACGACATCGACGTTGGCGTTCTGCGACGCGAGAAGGCGAAGGCCTTCAGCGCGATAGACTTCGCCGGTTTCGTTCGAAACGACGAGGTCGTAGTTACCAGCCGGGACCGCCGAGTAGCGGAAGCCACCGTTGGCGCCGGTCGTCGCGGTACGCGTAAAACCGAGGTCGAGCGACACGAGCTGGACAGTCGCGCCGGAGATGGCGTTGCCGCCTTCGTCCTGCACGGTGCCCGACAAGGCCGCCGAGGTATAGTCCTGAGCAGCCGCCGGAGCCGCGACCATCGTGGCCGCCGCAACGCCGGAACCCAGGAGCGCAAAGGCCGAAGCCGTTGCGCGAAGAGTTGCCTTCTTCATTACAGTCTCCTGATATTGGTGCCCATTTTGGGCAACCCAAACTCTCGCGGGAAGTAAGTCCCACCCCCACGTAGCGTCCGTTTAGCTGGAAAGGGGGCGGTGCTGTAAAGCGTTCAGGAGGGGTAGCGAGGCATTTGTGACTCTACTGTGTCACCAATGCCACAACGCCAGAAGCTACTCTTAACGTGGGTCAATTCGGGACGAACGAACTTCGGCCTCATGGCTCGCGTTGGCGTCGAGATAGGCTTCCTGGCGCGCAACCGACCAGTAGCGTAGCTGCTCGAGCGGAATCGCCTGGCCGGTCACCGCGCAGCGGACATGGTCGCCCGCGCCCAGCACCCTGAACGTCCCGTCCATGTAATGGATTTTGGCTTCCTGGCCGATCCCACCGCGCAACATGCCTCTACTCCTCGTCGCCGGGTTCGTCGAACAGTCCCGGTTGGCCGGGGCGATAGGCGGTGGCGGGTTTCTTCGCAACCTTGCGCGGCCTCGCGGCCTTGCCAGACGGCACCGCATCCATCGCTCCATCGGCGAAATGAAGCTTGAGGCTCGCCGCAGCCCTTGCGGCCTTCGCGCTCATGATCGTCTTGCCGTCCGCGCCCTCCACGCGCGCGAAGCCTTTGGATAGCGGGCGTTCGGGGTGGAGCAGCGTCATCTGCCGGTAGAGATTCTCGACCCGCCGGGCATCGTCGGACAACCGATTGCCAAGCAGGCGGCTCGCATCGAGCCGACCGGTCCAGCCCGACAGCCGGCCTGCCGCCTCAGTCGCGCGTTCGCGCAACCCGCGTCCCAGCCGCCGGACTGCATCGTCGAGGCGCTGGTTGGGTAACGCGAACAGGCTCTCGCCCTCGGGCAGGCGCTCTCGGACGAGGTCAAACCGTTCCCCCGCACGGTCGAGCCGTCGTGACAGCGCATCGCCCGCGCGCCGTCCCTGCTCTCCGACATAGGCTGCCAGTTCGCGCCGGACCGGCACGGCCATCTCGGCGGCTGCGGTCGGGGTCGGGGCACGCCGGTCGGACGCATAGTCGATCAGCGTGGTGTCGGTTTCGTGTCCCACCGCACTGATGAGCGGGATCGAACAGTCGGCGGCGGCGCGCACCACGACTTCCTCGTTGAAGGCCCACAGATCCTCGATCGAGCCACCCCCGCGCGCCACGATCAGGAGGTCGGGACGGGGCACTGGGCCGCCTTGCCCGAGCGAATCGAAGCCGCGGATCGCAGCCGCGACCTTGTCCGCGGCCCCCTCGCCCTGCACCACCACCGGCCACAACACGACGTGGGTCGGAAAGCGATCTTCAAGGCGGTGGAGGATGTCGCGAATAACCGCACCGGTCGGGCTGGTCACAACCCCGATCGTGCGCGGCAGGTACGGCAGCGGCTTCTTGCGCTCTTCGGCGAACAGTCCTTCGGCCGCGAGTTGGCGACGCCGCTTGTCGAGCAGCGCCATCAGCGCGCCCTGCCCCGCCAGTTCGAGCGCATCGACGACGATCTGGTATTTCGAGCGGCCCGGATAGGTGGTGAGCTTGCCCGTCGCCACGACCTCTGCCCCGTCTTCGGGCGCAAAGGCGAGCCGCTGTGCCGTGCCGCGCCACATCACCGCATCGAGGACCGCCTTGTCGTCCTTGAGGGCCAAATAGCAATGCCCCGATGCCGCCCGTTTCCAACCGCTTATCTCTCCGCGCACGCGGACGCGCGCGAAGGCGCCCTCGACGGTCCGCTTGAGCGCGCCGGAGACTTCCGACACGCTCATCGCACCCGCATTGTCGCCGGGGGTCTCGTTCGCTAACAGGCCGGAAGATTCTTCTTGAGGGGACGACATGAACATCCTGGTATTGGGTTCGGGTGGGCGCGAGGATGCGCTGTCGTGGCGACTTTCGCAATCGCCCTCTTGCGACAAACTGATCTGCGCGCCGGGCAACCCGGGCATGGCACGTTGGGCCGAACGGTTGGCGAGCCTCGATCCGTGTGACGCCGATGCCGTGATCGCGCTGGCGAGCGAAGAGGCGATAGACCTCGTTGTCGTGGGGCCCGAGGCGCCGCTGGTCGCAGGGGTCGCGGACAAGCTGCGGGATGCCGGTTTCGCCGTGCTCGGCCCGAGTGCTGCCGCCGCCCAGCTCGAAGGATCGAAGGGGTTCACCAAGGACCTGTGTGCACGCGCCAACATCCCGACCGCCGGCTACGTCCGCACCACCACCGTCACCGAGGGGCTCGAGGCGCTCGAGAAATTCGGCGCGCCGGTAGTCGTGAAGGCCGACGGTCTTGCCGCGGGCAAGGGCGTGACGGTCGCGATGACGATGGACGAAGCCCGGGCCGCGGTGAAGGCGGCGGGCGACGGCGAGATGGTGATCGAGGAATATCTCGAGGGCGAGGAAGCCAGCCTATTCGCCTTCGTCGATGGCAAGCACGTCTGTCCGATCGGCTCGGCACAGGACCACAAGCGCGTGGGCGAAGGCGATGTCGGGCCGAACACGGGAGGCATGGGCGCCTATTCCCCTGCTCCGGTTCTCACCGACGAGCTCACCGAGCGGGCCATGGACGAGATCCTGCGTCCGACGGCGGAGACGCTCGCCGAGGAGGGCATGCCTTTCAACGGCATCTTATATGCGGGGCTCATGCTGACCAGCGACGGCCCCAAGCTGATCGAGTATAATGTCCGCTTCGGCGACCCCGAATGCCAGGTCGTTATGCCGCGCATCGAGGGCGACTTCGCCGCCATGTGCCTTGCGGTGGCTGCTGGCGACATGGAGACATTGCCCGTGATCGAGCTTGAAGACGCACACGTCATGACGGTCGTCATCGCCGCGCAAAACTATCCGGGCACGCCCAAGAAGGGCGGCACGATCACGGGTATCGAAGCCGCGGAAGAAGACGGCGCGATCGTCTTTCAAGCCGGCACCGCCGAACAGGACGGAAAGCTCGTCGCATCGGGTGGACGCGTGCTTGCTGTTACCGCAGCGGGCGCAACGCTCGCCGAGGCGCGGGATGCGGCCTACGCTGCAGTCGACAAGATCGACTATGCGGACGGCTTCCACCGACGCGATATTGGCTGGCGTGAGCTGGAGCGTGTTTCGTGAGGCCGCGCACCGCCGTCTTCGCGGGCATCGCCGCGACCTTCGCCTTCGCGGCGGCTTGGCACGGTCCCGTCGGCGGCGCCGGCGCGAGGATTGCTGCAGAGGGCGAGGAACTCACCCGCCTCAATCTCGAATATTACGAGATGGACCAGGTCTCGGGCTGGATGCAGCGCGGCCCGCTGACGCGGCGTATCTGGCTCGCGGGCGAAGCCGATACGTTTCAGCGTCGGGAGCTACAGCGAATCCTGCGCGGCCTTCCCCAAGTCTCCGACGTGCAATGGTATCGCGACGGGGGCGGCACGGTGCGGGCGCCAATCGTCCTGCCATTGGTCTTCGAGGCCGAGCTGGCGGCATTGTCGAGCTTCGCCATCGGCTTTATCCTGACCTATCTCGTCGCACTGCGACGGCGCTATATTCGCGGCGCGATCGTCTAGGAGGCCTCAGCATGGACGCGTTTATCGCCGCTTACTGGCCTGCCATCGTCGCCGGTTTCGCTTTCGGGATCATCGCGGGCTTTTTCGCGTTCCGTCCTAAACCCACAAAGAAAGACTAGTTGCCCATGACCCAGACACAGATGATCCTTGTTGCCGTTGGCGTGGTCATCCTGCTGCTCGTTCTCTGGCTTCTCCTCAAGCCCAAGCAGCGCGTATCGCTCTCCGACGAAACGCCTGTCCGGCCGCACATGGTCGAGGGCGGGGTCAGCACCGAAGGGCGCTCGATCATCGACGAGGCGGCGGCCGCGACCACCGACGTCGCGGGCCAGATTCTGGGCGCCGAGGTTCACGAAAATCTGCCGGGCGCTGTCGGCGAGCCCGACGACCTGCGCCAGCTCAAAGGTGTGGGACCGAAACTGGCAAAAACGCTCAACCAGATGGGGATCATGCGGTTCGACCAGATCGCCAAGCTCGCGCCGAGCCAGGTCGCGGCGATCGACGAACAGCTTGGTGCCTTCAAGGGACGTTTCCAGCGCGATCGAATCGTCGAACAGGCCGACTATCTCGCGCGCGGCGACACGGACGGTTACGAGGCGCGCTTCGGAAAGCTGTAGGCTGGGCTAGTCCGCATTGCCGTCCGGTGACGGCGCAGGCTTTTTCTTCTTCTTTCGGCGGGCGATCAGCTTGTCGATCTTGCGCCCGTCCATGTCGACGACCTCGAACTTCCAATTGTCGACTTCGAACCGTTCACCCTCGGCGGGTAGGCGTTTGAGCACCGACAGGGCAAAGCCGGCCACCGTCGAATAATCGCGCTCGTCTTCGTCGAGACGGATGCGGAGCTTGTCGGTAAGGACGTCGACCTTTGCGGAGCCAGCGACGAGATAGCTCCCGTCCTTCCGCTCAACCAACGGCTCTTCGCTATCCTCGTCGCTGATGAAGTGTCCGGCGAGAGCCACGAGGATCGAACCCGGCGTCACGATCCCGTCGAGATGGCCATATTCGTCGTGGACCAACGCCAGCGGCACGTCCGCTGCGCGCAATACGGCAAGCGCATCCATCGCATCCATCAGGTCGGGAATGATCGGCGCTGGCTTGGCCAGGCTGGCAAGATCGAGCGACTTGCCGTCGAGCAATGTTGTCAGGATATCGCGCGCGCGGACGACGCCGACGATTTCGTCGACCGAGCCGTCCGCGATCGGCAGGCGGCTATGCGGGCTCGATTCGAGCGCGCTGCGGACGAGGGGGGCGCTGGACTTCACGTCGATCCAGTCGATTTCGGTGCGCGGTGTCATGATCTCTCGCACGGGTCGGTCGGCGAGGCGCACCACGCCTGAAATGATCGCCCGCTCCGATTCCTCGAGCACGCCCGCGGTCTGCGCTTCGGCGACGACCATGTGCAGTTCTTCTGCAGTGACGTGATTCTCGCTCTCGCGCTTGACGCCGAGCAAGCGGAACACGAGCGCGCTGGTCTTGTCGAGCAACCAGACGAGCGGCGCGGTGACCCTCGAGAGGAAATACATCGGACGCGCGACGAACGCCGCGATGGGCTCGGGCGAACGCAACGCGAATTGCTTGGGCACCAGTTCGCCAATCACCAGGCTGGCGTAGGTGGTGAGCACGATGACGGTGCCGAAGCCGAGGCTCTGCGCGAGATCAGGCTCGACGCCGAGCGCTGCAAAGCGTTCGGACACGGGGCCGCCGAGGCTGGCGCCTGAATAGGCGCCTGCCAAAATGCCGATCAGCGTGATCCCGATCTGGACGGTCGAGAGGAAGCGCCCGGGCTGCGCGGCCAGGTCGAGCGCGACCGTCGCTCCCTTCGATCCGTCCTGCGCCATCGCCTTCAATCGCGCTTCGCGCGCCGACACGATCGCCAGCTCGCTCATCGACAACAGGCCGTTCATCATCACCAGCAGGAGGATGAGGAAAACGTCGATCCAGGGAATGGGGGTCAAAGGGTCGCTCATGTGCGTGGCGCCATTCATGGCGCGTAAACGGCAATTCGACAAGCACTTGCGACGAACCGTTTCGGCATTGCAACCGCCACGGAACAAAGCGCCCGATGCACGGATTGGACGTGCAAAAGGGCATTTCGAAAGGACTCTCCAATATGCGCAACAAAGTTTTGATCGCAGCCGCAGCCGCCACGACGCTTGCCGCTTGCACCACCGACGCCATGACGGGCCAGAAGCGTGTCTCGACCGAAGCGGGTCTAGGCGCGGTGCTTGGCGCTGTCGTCGGCGCGGGACTCGGCGACCTGATCGGTGGTCGCAACAGCCGTACCGAATCCATTGTCGGCGCCGGAATTGGCGCGGTCGCGGGCGGCGCGATCGGAGCCTATATGGACCGGCAGGAGCAGGAAATGCGCCGGGAAACCGAGGGGACGGGCGTGGACGTTATCCGCCAAGGTGACAACCTCCTGCTCCGCATGCCCTCGGGTATCACCTTCGCGTTCGACAGCTACGCGGTTCAGCCCGAATTCCAGGGCACCCTGAACGAGATTGCGAGCACGCTGAACGCCTACGAATCGACCTATATCGACGTGATGGGACACACTGATTCGACCGGGAGCGACGCCTACAACCAGACACTTTCGGAGCGTCGCGCACAGGCCGTCGCCAACTACCTGACTGCGCAAGGTGTCAACCGGGCCCGCATCGCGACGCAAGGCTACGGGGAAAGCTCGCCGATCGCGGACAATTCGACCGAAGCCGGACGCCAGCAAAACCGTCGCGTGGAAATTCGCGTAACGCCCGTTACGCAGAACGACGTCAACGCGGTCGGCTACTAGTCCGGGTCTTTGAAGTTGCTCGGGAAGGGCGGCCTCGCAAGGGGTCGCCCTTTTTCTATCGGCGCTCTTTAAAGAACTTGCGAAGCTGGAGAGACGCTTCTTTCTCGCCGATGCCGCTCAAAATTTCCGGCCGATGGTGACACGTTGTCTGCGAAAAAATTCGTGCTCCATGCAAGACGCCACCGCCCTTGGAATCTTCCGCGGCGAACACCAGCTTTTCGATGCGCGCCAGCGCGATCGCGCCGGCGCACATGGCACAGGGCTCCAGCGTGACCCAAAGCGTATGGCCGTCGAGGCGCGAGGAGAACAGCGCTTCTCCAGCGCGGCGAATGGCGAGCATTTCCGCATGAGCCGTAGGATCGTTGCCAACGCGCATGGCATTGCCCGCCTCGGCGACGATCCTTCCGTCTGCGTCAGTGATGACGGCGCCGACCGGCACCTCGCCCGCCTCGCTTGCTGCCTCGGCGAGCGCCAGCGCGCGCTTCATCGGCTCGGGAAGCGGGAAATGAGTCATGGCGAGGCGCTAACCTGCCGCACGCCCAAAGTCACGGCGTCGCAGGCTGCTCTTCCACTTGCGACTCGCCTTCAGCGGTTTCGGTTGCCGGTTCGACTTCCAGCTTGGGTACCGTCACTGCGCGGGTCTCGCTGCCCACCGCGACCGAGCCTGTCTCGACATCGAAGGTCGGCTGTCGCCCGCCAGTCGCCTCGACGCCTTCGTCGGTGACGCTGACTTCTGGAAGTTCGGCAGGTTGCGTTTGGCGGATATCGACCAATCCGCTCCCGACAGCCACGATCAGGACTGCCACCACAAGGATCAATAGTACGATTACGGTACGCATTCAGTCCCTCTCGCCTTACTTGCCTTTGACATTCCCCAAACCAACACACGACTACCGTGTCGGTTTCCCGACATTCCTTCGGCAGGACGGTGAATCGGTTGACGGGTGCGACGTCAGGCGGTATCGGGCGCACGCTTTAACGGGCAATAAGCCCGCAGATACACAGGATTAGACAGATGTCGCGCATTTGCGAACTGACCGGCAAGGGCCGGCAGGTGGGCAACAACGTTTCCCACGCCAACAACAAGACCAAGCGGGTTTTCCTCCCGAACTTGCAGAATGTCACGCTGATGAGCGAATCGCTCGATCGCCGTGTGAAATTCCGCGTGTCGACGCAGGGTCTGCGCTCGGTCGAACATGTCGGCGGCCTCGACAACTGGCTGGCCAAGACCAGCGACGACAAGCTGTCGACCAAGGCGCAGAAGCTGAAGCGCGAAATCGCGAAGGCACAGGCGGCCAACTAAGCCGCTGCGAGGCTCCTACTCCGGAGCCTCCGGCCACTTCGCGTCCGGCACGTCCCACGCCACCAGGCGCTGGGACAACGCGCCCAGCCCGTTATCGTCGGTGACGATCCAGAGCCGCGTGAGGCCTTCCTCGCGCGGTTCGGCGCATATGCCCTCCGCGTTCGCGTTGAAGGGCAGCGGCAGACTGACCGGTCGGTCGATTGCGAGACCTTCTCGGTTGAACGACGCGGTCGCGACCGAAGCGCTGAAACCCAGCGGCCCGAGCTTGCGCATCAGCACGATCCCGCGACCGTCCGGGTGACGGGTCGCCCCCGTGATCCACATGTCGGCACCCGAAACACGGATCGGCCTGATGGCGTCGCCAAGATCGTAAGCGAGCCGCGCCTGTTCGGTGACGGCGATGGGCCGCGGCGCATCTCCGCCCGGGGGCAGCAGCGCCTCGACGCTCCAGTTTGCCACGCCGTCGCGCCTCGGCAGGTCGCGCACGCTGTTCCCCCGACGCGCATCGAAGATCCACAGGCGGTGGCGCAACTCCTCCGCGATGAGCGTCGCCCCACCGGAATAGGCGATCGCCTCTGCATCTCCGATCCCGCGAAGCGACGCGATTTCCATCGATGCCCGCGTCGTTCCTTGCTCCGGAAATTGCAGCTGCAGCCTGGACCCGGTGTCGGTGACGATATCGAGCGGCCCGAATGGTGCGCATGCGAGACCCGACATGCCCGCAACACGCGGATCGTCAGCCTCGACCTCCCATGCCCCATGCAACGCCCAGCCCTCGGGAGACGCTTGATCGACCGGCACGAGCGTGGCGCCGACCAGCACATCCGGCAGGTCCGTAAACTCGGGCCGCTCACGCAGGAACGGCCATGCTGCGAGCACCAGAACGGCAAGCATCACATGTCGGCTAAGCGACAGAAAATGCTGAACAAATCCTGACATCAGCATTCAGTCTTCATGAAGGGCGAATCGGGCATAAGCAGGTTCATCGGCGGGGTTTCCCCTTTTTCCCCGCCAATGAAAAACCCTCGCGTCGCGTATCGAGGGGGGCTCGGCACGGCGTAAATCGTGTCGGGCCCATTTTTTTGCCTGAGCGTCACGTCTCGAGGTCGAACAGGCCTGCCAGCTGGTCGACCAGCGCGCCGCCCAATTGCTCGACGTCCATGATGGTCACCGCGCGGCGATAATAACGCGTCACATCATGTCCGATTCCAATTGCCGCCAGCTCGACTGTGGAGCGGGTCTCGATCCAGTCGATGACGCTGCGCAAATGCGATTCGAGATAGGTGCCGCCATTGGCCGACCCGGTCGAATCGTCGACCGGTGCACCATCGGAAATCACCATCAGGATGCGCCTCTCCTCGGGCCGCGCGATCAATCGCTGGTGCGCCCAGAGCAACGCCTCCCCGTCGATATTTTCCTTGAGCAGCCCTTCGCGCATCATCAGGCCCAGCCCCTTGCGCGCATGACGATAAGGCTCGTCGGACTTCTTGTAGACGATATGGCGCAGGTCGTTGAGGCGACCCGGGTTGGCGGGGCGACCCGCAGCGAGCCAGTCCTCGCGGCTCTGCCCGCCCTTCCATGCGCGGGTCGTAAAGCCGAGCACCTCGCTCTTCACCCCGCACCGCTCGAGTGTTTGCGCGAGGACGTCGGCGCAAATGGCGGCGATGGAGATCGGGCGTCCGCGCATCGAACCACTATTGTCGATCAGCAGGCTGACGACCGTGTCCTTGAACTCGGTGTCGCGCTCGATCTTGTAGCTGAGCGAGTGGGTCGGCGAGACGACGACGCGTGCCAGACGCGCGGCATCGAGCAGCCCTTCTTCCTGGTCGAACGCCCAGCTGCGCGCCTGCTGCGCCATCAGACGTCGCTGTAATCGATTGGCAAGCCGCGTCACCGTGCCCGACATCGAGCCCATCTGGCCGTCGAGATAGGCTCGCAACCGTTCAAGCTCCTCGTCGTCGCACAGTTCGTCGGCAGTGACGATTTCGTCATGCCGGGTGGTGAAGGCGCGATAGGGATGCACCGGCCCGTCGGCGAGATTGCGCCGCGCGGAGGATGCCGGCGCCCGCTCGTCGGCTTCGCCCGGATCGGCAGGCTCGTCGGTTTCCTCCCAGTCCTGCGGCTGCTCTTGCTCCTCGCCCTGCGATTCCTCGGGGCGCTGCTCGGCCTCGCCGCCATCACCATCGGCGGTATCGTCGTCGGCGTCGTCCTCACCCTCGTCGGGCCCCTCGTCCGGTTCCTCGCCTTCCTCGGGCTCGGATTCCTCGGCCGGGTCGTCGAGCTCGAGATCGAGATCGACGATCATCTGTCGTGCAAGCTTGGCGAAGGACTGCTGGTCGTCGAGCGTCAGCCCGAGCCCGTCGAGCGATTCGCCGATTTTCTCTTCGATCCACGGCTGGATCAGCTCGAGCCCTTCGCGCGCCTGTTCGGGCGGTGCTTCGCCGGTCAGCGCCTCGCGGACGAGCAATGCCAGCGCACTCTCGACCGGCACTTCCTCCATGCTGCGCGCCCGCACGATCGCGTCGCTGCGAATCTCGTCGCGGTGCATGGCGGCAAGATTGTCGCGGACTCCGGGCAATCCCTTGGCACCCAGCGCCTTGACCCTTTCGGCCTCGAGCGCGTCGAACACCGCACGTGCTTCATCGTCCCCCGGACGCGAAGCGCCGTGAATGGCGGCATCGTGATGACGGCGCATGAGCCCCGCACGGTCCGCCGCCCCGCGCGCCGCGGCGACGCGTGCGGCATCCATCGCCTCACCCGGCGACGGCACCTGGCTGGCATCGGCGGCGTTGGCGCGCGCGCTTTCGCTGGCGTAGCGAATGTCGAGCTCGGGATCGCGCGCCAACGCTCTCGCGGCACCCGCAATGGCGCGGCGAAACTGGTCGAGGCGATCGGGCTTGGCCATGGCTCTGCCTCTGCCCAAGCCGGTGATGAAAAGCAAACCTGTACGAAAGTGCGCCCTGCCCGCTTCCCAATGTCGGACAGTCGACGCCAAACGTGGCGAATGGGCCACAACCGCCTGTTTCAAAACGGGAATTTTCATTTTTTGTTTACCAACTCCTTGACGCGCGCCGATTCGCTTTACAGGCTCTCGAATCGAGGGCGCCGCCTTACGCATGCTGTGGGCGGCATCAGTTTATTCAGACGGGGAGAAAGCCTGCCATGGGCAAGACGACAAACGACCACATCCATCAGCATAATGAGCACGGGCTATGCGCCTGCGGCCACCGGATGGGTGAAGAAACCAATGCCGACGGCAGCTTTGGCAACAGTGCGCTGGATGGCGCCGATCGCGACGGAATCGGCGAACCGAGCGGCCTGATTCTCGAAAATCGCGCCGAACTCGGCGCTGTGACCTGGCGGGGCAAGGACGTCGTCGATCTCGACACCGTTGTCACGCAGATCAGCGACGGCGCACGTGTCGATGCCAACAATGGCACGATCACTTATAGCTTTAACGCTGGCCCGGTTCTGACGGGCCTCTACAATCAGGGGCGTGGTAGCAAGGACAGCTTCGGCGGCGAAGGCCTGCGTGCCTTTACGCCCGAGCAGGAAGCGGCTGCCCGCGAAGCCATCCAGATGTGGGACGACCTGATCGCGGTCGAGTTCGTTGAGAAAGGCGGCAAGGGCGCCGACATTTTGTTCGCGAACAACACGACGGCTGGCCAGGCCTACGCGTTCCGCCCGACATCGGATCAGGGCTACAAGTTCCAGAGCGACGTTTTCGTGGCCGACCCCGAGGTTAACCTCACCAACAGCTGGTTCCTGCCTGGCGGCTACGGAAACACGACGCTGATCCACGAGGTGGGTCACTCGGTCGGCCTGACCCATCCGGGCAGGTATAACGGTACGGGCGACTATGCCGGTGATGCCGAATATGCGCAGGACACCAACCAGTATTCGATCATGTCCTACTTCGATCAGTCGGACAGCGGCGCGTACGCGCTCAACTGGAGCCTGATGATCGGTCTGCGCGACGGCAACTTCATCGTCGGTTACGCCGATCCGCTCATCAACTATGCGCAGACGCCGCAACTGCACGACATCTACGTCGTCCAGCAGCTTTATGGCGCCGACCCCAACACGCGTGCCGACGACACGACCTACGGTTTCAACACGAATACTGACCTGTGGGTGTACGACTTCGAGCAGAATCCCTATCCGGCTATCAGCATCTATGATGCTGGCGGCGAAGACACGATCGACGCCTCGGGCTTCAACGTGTCGCAGTTCATCGATCTGCACGAAGGGTCGTTCAGCTCGATTGGCGGCGGCCCGCTGACGCAGAGCGAGTCGATCGACGCTGCATTGGAGCTGTATTTCTCGACCCAGAACGAAGCGGGCTTCGGTCTCTTCACCGGCTTTGTCAGCGATCAGTCGCTGATCGACGACGCGTGGGCATTCTACTCCACGACGTTCGCCAGCTGGCTGCAGAATGATACGTTCCTTCTCGGCTTCATCGACGGCTACGAAGGTACGCCCGTCATCGGTGGCATCGAAACCGGCCAGTATCAGAACCTGTCGATCGCCTATGGCACGACGATCGAGAACGCGATCGGCGGCTCGGCCCGTGACGCGATCCTCGGCAACGAAGTCGCCAACATGCTCGACGGCCGCGAAGGCGACGACGTGCTCGTCGGCTATGAAGGCGACGACATCCTGATCGGCGGCCTCGGTATCGACGAGCTGACGGGCGGCGAAGGCGCCGACACGTTCGTGCTCGACAATCTCGATATCGGCGACATCATCATGGACTTCGACGGTTCCGAAGGCGACATGCTCGACCTGTCGGGTATCGCCGGTGAAGTCGGTACCGACCTGTCGTTCATCGAAGGCGCTGCCTTCAGCGGCGCGGCCGGTGAAGTTCGCTACGACGGCGGGCAGCTTCAGGTCGACGCCGATGGCGACGGCGGGGCGGATTACACGGTCATCATGGCCAACAATGCCGACCTTGACGCCTCGATGATGGTGCTTGCTGTGGGCGCGTAAGCGACCTCGGCATTACGCCAAAAGAAGACCCCGCCCGGCAATCGCCGCGGCGGGGTTTTTCTTTGCCCGAAGTGCTTGGCGCCTAGGCGCGGTGCGCTACGCTTTCGGGCAGGTCCTCGCCGAACACGCGCTGGTAATATTCGGCGATGATCTGGCGCTCGGCCTCGTCACACTTGTTGAGGAAGCTGACGCGGAAGGCGTAGCCGACGTCGCCGAAGATCAGTGCATTTTGCGCCCAGCTGATCACGGTGCGCGGGCTCATCACGGTCGAGATGTCGCCGTTGATGAATCCCTGACGCGAAAGCTCAGCGACCTTGATCATCTTCTCGACCGTCTCCTTGCCCTCGGGCTTGTCATATTCGCCCGACTTGGCGAGCACGATCTGCGCCTCGGTTTCGGCGGGCAAATAGTTGAGCGTCGTGACGATGTTCCAGCGGTCCATTTGCCCCTGGTTGATTGCCTGCGTGCCATGATAGAGGCCGGTCGTGTCGCCCAGCCCGATCGTGTTGGTGGTCGCGAACAGGCGGAACCACGGGTTGGGGTGGATCACGCGATTCTGGTCGAGCAGGGTCAGTTTGCCCTCGGTCTCGAGCACGCGCTGGATCACGAACATCACGTCGGGACGCCCGGCGTCATATTCGTCGAACACGAGCGCCACCGGGTGCTGGAGGCACCAGGGCAGTAGGCCTTCCTTGAACTCGGTGACCTGTTGGCCGTCCTTGAGCACGATCGCATCGCGCCCGACGAGGTCGATACGCGAAATGTGCGCGTCGAGGTTAATGCGAATGAGCGGCCAGTTGAGGCGCGCCGCGACCTGCTCGATGTGGGTCGACTTGCCCGTGCCGTGATAACCCTGGACCATCACGCGGCGGTTGTGCGCGAAGCCCGCCGCAATCGCCATTGTCGTGTCGGGGTCGAAGACGTAAGCCGGATCGAGATCGGGCACGCGTTCGTCGGCCTCGCTGAACGCGGGCACTTCCATGTCACTGTCAATGCCGAAGGCCTCGCGCACCTTTACCATCTTGTCGGGACTGTCGAGGACGGTGTCGGCGCGGCTGGCCGTATTCGTGTTGGGCAGGTCGGTCATGGGCTGTCCTTAGGCGAGGCTCCCCAACTGGACAATGGGGGACTATGGTCCACGCTTCATCGAAGGAGACGAGTCGTGGCAAATGCGCATGGTGATTTCGTCTGGTATGAGCTGCTGACCGAAGATCCGGATACAGCAGCGGTTTTCTATAACAAGGTGATCGGGCTCGAGGCTGCGGATAGCGGGATGGAGGGCTACACGCTCTTCAACGCGCCCGACGGCACGCAGGTGGCCGGCATGATGAAGATCGACGACGACATGAAGGCCGGCGGCGCGCGGCCCGCGTGGATGGGCTATGTCGAGGTCGACGATGTCGATGCCAGTGCCGAGAAGGCCAAGTCGCTGGGCGGCGCAGTGCATATCGAACCGCGCGACATTCCGGGCGTCGGCCGCTTTGCGATGCTCGCCGATCCGGCTGGGGCGCCCTTCTACATCATGTCGACCGAGGAGGGGGACCAGAGCGAGAGCTTCAAGGCCGACCGCACACCCGGTCATGTCGGTTGGAACGAGTGCCTGGCCGGCAAGCCCGACGACGCCGTCGGCTTCTATGGCGAGCTGTTCGGCTGGACCAGGGGTGAGGCGATGGACACGCCGCAGGGTCCCTATCAGATGTACGGCAAGGACGAGACGATGCTCGGCGGGATGACCCAGGCGGGTGGCGAGATGCCGGCCATGTGGAACTATTATTGGTGGTCTGACGGCGTCGAGGACGCGGTCGAGCGGCTCAAGGAAGCAGGCGGCCAGCTGTTCCACGGCCCGCAGGAAATCCCGGGCGGCGACGTCATCATCTTCGCCACCGACCCGCAGGGCGCGATGTTCTGCCTCGTCGGCCCCAAGTAGGAGATACGATCATGGCCTATATCGACGGATATCTGATCCCGGTTCAACCGGGAAAACTCGACGCCTATCGCAAGATGGCCGAGGAAATGGCGCCCAAGTTCAGGGAATGGGGCGCGACCCGCGTGGTTGAGGCGGTCGAGGACGACTGCCCGGTCGGCAAGCAGAACGATTTCCATACCGCCGTACTTTCCGAGGACGGCGAAAAGACCATCTTCAGCTGGGTCGAATGGCCCGACAAGGAGACCCGCGATGCGGGCTGGAAGAAGATGGAAGACTATATGGAAACCGCCGAAGGGCCCCATGACATGCCTTTCGACGGCAAGCGCATGATCTATGGCGGGTTCAGCCCGATCGTCGACCAGTGAGCGACCTTCGCCCGGTCCTGTGGCTGGATACGGACATCGAGAAAGCGGCGAACTTCTACGCCGCCATCTTTCCGGACAGCCGGGTCGCCAGCGTGGGTGCCGCTCCGATGGACTATCCCGGTGGCGCAAAGGGCACGCCGATCACGGTCGACATGGTCATTGCGGGGCGCGAGGTCATGCTGCTGGCGGGCGGCGAGCATTTCGCGCCGAGCGCCGCTACCAGCCTAATGGTCGTCACCGAGGACCAGCCCGAGACCGATGCCGCGTGGGACGCTATCCTGGCGGCAGGCGGGCAGCCAATGGCGTGCGGATGGATCACCGACCATTTCGGTTTCGCGTGGCAGATCACCCCGCGCCGCCTGCTCGACCTGCTCGCCGATGAGGACAAGGCCGCCACCGCCTTCGCCGCGATGCAGGATATGATCAAGATCGACATTGCGGCATTGAACAAGGCCGTCGGGGACTAGGCGAACGCCTTCGCCTTGCGCAGCGTCTGCCAGGCGTCGATGACGCGGGTCAGGCGGGCTTCCTGGCTGCGGTCGCCGCCATTGCGGTCGGGGTGATAGCGGCGCACGAGCTCCGAATAGCGCCCGCGCACGGCGTGGAGGTCGGTATCGGGCTTGAGCCCAAGCACCTGCAACGCCTGCTGTTCGCTGCCCGAAAATCGCGCCGAGGCACGCGCCTGCTTCATCGACGCCCCGCCCCTGAAGCGCGCGGAGATGGCGTCGAGCGGATCGGTAAAGTCCTGCCACGCCGGCCCCGGATCGCCGCCTTTCACGAACCCGAAGGAGCGCACGCGGCGCGGATGGTCCTGGATCGGCGACTGGGCGGCGAGGATTTCCTCCGCGCTCATGCCGGCGAAAAAGTCGTAGCCCGCATTATGTTTGCGGATGCAGTCGAGACACATCAGCCGGTAGGCGCCGGGCCCGTCGAATGTCCCGGGTGTCAGCGGCGCGCGATACTCGCCGGGCGCGCGGCAACCGGGCGCGGCGCATTCGGCCGCCGCATCCTCGACCCGTCCATCATAGGCTTTGCGTCCCATACGCTCTATATAGGTGGGCATGACGCAGACTACCACCGGCCCCGTCGCCGCCGAGATGACCCGCCGCCTCACCGAGGCGCTGTCCCCCACCCGGCTCGACCTGGTCGACGAGAGCGACCACCATATCGGCCATGCGGGGCATGACGGTCGCGGCGAAAGTCATTTCCGGCTGGAGATCGAGGCTGAAGCATTTTCGGGACTGAACCGGGTCCAGCGCCAGCGATTGGTCTATCGCGCGCTGGGCGACCTGATGCACGAGCGCGTGCACGCGCTGAGCATGACGACGACGGCACCAGGAGAATAGGCGATGGCAGAGACGATCGAGATTGCCCCCACCGTCCACGACCTTGGCGACTTCAAGGTCCGCCGCGTGCTGCCCGGTCGCCCGCGCACCATGGTCGGGCCCTTCATCTTCGTCGACGAATTCGGCCCCGCGCAAATGGAGACGGGTCAGGGCATGGACGTGCGCCCCCACCCCCACATCAACCTCGCCACCGTCACCTATCTGTTCGAGGGCGCGATCCACCACCGCGATTCGATCGGCAGCTCGATGGTCATTCGCCCGGGACAGGTGAATCTGATGACCGCGGGCAAGGGTATCGTCCATTCGGAACGCAGCCCGCAGGAAGAGCGCGACAAGGGTCCGCGCCTTTATGGCATGCAGACCTGGCTCGCGCTGCCCGACGGCAAGGAAGAGGTCGATCCGGCGTTCGAGAATATCACCGAAGACCAGTTGCCCGTCATCGAAGGATCGGGCGCGACCGCGCGCGTGTTGATGGGCACGCTGTGGGGGGCGCATGCGGGCACGACCCAGCATAGCCCCACCATCTATGCCGACATCGTCCTGCAGGATGGCGACATCCCGATCGATTCCGACGCCGACGAGCGCGCGATAATGGTGACCGAGGGCGAGGTCGAACTCGACTTCCAGCCGCTCGAGCCTTTTAAACTCTACATTCTCGCCCCCGGCCACAAGCCCACCTTGTCGGGGACGGGACGCGCGATGCTGCTTGGCGGCGAGGCCTTTGCGACCAAGCGGCATGTCTGGTGGAATTTCGTCAGCTCCAGCCGCGATCGGATCGAGCAGGCCAAGGAAGACTGGCGCGAACGCCGCTTCGACGTGGTCCCGGGGGACGAGCAAGAACGCATCCCGCTCCCCGAAGTGCCCAAGACAGTGAGCTATCCGTGAAGCAGGAGCGGATCGCTCTTTCGACTGGCGTCACGCTCAATGTCGCCACTGCGGGCGACCCTGACGGCAAGCCCGTCATCCTGCTCCACGGCTTTCCCGAATCGCACCGGACCTGGCGCGGTCTTGCGCCGCTGCTCGACGAGTTTCGCCTCATCATGCCCGATCAACGGGGCTTTGGCGCATCGGACAAGCCGGACGGCGTGAGCGCCTATACCGCCGATTGCCTCGTCGATGACCTGGACGCGCTTTCCGACGCCTTGAAGATTCCCCGGTTCGCCCTGGTAGGACATGACTGGGGCGGTGCGGTCGCGTGGGCTGCGGCGCTGCGCGGGGAGCCGCGGATCGAGCGACTGGGGATCATCAACTCGCCCCACCCGCTCATCTTCCAGCGAACCCTGATCGAAGATCCCGAACAGCGCATGGCGAGCCAGTATATGAAGCTGTTCTCACAGGCCGGCATGGCCGAAGCGATCCGCCGAATGGGGTTCGAGAAATTCTTCGAGAAGAGCTTCGCGCCGCACGTCGACCTCTCGACCATCCCGGACGACGAGCGCAGTACTTATGTCGAGCAGTGGAGCGCAGAGGGTGCAATGGAAGCCATGCTGAATTGGTATCGTGCCGGGCGCATGGTCGTCCCCGCGCCCGAAGAACGCGCACAGCGTCCCGACTGGATCGACCGCGACTTCCCCAGGATGAAGCTGCCCATCCACATCGTCTGGGGCATGCGTGACCCGGCCTTGTTGCCCTGCCAGCTCGAAGGTCTCGACGAGCTGGCGGCCAACCACCAGATCACGCGGGTCGAGGATGCGGGCCACTTCATCCCGTGGGAGAAGCCCGAAGCCGTGGCGGACGCGCTCAAGCCTTTCCTTGCCGCCGCCGAGCTTTAGTTCTACAGGCCGCCACCATGTCGAGATCACAATCCCGTTCGGCCGCCCGCCTCGCCGCGGCGCAGGCCCTCTATCAGCACGAGATGGAAGGCACGCCCACGGCGCAGCTGATCCATGAATTCCACGAGCATCGCCTGGGCGCAACGATCGAGGACGTGACCTATGCCGATGCCGAGATCGTCTTTTTCGACGACATCGTTGCGGGCGTGATGGCGCGCAAGGACGAGATCGACGCCAAGATCACCGCCAAGCTGGCCAAAGGCTGGAATCTCGAGCGGCTCGACCGGCCGATGCGCGCGATCCTGCGCGCGGGCACCTACGAGCTGGTGGCGCGACCCGACGTGCCACGCGCGACCGTGATCAGCGAATATGTCGACGTTGCCGACGCCTTCTACGACAAGAAAGAAAAGGGTTTCGTCAACGGCCTGCTCGACGCCATCGCCAAGGAAGTCCGCGGCTGACGGGCGGGCGCAGCCTCGAAGCGAGACTGATCGCACGCATCCGGCGCAAGGCCGACCATCCCGCCGCGCGCGGGCTTCGCGACGACGTGGCGCGGCTGGGCGACCTCGTAATGACGCACGACACGATTGCGCAAAGCGTGCACTATCGCGCCGACGACCCGCCCGAGAGCGTCGGGTGGAAGCTGGTGGCGGTGAACCTGTCGGACCTTGCCGCCAAAGGCGCCGATCCGCAGGCGGCCTTGCTGTCGCTCGCTATTGGCGATCCGACGAAGGATTTGGCCGCAGGGGAATGGGAAGAGCGCTTCCTGACCGGCGTCGAGGCGGCGTGCGAAAGCTATGGCCTGCCGCTCGTGGGGGGCGACACGATCGCGCTGCCCAAGGGCGCACCGCGCGTGTTGGGCCTGACCGCCATCGGGAGGGCGGAGACCGCCCCGTCTCGTTCGGGGGCGCAAGCGGGGGATACGATCTGGCTGGTCGGGACGCTGGGCGACGCGATGGCGGGCCTCGCGCTGCTGGAGGAAGACGAGGACGCGGCGGGGACGTTGGTCGAGGCCTATCGTCGGCCCGTGCCGCAGCTTGCCGCGGGACGCGCGCTCGCGCCTTATGCGCATGCGATGATGGACGTGTCGGACGGGCTGCTGCTCGATGCGCAGCGCATGGCCGAGGCGAGTGGGGTCGCGATGGTGATCGATCTCGGCGCGCTGCCCTTGTCGGACGCCTTCACCGCAACGCGTGGCGACGACCAGCTGTTCGCGGCCACCGGCGGCGACGATTATGCGCTGCTCCTCACCGCCTCGCCCTTCGATGCGCGAAACGTAACGACTTGTTTACCATCGGGCACCATCATGACCGCCATCGGCCGGGTCGAGGAAGGCGCAGGGTTGCGTCTTCACGATTCCAACGGGCCGGTGGAATTGCCGGAGAGACTGGGTCATGAACATCGCAGCCCCTAAGCCGCGCCAGTGGATGATCGGATTTGCCGGTCTCGCCTCGGGTGTCCTTGCCGCACTCATCGTCGCCTAAAATATCGCGTCGCCAAACAATGGCTTGCGCCTTCCAACAGGCGCGTTACACCTTTGCCCCTCTGATGGTCGCCTGAGAGCCCGCCAACCGGGTCCGACGGCCATAATTTTTGGGGGAAATCATGGATTTGGTTTTGATTGCAATCGTGTGCGGCATCATCGCCGTGCTCTACGGCTTCGTGACCAGCCGCCAGGTTCTCGGCTCGGATGCCGGATCTGAACGCATGCTCGAAGTTGCCGGCGCCATTCAGGAGGGGGCCAAGGCCTACCTGCGCCGTCAGTACACCACCATCACGATGGTCGGCGTCGTCGTCGCCATCCTCGTCTATCTGTTTCTCGGCCAGACCGCCGCGATCGGCTTTGCCATCGGCGCCGTCCTGTCGGGCGTTGCGGGCTTCATCGGGATGAACATCTCGGTTGGGGCGAACGTCCGCACCGCGCAGGCCGCCAGCGTCTCGCTGCAGAAGGGCCTCACCATCGCGTTCCGCGCGGGAGCCGTGACCGGTCTGCTCGTCGCCGGCCTCGCGCTGCTCGCCATCGCGGTCTTCTATTACGTGCTGACCGGCCCGCTGGGCATGGACGTTAATGACCGCACCGTGGTCGACGCGCTCGTCGCACTCGCTTTCGGCGCCTCGCTGATCTCGATCTTCGCGCGTCTGGGCGGCGGCATCTTCACCAAGGCTGCCGACGTCGGTGCCGACCTCGTCGGCAAGGTCGAAGCGGGCATTCCCGAAGACGACCCCCGCAACCCGGCCGTGATCGCCGATAACGTCGGCGATAATGTCGGCGACTGCGCAGGCATGGCCGCCGACCTGTTCGAAACCTATGTCGTGACCGTGGGCGCCACGATGGTGCTTACCGCATTGCTCATGACCGGCGAGAACCTTGCCGCACTGATGGCGCTTCCGCTGCTCATCGGCGGTGCGTGCATCCTGACCTCGATCATCGGCACCTACTTCGTCCGTCTGGGCAAGTCGGGCTCGATCATGGGCGCGATGTACAAGGGCTTCATTGTCACCGCCGTGCTTGGCGCGCTGCTCATCTATCTCGTCACCGACTATGCGCTCGGCGACATGAATGCAGAGCTTGGAGGCGGCACGCTCGCGTCCTTCACCGGCATGGACCTGTTCTGGTGTTCGCTGCTCGGCCTCGTCATCACGGGCCTGATCATCTTCATCACCGAATATTACACCGGCACCAACTATCGCCCGGTCAAGTCGATCGCGAAGGCATCGGAAACCGGTCACGGCACCAACGTGATCCAGGGCCTCGCCATCTCGCTCGAAGCGACCGCGCTGCCGACGCTGGTGATCGTCACCGGCATCATCGTCGCCTACCAGCTCGCGGGCCTCATCGGCATCGCCTACGCCGCGACCTCGATGCTGGCGCTTGCCGGGATGGTCGTGGCGCTCGACGCCTACGGCCCGGTGACCGACAATGCCGGCGGCATCGCCGAAATGTCGGGCCTCGACGACAGCGTTCGTGAGAAGACCGACGCGCTCGACGCGGTCGGCAACACCACCAAGGCGGTCACCAAGGGCTATGCCATCGGTTCGGCCGGTCTTGCCGCCCTTGTGCTGTTCGCGGCCTACACGACCGACCTCGGTATCTTCTTCCCCGACGTCACCGTCGATTTCAGCCTCGAGAATCCATACGTGATCGTCGGCCTGCTGCTGGGCGCGCTGCTCCCGTACCTCTTCGGTGCGATGGGCATGACCGCGGTCGGCCGTGCTGCCGGCGACGTGGTCAAGGATGTCCGCGAACAGTTCCGCGACAATCCGGGCATCATGGATGGCTCTGCGCGTCCGGCATATGGCCGCACCGTCGACCTGGTCACCAAGGCGGCGATCAAGGAAATGATCGTTCCCTCGCTGCTTCCGGTGCTGGCGCCGATCGTGGTCTATTTCGTGATCACTGCGGTCGCGGGCCAGGCCAACGGCTTTGCCGCGCTCGGTGCGCTTCTTCTCGGCGTGATCGTCGGCGGCCTCTTCGTGGCCCTGTCGATGACCTCGGGCGGCGGCGCCTGGGACAATGCCAAGAAGTATATCGAAGACGGCAATTATGGCGGCAAGGGCTCCGAAGCCCACAAGGCCGCGGTCACCGGTGACACGGTGGGCGACCCGTACAAGGATACGGCGGGCCCGGCGGTGAACCCGATGATCAAGATTACCAACATCGTCGCGCTTCTGCTGCTTGCGGCTCTCGCAGGGACGCACAGCGTGATGTAACTGGGCCACATCGGCACAAAAGGCGCCTCGCCGGTCTTCCGGCGGGGCGCTTTTCTTTCTAGCGTCCAATCATTCACTTGCTCGGTATCATTGCGTTTTACGGGGGATATTCATGAATTTGCACTTGGTTCTTGCGGCGACGGCCGCGGGGATGGCTGCGCTCGTGCAGACAACAGCGGCGGCTGCGCAAAGCCAGCCCATTCCGATCGAGACTTTTGCCGAACCCGCCAACTTCTCACAGCCCGAACTCTCGCCTTCGGGTGACAAGATCGCCGCGCTTATGGAGGTCGATGGCGAACAGCGACTGGTCGTCATCTCGACCACCGGCGAAGCGCCCAAGACCTTCGCGGGCGGAACGGGCGACGACGAGATCGAAATCAACTGGATGACCTGGGCGACCGACGACTGGCTCGCTGTCGGTATCGGCGCCGAGCAAAAGGTCCAGGACCAGTTCGTCTACGTCACGCGCCTCGCCGGCCTTAGCGCCGATTTGGAGAATTTCGTCCAGGTCGACTGGGGCAAGGCCGGCCGCGTTGCCGACCGCGTGATCCACTATTTCCCCGATTCCACCAAGGTCCTGCTCGCCAAGCAGGAAGGCTTCAAGCGCGACGAGTGGGGACTTGCCGTCTACGAAGCCGACCTTGCGACCGGCAAGGCGGACAAGGAGCTCGGCTCGCGCGAATTTGTCAGCCGGTGGTCGGCCGGTCCCAACGGAAAAGTCCGTCTCGGCACGGGGCACAACCCCCGCTCGGGCAAGGATTTCGCGCTTTACCGTGACGGCTCCGGCGGATTCGATTTCGTCGACCTCGAGGACGACGATGCCTACGTGCCGCTCGCCTATTACGACAACGACACTGCTGCGGTTCTTTCCGACAAGGACGGCTTCATCAAGGCCTACAAGATGGACATTGCCGGCATGAAGCTGGGCGAGATGATCTACTCGGTCGAAGGCTATGACATCGATAACGTGCTGCGCGATCCGTATACCAAGCAGCCGATCGGCATTCGCTACACTACGACGGGCACGCGTTACGAGTGGTTCAAGCCCGAGCTGAAGGCGGCGCAGGACCTGCTTAACCAGAATCTGGGCGAAGGCCGCGCCTATCTCACGAGCTGGAGCGACGACTACAAGAAATTCATCGTCTATGTCGGCGGTCCGAGCGAGGCTGGGAAGTATCTCTACTGGGATACTGCCAAGGCGCCCGCGCTGCTCGGCTATCGCAACCTGAAGCTCAAGGACCAGGCGCTCAATCCGGTCAGCACCATCCGCTACACTGCGCGGGACGGGGTCGAGATCGAATCGGTCCTCACCCTCCCCCGCCTCAGGGAGCATAAGGACCTCCCGCTGATCGTGCTGCCGCACGGTGGCCCGGGCGTGCGCGACGAGGAGCGGTTCGACTGGTGGACGCAGGCATTGGCCGAACTTGGCTACGCCGTGCTCCAGCCCAACTATCGCGGGTCGACCGGATACGGGACCGAGTTCTTCGACCTTGGTGTCGGCGAATGGGGCCTCAAGATGCAGGACGACCTGGTCGACGCGATCGCCTGGGCGGATGAAGAAGGCCTCGCCGACAAGGATCGCGTGTGCATCGTCGGTGCATCCTATGGCGGCTATGCCGCGCTCCGCGGGGCGCAGCGCGACGGCGAACATTATCGCTGTGCGATCAGCTTTGCCGGTGTCGGCGATCTCTCGGCAATGGTGCGGCGTGACCGCTTCTACCTGCTGGGTCGCATGGCCAAGGACTATTGGAACGAACGGGTCGAGGACTTTTCGGCGGTGTCGCCCGAGAAGCACCCCCACGAATTCTCGATCCCCGTGCTGCTTGTCCATGGCAAGGAGGACGTGCGCGTTCCGGTCGACCAGAGCCAGGACATGTACAAGGTGCTCAAGGCCGCGGGTAAGGACGTGACCTATATCGAGCAGGAAGAAGGCGATCACAATTTCTCGCGCGACGAGGACAAGATCGAATTCCTCCGTGCGACGCGCGACTTCCTCGCCAAGCATAACCCGGCTTGACGAGCGCGTTGCTGGAAAGAGACGGGCGGTGAGGCCTCTCACCGCCCGTCTTTCCTTTATGCGCGACTGCCGCTACAGAGCGCTCCACCTGAAACCGCGAGACACAAGGAATTACATGGCCAAGGAAGAACTTCTCGAGATGCGGGGTCGGGTGGTCGAGCTGCTGCCCAACGCGATGTTCCGCGTCGAGCTGGAGAATGGCCACGAGATCCTGGGTCACACGGCAGGCAAGATGCGCAAGAACCGCATCCGCGTGCTGACCGGCGACGAAGTGCTCGTCGAACTGACGCCCTACGACCTGACCAAGGGTCGCATCACCTATCGATTCAAATAGGTTCATGACGCTGGTCCTCGCCTCGGCGAGCCCGCGTCGCCGCGAGCTGCTCGCGCGGATCGGGGTCGTCCCCGACCATATCGAACCTGCGGACCTCAACGAGGACCCGCTCAATCGCGAGTTGCCGCGTCCGCATGCCCAGCGGCTGGCAGAGGAAAAAGCGCAGGCGATCGCGCCGCGCCATGAGGGCGCATTCGTCCTTGCCGCCGACACCGTCGTCGCGGTCGGTCGCCGCATCCTGCCCAAGGCCGAAGACGAGGCCACGCTGCGCGCCTGTCTCGAGCTGCTTTCGGGCCGCCGCCACAAGGTATTTACCGGCGTTGCACTGGTCGCGCCCGACGGCACCATGCGCTCGAAGGTGGTCGAGACAATTGTCGCAATGAAGCGGCTGAGCGCCGAGGAAATCGACACCTACGCAGCAATGACCGACGAATGGATGGGCAAGGCGGGCGGCTATGGCCTGCAGGGCTACGGCGAGGTCTATATGCGCTTTATCCACGGCAGCCATTCGAACGTCGTCGGCCTGCCACTGGCGGAGACGCGCACCATGCTGAAGTCGGCGGGCTATCCCCTTGCCTGAGTGGATCATCGAAGAAGGCATTGGCGAGACGCGCGCCGCGCTGGTCGAAGTTGATGACATTCTCGAAGCCCGCGTGCGCCGCGAGGGCGTCATTCCTGCCGGCACCATTCTCGAGGCCAAGCTGGTCGCGGTCGCGCCGCGCATGACCGTCGAAGCGGGTGGCGAGCAATTCCTGCTGCCGCGCGGCGCGCCAGGGATCAGCGAAGGCGGCAAACTACATGTCGAAGTCACCCGCGAGGCATTGGGCGGGAGCGAGCCGTGGAAGCGCGGCCTTGCCCGCGTGACCGAAGAGGAACCGCGCGAAGCCCCCGCGCTCGCCGATGCTAAGCCGGGCACCATCGTTGGCTGGGACGACCTGCTCGAAGAAGCGCGCTCGGGCATCGTCGACTATGACGGCGGTCAATTGAGGATCGAGCCGACCGCGGCAATGACCATGATCGACGTCGACGGCTGGCTCGTGCCCGACAAACTGTCGCAGATGGCCGCCTGGGCCAGCGCCAACGCGATCCGCCGTCTAGACCTTGGCGGCGCGACCGGGATCGACTTCCCCAGCCTTGAGGGAAAGGAGGCCCGCCAGGAAGTGGGCAATATTCTTGACATGTATCTCGCAAAGCCGTTCGAGCGCACCGCGATGAACGGGTTCGGCTTCGTGCAAGTGGTCAGGCCTAAGAGCCGCGCCAGCCTGATCGACCTTGCCGCCGACCGCGCCGCGTTCGAGGCGCGCGCGCTGCTCCGGCGTGCATCGAACGAGGTCGGCGCCATCGCGCTGCACGGGCATCCCGCCGTCCTAGAGGCGATCCGCCCCGACTGGCTCGAACGACTATCGAGGAAGGTGGGCGGCGCGGTCACCTTGCAGGGCGATGCCGCCATAGCCATGTCGGGGGCCTATGCCCAAAAAGCCTGATTCGAAGTGCCCCGATTGCGGCAAACCGACCGCGCCCGAATATCGTCCGTTCTGCAGCCGCGGTTGCAAGGATCGTGACCTGTTGAACTGGCTCGACGAAGGATATCGCATCCCCGGCCCCGCCGCAGCGCTAGACAATTCCGAACGCGACGAGAATCTTGGAGATTAGATTAATCTGAGTTAGTATTCCCTCCAGTCGGGAGGGCAGGACAGTGGATAGTCGTCGTAAGGGTGCATTCTGGCGATTTATCATCGCCTCATATCTCAGCACGCTGATATTAGGCCTGCCGGTCCTAGTCGCGACACTTGGTTGGCCCTCCTTTGCGCCACCGCTCGACCCGGAATTTCGCGAATCATTTTTCTTCGGGTCTCAAGGCGCAAAGCCTGCGCAGATTTTTTATATTTTGCCGGGTCTGATCGGCCCCGTCCTAGGCGCCTTAGTGGGGTGGCATTATCTCGCTGGGAAAAAAGGACTGAAATCTCTCTTTGCCCATTTGAGTCGCTTTGGCGGGTTCGCCCGCTGGCTATGGCTGATGCCCTTCCTAATCATTCTGGCAATAAGCCTCCCGCCCGCCATATTCGTTGCTGCACAGGGCGAAGAGAACTTTTTGAATCTTGGTATCACGACGTCTTTGGCAATCCTTGTCGTGATGACGATCTTCGTGACTAGCGAGGAAATCGCATGGAGAGGATTTCTACAACCGTTCGTGCAGGAGAAATACGGGTTCTGGAAATCCGCGCTGTTGGTGACGCTTATTTGGGGATGGTGGCATTTTCCGATCGCATTCGTAATGGGATATTCTGAGGCGGGGCTGTTAGCCGGGATTGCACGAGCTCTGTTTTATCCGGTCCTTACCTTCGTCGGAACGATATGGACCGCACTTCTTTTCAACCGTTCAGGTGGGGCAATCATCCTGCCGGCGTTGGTCCATGGTATGTTCAATTGGAGCGGACTAGCGGTCAGGTTTCGCCATCCTGACCAGAGTGTCGAAGACTCCCTGATCCCGATAGCACAGGGCATTTTCGTCGCCTCGCTCATTGTCACGACGGTCATAGCCTATTTCTGGCTGCGCCGCGGAATGAAGCTTGTTACGATAAGCAGCATGCTCGCTCGAACCTCGGATGGGTGACGGACAAGTCGCTGCCACGTTACCGCCACCTAAAGAAGGGCTGGACAGCAGTGCAGAGGGCGGTTAGACGCCCCCTCGCTGAACGCGGCCCGACAAGGCCCTCCCGGTGCGCCTAGGTAGCTCAGTTGGTAGAGCATGCGACTGAAAATCGCAGTGTCGGCGGTTCGATCCCGTCCCTAGGCACCACCCTCCCTTACATCGACGCTTGCCGAGCCGCCTTTCCGGCTGGCAAGAGCGCGGGCATGACCAAGACCGTCGCCATGCTCACTGCCGGTGGGCTCGCCCCGTGCCTGTCGTCCGCAGTGGGCGGGTTGATCGAGCGCTATACCGAGATCGCGCCCGACATCCGCATCATCGCCTATCGCAATGGCTATGCCGGGCTGCTGACGGGCAACTGGGTCGAGGCGACACCCGAGGTCCGTGCCAGCGCCGGGCAGCTCCACGCCTTCGGCGGTAGCCCGATCGGCAATAGCCGGGTCAAGCTGACCAATGTCGAGGACTGCATCAAACGCGGTCTCGTCGAGAAGGGTCAGAATCCGCTGGAGGTTGCGGCGCGGCAGCTCCGCGCGGACGGGGTCGATATCCTTCACACGATCGGGGGCGACGATACCAATACCGCGGCTGCCGACCTCGCCGCCTATCTCGACAGTCACGGTCACGACCTCACCGTCGTCGGCTTGCCCAAGACGATCGACAATGACGTCGTCCCGATCCGCCAGTCGCTTGGCGCGTGGACTGCGGTCGAGCAGGGCGCCCTATACGCGCGCAACATCATCGCCGAGTTTTCGGCCAACCCGAACATGCTGATCGTGCACGAGGTGATGGGGCGCAGCTGCGGCTGGCTGACCGCCGCGACGGCGCGCGCGCATCACGAATGGGTCAAGACCGCGCCCTTTGCCGAATGGGTCGACAATGCCGCCGCGCGCTGGGACGTGCACGGGGTCTATATCCCCGAACGCGCGATCGACATCGCGGCCGAGGCGAAGCGGTTGTGCGACGTCATGAAAGAACATGGCGGCGTAAATCTTTTCATCTCCGAAGGCGCAGGGCGCGACGAAAATGTCGCCGAGATGGAGGCCGCCGGGGAAGAGGTCCCTCGCGACGCCTTCGGACACGTCAAGCTCGACAAGATCAATCCGGGCCAATGGTTTGCCGACCGCTTCGCCAGCGAACTCGGCGCGGAGAAAGTGCTGGTGCAGAAGAGCGGCTATTTCTCCCGCTCGGCACCCGCCAATGCGGCCGACCGCGAACTGATCGCGCAATGCACGACGCTGGCGGTCGACGCCGCACTGCGTGGTGAAAGCGGCGTCGTCGGCCATGACGAAGGGCATGACGACGTGCTGCGCGTCATCGAATTCGAGCGGATCGCGGGCGGCAAGGCGTTCGATACGACGCTGCCATGGTTCGGCGAACTGCTGCGGGAACTCGGGCAGGCCTAACCGCCTCAAGCGAAGGGGCGCCCCGTCATCGCTGACGGAGCGCCCCTCGATCTTGGGCCGTGCCCCGATCAGGCAGGCAGGTTGAAGTTGAAGTCCGAGATCGGATCTAGCTGGTTGGGCAGCACGTCGAGCAGCAGCACCGTGTCGCCATTGGGCGTCTGGATCAGTGTGTTGCTACCCTGCTGTGCGATATTTAGGTCGCCGAAGGAGATGCCCAGCGCGCTATAATCGAGCACGTCGACACTGCCTTCGCCGGCCATGAATCCCTCGATCGAATCGTTGCCCGAGCCATCCTGGAAGAAGAAGGTGTCGTCACCGCTTCCCCCGATCATGTGGTCGACGCCTGCACCACCGGTGAGGAAGTCGTCGCCGGGGCCGCCGATCAGGAGGTCGTCGTCATTGCCGCCTTCGATCCAGTCGTTACCCGAACCGCCGTTGAGCTTGTCGTTGCCGCTGTCGCCCATCAACGTGTTGTGACCGACCCCACCGAAGATATCGTCGTTGAGCGAGCCACCCGAAATGGTGTCGTTCCCGGCATTCCCGAAGATCGTATCGCTGCCACCGCGGCCTTCGATTTCGTTGTCGACGCCGTCGCCGCGGATCGTGTCGGCCTGGCCCGAACCGATGACGTTCTCGATCGAGGCAAGCGTGTCATTGCCTTCACCGGTCGCCGTCCCCTCGATCAAGTTGACGTCGACCGCATTGCCCGAGCCCGAGAAGTTGGCCGTGTCGATGCCAGTGCCGCCGACGATCTCGTCATCGCCATTGCCGCCGACGATATTGTCGTCGTCCGGCCCGCCGATCAGCAGGTCGTTGTCGTTTCCGCCAAACATCAGGTCGTTACCCGACCCACCATTCATGCGGTCATTGCCCGAGCCTGCGAACATGGAATCGTTGCCCGACCCGCCATACAGCTCGTCGACCCGCGAGCCGCCATACATGGTGTCGTTGCCGGCATTGCCGTACATTTCGTCGAGGCCGGAATCCCCGAACATGACGTCCGCGCCAAGTCCGCCGAGCATGACATCGTCGCCCGAGCCACCAAGCATGCGGTCGTTGCCGCCGTCGCCTTCCATATAGTCATTGCCACCGACGCCCATGATCAGGTCGTCGCCGGGGCCACCGTCGATATTGTCGGCTGCCTGGACATCTGGGGTGTGCACGGCGTGACCGGTCACCGAGACGTTCATCATATATTGCTCGCCACCCTCGAAGGTGCCGTCGCCAATGAAATGCCATTCTCCCACGACGATATAATAGGTGCCGGTCGTCGGGATGGTGTAGGTCAGGTAGGCGTCGGCCGCGCTGATGCTGCCTTCGCCGCCCAGTTCCACGCCGCCCGTATTGTTATAGGCGACCTCGACTTGCCCGGCGTTGTAAATCCAAACCTCGGTATTGGTGCTGATGTCACCGCCCAGCGAACCCGCCGCGGCGTCGAAATCGATAGTGATCTGCTGACCCTGCACCAGTTCGATCGAGTAATAGGCCAGCTGTCCGGCCTCGGCGGTATCGATCACCGTTGCGTGCGGGATCGTATCGTCGCCGAACAACGGGTTCTCGTCGACCGACCAAACGAAGGACGACAGGTCCAGATCCCGCGCCGTTTCAAAGCTGTGGTTGGTGGTCATGTCCGTCGATGTGGGGGCGATGAAATTACCCATATCGCCCAGCAGGACGTCGTCGCCGCCAAACCCGTTGAGGTCGTTATTGTTATTCTGGCTTAGAATGAAGTCGGCATCCGCCGTACCGTCGCCAGTGGCCAAAATACAGGCATTTTTCTGCTCCTTGCTCTCGTTCCGGACGGTGCGTTTCGAGCTTCCGTCGCCGATGCCCTGATTGTCCGGCATGAGAGGGGCCGAGGTCAGCCCTATGAACGGTGCCAAGCGTTTCAGACGGCCGTGTTTCGTGTTTCAAATGTTGCAGTTTCGACGATGCGATTTACTGGGACGGCCCTTCGCTCCATGATGCGACCACGAATCGGGTTGGGGGCGTAGAGGGAAATGAAGCCGCAAGAGCAAGGCCAGCAGAGGGCGCGCGATCGCAATGGCAGTCGGCGGTGCCTGGTCGTGGCAGCGATGCTCGGCGCTGCCTGCCTCGCGCATTTCCCGACCACGGCAATGGCGCAACAGGATGAAGCCGGGCCGGTCGAGCTCCCCGCCCCGGTCGCGGACCCGATGGCAATCGTACCGGCCGACGATCCGCTCATCCGGCATTTGAACGACACTGCCCCCTTCGACGTTTTCGCCCAGCAGGTCCGCGAGGCCATGCGCGACTTTCCGACCGTGGATGAGGCCGCCGCCATCATCGACGAAGCAGAAGCGGCACGACGCGAGGCGCAGATGGGGCTGGTGCCCGATGTCGACCTCGCCTTGTCGGGTCGCCGTTCGATCGCGCGAAACTTTTCCAACGATCCCGACAATATCATCGAGCGCTCGCGCGCGACCGGGCGGACCGACGCGACCTTTTCGGTGTCGCAGCGCATCTGGGATTACGGAGCAGCGTCCCGGCGGATCAGCGCAGCCGGTCACCGGCTCGACGCCGCGCGTTACGAGCAGGTGCGGCGCGGCGATGCGGCCGCGCTCGAGGCCATCTCTATCTGGTACGACGTGTTCACCATGCAGACGCTGGTGCAATTCGCCGACAGCTTCGTCGAGCGCCAGGTCGAGCTGCGGGATGCCGTGCGCGCGCGCGTGAACCAAGGCGCTTCGGCACCGGGCGATCTTGCGCGCGTGCAGAGCGACATCGCGTCGGGCCAGGCTCGCGCGGCGACCTATCGTCGGCGGCTCGCCAACGCCGAGGCGCGCTACCTCGAATATTTCGGCGTTGCCGCTCCCGCGAGCCTCGAACGCGCTCCCGCCGTGGGCTCGGGGCTCGACACTCAGGAGGCGGCGCGTGCCGCCGCGCTACAGCTTCCCGAGGTGAAGATCGCGTCGGCGCAGCTTTTTGCCGCCCGGCAGGAAGCGCACGCCCAACGCGCGGAAACGCTGCCGACCATCGATGCCCGCCTGGAGGGAGGCCGTTTCGGCCTGTTCGAGAATGACGGCGATTACGACATTCGCGGGACCATCGTCCTCCAAAAACGCTTCTTTGGTGGCGCCGACCCGCGCGCCGACCAGGCCGAAGCGCGCGCGGACCAGCGTCTCGCGCGGCTCGAAGGCGTCAGGGAGGAAGCGCTGCGAACAGCGGCCGTCGCATGGAGCGACGTCCAAGCGCTCGAGGCCCAGCTGGCAGCGATCGAGAGCGCCTATATCTCCGCGCGCCAGTCGCGCGACGTCATTTACGAACGGTTTCGCGCCACGCGCGGCACCCTGTTCGACGTGCTGCAGGCGCAGGAGAGCTATTTCGAGATCGCCGCGCTCTATCTGCAGACGGCCACCGAGCTTGACGCTGCCCGCTATGTCCTGCTCTCCCGCACCGGACAGCTGCTCGACGTTCTGGGCGTCGAGGAATACACGGCCAACGACTTGAGGATTTCCGTACCATGATCGCCCGATTTTTCGGCATCCCCGAAGGCGGCATTTCCCGCTGGCTGATCGAACCGATCCGCCAGAACAAGTCGGTCTATATGAAGGTCGCGATCGCCGCCTTCATGGTCAATTTGTTCGCGCTTGCCACGCCCTTGTTCACGATGACGGTGTACGACCGTGTCGTCCCGAACAACGCCACCGAATCCTTGATCGCGCTGTCGATCGGGCTTGCGCTCGTCATCATACTCGACTTCGTGCTGCGCACGCTGCGCGCTTACTTCGTCGACGTGGCAGGGGCGGATATCGACCGGGCGGTCGGGCGCAACGTCTTCGACCATATGCTCAACATCCGCATGGACCTGAAAAAGGGCTCGACCGGCGCACTTGCTGGGCTGATGCGCGAGCTGGAAACCCTGCGCGACTTCTTTGCGTCGGCAACCGTCTCGGCCATTGTCGACGTGCCCTTCATCTTGATGTCGCTGCTCGTCATCTTCCTGATCGGCGGGCCGGTGGTGATCGTCCCGGCACTTCTGGTCCCGATCGTCATCCTGATCGGTTACCTGACCCAGCCCGCGCTCGACCGGCTCTCGAAGCAGTCGATGCAGGAGGGGCTGCTTAAGCAGAGCGTACTGGTCGAGACGATCGGCGGGCTGGAAATGGTCAAGGCGTCCAATGCGGGCCCGATTCTGACCAAGCGTTGGCTGGAAGCGATCCGCCAGCACTCGGACTTCTCGCTCCGCCAGCGGCTGGTGTCCGCGATCAGCGTAAACAGCGCCACGAGCGCTCAGATGATCGCCTATGCCGGGGTCATCGTCATCGGCGTCGGCCTGATCGCCGAACAGCGCCTGACCATGGGCGGGCTGATCGCCTGCTCGATCCTCGCCGGACGCGCGGTCGCGCCGCTGGGGCAGATCGCCAGCCTCCTCGCGCGCATCTCGATGACCAAGACGGCCTATCGCCAGATCGATGCGATCATGGAAACGCCCAAGGAAGGCCCGCAATCCGAGCCGCTCCATCTGGCGGACATCAAGGGCAAGATCGAATTTAGAAACGTCGAGTTTCGCTATCCCGGCGCTGCGGAAACCGCACTCGAGCGGATCAATTTCACCATCAACCCGGGCGAGCATGTCGCGCTGCTAGGCCGTGTCGGCTCGGGCAAGTCGACCATCGCCAAGCTGATCCTTGGCCTGTTCCCGCCCACAGATGGGGTGATCATGCTCGACGGCACCGACATCCGCCAGCTCAAGCCCGAACATTATCGCAAGTCGATCGGCTCGATCATGCAGGACACGTCGCTGCTGTCGGGCACAGTGCGCGAGAATATCTCGCTCGGGCGCGAGGGCGTCGACGATGCCGAACTGGTGCGCGCAGCCGAGATTTCGGGCACCCACCGCTTCATGGGCCAGATCGTCAACGGCTACGACCTGCACCTCGCCGACCGCGGTGAGGGTCTGTCGGGCGGACAGCGGCAAACGATCGGCATTGCCCGCGCGCTGGCCGGAAAGCCTGCCATCTTCATCTTCGATGAACCCACCAGCGCGATGGACGACCAGACCGAGGCCGCGCTGATTCAGGCATTGAAAGCCGAGTGCGAGGGGCGCACGCTCATACTGATCACGCACCGCCCATCGGTGCTCAAGCTGGTCGACCGCATCATCCTGCTGCACAACAAGACGGTCGTCGCCGACGGACCGCGCGACAAGGTGCTGGCCAAGATCCGGGGGGATGCGCAGCGAAGCCGGGCCAAGCCTGCCGCCGCCAAGGCTGAAAAGCTGGACAAGCCCGACACTGCAACTGCGACCAATCAGGGCGAGGCCGATGACCGATAATCCTGCCATCTCGCTCCCCGCTGCGCCTGACACCCAGCGCGAGCCCAGCTGGCTCGACGATCTCAACAGCAAGATCAAGCCGCGCGAAATGTCGAACTTGCTCCTCTGGCTGGTCGTCTTCTTCTTCGTCGCGGCGCTGATCTGGGCCGCCTTCACCGAGCTGGACCGCACCATTCGCGGACATGGGCGCATCGTCCCCGGCCCGCAGATGCAAGTCGTTTCAAACCTCGAAGGCGGCGTGGTGAGCGAGATCATGGCGAAGGTCGGCGATGACGTCTCCGAGGGTGATCCGCTGATCGCCTTGGACCAGACCCAGACCGGCGCCGCGCTGGGCGCCAGCCGCACCGAATACGAAGCGCTCGACCTCAAAGCGCGACGCCTGCAGGCCGAGATCCGCGGCGAAACCCCGCGCTTCCCGCCGGCTTCGGACGCATCGATGGCGGGCCAGATCGAGATCGAACGCGCGCTCTATGCCTCGCGCATGGCCGAATTGTCGGGCCTCGTCAGCGCCGCGCAGGCGCGGATCAGCCAGTCCACGCGCGCGGTCGCCGAAGCACGCTCGAGCTATGCCAGCCGCGTCGCCGCCCGCGATGGCGCCCAGGCCGAGGTGGACGCGCTGCGCCCGCTGGTCGAACGCGGGATCGAACCGCGCCTTTCGCTCCAGCAAGCGGAATCGCGGCTTTCGTCCGCCTCCTACGATGCGCAGGCGGCTGCAGCAGCGGTCAGCCGTGCCGAGGCTTCGGTGGCGGAAGCGCGCTCGAGCCTTGCGCAGGCCCGCCAGCAGTGGCGCGCGCGGGCTGCCAACGAATTGGCGACGGTGCAGGCGCAGGCGGCGGCGTTACAGCGAAACCTGCCCGCGCTCGCCGATCGGGTCGAGCGGACGATCGTGCGTTCGCCCTTGTCGGGCTCGGTCAATCGCGTGCTGGTGTCGACCGTCGGCGGCACGGTGGCGCCGGGACAACCGCTGGTCGAGGTCGTGCCCTCGGGAGACGAATTGATCGTCGAAGCTTCGATCAGTCCCAAGGACATCGCGCAGGTCCGGATCGGTCAGGACGCGCGGATCGAGCTGACTGCCTACAATTCGGCGGTATACGGCTATCTGGAGGGCGAGGTGCTGACCATCTCGCCCGACACGACGGTCGACGAGCGGACCGGCGCCAGTTTCTACACGGTGCAGCTCGCGACGACCGACATTCCCGACGACGAACGTAATCTGGAGATCGGTCCGGGGATGGTCGTCAACGTGATGCTGCTGGGTGAGAAACAGTCGGTGCTCGACTATATCCTCACGCCGATCACGCGGCTTCGGCAACGCGCGTTCCGCGAATAGTCGCAGTCCAGCAGCACCGTTTTCAGGTTCATGAACTCGTGGAGGCCGTGGCGTGAAAGCTCGCGGCCATGGCCCGACAGCTTGATGCCACCGAAGGGCGCGGCAGGGTCGCTCGCCAGCATCTGGTTGATGGCGACCATCCCGGATTCGATGCGCTCGGCGAACCAGTCGGCCTCTTCGGCATCGCCAGAGAAGACCGCAGCGCCCAGCCCGTAGGGTGTGGCATTGGCAATGCGGAGCGCGTCGTCGCGGTCGTCGGCGCGAAACAGCATCGCGATGGGGCCGAAAATTTCCTCGCGCGCCACGTCGCTGTCGAGCGGGACATGTTCAAGAACGCCCGCCTCGATATAGGCACCGCCGCGCGATGGCACGTCGCCCCCGTGAAGCGTGGCGCCCGCTTCCTTCGCTGCGGCCAGTTGCTTTTCGACCGTCTCCAGCTGGTCCATGCTCGAAAGCGGGCCCATGTCGGTCGCGTCATCGAACGGGTCGCCCGCGACGACATCGTTCATCGCGGCGATGAAGCGGTCGCGAAACTCGTCATGGATATCGGCGTGGACGATCATCCGCTTGCCGCAGATGCAGGACTGGCCCGTATTCTGGATGCGCGCCTTGACCGCGGTGGAGACGGCGTCGTCGAGATCGGCACTGGGCATCACGATGAAGGGGTCGGAGCCGCCCAGTTCGAGGACGACCTTCTTGAGCGCCTTGCCGGCGGCCTCGCCGACCATGCTGCCCGCGCCCTCGCTCCCCGTGAGCGTCACCGCCTTGACGCGATCGTCGGCGATGATGCCCGCAACCTTATCCGAAGAAATGACCAGGTTCTGGAACAGCCCGCCCGGTGCGCCACCTTCGCGCACTACTTCGTCGAGCATCTCGCCCACGCCCATGGTGACGCTGGCATGCTTCAATAGCCCGACATTGCCGGCGAGGATGCAGGGGACGAGGAAGCGGACCACCTGCCACATCGGGAAATTCCACGGCATGACCGCGAGCACGGGGCCGAGCGGCTGCCAGCGAGTCTCGGCGCGGCCTCCGCTGGTCAATTCGTAAGTCTCGGGTGCGAGCATAGACGGGCCATGCTTTGCAAAATGGCGGAAGGCGGAGACGCACTTGTCGGCCTCGGCGAGCGCGCTCTTGTAAGTCTTGCCCATCTCCAGGGTCGTCTGGCGCGCCAGAACTTCCCGGCGCGCCTCGAACGCGTCGCCGATCGATCTCAGCATTCGCCCGCGCTTATCGACCGGAACGGCGCGCCACTTCTCCGCCTGTGTGCGCGCGCGATCGAGCGCAGCCTCGATACCCGCGTCGTCGAGTTCCTGATGCTTGGCGATCGTCTCGCCGGTGGCGGGGTTGGTCGTGTCGATCGTCATATGTCCTCCGTCAGGGGGACAACAGGGGAGCGACGAGACCCGTTCCGACGCGTCAGGCGCTGGTGTCTTCGAGCCCGTGCGCTTCTCGCGCGATCTTGTGGAGCCAGTCGGCATGCTTGGGCGCCGTCTTGGTCTCGCTCCACTCGTCGAGCATCATCGGTGCCACGCGCTTCAACTCGGCATATTGCTCTTCGGTGCCGATATCGGCGGCGAGTTCGACGCGGTGACCGTTGGGGTCGAAGAAATAGATCGACTTGAAAATGCCGTGATGGGTCGGGCCGAGCACGTCGATACCTTGCGCCTCGATATGTTTCTTCGCCGCGAGCAATTCTTCCTCGCTCCCGACCTTGAAGGCGAGATGCTGGACCCAGGCGGGCGTGTTCTCGTCGCGGCCCATATCCTTCTGGTTGGGCAGTTCGAAAAAGGCGAGGATGTTGCCGTTACCGGCATCGAGGAAGACGTGCATGTAGGGATCGTACTCGCCGGTCGAAGGCACGTGGTCCTCGGCAAAAGCGGTCGTGTAATCCATGCCGAGCACGCGGCCATACCATTCGACCGTTTCCTTGGCGTCCTTGCAGCGATAGGCGGCGTGGTGGACACCGCCCAATTTGACGGGGTGGTCAGCCATTACGCATCCTCCTCGACCTTGAGCACGCCGCGCGCGATCTGGTCGCGTTCCATGCTTTCGAACAGTGCCTTGAAGTTTCCTTCGCCGAACCCTTCGTCGCCCTTGCGCTGGATGAATTCGAAGAAGACCGGTCCGACCTGCGCCTCGGCGAAGATCTGCAGCAAAAGGCGCGGCTGGCCGCCTTCGGTAGTGCCGTCGAGCAGGATGCCCCGCGCCTTGAGCGCCTCGGCATCCTCGCCATGGCCCGGCAGTCGCTCGTCGAGCATGTCGTAATAGGTGGCGGGCGGTGCCGTCATGAACGGCACGCCAAGCTCTTTGAGCTTGTCCCAGCTGGCGACGAGATCGTCGCTGATCAGCGCGATATGCTGGATTCCCTCGCCATTATACTCGCGAAGATATTCCTCGATCTGGCCTTTGCCGCCCTCGCCTTCCTCGTTGAGCGGGATGCGGATCTTGCCGTCGGGCGCGGTCAGCGCCTTCGAGGTCAGGCCGGTATATTCGCCCTTAATGTCGAAATAGCGGATTTCCTGGAAGTTGAAGAGCTTCTCGTACCAGTCGGCCCAATAGGCCATGCGGCCATTGTATAGATTGTGGGTCAGGTGATCGATGCGCAGGAAGCCCGCCCCTTCGGGCCAGCGGTCGACCCCGTCGAGATAGTCGAAGTCGATGTCGTAGATGGTGAGTCCGTCGTCGGGCCCGTCGGCATAGCGGTCGATCATATAGATACGCGCGCCGCCAATGCCCTTGATCGCGGGAATGTAGAGTTCCATCGGGCCGACATCGCCATCGACCGGCTGCGCGCCGCGTTCGATCAGCGCGTCCATCGCCTCGCCCGCATCGCGCACGCGAAAGCCCATGCCGCACGCACCGGGCCCGTGTTCGGCGGCGAAATAGGCGGCCGCACTGCCCGGTTCGTAATTGGCAATCAGGTTGATCCCGCCCTGTCGCCAGAGCTGCACATCTTTTGAACGGTGATTGGCGATATGGGTGAAGCCCATCGCTTCAAACACCGGCTCAAGCAGGCCCTTTTCGGGCGCGCAGAACTCGACGAACTCGAAACCGTCGAGACCGATGGGATTGTCGAACAGGTCGGCCATGGGAGGATCTTTCTTTCAAATTCGGGTCGACTTGCGCTTTTCCCGATACCGTGACAGTTTAGTTGTTGTGCACAACTGGTTGTTTTTGCAACTTACTGGGCAAAGGCTATGCGAGTCAATCGGGACGACATCATCGAGCTGGACGATTTTCTGCCCTACCAGCTCATCCTTCTCGCGGACCGCGTGTCGCGCCGAAGCGGGGCAATCGTCAAACGTTTTCGCGACATGAATCTTTCCCAATGGCGCGTCCTTGCCGCCGTCGCCGAGGCCGAGGGGCGCACCGCAAACGAGGTCGTGGCGGTCACGCCGATGGACAAGGGATTGGTCAGCCGCGCAGTCAAGAGCTTGATCGAGCGCCGCCTGATCGAGCGCAGGGCCTCCGACAGTGATGGGCGGGTCGGGCATCTGCACCTCACGCGGCGCGGTGCCCGCCTCTATCGCGAGATTGCGCACGATGTCCGCGCGATGGAAACCGAGATGCTGGCCGCGCTCGACCCTGCCGACGCCTCCTCGCTTCAGGCCTCGCTCCGCGAGTTGCTCGACACGCTTTCCGACTGAGACCGCCCACGCTAGGCTCGCGCCATGGCCATCGAGATCATCGTCCTGTCGCTGCTGCTGCTCGCGGCGACCATCGTCGTCCACTACGAAACCTTGCGACTGGTCTCGGTAAGGATGAAGCGCGGGCCCGGCGCATCGCGCAGCCGCCTGTTCATCGTGCTGGTCTTCGCCCTTCTCTCGCACCTCATCCACGTGTTCCTCTACGCCATCGCCTACCAGCTGATCGCTCGGCAAGAAGGGTTCGGCTCCATCGAGGGCGGCGACGGCAGTTTCGCGGACGCCTTTTACTTTTCCATCACGAGCTACACGACGCTCGGGATCGGCGATCTCTATCCGACCGAGGCCATCCGTCTCCTGTCCGGCATCGAGGCACTGAATGGGCTGGTCATGGTCGGCTGGACCGCCTCCTTCACCTACCTGACGATGGAGCGTTTCTGGAAATTGGGGGTCGAAGAGGACGAATAGGTCGATTTGAAGTCGACTTTGCCTGCCTCGCCTGTTTATCAGGCTGGCCATGGCTAACACTCCCGAACAGGTGCAGGCTCAAGAGAAGCTTGCGGGCATTGTCCTTATCGCATCGGCAGCATTGGCGCTGATCTTCGCCAATACCGGCCTTGCCGACCTCTACCACTCGATCCTCGAGTTCAAGTTCGGCCCCGAATGGCCGCGTTTCGGCGTGTTCAGTGTCGAATATTGGATCGTCGACGGATTGATGGCGATCTTCTTCCTGCTCGTGGGTCTGGAAGTGAAGCGCGAATGGTATGAAGGGCGGCTCGCGACGCGCGAAGCCAGGCGCCTTCCGATCATCGCTGCAATCGGCGGCATGGCCGTACCTGCGCTCGTTTACCTCCTGACCGTCGGCTTCGATCCGCACTTGCAGAATGGCTGGGCGATCCCGGCGGCGACCGATATCGCCTTCGCTATCGGCGTGCTGGCGATCCTCGGTCGCTATGCCCCTGCCTCGATCAAGCTGCTGCTCGTGACCATCGCCATCGTCGACGATATCGGCGCAGTGGCGATTATTGCGCTGGTCTATACCGCAGACCTCAATATCCTCGCGCTGGGCGCGGCGCTGGGCGTGACTGCGATCATGGGAACGATGACCCTGCTCGGGGTCCGCAGGCTATGGCCGTTCATCATCGCGGGCCTGATCGTGTGGTATTTCACGCTCGCCTCGGGCGTCCATGCGACCATCGCGGGCGTGCTCGTCGCCATGACGATCCCGCTGGGCCGCGGCGAGAAGTCCAGCCCGCTGCGCAAGCTCGAGCATGGCATCCACCCGTGGGTCATGTTCGGCGTCGTGCCGATCTTCGGCTTCGCGGCCGCCGGCGTGGAGCTGCCCAAGGACATGAGCGCGCTTTTCTCGCCGCTCCCGCTGGGCATCATGCTGGGGCTGTTCGTGGGCAAGCAGATCGGCATCTTCGGATCGATCTATGCCGCCATCCGTCTCGGTCTGGCACCCCATCCGCGCGGTGCGCGCTGGCGCCAGATCTACGGCGCGGCGGTGCTGTGCGGCATCGGCTTCACCATGAGCCTGTTCATCGGCAAGCTCGCCTTCCCGCTTCATCCCGAGGAAGTCGACGCGGCCAAGATCGGCGTGCTTGCCGGCTCGCTCCTTTCGGCCATCTTCGGCTATCTTATCCTGCGCTTCGGACGGGTCCGCCCGTCGGCCAACGCGGATATGGAGGCGTATCGCGACGTCCTCCATCCGCGCTCGAAGAAGGAAAAGGGTGAGGTCGAGTAGCCTCGCCACGCAGGCATAAAAAAAGGGCCGCACTCCTATCCTGGAGCGCGGCCCTTTTTTCTGTCCGGCGCGAGGCTCTAGAGCTTTTCGGTCAGCTCCGGCACGGCCTGGAACAGGTCGGCGACGAGGCCGTAGTCCGCGACCTGGAAGATCGGAGCTTCCTCGTCCTTGTTGATCGCGACAATGACCTTGCTGTCCTTCATCCCGGCGAGGTGCTGGATCGCGCCCGAGATGCCGATGGCGATATAGACTTCGGGCGCGACGATCTTGCCCGTCTGCCCCACCTGATAGTCGTTGGGGGCGTAGCCTGCGTCAACCGCGGCTCGCGAGGCGCCGACCGCAGCACCCAGCTTGTCGGCAAGCGGGTCGAGCAGCTTGTGGAAGTCCTCGTTCGAGCCGAAGGCGCGGCCGCCCGAGACGATGACGCCCGCGCTGGTCAGCTCGGGGCGATCGCCCTCGCTCAGCTCGGCAGAGACGAACTCGCTTTTGGGGCTGTCGGCACCGACGTCGATGCTCTCGACGCTGCCCGATCCTCCTTCGGCAGCGGCCTTGTCGAAGGCAGTGCCGCGCACGGTGATGACCTTCTTCGCGTCGTTCGACTTGACCGTCGCGATGGCGTTACCGGCATAGATCGGACGCTTGAACGTGTCTGCGCTTTCGACCGAGATGATGTCGGAGACCTGCATCACGTCCATTTTGGCCGCCACGCGCGGGGCGACGTTCTTGCCAGTCGTGGTCGCCGGGGCGAGGAACGCGTCGTACGCGCCCATGTTCGCCTCGATGATCGGAGCGACGTCTTCGGCAAGCTGGTGCTCGAGATGCGCAGCGTCGGCGACCAGCACTTTGCCGACCCCGGCGATTTTCGCGGCGGCATCGGCGACGCCGCCGACATCCTTGCCAACGACGATCAGGTCGACATCGCCCAGTTGGCTGGCGGCGGTGACGGTGGAAAGAGTGGCGTCCTTGATGGCGGCGCCGTCATGTTCGACGAGAACGAGCGTCTTCATCTTAGGCAACTCCCAGGTCTTTGAGTTTGGCGACCAGCTCGTCGACCGAACCGACCTTCTCGCCTGCTTCGCGCTTGGGCGGTTCGGCGACGTTGGTGATCTCGAGACGACGCGTGGTGTCGATGCCGTAGTCGGCAGGCGTCTTGGTCTCGAGCGGCTTCGACTTCGCCTTCATGATGTTGGGCAGCGAGGCGTACCGCGGATCGTTCAATCGAAGGTCGGTCGTGACCACGGCGGGAAGCGTGAGCTTCACCGTTTCGAGCCCTCCGTCGATTTCGCGCGTGACGTTGACACTTCCATCGCCCGGCTCGACCTTCGAGGCGAAGGTGCCCTGCGGCCAGCCGAGCAAGGCGGCGAGCATCTGGCCGGTCGCATTGCTGTCGTCGTCGATCGCCTGCTTGCCGAGGATGACCATGTCGGGGTTTTCTTCCTCGACCACCTTGGCGAGCAGCTTGGCGACGCCGAGCGGCTCGACCATCGCGGCGACTTCGTCCTCGGTCTGGATCAGGATCGCCCGGTCGGCGCCCATGGCGAGCGCGGTACGCAGCGTTTCCTGCGCCTTTGCCGGGCCGATCGAGACCACTACGATTTCGCTGGCGGTGCCCTTTTCCTTAAGACGGATGGCTTCTTCGACGGCGATTTCGTCGAACGGGTTCATCGACATCTTGACGTTGGCGAGGTCGACCCCGCTTCCGTCCATTTTGACCCGGGGCTTCACATTATAGTCGATCACCCGTTTGACGGCGACGAGCAACTTCATATCGGTCTCCTTTGGCCGGGGCGCTAGAAATAGCGGTCGGCGAACTGGTTAGGCGGCTTCCTTGACCTGCGCGACGATCTTCTTGGCGGCATCGCCCAAGTCGTCGGCCGAGATGATCGGCAGGCCCGAATTGGCCAGGACGTCCTTGCCCTTCTGGACGTTGGTTCCTTCAAGGCGAACGACCAACGGGACATCAAGTTCAACTTCCTTCGCCGCCGCAACGATGCCTTCGGCGATGATGTCGCACTTCATGATCCCGCCGAAGATGTTGACGAGAATGCCCTTCACTGCCGGGTCCGACAGAATGATCTTGAATGCCGCAGTGACCTTTTCCTTCGAAGCGCCGCCACCGACGTCGAGGAAGTTGGCCGGGAAGGCGCCGTTCAGCTTGATAATGTCCATCGTCGCCATGGCGAGGCCCGCGCCGTTGACCATGCAGCCGATGTCGCCGTCGAGCTTGATGTAGGCGAGGTCGTACTTGGACGCTTCGACTTCCATCGGGTCTTCTTCGGTCAGGTCGCGCAGTTCGGCGATGTCGGGGTGACGGAACATGGCGTTGCCGTCGAAGCCGACCTTCGCGTCGAGAACGAGCAGGTCGTCGCCCGACACGGCAAGCGGGTTGATCTCGATCTGCGAGGCGTCGGTGCCGAGGAACGCCTTGTAGAGCGCGGCGGTGACTTTGGCAGCCTGCTTGGCCAACGACCCGTCGAGGCCGAGCGCGGCGGCGACCGAACGGCCATGGTGCGGCATCAGGCCGGTCGCGGGATCGATGGTAATGGTGTGGACCTTTTCGGGCGTGTCGTGCGCGACCTGCTCGATGTCCATGCCACCCTCGGGGCTCGCGACGATGGCGAGGCGACCCGTGTCGCGGTCGACGAGCATGGCGAGATAGAATTCGCTGTCGATGTCGACGCCGTCAGTAATGTAGAGGCGCTGGACTTCCTTGCCCTCGTCGCCGGTCTGGATGGTCACCAGCGTGTTGCCGAGCATGTCCTTGGCGGCCGCTTCGACCTCCTCGAGGCTCTTGGCGAGACGGACGCCGCCTTTCGAACCTTCAGGCAGTTCCTTGAAGTGACCCTTGCCGCGTCCGCCGGCATGGATCTGCGCTTTCACCACCCACAGCGGCCCGGGAAGCTTCTTCGCGGCCTCGACCGCTTCCTCGACGCTCATGGCGGCGTGACCGGCCGGAACCGGAGCACCATATTTCGCGAGCAATTCCTTGGCCTGATATTCGTGGATGTTCATGGATGATCCTCTGCGGGACTGGAGTCGATTGGTCGGGCCGCCCTAAAGCATATCGGATGCCCCATGAAAACCCGTTAGGGTGGGCACGTGGACACCGATTCCCTCCCCGCCCCCGGTGCCGACGGGCGCAAGATCATCCATGTCGACATGGATGCCTTCTATGCCAGCGTCGAGCAGCGCGACGATCCGAGCCTCAAGGGCAGGCCCGTCGCGGTGGGTGGCGGCCATCGGGGCGTGGTTGCGGCGGCGAGCTACGAGGCGCGCGAATTTGGCGTGCGATCGGCGATGCCGTCGGTCACCGCGAAGCGCAAATGTCCCGACCTGGTGTTCGTCAAGCCGCGCTTCGACACCTATCGCGGGGTCAGCCAGCAGATTCGCGATATCTTCGCGCACCATACCGACGACATCGAGCCGCTGAGCCTCGACGAGGCCTATCTTGACGTGACCGAAGACCGGCACGGTCTGGGCACAGCAAAGGCGATTGCCGAGGATATCCGCGCGCGCATCAAGAAAGAGACGGGCCTCACCGCGAGCGCTGGGGTCAGCTATTGCAAGTTCATCGCCAAGCTCGCCAGCGACCAGAACAAGCCCGACGGCATCTGCGTCATCCCGCCTTCGAAAGGCCCGGCCTTCGTGGCCACGCTGTCCGTCAAACGATTCCACGGTATCGGCCCCAAGACCGCCGCGAAGATGGAGAAGCTCGGCATCCTGACCGGCGCCGACCTGCGCGAATGGAGCCTGACCGAGCTGCAAGCCCATTTCGGTTCGTCAGCAGGCTGGTACTACCGGATCTCGCGCGGGATCGACGAGCGGCAGGTCAAGGCGCACCGCCAGCGCAAGTCGGTGAGCTGCGAAGACACATTCGGGAGCGATCTCTCCGACCTCGATTCGCTAACGGCCGAGCTCATGCGGATCGGCGAGCGGGCGTGGGAGCGCGTCGAAAAGGCCGAGTTCGTCGGGCGGACGGTGACCCTCAAGGTCAAATATGCCGATTTCACCATTTCCACGCGCTCGAAGAGCTTCGCCGACCGGATCCCCGGAAAAGAGGCGTTTCTGGCGGAAGGGCGGTCTCTGCTCGAAGGACTTTTCCCGCTCGAGAAGCCGATCCGGCTGCTGGGATTGGGCGCACATTCGCCCGTCGCAGCGCAAACAAGTGGTCCTTTGCAACTGGGACTCGAAATTTGAGCCACTTTCTGTTATAATACAGTCACAAGCCGGCGCTCTCACCACGCGTCGGCATTTCATTGATGGAACATCCCGCGACGGAACCGATCGCTTTGGTCGACGTTAGACGGCGAGACTTTCGCCGCCTGTTCCGTACCGCGGCACGCAAACGGAAAGGTCCCCCCACTTATGGCAAGCAAGGCAGTCAGCTTCGACGTCGGTGATTTCGTCGTCTACCCGAAACACGGGGTCGGCAAGGTCATCGAACTCCAGTCGACCGAAATTGCCGGTATTGCCCTCGACCTCTACGTCCTGCGCTTTGAAAAGGAAAAGATGACGCTCCGCGTTCCGGTCAACAAGGCCGAAGCGACGGGCATGCGCAAGCTTTCCTCGGACAAGGCGATGAAGGACGCCATGGAGACGCTCAAGGGCAAGCCGAAGGTCAAGCGCACCATGTGGTCGCGCCGCGCGCAGGAATATGAGGCCAAGATCAATTCGGGCGACCTGATCCAGATCGCTGAAGTGACTCGCGACCTGTTCCGCGCCGACGACCAGCCGGAGCAAAGCTATTCGGAGCGTCAGATTTTCGAAGCGGCCTCGAGCCGTCTCGCCCGCGAACTCGCGGCGATGGAAAAGACCGACGAGAAGGCCGCGCTCAAGAAGATCCTCAAGATCCTCGACGACGCCGCCAAGATCTGGAACGCGGAAAAAGAAGACGCCTAAGAGTGTCCGGGGGACGCTCGACGCGTCTTCTGATGCCTAAGAGCGTCTGACCCAAACGGTCCTCGAAGAGGGCGCCTGCAGCGATGCGGGCGCCCTTTTTCATTGCCCTTGCCTTGAAGATGCGGATCGCTGTATTATGTATGCAATACGCTTTCAAAGGGGAGACAAGAATGAAGACGCTTCACCTTATCCTGGCCGCCGGTGCCGCCGCGGGCCTCTCCGGATGCTTCGGCGATGACCGTATCGAAATTGACAAGCCTGGTCCGACGACCGAAGAAACCCGCGATGTCGGGCCATTCAGCGAGCTGGGTGTTGCCGGCCCCTATCGCGTCATCGTCTCGGACGGCGCGCCGTCCGCGCTTTCGATCAGTGGGCCCGAGAATATCATCGAGCATACGAAGTTCGAAGTGGACGGCGACGAGCTCGAGATTCGCCTCGACCGCGACTACAAGATCGGCTGGAAGCGCAGCTCCGACGATGTCGTCGAGATCCGTTTCTCGCACAATGCGCTCGAAGAAGCCGGTATCGCCGGTTCGGGTTCGATCGACATCGCGCGTAGCGAAGTCGACGACTTCGAGGGCGACATTGCCGGATCGGGCAACCTGACCGTCCAGTCGCTCGCGGCCCGACGCGCCGAATTCGGCATCGCCGGGTCGGGCAGCATGAAGGTCTCGGGCGCTACCGAGAACCTAGAGGTCGGTATTGCCGGATCGGGCGAATTCATCAGCCCCGAACTGGAATCCACCGATGCCGAGATCGAGATCGCCGGATCGGGCGAAGTCGAGACCCGCGTGACGGGCAATGCCAGCGTCTCGATCGCGGGTTCGGGCGACGTCGCGATCACCGGCGGCGCCAAGTGTTCGGTCTCCAAGGCCGGGTCCGGAAACGTCACCTGCGAATAGTCGCAGGATAGACTTTGTTAACCATGATGGGCGAGAGTGGCGGCATGAAGACCATATCTGCCACGCTCGCCCTCCTTGCGCTCGGTGCCAGCGCCGCTGTTGCGCATGCCGACATCCAGCAGGGCTTCGGTGGCGACGGGCGCAACTTTACCGTGCGCGGGTTCGAGCGCATCCGCATCGACGGACCGGTCGCGGTCAAGCTCGTGACCGGCGTGCCGCCGCGTGCGCGCGCCACCGGCGACAGGAACGCGATCAACCAGGTCGATGTCCGGATGAACGGGCGCACACTCGTCGTGGGCTGGGAACAGTCGAACCGCCGGGGCTTTCGCGGCGACAATCACGGCCCTGTCGTGGTCGAGATCGGCACGCGAACGCTGGAAAAAGCCTGGGTCAACGGGTCGGGGCAACTCGACATCGACCGCATCGAACGGCGCGACTTCACCCTGTCGGTTCAGGGCGCGGGCGGCGCGAGCATCGATGACATCGAGGTCGACACGCTCGACGTCGGCGTCGCGGGTGCGGGCAATATCCGCATATCGGGCGAAGCCAAGGAGGCGACCTTCCTCGTACGCGGCATGAGCAATCTCGATGCCGAACGGACCGAGGTGCGCGACCTGACATTGGGCGTAGAAGGCCCCAGCTTCGCGCGCGTGCAGGCGACTGGCGAGATCGAGATCGATGCCGTCGGGACGGTCGATATCACGGTGACGGGAGATCCTGCCTGCACCGTCCGTGCGATGGGATCTGCGCGGATCACCGGCTGCAACTAGACCAGGCTGAGCGCCGCCAGTTTCCCATACAGGCGCGGCGGAAGCTCTGCGATGCCGGTTTCGTCGACTTCGCTGCCCGGCGCGTCGGCAACTTCCAGATAGCGCCAGCCCTGATGCGCCCGCTTGGGGGTGGCAGTGCAATGCTCCAACTCGTCCGACAGGATGATGTCCCAACGCATATCCTTGCGCTGTTCGAAGCGGAGCACTTTCGATCGCGCCACCAGCCGGTGCTTGACGATCCAGTAGAGGCACCCGCCCTCGACGACTTCTTCGTGGCGGCGCGGGCGACGCTTGGTGACCAGCCGCACCTCACCGCCCCGCGAGCGCGCGGCGATGCGCTTCTCGAGCGTGGGCAGGGTCGCGCAACCGAAGGCGACCTTGGTCATGTGTACGGGTGTCGGCACCACGCCAAGTTGGGAAATTCGTGCGGCAAATTCAACCGCTTATAGGAGTACGGCCGATGCCAGGCCGAGAAAGGCGAGAAAGCCCATCGTATCGGTCACGGTGGTCACGAACACGCTCGATGCCACCGCCGGGTCGGCGCCGAAGCGTTCGAGCGTGATCGGCACGAGCACCCCCGCCAGCCCCGCGACGACGATATTGAACAGGATCGCCGCAGCGATCACAGCCCCGATGATCGGATCGAGGAAGATGGCGACCCCGATGCCGAGGATGACCGCGACGGTGACACCATTGAGGATTGCGACTTTCAACTCGCGCCGGATCGCGCGCGCCCGGTTGGAGCCGGTGAGCTGGTTGGTGGCGATCGCGCGCACGGTCACCGCGAGCGCCTGTGTCCCCGCATTCCCGCCGAGCGCGGCGACGATCGGCATGAGCGCGGCCAAAATCGCCAGCCGCGCGATAGTGCTTTCGAACTGGGCGATGACGAAGGTGGCGAGCAGCGCCGTACCGAGATTGGCGATCAGCCAGCGCACACGGTCGCGATAGGCTTCGCGCACCGGCTCGTTGATGTCGCCGTCGCCGGCACCCGAGAGCAAAAGCGCGTCTTCGCTCGCCTCTTCCTCGATAATGTGGACGATGTCGTCGACGGTGATCATGCCGACGAGACGCCCCGACGGGTCGATGACGGCAGCGGAGATCAGCCCGTATTTCTGGAAGCGCAACGCGACCTCTTCCTGGTCCATCTCGACCGGGATCAACGTCTGCTCTTCCTGCATGATGTCGCGGATCGGCACGTCGCGCTTGGTCCGCAAGAGCGTCGACAGCTTGGTCGTTCCGACCGGATGATGCTGCGGGCCGACGACGAAGACTTCCCAAAAGTCGTCGGCCAGCTCCTGGTCGGAGCGCATATAGTCGATGACCTTGCCGACATTCCAATGCTCGGGCACCGCGATGAGCTCGCGCTGCATGATGCGGCCGGCCGTCTCTTCGGGATAGGCGAGCGCCTCCTCGACCGCGACACGGTCGTCGGGCTCCATCTCCTCGAGGATGGCCTGCTGGTCTTCCTCCTCGAGATCCTCGAGCATGGCGACGGCATCGTCCGTCTCCATGTCGGCGGTCAGGCTGGCGGCGATGGCCGGGTCCATCTCCTCGATGACGAGCTCGCGAACATGCTCGTTCATCTCTGCGTAGACGTCGGCGTCGACCTCGCCGCCCAACGCGGTGATGAGATCGGGACGGTCGTCTTCCGGAGCGAGTTCGATCAGGTCGGCGACGTCGGCAGGGTGCAGCGGCTCGACCAGCTCGCGCGCCTTGTCGATTTGGCCACCTTCGACGGCATCGAGCACTTCGCGCACATAGCGCGGGAGCAGCCGGTCTTCCTCGTCGTGAATGCCGTCCTGCGATTCGGGGAGGGTCGTCGTGTCGGTCATGGCAGCGTCTCCCCTTTACGGCCTGACCATTCTCCTATGCCGAGAGGAATCCGGGCGCAACCGAAACTGCCCTGTTGTATTGCTGCACTAATACACTATGTTGGTGCGGTATCAGTTAAAGGGGAGAGTATTCGTGTTGGCAGTTTCAATGATGGCCCTCGCAATGGCCGGCGCACCGGTAGAAGGCGATGTCCTGATCAGCGACGTGACAGTAATCGATCCGGCAAGCGAGACGGTTACCGCCGGTCGCGATATCCTGATCGATGAGGGTCGGATTGTCGCGATCGCGCCTCACGGGGAGGGCGATCTGGAAGCCGCGCGGGTCATCGACGCGGCAGGCCACTTCGTCATCCCGGGCCTTAACGACATGCACAGCCATGCGAGCTTCGCACCGATCCACCTGTCGTCGCTCAAGCTGATGCATGCCAACGGCGTCACCGGCGTTCGCGAGATGGGCAGCGACTGCAAGGACGAAGGCTCGATCGGCATGTGCCTCGATGCCATGCGCGTCAGCCGCGAACAGATTGCCAATGGCGAACTGGTCGGCCCCAAATTGCTCGAACTGTCGAGCGCCAAGATCGGCATGCGCCGGGCGCCGACCAAGGACCCGGTCGAGCTGTTCTACGAGCCCTCCTCCGCCGAGGAAGCACGCGCCAGCGTCACCTTTATGCGCTCGCGCGGCGCGGAAATCCTCAAGATCAGCCAGGAATGGACCCCCGAGGGCTTCACCGCCTTCATGGACGCAGCCAACGAGGCCGACGTTCGCGTGGGCGGCCATATCCCGATGTGGACGAGCACGGCCGATGCCGCGCGCATGGGCGTGACCTCGATCGAACATGCCCGCGACCTGCCGATGGACTGCGCCGCGGTCGGCGCGGAAATGCGCGACCAGCTCAAGCGCAAATTGTCGGGCGAGGACCTGCCCTGGCCCGACCGCCGGTCGATCCCGGGCCGCGCCGTCGCGGAGCATGACGCGGCACTGTGCGAAGAGCAGGTGCGCGCAATGGCAGAAAGCGGCACCTATTACGTCCCCACCCACCTCACCCGCGAGATGGATTACCGCGCGGTCGAGGACGAGTATCGCAACGATCCGCGCATGGCCTACGTCCCTGCGATGCAGCAGCGCCACTGGAACCGCGATCTCGACCGCACCGCACAGGCCCCGCCCGAACTGATCGAGGACCTTGAGGACTTCTACCATCTCGGGCTCAGGACGACCAAGATCGCGCACGATGCGGGGGTCAAGGTCCTGGTGGGCACCGACGCCAACGACACGATGGTCTTCCCCGGCTTTTCGGTCCACGACGAGATCGCCAACCTTGTCGAAGCCGGGCTGACCCCGATGCAGGCACTCGCTGCCGCCACGACCGTGCCGGCCGACTATTTCGGGCGCGACGACATGGGCGGCGTCAGCGAGGGCATGGTCGCAGACCTCGTCCTGCTAAGCGCCAGTCCGATCGACGACATCGCCAATACGACGAGCATCGAAGCCGTGATCCAGGACGGACGCGTGTCAGACCGCGCCACGCTCGACGCACTGCTCGATGAAGTGAAGGCGTTCGCGGCCGGATCCGGCACCGACGAATAACAGGGGCGGAGCGCGGGCGGGGTAGCCATGACCTCGCCCGCCTCCTACATGGGGCGCGAACTTTCACTCAATCGAAGGAAGCGCCCCCATGGCCGATACCCTCACCCTCACCCTTACCCTTTCGACCGGCGGCGACGTCGTCATCAAGCTGCGCCCCGACCTCGCCCCCGGCCATGTCGAGCGCATCACCAAGCTTGCCAGCGACGGCTTTTACGACGGCGTCGTGTTTCACCGCGTGATCCCGGGCTTCATGGCACAGGGCGGCGATCCCACCGGCACCGGCACGGGCGGTAGCGACCTTCCTGACCTCAAGGCCGAGTTCAACGCCGAGCCGCACGTGCGCGGCACCTGCTCGATGGCGCGCACGCCCGCGCCCGACAGCGCCAACAGCCAGTTCTTCATCTGCTTCGACGACGCCCACTTCCTCGACGGCCAGTATACCGTCTGGGGCCAGGTCGAGAGCGGCATGGAATATGTCGACCAGCTGCCCACGGGCGAGCCGGTCCCCAACCCCGGCAAGATCGAAAAAGCGACCGTCAGCTAAGTGTCGCAACCCGTCACTCTCGTCACCGGCGCCAGCGCCGGGCTCGGCGTCGACTTCGCGCACCAATATGCGGCCAAGGGGCACCGGCTCGTGCTGGTGGCCCGCCGCAAGGACAGGCTCGATGCGCTTGCGGCCGAGCTCGGCAATGCGCGCGCGGTCGAGATGGACCTGAGCGAGCCTGACGCCGCCGACCGGCTGATGGCCGACATCGCGGCGGCGGGCGAGCATGTCGACCTGCTCGTCAACAATGCCGGTTTCGGGTTGGTGGGGCGGTTCGACAAGCTTGATGGCAAACGCCAGCGGCAGATGATCGACCTCAACTGCGGGGTGCTGACCGAATTGGCGCATGCTGTGCTGCCCGGCATGATCGAGCGCGATCGCGGCGGCATTCTCAATGTCGCTTCGGTCGCGGGCTTCCAACCGGGGCCCGGCATGGCGGTCTATTTCGCGACCAAGGCCTACGTCCTCTCCTTCAGCGAGGCGCTGCACGAAGAATATCGCCAGACGGGGATCAATGTGTCGGCTCTTTGCCCCGGACCCGTTTCCACCGAGTTCGGAAAAGTCGCAGGCTTCGGCGGCAACAAGGCTGTCAGCAGCATCGCGGCGGAATCGGACGAGACGGTCGAACAGGCCATCGCAGCGCTCGAAAAGAACCGCGCCGTGATGGTCACGGGCTTTGCCAATAAGGTCTCGGCGCAGGCCAATCGCATCCTTCCGCGCTCGACGATGAGAAAAATCGTCAATCTTATCAAGAAGTAGGCAATTTTCTCTTCGCAAACGCACAATTCGCACTTGCACAATTCTTGTTGCGGCGCGATAACGGTTTCGTCCTAACGGACATCCTCTCCTGACGGGCCCGGCGCTCCCCCGCGCCGGGCCCTTCTTCTTTACAGCGACGTTTTGCGCCCCATATCGGCTGGGACCTTTCCTGTGGGCCCGCCGTTCATTGTCCGGCATGCCCCCGATAATGAATGAGGAGCCGGATGGCCGACGTCGACACCAAAACCAATCGCGTACAAGTAGCCAGCCTCCCCCCTTCCGATAGCGGACGCGGCATCGCCCGCCTCCCCGACGCACTGATGCAGTCGCTCGCCTTGTCCGAGGGCGATCTTGTCGCGATCACGGGCAAGCGGATGACGCCTGCACGAGCGATCCGGGCGTATAACGAGGATCAGGGCCTCGACATTATCCGTATCGACGGCCTGCTACGCTCCAACGCGGGCGTGGGTGCCGGTGATTTCGTGACCGTCGACAAGGCGACCTCCAAGCCTGCCAAGCGCGTCGTCTTCGCGCCAGCACAAGCCAACGTGCGGCTCGGCGGATCGAGCGAAGCCCTCAAACGCAGCTTTGCGGGCCGCCCCTTGTCGGCCGGCGACCTCATCGCCACCACCGCGCAACAGCGGCTCGATACCGACATGCCCGAACAGTTGCGCCAATTGCTCGGCGGCCCCGCCTTCGCGCTCCAGGAAATCCGCCTCAAGGTGGTCGAGACGCAGCCCGAAGGCATCGTCCATATCGGCCCCGATACCGAAGTGGCGCTTCGCCCCGACCGCGACGCGCCCAAGGAAGCGCGCCGCCGCGACGTCACCTATGACGACTTGGGCGGCATGACCGACACGATCGACGCGCTGCGCGAGATGGTCGAACTGCCGCTGCGCCATCCCGAACTCTTCCAGCGCCTCGGCGTCGATGCGCCCAAGGGCGTGCTGCTCCATGGCCCTCCCGGCACCGGCAAGACCATGCTGGCCAAGGCGGTTGCCAACGAAAGCGACGCCAACTTCTTCCACATCGCCGGCCCCGAAGTGATGGGCAGCGCCTATGGCGAGAGCGAGAAGAAGCTGCGCGAACTGTTCGAACAGGCCTCGAAGGAAGCGCCCTCGATCATCTTCATCGACGAAATCGATTCCATCGCGCCCAAGCGCGACCGCGTCGCCGGCGAGGCCGAAAAGCGCCTCGTCGCGCAATTGCTGACGCTGATGGACGGGCTCGAGCCGCGCCAGAACACGGTGGTCATCGCCGCCACCAACCGGCCGGACGCGATCGATCCCGCGCTACGCCGCCCGGGCCGCTTCGACCGCGAGATCGTGGTCGGCGTACCCGACGAGCGCGGCCGTCGCGAAATCCTCGGCATCCACACGCGGGGCATGCCATTGGGCGACAAGGTCGATCTCGACGAGCTGGCGCGCAAGACCTACGGCATGGTCGGCGCCGACCTCGCTGCCCTGTCGCGCGAAGCCGCGCTCGAGACGGTGCGCCGCCTGATGCCCAAGCTCGATCTTGGCAACGACTCCATCCCCGCCGACGTGCTCGAAAGCCTCGCCGTCACCCGCGAGGACTTTGCCGAAGCCTCCAAGCGCGTGCAGCCCTCGGCGATGCGCGAGGTGATGGTGCAGATGCCGCGTGTCGGGTGGGACGATATTGGCGGCCTCGACGACGCTCGCGACCGACTCAAGGAAGGCATCGAACTCCCGCTACGGCATCCCGACGCCTTCCGCCGTCTCGGTATCCGCCCGGCGAAAGGTTTCCTGCTCTACGGTCCTCCGGGAACGGGCAAGACGCTGCTCGCCAAGGCCGCCGCGCGTGAGAGCGAAGCCAATTTCATCTCGACCAAGTCGTCCGACCTGCTCTCCAAATGGTATGGCGAGAGCGAGCAGCAGATCGCGCGCCTCTTCGCTCGCGCGCGTCAGGTCGCGCCGACCGTCATCTTCATCGACGAACTCGACAGCCTAGTGCCCGCACGTGGCGGAAAGCTGGGCGAACCGGCGGTGACCGAGCGCGTCGTCAACACGATCCTGAGCGAATTGGACGGGCTCGAAGAGCTCAACAATGTCGTGCTGATCGGTGCCACCAACCGGCCCAACCTGATCGACCCCGCCTTGCTCCGCCCAGGGCGTTTCGACGAGCTAATCTATGTCGGCCCGCCCGATGTCGCAGGCCGTCGCCGGATCCTCGCCATCCACACCGAGAAGATGCCGCTTCACAAGGATGTCGACCTTGAACATCTGGCGCGCAATTCGGAGCGTTTCACCGGTGCCGATCTGGAAGATTTGGTCCGTCGCGCCGGGCTCAATGCGCTGCGTCGGGGCGAGAAGGAGCCGATCGTGACCAAGGCGGACTTCGACGAAGCGCTTAAGGAAACACGCGCCAGCGTGACCGAAAAGATGCTCGAAGAATATGCCGAGATCGAAGCCAATCTGAAGTCGGATGCGCTCAAGCCCAAGACCGGCATCGGCTTCATCACGCCCGGCATGCTCGAGGCCGGAGAAGGCGGCAAGCGAGGTTAGAGCCGACCGCGGTAGAGCAGCAATGTCGCGCCCAGCAGTCCTGCGCACAGCAGGAAGGGCGCCGACGGGGCGAAGCCGTAAAGTGCCAGGCCCAAGGTCGGGGCGAACACGAAGGCGAAGCCATTCACCGAGGTCGTCAGCCCCGCCACCGCGCCCTGCTCCGTCAGCGGCACGGCAAGGCTGGCGCCCGCGGTGAAGCCGGGTCGGGTCAATCCGAAGCCAAGGCAGGCGAGCCCGTAGGCGAGCACCAGGCCCATCAGGCTGCCGGCGACCATCACCGCCAGCGTGCCGGCAAGCGCGATCGCCGAGCCGAGCAGCACCAGGGTGCGCGGTCCCCAGCCAAAGCGTGGGATCAGCCCCCATTGCGCCACCAGCGTCGCCGCGGCACCCGCCATCAGGACCAGCCCGACCTGCTGCTCGGCCCCGACCGGGTCGAGAGCCAGCCGGTCGATCGTGTGGAAGCCGACCACCGTCAGCAGCGCCGCCAGGGCGTTATTGGTGATCGCGCCCGACACGATCCAGTCGCGGATGCGCGAATCGCTCCAGCGCAAGGTCGCCTTCCCCTCGCTGGTCGCCGCCCTGACGCTCGCCCCCGTGGGGCTCGCCGCCGGGAAGGCCATGGCGGCGGCCTTGGCTCGGCGAAGGCGGTCCCGGTCATCGGGCAGCTGCAGCCAGACGGCAGCGAAGACCAGCATGCCCGCCAGCGCGAACATGAAAAGCGGGCCGGTGAGGCCGAGGAAGGGCAGGACGAACAATGGCGCCAGCGCCGGGCCGATGACCGTGCCCAACCCGAAGCTGGCGGAGAGGTTGGACAAGGCGGTCGTGCGCGCGCCGCGCCGCGTCTTTGCGGCAAGGTAGGCTTGCGTCCCCGCCGGCGTCGCGCATCCGAAGATGCCGTAGAGCATCCGCACGAGCGCAAAGGCGACCATCGTCACCCCTGCACCCATCACCCCGCGCAGGCCGCCCAGAAGGACGATCCCGCACAACAAGGTGGAGACGACGAAGCCGACCAGGCCCAACAGGATCAGCGTCTTGCGCCCCCGATGATCGGATTGCCGCGCCCAGATCGGCGCGAAGATGACCCACGCCAGTGCCGAGCTGGTAAAGGCGACCCCGATCCACACGTCGGCAATGCCGAGCGAGCGACCGATCGAGGGCATGACAGACTGGAGCGCGGTGTTGCCCGTCGCGGTCACCAACATCGCCGAGAACAGCAGCACGAACTGCCGCGTCGTCAGCGCCGATCCGGCGATCTTCCCAATTGGTTTGCCCATCGCCCAGCCCATGGGCGCGGCAGGCTTTCGGGTCAACGCCATCGGGCTTGCCAGCGGTCCATTTCATTCTAATGCTGTCAACATGACCGAGCCGCTCACCAAGTATGAGGATCGCGCCGCCTCTAGCGGTGCCAATAAGGCGCGTTGGCAATTCCTGCGCGGCTTCCTGAAAAACCCGAAAATGGTGGCGTCGGTCGTGCCGTCCAGCCAACGGCTAATCGATCGCATGCTCGCGCCCGTCGACTGGGATCGTTGCGACCTGTTCGTCGAATATGGGCCCGGGGTCGGCACGTTCACGCGCGAGATCCTCAGGCGGATGAAGCCCGACGCGATGCTCGTCGCGATCGACCCCAATCGGGACTTCATTTCTTTTCTCTCGCGCGACATTCGCGACCCGCGCTTCAAGCCCGTCGAAGGCTCGGCCGCCGACGTCGAGAATATCGTGCGCGACCATGGCTACGACCACGCCGACTATGTCGTGTCCGGCCTGCCCTTCTCGACCCTCCCCGACGGCGTCGGTGACGAGATCGGGGCCGCGACCGGACGCGTCATCCGCGATGGCGGCAGCTTCCTGGTCTACCAGTTCAGCCCCAAGGTCCTCGACTATATCGCTCCGCATTTCGAAGAGATCGAACGCGGTTTCGAATGGGCCAACGTGCCGCCCGCCACCCTCTTCTGGGCAACGCGCAGGCGGGGCTAATCACTCGCCGGTGAGCGGGAAATTGAGGCGACGCGAAACGGTATAATCCATCGACGTCACCAGCCAGCGCGAGATCGCCCATTTGAGTCGCCGCCACCAGCTCGACCGCTCGGCGTGCAGTTCGGGCGTGATCTCCTGGCTGCCGTCCATTTCCGACTGCGCGAACTCGTGCATACGCTCGGCAAAGTCGGCATCCTCGATCCGCAGCATCAGCTCGAGATTGATGTAGAGGCTGCGAAAGTCGAAGTTGGACGAGCCGATATAGACGGCATCGTCGACCACGATCAGCTTCATGTGAAGGCGGCATTTGTCGAATTCGTACATTTTGACGCCGCGCCTCAGCAGCCGCTTGTAGGTGTGGCGCGCTGCAGCGATCGTCGCATTATTGTCCGACTTCGCCGCAGTCAGCACGGCCGCCTCCCCACCACGCGCGGCGACATCCCCGATCCGGCGCAGCATGGCTCGTGACGGAGAGAAATAGGCTGCGACCATCTTCAGCGAACGTGCCGAGCCGATATCCTGGACGATGGCGTTGAGCATCGGGCTAATGCGCGGGCGCGGTCCACCGAAGACCCAGCGAAGTTTGCCCTCCTGCTGCGAGAAATCGACGATAATCTTCTTGAGCGCGGTTGTCGAGCTCTTGCCGTTCTTGGTCCAGTCGTCGAGCGCGTCGAAATAGTTCACGGCATGCTCGACCGTCGGCCCGTCAATTTGCAGCCACAGGTCGCGCCAGCAACCCTCGCGGCCGTCGGTCAGATAGTCCTTCGACAGGTTAGCACCACCGATGATCGCGCGCTGGCCGTCGAAAATGGCCAATTTCTGGTGATTGCGGATGAAATAACGCCGCCCGACATGGGGGTGGAAAACGCAAGTCTCTCCGCCCGCCTCGGTAATGGGATCGAAAAAGTCGTCTGGCGCACCATTGGTCCCGAAATCGTCGAGGATCATGTCGACCCTGACCCCGCGCCCCGCCGCCCGGGCCAGCGCATCGCGAACCTTGGTCCCCTCTTCATCACCTTCGAACAAATAGAATAGGAGCCGGATCCGCTCTTCGGCGGCGTCGATCATCTCGACCATGGTTCCGACGCGTTCCTCGCCGCTAGGGAGGAGGCGCAGGCTGTTACCATCCACCTCTCCCGTGATCGGCGGGTCGGGATTGTCGATCGAGACGCTATTTTCGGTTTCGGACTTGCCCATGTTCAGTGGTCAATGCCGCGAAACGCGCTTTGTTGCACGTGTCGTTTTCATTGACTCCTCGCCCTCCCGTCCCTATCTGCCCAGCACTTCAACGAAATTTCTTTTTTGCGGAGCGAGCAATGGCGCGCGTTACAGTCGAAGATTGCGTCGACAAAGTAGACAACCGGTTCGATCTCGTCCTCCTGTCGGCGCAGCGCGCGCGGCAGATTTCGGGCGGTGCGGACCTCACGATCGATCGCGACCGCGACAAGAACCCGGTCGTTGCCTTGCGCGAAATCGCCGAGACGACGATCAAGCCCAAGCATCTCGAAGAAGCCATCATCACCGGCCTGCAGCGCGTGCAGCTCGACGATGACGACGAGATCGATGAACTGTCGGGCCTGAGCGAATCGGCCGAAGCGCTGCGCCTGACCGCAGCCGCGCCGCCGCGTCCGACGCCGAGCGCGGTCGAGAAGTAAGCTTCTCGATCATCGACACCAAGAAGGCAGCCTCTCGGGGCTGCCTTTTTTGTTGGGCTACAGGTCAATACCCGGCGCTTGGTGGCGGCGCAGCGTCGCCCCCGTGCGGCGGTCGACCCACATCAAATCCTTGAGCGCGAGCTTGCGGCCGTCTTTCGCGTGGAGCGCGATCTGCTGCACCGGCTGGCCCGTCTGCTGGTCGGCCAGCTGGATGTCTGCCGGGCCGTGGCACCAGGTCTCGCCCCATTGGCGCAGCGCGACGACGACGGGGAGCAACGCCTCGCCCTTGTCGGTTAGCGAGTAGACTTTCTTGCGCCGGTCGTCGGGATCGTCCTCGCGAATGAGGATCCCGCCTTCGACCAGCTTGGTCAGACGGTCGGACAGGATGTTGCGCGCAATCCCCAACCCTGCCTGGAACTGTTCGAAATGCTGCAGCCCGTTGAGCGCGCCGCGCAGGATCAGGAACGCCCACTTCTCGCCGATCAGTTCGATCGCCTCCGGCAACGGACAACGCAAGGCGGCCTGTTTGAAGGCCTCGATATCTGGCTGGATTTCACTCACGTAAGGGCCCTCTCCGACAGTCGGGTTTCATTTCTAAACCGACCTGACGCGAAATAATAGTTGCGTTTTGCAACTGGTATGCGCATTGAGTAGTCAATTGCAACTCATCAGGAGTCCGACCATGCGTGCCATCCTTGCCCCCCTCGCCCTCGCTTTCGTCGCCACGCCGGCCATCGCGGCAGCCCCCGCGCTCAACGCCACGCTCGAAGCGCCCTCGGAAGGCCGCGTCATTACCCGCGGCGGTGCCTGGAATTGCGACGGAAACGGCTGCACCCTTCGTTCGGCCGAAAGCCGCCCGATGATCCAGTGCCAACTGCTCGCCAAGGAAGCCGGCGCGCTCGCCAGCTTCGCGGTCGACGGACGCGCGTTCGACGCCGACGACCTCGCCAAGTGCAACAAGAAGGCCCGCTAAGCGCCTCAACCGGGGCGACACCCGCCCTTTTCGCACTTGCAAAAACCCCTCCCCCTCCCCCATTTGGGGAGGGTGCTGAGGCAGTATGAACTTGTCGAGAAGGTCAAGGCCTACGATCCGCATGCGGACGAGGGCCTGATCAATCGCGCCTACGTCTATTCGATGAAGGCGCACGGGGCGCAGGTGCGCGCCTCGGGCGACCCCTATTTCAGCCACCCGATCGAGGTGGCCGGCATCCTCACCGACATGAAGCTGGATGACGAGACGATCGTCACCGCCATCCTGCACGACACGATCGAAGACACGGTCGCCACCCACGAGCAGATCGAGAATCTGTTCGGCGAGAATGTCGCGCGCCTCGTCGACGGCGTAACCAAGCTCTCCAAGGTCGAAGCGATGACCGAGAGCGAGCGCGCCGCCGAAAATCTGCGCAAGTTCCTGCTCGCCTTGTCGGGCGATATCCGCGTCCTGCTGGTGAAGCTGGCAGACCGGCTCCACAACATGCGCACGCTCCACCACATCCCCAAGGTCGAGAAACGCCAGCGCATCGCGCGCGAGACGATGGACATTTACGCCCCGCTCGCCGAGCGAATCGGGATGTATGAGATGATGAAGGAGATGCAGACGCTCGCCTTCCAGCAGCTCGAACCCGAAGCCTACGCCTCGATCCTGCGCCGCCTCGACCAGTTGAAGGCGCAAGGCGGCGACCTCGTCAATCGCATCGGGCTGGGATTGGAACTCCATCTCGCCGACAACGGGCTCCAGGCCGAGGTGACCGGGCGCGAGAAGCATCCCTATTCGATCTGGAAGAAGATGGCCGAGCGGCACATCAGCTTCGAGCAGCTATCCGACGTGATGGCGTTCCGCGTGATCGTCGACAAGGAAGAGGACGTCTATCGCGCCCTCGGCCTGATCCACGCGCGCTGGCCGATGGTGCCCGGGCGCTTCAAGGACTTCATCTCGACCCCGAAGCGCAACGGCTATCGCTCGATCCACACGTCGGTCATCCACGACAGCAACATGCGGATCGAGATCCAGCTGCGCACCCGCCAGATGCACGAGCAGGCCGAGCGGGGCCTCGCCGCGCACTGGGCCTATAAGGAAGGCAAGCCCGCGGCCGACATCCAGGTGCCGTGGATCACCGACCTCGTCGAGATCCTCGACCATGCCTCGAGCCCCGAAGAGCTGCTCGAACATACGCGCATGGCGATGTACCAGGACCGCATCTTCGCCTTCACGCCCAAGGGCGAGCTGATCCAGCTGCCCAAGGGCGCGACTCCGGTCGACTTCGCCTATGCCGTCCACACCGACCTGGGCGACCAGACGGTGGGCGCGAAGGTCAACGGGCGCGTGGTCCCGCTACGCACGATCCTCGACAATGGCGACCAGGTCGAAATCCTCGCCTCCGAAGCCCAGCATCCCCAGCCGTCATGGCTCCGCTTTGTCGCTACCGGCAAGGCGCGCGCGGCGGTCCGCCGCTTCGTGCGCCACAAGGAACGCGACGAGACGATCGAGCTGGGCCGCAAGATTTTCGAAGAGATTGTCGAGCGCATCCCGGGGCGCAAGCCGCGCACACCCGCCAAGAAGGCGATCAAGGCGCTGAAGCTCGAGGACGAAGAGGCGCTAATGATCGCGATCGCGCGCAAGCGCCTATCCGACGAAGCCGTGATGGAAGCGGTGTCGCCCGGCTCGTCGGTCGACACCAAGAAGAAGCGCGGGCGCAAGAAGGCGGGCAAGCCCTCCGCGCAGCGCAGCGCCATCTCGATCAAGGGCCTGACGCCTGGGGTCGCGTTCGACCTCGCCGAATGCTGCCACCCGATCCCGGGCGACCGCATCGTCGGCGTACGGCGCGAGGACGAGGGCATCGAGGTTCACGTCATCGGCTGCGACAACCTTGCCAACGGCGTCGATGCCGACTGGCTCGATGTGTCATGGGGCGACGAGAATGACGGCGGCACCGCCCGCCTGGCGGTCATCCTGCGCGACGTCGCGGGCGCGCTTGGCGAAATGGCGGGAATTTTCGGGTCCAAGGACGCGAACATCATCAACCTGCAGCAGGTGCACCGCGACGGCAGTTTCCACACCTTCCACGTCGACGTGGAACTGCACGACCTTGCCCACCTCCACGCCATGGTCGCCGCGCTGCGCGCCAGCGACGTGGTCAGCCAGGCAGAGCGTATCTAATTATCCGACCTGGTCGCGCGCGGCCATCGCGATGGCGCTCGACGGGCTTCGACGCAGCGCATCCGCGCCGCCCGCCGCCAGCACCGCAAGCGTGACGAGGTCGCTCGACGTCGCGGTCATCGGCGCGATCTGCACCGGAAGGCTCATGCCTAGGAGGTAGGGCCCCAGCACGCTTTCGCCGCCCAGCGCCTTCATCAGCTTGGACGAGATGTTCGCCGACTGCAGGCCCGGCATGATCAGGATGTTGGCAGGCCCCGAAAGACGGCTGAACGGATAATATTTGCGCTGCGCCTCGTGATTGAGCGCGACATCCGGCCCCATCTCGCCTTCATACTCGAAGTCGGTGGTCATCCGGTCGAGCAGCTTCACCGCGTCGCGCAGCGGCTCGATATGGACGCCGGGCGGGTTGCCGAAGGTCGTGTAGGACACGAAGGCGACACGCGGCTCCTGCCCCATGCGCCGCGCGAAGGCGGCAGAGCGCACCGCGATCGCGGCCAGCTGTTCGGCGGTCGGGCGTTCGGTCACCGACGTATCGGCGATCATCACCGTCTTATGCTGTCCTACGACCACCGAAATGCCGAACGGCTCGGCGCCGCTTTCGTCGTCGATGACCGTGCGCACCTGCGCGAGGCTCTGGCTGAACGGTCGCGTCGTACCCGTGATCATCGCATCGCCTTCGCCCAGCGCGAGCATCGCGGCAGTGAAGTAATTGCGATCCTGATTGACCATCCGCTCGACCTGGCGCCGCAGCATGCCGCCGCGCTGGTGCTTCTCGTAGATGAAATCGACCGCCTTCTTGACCATGGGCGAGTTGCGCGAATTGAGGACCTCGTAATCCTTGGGATTCTCGACCCCGAGCGCGGCGAGCTTGTCGTACGTCCCTTCGCGGCCGACCAGCACCGGAATGCCGTAGCCGCCCTCCTTGAACGCGATCGCAGCGCGCAGGACATTGTCCTCTTCGCCCTCGGCGAACAGCACGCGCTTGGGATTCTGCTTGGCAGCTTCGTAGGCCAGGCTGAGCGTCGATGCGGTCGGATTGAGGCGACCGGCAAGCTGCTTGCGATAGGCCTCCATGTCGACGATCGGCTTCTGCGCGACGCCGGTATCGGCCGCCGCCTTCGCCACCGCCGCGGGGACGACCTCGATCAGGCGCGGGTCGAACGGTGCCGGGATGATATAGTCGGGGCCGAAACTCTTGGTCTCGCCATAGGCGGCCGAGACTTCCTCGGGCACCGCCTCGCGCGCCAATTCGGCCAGCGCCCGCGCGGCCGCGATCTTCATCTCGTCATTGACCGCCGTCGCGCGCACGTCGAGCGCGCCGCGGAAGATGAAGGGAAAGCCCAAGACGTTGTTGACCTGGTTGGGATAGTCCGAGCGCCCCGTGGCGATGATCGCGTCGGGGCAGGCCTTCTTCGCCTCGGGCGGCGAGATTTCGGGGTCGGGGTTGGCCATCGCGAAGATGATCGGCTGCTTGGCCATGTTCTTGACCATTTCGCCCGTTACGACGTTCGCGACCGACAGGCCGAGGAATACGTCCGCGCCCTTGAGCGCATCGGTCAGCGTGCGGTCGTCGGTCTCGATCGCCTGCGCGCTTTTCCACTGGTCGAGATCGTCGCGGCCCTTATGGATCACGCCCTTGCTGTCGCACATCGTGACGTTCTCGGGGCTGACCCCCATACACTTGATGAGTTCCGAGCAGCTGATCGCCGCCGCGCCCGCGCCATTCACGACCACCTTCATCTCACCCAGCTTGCGGCCCGTGAGGTGCGCGGCGTTGATGAGGCCGGCAGCGGTGATGATCGCAGTCCCGTGCTGGTCGTCATGGAAGACCGGGATATTCATCCGCTCCTTAAGCGCCTGTTCGATGATGAAGCAGTCCGGCGCGCCGATATCCTCGAGGTTGATGCCTCCGAAGCTCGGACCCATCAGCGCGACCGCGTCGATGAACTTGTCGCAATCCTCGGTGTCGAGTTCGAGGTCGATGGAATCGATGTCGGCGAAGCGCTTGAAGAGGACCGACTTGCCTTCCATCACCGGCTTCGAGGCGAGCGCACCGAGATTGCCGAGCCCGAGGATCGCCGTCCCGTTCGAAATGACGGCGACGAGGTTACCCTTGGCGGTCAGTTCGTAGGCACGGCCCGGATCCTCGGCGATTGCCTTGACCGGCACCGCGACGCCTGGCGAGTAGGCCAGCGCCAGGTCGCGCTGCGTCGCCATCGGCTTGGAGGCGATGATCTCGATCTTGCCTGGGCGGCCGCGCGCGTGGAAATCGATCGCCTCGGCCTCGGAAAACTTGACGTTACTCTCGCTCATATGTCGCTCTTTCCTCTCGAGGGGTGCGCATAGGGGAAGCGAAGGGGCAGAGTCACGCCAAAAGCTCTGTTCGGCCTGTGGCGCGGGGGCGCGTTAGGGGCTAGTCTCGAACGCGAACATGGCACGCGATGATTCTCCCAAAAGGACGCCGATGATGGCGCAATATGAAACGCTCAAGGCGGAGGCCGGAGACGCTTTGCTCTTCTATCGCATGGGCGACTTTTTCGAGCTGTTCTTCGACGATGCCAAGGTCGCCGCCTCCTGCCTCGACATCGCGCTGACCAAGCGTGGCAAGGAGAAGGGGCAGGACGTGCCGATGTGCGGCGTACCGGTCCATGCCGCCGAGAGCTATCTCGCCAAGCTCATCCGGAACGGCCACCGCGTCGCCATCGCCGAACAGGTCGAAACGCCGGCCGAGGCCAAGGCGCGCGGCGGGTCGAAAGCGCTGGTGAAACGCGCGATCATCCGTCTCGTCACCCCGGGCACGCTGACCGAGGAAAGCCTGCTCGAGGCGGGCAGCGCCAACTGGCTGGCTGCGGTTGGCAAGGCGGGCGAGGACTATGCCATCGCCGCCGCCGACATCTCGACCGGACGCTTCGAGCTGGTCGCGTGTGGTCCGGGTGACCTCACCGCCGAGCTGGCACGGCTCGACGCCGCCGAAGTCATCGCCGAGGACAAGGTGCCGGGCGTCGCCACGGGGCGCGGCCAGGGCGGCTTCGACAGCGTTGAGGGCGAGCGAGCGCTCAAGTCGCGCTTCGGCGTCAAGACGCTCGACGGGTTCGGATCGCCCAGCCGTGCCGAACTGGCCGCGGCGGGCGGGCTGCTCACCTATCTCGACGCGACGCAGAAAGAGGCCGCCAGCTTCCTCGCCGCCCCGCGCCGCATCGAACGCGCGCGGCGCATGGCCATCGACCCTGCCAGCCGGGAGAGCCTCGAATTGACGCGCTCGGCGCAGGGCGGGATCAAAGGCAGCCTGCTCCACTGCATCGACCGCTGCACCACGCCGGGCGGCCGCCGGTTACTGGCCGACGACCTCGCCGCGCCGCTCACCGACCGCGCGCAGATCGAGGCGCGCCTCGCATTGGTCCAGCATTTCGCCGAGGACCAGCTGGTGCGCGAAGATGCCCGAAGTCGTCTGAAAGCGATGCCCGACATCGCGCGCGCGCTGGGGCGCATCGTTGCGGGACGCCACGGACCTCGGGATCTCGCGCAGCTGCGCGATGGGCTTAAGGCGGCCGACGAACTGGCGTGCAAGTTGGGCGAAGGCGAAAGGCTCCCCGACCTGCTCGCCAGCCTTTTGCCCGACTGCGGTGGCCATGACAGCCTGATCGACCTGTTCGCGCGCGCGCTGGTCGAAAGCCCGCCACTCGATGCTGCTAAGGGCGGCGCCATCGCGGAAGGTTTCGATGCCGAGCTCGACGAATTGCGCGCTGCGGCGGCGGGCGGGCGCAAGGCTATTGCCGGTCTGGAGGCGAAATATCGCGAGCAGACCGGCATCGCCGCGCTCAAGATCCGGCACAACAATGTTCTGGGCTATCATATTGAGGTCCCGGCCAAGCACGCGCCCAAACTGATGGAGGAAGATTCGGGCTTTACCCATCGCCAGACCATGGCGAGCGCGGTGCGGTTCAACTCGCCCGATCTTCACGAGGAGGCACGCCGCCTGACGGAAGCGGGCGGCGAGGCGCTGGCGAGCGAACAGCGCCACTTAGCCGCACTGACCGACACCGCCGTTGCTGCCGCACCGCGCATCGCCCGCACTGCCGACGCCATCGCCCGTATCGACGTCGCCGCCAGCCATGCCGCGCGCGCGATCGAAGGCGGCTGGACCCTCCCCGCGCTCGAGGACCAGCCCTGTCTCGAGATTGAGGGTGGCCGCCATCCGGTGGTCGAGGCGGCGCTCGAGGCGGAGGGTGAACGCTTCGTCGCCAACGATTGCGCGCTAGGGCCGCAAGACCGGCTGTGGCTCATCACCGGCCCCAACATGGGCGGCAAGTCGACCTTCCTGCGCCAGGTCGCGCTGATCAGCCTGCTCGCCCAATGCGGAAGCTACGTACCGGCCGCGAAGGCGCGCATCGGCATCGTCGACCGGCTGTTCAGCCGCGTCGGAGCATCCGACAATCTTGCGCGTGGCCGCTCGACCTTCATGGTCGAAATGGTGGAGACGGCGGCCATCCTGGCGCAGGCCACGAAGAACAGCCTAGTCATCCTCGACGAGATCGGGCGCGGCACGTCGACTTATGACGGGCTCGCCATTGCCTGGGGCGTGACCGAGGCGATGCATGACGACATTCAGGCGCGGACGCTTTTCGCGACCCACTATCACGAGCTCACCCGCCTCGCCGAACGGCTCGATGCCTTGTCGCTCCATCACGTCCGCGCCCGCGAATATAAGGGCGACCTCGTCCTGCTCCACGAAGTCGCAGACGGCGCTGCGGACCGCAGTTACGGTATCGCGGTCGCCAAGCTGGCCGGCCTGCCCCCCAAACTCCTGTCACGCGCCAAGGCAGTGCTCGAGAAATTGGAGGAAGGCCGCTCGCAAACCGGCGGGATCGCTGCGGGGCTCGACGCCTTGCCCTTGTTCGCGGCGGCACCCGAGCAGCCCGAGGCCGACCCGCTTGCCGAGGCCATCGACGAGCTCGATCCCGACAGCCTGACCCCGCGCGAGGCGCTCGACGCACTCTACCGCCTGAAAGCGCTGGCACGCGAATGAAGCCGCTACGGCTCCCCTTGGTCGACGATCGCCGCGACATCATCGATCGGCGCGCGATCAGCGACCGGATCAAGGCGCTGGCAGACGAGCAGCTCCGCGACAAGGCGGTCGCGATCCTGGCCGACGCGCTCGACCATGGTCGGGACGAGATTGCGAAACGCCTGACCGATGAACCGGGGCGCGGACGCGTGCACGCCGCCTCCTATGCTTTTCTCGCGGACCAGCTGGTGCGGCTCGCGTGGGATATTGCAGCGCGCCGACTGGTCGACGGACGCGCCGAAGGCGATCGCGTCGCCATTGCCGGCGTCGGCGGCACGGGACGCGGAGAGATGGCGCCTTATAGCGACCTCGACCTGTTGCTGCTGGTCCCCGACCATCGGTCGCCCTGGGTCGACCGCGCGATCGAGGCGTTCCTGTACATCCTCTGGGACCTGCAGCTGAAGGTCGGCCATGCCGTGCGCACGCCATCCGAGCTGGTCACGCTTTCGCGCGACGACATGGCGATCCGCACTGCCACGCTCGAATCACGATACCTCTGGGGCGACGAGGCGCTGTTCGACAGCACCCGCGCACGCTTCCAGGCCGAGGTGGTCGAGGGCAGCGCGGCAGACTTCGTGACCGCCAAGATGAAGGAACGCGACGAACGACACGAGCGAATGGGCGACAGCCGCTATCTCGTCGAACCCAACGTCAAGGACGGGAAGGGGGGCCTGCGCGACCTCCACACGCTCTACTGGATCGGCAAATATCTGTTCGGCGTCGACCACCCTTCGGACCTGGTCGAGAAAGGCCTGTTCGACGCGCGAGAATTTCGCCGCTTCGAGCGTGCCGAGCGCTTTCTATGGTCGGTGCGCTGCCACCTCCACCTCGCTGCGGGGCGCGCCGAAGAGCGGCTGGGCTTCGACCATCAGAAGACCATCGCCGAAGCCATGAATTACTCCGACCGCCCCGGAAAATCGGCGGTCGAGCGGTTCATGCAATTTTACTTCCTCAACGCCAAGGCGGTCGGCGACCTGACCGGCGTCTTTCTTGCCCAGCTCGACGAGCAGTTGGGCAAGCGCGGACGCCGCTTCGCCTTCCCTACCCTCAAACGTCGCCGCAGCCATCTCGACGGTTTCGCGCTCGATCGGGGCCGCCTCACCGTCCCACGCGACAATTGGTTCCGCAAAGACCCGGTGCGCCTGATAGAGATGTTCCGGGTCGCTCAGCGCGAGGGGCTCGAAATCCATCCGGACGCAATGCGCGCCGCTGCGCGCGAGGCGAGGCTGGTGGACGATGTCCGCGACGATCCGCGCGCCAATGCGCTATTCCTCGATATCCTGACCGGTAAGGACAGCACCGATACCGTCCTGCGCTGGATGAACGAAGCGGGCGTGTTCGGGCGCTTCGTCCCCGACTTCGGACGCGTTGTCGCGCAGATGCAATTCGACATGTACCACCACTATACGGTCGACGAGCATACCATCCGGGCCATCGGCCTGACCGCTGCGATCGACCGTGGCGAGCTGGTCGAGGACCATCCGTTGGCCAGCGCGCTAATCAAACAGATCGCCAACCCGCGCACGCTCTACGTTGCGGTCCTGCTCCACGACATCGCCAAGGGTCGCGGCGGCGATCATAGCGAGCTGGGCGCCGAGATCGCACGCGAACTGGGCCCGCGCTTCGGGCTGGAACCGCACGAGACCGAGACGGTCGCCTGGCTGGTCCTCAACCACCTCCTGATGAGCTTCACCGCGCAGAAGCGCGACATCGCCGACCCGACCACAATCGAGGATTTCGTCACTAGGGTGCAGAGCGCGGAGCGCCTGCGCCTGCTGCTGATTCTCACTGTCGTCGACATTCGCGCGGTCGGGCCGGGCACGTGGACCGACTGGAAGCGCCGCTTGCTGCGCACGCTCTACGAGGCGGCCGAGGAACGGTTACGGCTCGGACACAAGCAGCATGGCCGATCCGAGTTGGTATCGGCGCGCAAAGACCGTCTCGCTGGCGTATTGGGTTGGCCTGCGAAGACCATCGCCGCACACGGTCGCCGCCTGCCCGACAGCTATTGGCTCGCCGAACCGCTCGACTGGCAGCAGGCCAACGCGCTCCAGGTCGCGCAGGCCGAGGCCAAGATCGGTGACGGCGGCCCCGACATTGTCATCGCCCCTGACGCCGATAGCGGCGCAAGCCGCGTCACCGTCTTCGCCGACGATCGCCCCGGCCTGTTCTACCGGATCTGTGCGGGTCTGAGCGAAGCGGGCGCCAACATCATCGACGCGCGCATCCACACCACCCGTGACGGGAAGGCGCTCGACAACCTGCTCATCACCGATGCGCAGGGCCGCGCCTATGGCGACGCGCGCCGTCGCAAGCGTCTGGAGAAAGCGATCGTCGAAGCGCTCCACAGCGAGGCCCCTGCGCCACCCAGCTATGATCCGCTAAGCGCGCGTGCCGAAGCCTTCGACGTCGCCCCCTCAGTGCTGGTCAGCCAGACGGCGTCGAGCCGCATGACCGTCGTCGAGGTCAATGCGCGTGATCGCGCCGGCCTGCTCGCGCGCCTGTCGCACGCCATCTTCGCGAGCGAGGCGGTAGTGCATAGCGCGCACGTGGCGACATGGGGCGAGCGCGCGGTCGACACATTCTACCTGACCGACGACCATGGGCGGAAGCTGTCGGCCGAGCGAGTCGAGACGCTCAAGGCTGCGCTCGAAGCCGCCATCTCCGCATAGAAAAAGGGGCGCCCGAAGACGCCCCTTCCCCTGTTGAACTGGCCCTCGGCCTTAGCCGCGCTCGGGTTCGGGCGGCGGCGGCGGCGGAGGCGGCGGCGGCGGCGGGCACTCGTCGGTCGCCAGAATCACCGAGCCGTCGGGGCAGGTAATCGTCGCAGGCGGCGGCGGGGGCGGCGGTGCCGGCGGCTCGGGCGGAGCGACGTAGGGCTCCGGCGCATCGCTGCCGAGACCGACCTTCGCGCGCAGCGTCAGGCCGTAAGTGCGCGGTTCGCCGAGGAACGCACCGAACAGCTGGTTGGCCACGGGGTAGAGACCCTCGTCAACACCGCGTGCCGTGTTGGTTGCGGGCGAGCCGTTGAGCCCCTGGAGCGGCGCGTCGAACGCAACCTGCACATACTTCTCGTTGAAGAGGTTCTGGCCCCACAGTTCGACCGCCCAGGCATTGTTCGGTCCGCGGATGCCGACACGACCGTTAAAGACCTGAAAGCTATCCTGGATCTTCTCGATGTCGAGGTCCGACCCCGTGTTGAACGAGCTCATATGACGACCGTCGATATAGACGAGGCCCGACAGGTCGGTATTACCGATCGGCGGGGTCCAGGCCAGCGAGCCGGTCAGCGACAGCGCGTTCGAGTTCGAGATGCGACGTCCCGGAAGCTGGAAAAGCTGCGGCGAGAGCGCGATGCCTTCCGAACCCACCAGATTGTCGCGATACTTGGTTTCGGCATAAGTGCCGCCGAAGTTGAACTGAACATTGTCGATGGGGCGCGCGAACAGTTCGAATTCGACACCGCGCGAGCGGACACCGCCACGCACATTGTCGCTCGAGCAGCTGCCCGTGCCGATCAGGCCGTCACGGTCGGCTCCACCAAGGTCTTCCGAACAGCTGTTGATGTTCGCGACCTCGAAGGCGACGCCGTTGAACTGGTTCAGCTGGAAGTCTTCGAACGTCTGGTGGAAGAAGGCGACGTTCACGTCGAGCCCACGACCGTCATACTTAAAGCCGAGTTCGAACGCGTTGTTGATTTCCGGATCGAACTTCAGCGCGTCGAGATTGCCCTGCGGCAGGATCGCGCCATTGCCGTTCGACCGCAGCAGCGGCGTCCGGTCGAGGTTGAAACCACCCGCCTTGTAGCCACGTGAGTAGCTCGCATAGGCGAGGATGTCGTCGGTCGCTTCGAAGCTGACGACTGCCGTACCCGAAAACTCGTTTTCGGTCTTGCTGTCGCTGCCCGTGAAGTTGCCGCCCGGCGTCGCCGCGACCACGCACGGGAGCGTCTGGAGGCTCGGCGCAGCAACCGAGAAGAAGCTGCACAGGCTGTTATTGTCGTTGAGATCGACGTCCAGCGTCTTCTTTTCGCGCGTGTAACGCAGACCCACGGTCAGATCGAGACGATCGGTGATCTCGAAGATATTGTGGGTGAAGATGGCGAAGTTGGTCGACTGCTGGTCGTACGTGTCGTCGGTGAACACGCCGTTGAGCGTAAGCGGACCGCCGCCATTGGCCAACGCGATGTTGGTGTAGCCGCTGTTGGTGAACGGCGCGCCCGAGAAGTCGGCCGGAACGATCGCAGACGGGCCGAGGCGCGCGAATGCGGACAGGGCACCGACGATTTCACCAAGCGCTGCCGCTGTCGCGAAATCGCCACCACCGATGGCCGCGGCGATCTGCGCTTCGAGCGCCGCGCGAACGCCGCCCGCAACTGCCGTGTTGAAGCAGGTCGGGTTGGCAGGATCGACGATTGCACCCGGCACGGCCGGGTCAAGCGAGAAGTTCACCGCCGTCAGGCAGTTGGCGTAGTTGCTGTAATCGTCGCCGACCGTCAGATTGTCCTGGACAACCAGATTCTCGCTGGCGAAATAACCACCGACGAGCCAGTCGAGACGACCGTTCATCGCTTCACCCTGGAGACGCAGCTCCTGGCTGAAGGTCTTGAAGGTGTTCGACGCGCTGCCGTCGTCATCGCGATACAGGATGTCGAGCGAGTTGTAGTCAGCGTCCTGGCCACGGATATATTCGTTGTAACGATAGCCCGTGATGGACGTCAGTTCGGCGCCGCCAAAGTCGTAGACGACTTCACCCGAAACTCCCCAGTCGGTCACGTCCGACCGATAGGAACGGCCCGGCGTGACTTCTGTCGTGTAGGCGAACGTGTCGTCGTAGATCGTCGCGCCAAGGCCTTCGAGCAGGTTCTTGAAGGTCGAGGGGCCCGATCCGGCCATCGTATAGTCGCGCGCGGGCAGGTAGCTCGCGGCGCAGCATTCTTCGTTGCGCTTGGCATAGTCCGCGATGAAGCGGACCTCGACGTCGCTGCTCGGCTCCCAGAGGAGCTGACCGCGCATCAGGTAACGATCGCGATCGTTGATGTCGCGGCCCGAAATGGCGTCGCGGAAGAAGCCGTCGCGAACGAGGTAGATGCCGTCGACGCGCCCGGCGAGCGTGTCCGACAGCGGGCCGGTCAGCGAGAGTTCGCCGCGGCGATGATTATAGTTGCCGACTTCAAGCGAGCCCGCGATTTCGGGATCCCAGCTCGGCTTGGCCGTGATGACCGAGATCAGGCCGGCCGACGTGTTGCGACCGAACAGCGTGCCCTGCGGCCCGCGCAGCACTTCGATGCGGTCGATCTGTCCGAGTTCGGTCAGGCCGGTACCCGTACGGCTGCGATAGACGCCGTCGATAAAGACGCCGACCGAGCTTTCGAGGCCGGGGTTGTCACCGACCGTGCCGATGCCGCGGATACGGGCGACACCGCCCGATGCTTCGGAAGAGGTCGAGGAGACGAGCAGCGAGGGGCTGACCTGGGTCAGCTGGCGGATGTCGCTGGCGCCCGAATTCTGGAGGATTTCCGCGGTCACCGCCGACACGGCGAGCGGAACGTCCGACAGTGCTGCGTTACGGCGCGTCGCCGTGATGACGATGTCACTCGTGTCCTGGAACGATTCCGTTTCGGCCGTACTGTCGTCGACGGCTGCCCCTTCGGTCGCGCTCTGCGCGGTTTCCGCAGCGCCCCCGTCCGTGTCCGTTTCCTGGGCAAATGCGGGTGCCGAAAGCACCATGAAGCTTGCCGACATCATCAATGCGGACTTGCGCATCACTGTCTCCCCTGAATGCAAAAATGCGAAATTGCTGCCCTCCGCCTTAGGCGAGCGATACGGCGTTGCAAAGAAAAAGCAGTGCTGACTCCAGTGTAAATTCCAGTCTTGTGCGGCACTTCGGCAACATCATGCGCTGCACAATACTTTTGCATTGCACAATAAGTCTTTAGTCAAAACTGATCTGTGCTGTGTGCAAAGTAAAACGCCCGCCGGGACTAGCCGGGCGGGCGTTCAACGTTAGCGAGGACTTGCAGTCGCTTATTTGGGTGCGACCACCATCAGCATCTGCCGGCCTTCCATGCGCGGACGCTGCTCGACCTTTGCGATCTCGGCCGTATCTTCCTCCACCCGATTGAGCACGGCCATGCCCAGCTGGTTGTGCGCCATTTCGCGACCGCGGAAGCGGATGGTGAGTTTGACCTTGTCGCCCTTCTCGATGAACTCGACGACCTTCTTCATCTTCACCTGATAATCGTGATCGTCGATATTGGGACGCATCTTGATCTCTTTGATCTCCTGCGTCTTCTGGGCCTTGCGCTTGGCATTCGCCTTCTTCTGCGCTTCGTATTTGTGACGGCCGATATCGAGGAATTTGGCGACGGGCGGGTCGGCGTTGGGGGAAATTTCGACGAGATTGAGACCGATATCGTTGGCCTGCTCCATCGCTTCGCGGGTGAACATCACGCCGAGATTGTCGCCATTTTCATCGATCACCCGCACCTTCTGTGCCTGGATGAACTTGTCGTAGCGGGGGCCTTGGAGCGGCGGGGGCGACATGGGGCGTCGCGTGCGGGGCGGTCTTATCGTCGATTCTCCTAATATCGTTACCGGATTCGGTTGCTGGCCACGACGTAGGGATTGTCGCGGCAAATTGGAAGAGGAAGCGCGAAGGAAAGCCCCAGTGGCACGACCAGTCGTACCCCAGTGGCTCGTCCGGTGAATTGATGTGCGGTCCTACGCCGCCTTCACTTCGGCGATGAAGCGTTCGACGTCGTGGCGGACGGCTTCGGCGAGGCGGGAGAGTTCGCCCGAGGCGCCCTTCACCTGGCTGGCGGCGGCCATGGCAGCGCCCGCGCCCTTCTCGACGCTCTGCGCGCGTTCGGCGACGCGGGCGGCGACGCCGGCGGCGCTTTCGACTCCGCCCGACAGCTCTTCTGCCGCGGTCGACTGCTGCCGGATCGAGGCCGCGATCGCAGTCGCGGCCTGGCTGACGAGTTGGATCGCCTCGTTGACCTCCTCGAAGCCGGAGACGGACTGCTGGATGGCATTGACCATTTCGCCCACGCTGGAGCCGGCGCGCGCGGTCGCTTCGCCGGTTTGCTGGGACAGGGTCTGGACCTCGCCGGCGACGACCGCGAAGCCGCGGCCCGCCTCACCCGCGCGGGCGGCCTCGATCGTGGCGTTGAGCGCGAGAAGACCGGTCTTCTTGGCGACGTCGTCGATGATCTCGACCATCTGCCCGACCGCTTCGGTCGCGCCCGAGAGTCGTTTCACTTCGCCGGCGGTCGAGCTCGAGCGGTTGGCGGCAGCGCCGGTCGCCCCGCGCTGTTCCTCGATCCGCGCGGCGATGTCGCGAATGGCCTGGCGGATCTGCGCGGCGGCAGCGGCGGCGGCGTTGACGTTGGCCGACGCTTCGCCCGTTTCCTGCGTCACGGCGCTGAGATCGCCGGTCGTGGTGGACAAGCTGTCGACCATCAGGTCGGAAGTGGCGTTGAGTTCGTCGGCAGCCGCGGCGAGCGCGCTGACCGCCTCGTGCATCTGGCGGCTGAAGGCCTCGACCGTCTGCGACATCTTTTCGGCGCGCTCTTCGCGTTCTTCGAGCGCGGCCTTTTCCATTTCGAGGCGCTCGCGGCGTTCGACCTGGCGCGCTTCCTGCGCCTCGGCAGCTTCGCGTTCGGCAGCCTTGCGCGCCTCGGCCGCCGACTGGAATTCACCGAGCGTCTCGGCAAGCTGGCGGATCTCGAGCGCGCGGGCATTGTAAGGCAGCTGCGCATCATAGCGACCGTCGAGAATGCGACGCGTGGCCCCATCAAGCGTCGCCATCGGCCCGGCAATCTCGCGGATGGCGACCCAGACCAGCCCCGCCACGGCCGTGAAGCAGAGAAGGAGCAGCAGACTGTCGATGAAGAGCTGTTTGTTGGCTTCGCGGAGCTGTGCGGCGACCAGGTCGCCCGCAACCGCTTCGCCCGCCTCGGTAATGTCGAGCAGCGCATCGATCGCCTCGGTCGAGGCTTCGAACCAGGCGGTCGAGCCGATCGGATAGGCGACACCGGCATCGCTGGCGCCATAGACGGCCCCGCGCGTGCGATCGAAATCGACGAAGAATTCCTGCTGCGCATCGCGCATTGCCTCGACCAGGCGCGGGTCGGGCATCGAATGTTCGACGAGACCGCGGACATGGTCCCAAGCCTCGACCACGCGGCCGCGATTTTCGATCACGCGAGCGCGGGTCGCCGGGTCGATATATTCGTTGGCCGCGATCTTGCCGGCGATCAGCGCACGCTCGCGCCCGGCAAATTCGGACATCGACCAGGTCAGCTGCTTGAGGCGGAGCAAGGTCGCCGCCTCGGCGGTGGCGGCATCGGGCGTCAGCGCGAGGCGGAGTTCCTGCGCCGCCATGATGCGCGCGGTCGCGGCAATCAGATATTCCTGCGCAAGCCCTTCGCGGCGGTCGTCATAGTCGGCGGTGACCGCCTGGCGCGCTTCGGCGCGGAGGTCCTCATAGGCCGCGGCACTGTCGTGATAATTCTGGATCAGCGCACGGCCCGAGACGCTGTCGCGATCGACGCGGCGCAGCGCGGCTTCCATGTAGCGGTCACCGTCGGCTTCGCGCCCGAGCATCTGCTTGAGCGTCGCATCGTTGGCTTTGCGTGGATTGTTGAGGAGCATGTAAGTGAGGCCGCTGCTCGCCGCCCACGCCTCGCCCGCCTCGACGATCTCGGTCGAGAGGCGATCGGCATATTCGACCTGCTCGGCCTGTTTACGCTGGTCGAGTGCATCGAACAGGTTTCCGCCGGCAAGCCCGACGATGAACAGCCCCATGATGACGATGGTGATGACCACCGCGCGGGTGAGCGAGAATTCGCCCCGGCTGACGCGGCTGAGAGTGAGGTGGGCCTGTCCGTAAGCCTGTTTGATCTGACGCAGCATGTTTTCCCCGTAGGTTCCGGCACAACAGGGGCTTGCACATGCCTTCAGGCACGCACCTTCCCCCCGAATCTGCCACCGGCTTAGGGTACGGGGTGCAAAAAAATGGTTAACGCGGCGCTTACCCTTGGCGAAGGTCGGGCGGCGTCGCCTCCTCGCGCATCATGGCCAGCAGCTCGTCGAGCTTCATCACCTTCTGATGCTCGTCCGATCCGAGACGGCGGAGCGCCACGGTGCCTTCCTCGGCCTCGCGCTTGCCGACGACGAGCAGCAGCGGGACCTTGGCCAGCGAATGCTCGCGCACCTTGTAGTTGATCTTCTCGTTGCGAAGATCGGCCTCGGCGCGGAAGCCCGCGGCGTTCAGCTTGGCCAGCACGTCATTGGCATAGTCGTCGGCGTCCGAGACGATGGTCGCGACCACCGCCTGCGTCGGGGCAAGCCAGAGCGGCATCTTGCCAGCATAATGTTCGATCAGCATGCCGATGAAGCGCTCGTACGAACCGAAGATCGCGCGGTGGAGCATGACGGGGCGGTGCCGCTCGCCATCCTCACCGATATAGGACGCATCGAGACGCTCGGGCAGCACGCGGTCCGACTGGATGGTGCCGACCTGCCAGGTGCGGCCGATCGCATCGGTCAAATGCCATTCCAGCTTGGGCGCATAGAAGGCGCCTTCGCCCTCCAGCTCTTCCCAGCCATAATCGTCATTATCCATGCCCGCGGCCTTCACCGCGTCGCGCATTTCCTGCTCGGCCTTGTCCCACATTGCGTCGGTGCCGAACCGTTTCTCGGGCCGGGTCGCGAGCTTCACGTGATAGGTGTAGCCGAAATCCTTGTAGATGCTGTCGGCGAGGCGGCAGAATTTGTGGATTTCTTCCACGACCTGCTCTTCGGTGCAGAAGATGTGCGCGTCGTCCTGCGTGAACTGGCGCACGCGCATCAAGCCGTGGAGCGCGCCGTGCGGCTCGTTGCGGTGGCAGCAGCCATTCTCGTAGAGCCGGATCGGCAGCTCGCGATATGAGGTGATGCCCTGCTTGAAAACCAGCACGTGGGCCGGGCAGTTCATCGGCTTGATCGCCATCCAGTCGGCATCGTCGGCGACGCTCGGGGACGCGGCTTCTTCCTCGCTCTCCACATTGGGGACGATGTCGGGGACCGCGAACATGTTCTCGGCATATTTTCCCCAGTGACCCGACTGGGTCCACTGCTTCACGTCCATCAGCTGCGGCGTCTTGATCTCGTTATAGCCACCCTCGTCGATCGCGCGGCGCATATAGGCCTCGAGCTCGCGCCAGACCTTGTAGCCTTGCGGGTGCCAGAAGACCGAGCCGTGCGCTTCCTGCTGCAGGTGAAACAGGTTCATCTCCGCGCCCAGCTTCCGATGGTCGCGCTTGGCCGCTTCCTCGAGGCGGACGAGATGCTGCTTGAGCTGCTTGCGGTCGAGCCAGGCGGTCCCGTAGATGCGGCTGAGCATCGGGTTGGACTGGTCGCCGCGCCAGTAAGCGCCCGACACGCGGGTCAGCTTGAACGCCTTGGGATCGAGATAGCCGGTCGAGGGCAAGTGCGGGCCACGGCACAGGTCGATCCAGTCGGCCTCGCCCTCGCCCGTCTTGTACATGGTGATCGGTTCGTCGGCGGGCAGCTCCATAACCCACTCGGCCTTGAACGCCTCGCCATGGTCGATGAAGAACTGGCGCACCTTCTCGCGGTCCCAAACTTCGCGGACCAGCGGCTTGTCGGCAGCGATGATGCGGCGCATCTCCTCCTCGATGGCGGGCAGGTCCTCCTCGGTGAACATGCCGCGGCCGGGGGCGGGTGCGAAATCGTAATAGAAACCGTCGTCGGTCGCGGGGCCGAAAGTGATCTGCGTGCCCGGGAACATGTTCTGGACCGCTTCGGCCAGCACGTGCGCGAAATCGTGGCGTACCAGTTCGAGAGCGTCCGCCTCGTCGCGTTTGGTAATCAGCGCCAGCTTGGCATCGCCCTCGAACGGCCGCTTCAGGTCGCGCACCTCGCCATCGACGCGCGCCGCCATCGCTGCTTTCGCCAGCCCCGGCCCGATATCGGCGGCGACGTCATAGGGGGTCGCGCCCTCGGGCATTTCCTTCACGCTGCCGTCGGGCAGTTCGATCTTCACCATCTCGGTCATGGCATCCCACCTAGTGCAGTGCAGCAACCCGTTCAACCAAAAGGACAATTCAAGCACGCTTTCCACTTTGTAAAGGGCGCTTGACATTGAGCTCATCGTGTGTCAAATACGCTTTACATATTGAAAAGGGAGTTTGACTGATGAACTGCACGATTAAGGGCCTGAGCTGGGCCGCGATCACCATCGTCGCCGCCTACGTCGCCAAGCAGAGCGGCATGAACGACACGGGCGCGATGCTGCTGATCGGGGCGATGCTCGCCGCCTTCTTCGCCACGAGCAAGCGCAGCGCCCGCTGCGGGAGCTGCTGATCATGACCAACGAGACCGTATCGAAATCGCCGCGCAAGCCCGTCCTGCCCTGGTTCGGTGCCTTCTTCGTCGCGATCATCGCGGCCGGGGTCGCGCTCAACCTGTCCGACATCAAGGATCCGCTGGTTGCCAACCTGATCATGGCCTCGCCGATGGTCTTCATCGTCAAGGCCGGGCTCAACGCCATGGCCAATGCGGGGACACAGGGCGCGGTCGGTAGCCCGACGCGCAATTACCTGAAACGCATGTTGATCGTCAGCCTGACCTATGTCGGGTCGTTGATCGCCGCGGTCATGCTGATCGACGAGGGCGATCCCATCACCCCGCTGTCGATGATCATCGCGATCGTCCCGGGTCTCGCCGTGGTCGGCTATTTCTGGGCCATCGGGCGCTTCATCCTCGAGGTGAAGGACGAATTCATCCGGATGCTCAACATCCGCCAGTCGCTGATCGCGACCGCCATCTCGCTCTCGGCCGCCTCGGTCTGGGGCTTTCTCGAGAATTTCGAGCAGGTGCCGCATATCGATGCTTACTGGTGGCCGATCCTCTGGTTCTTCGGACTGGGCGTCGGCGGGATCGCCAACAAGATCACCTACGGCACCGCTGGAGACTCGATGTGAAGAACCGGCTCAAGGTCCTGCGCGCCGAGCGCGACTGGAGCCAGTCGGACCTTGCCGAGCGCCTCGAAGTGTCGCGCCAGAGCGTGAACGCCATCGAGACCGGCAAGTACGACCCCTCGCTCCCCCTCGCCTTTACGATCGCCGAACTGTTCGGCCTCACCATCGAAGAAATTTTCGACCCGAAAGGATAATGTCATGAAATCGCTGAACTTTTTTGCCGCCGCGCTGGCGGCTACCGCCCTCCCCTTGCCTGCCGCCGCCGCGACCGACCCGGTCGCCGCCGAACAGACCGCTCGCTTCTCGGTCGAGGTCGTGGGCGAAGGGCCCGACGTCATCCTAGTCCCAGGCCTCACCAGCCCGCGTAGCGTGTGGGACGACACGGTCGCGCTGCTCAAGGACGACTATCGCCTGCACCTCGTCGAGGTCGCCGGGTTCGGCGACACACCCGCCGGCCCCAACGGAGAGGGCGACATCCTGCCGCATCTGGTCGCCGAGCTCGCCGACTATGCCGCCACGCTCGACGCTCCGACGCTGGTCGGCCATTCGATGGGCGGCTTTTCGGGCCTGACTCTCGCGCTCGACCATCCCGAAGCGATCGGCAAGCTCGTCATCGTGGACTCGCTGCCCTTCTTCTCGGTCATCATGAACCCCAATGCGACCGCCGAAACGGCCGAGCCGCAAGCCGCGATGATGCGCCAGATGATGGTCGCGAATGCCGAGACCGAGTTGCCCGCACCCGATTGCGAGGCGCCTTCGATGCAGGCGCGCGGGATGAGCAAGGACCCCGCCGGCCAGTGCAAGGTGGACCTCTACGCTGCCAGCGCGGATCGCCGCGTGACCGGCCAGCTGATGTACGAGATCATGACCACCGACCTGCGCGACCGGGTCGCCGAGCTTAGCGTGCCGACGGCCATGTTCTACCCGTTCGATCCGCCCATGCTCCCCGCCGAGCGCGCCGCCGAGGTCTACGGCACCGCCTATGGCGAGGCGGACGCCGTGACGCTGATCCCGGTCGAAGGCAGCCGTCATTTCATCATGTTCGACCAGCCGGCTTTCTTCCACGAAAAGCTCGCCGAATTCCTCGCAAACTAGCCAGCCCTAAAGGCGCACGATAGGAGGGGTGTCATGACCGACGCCCCTCCTGTTTCGCATATCGAAGTTTCCGGCCGCCGCCTCGCGGTGCGGCATCGTAGCGGCCATGCGCCGACGCTACTCTTCCTGCCCGGCTATGCCTCCGACATGGATGGAGGCAAGGCGACCGCGATCGACGATTATGCCGCGCGTAACGGCATTGCCTGCCTGCGCTTCGACTATTCGGGAACGGGGCTCTCCGATGGCGACTTCGCCGACGGGACGCTGGCGACCTGGCGCGAGGATATGCTGCACATGATCGACCATGTGGCAGCCCCAGGCCCGATCATCGTTATCGGCAGCTCGATGGGCGGCTGGCTCGCGCTCCACGCCGCCGCTGACCGCCCGGGTCGCATCGCGGGCCTGCTCGGCATCGCCGCGGCGCCCGACTTCACCGACTGGGGCTTTTCCGAGGAGCAAAAGGCGACGATCCGCGAGAGCGGCAAGCTGGAGGAGCCCAACCCCTACGGCCCCGAACCCTATGTGACGCATCGCGGCTTCTGGGAGGCGGGCGAACAGCTCAAGTTGCTGGGCGCGACGATCCCCTTCACCGGCCCCGCACGCTTCGTCCATGGCGACGAGGATGCCGACGTTCCGTGGAGCATCGCCGCGCGCGCCATGGCCCAGCTCAAGAGCGGCAACGTTCAGCTCAAACTCATCAAGCATGGCGGACACCGCCTGTCGGAACCGCACGAGATTGCGGCGATCCTTCAGAGTCTCGACGAACTGGTGGAAGAATGTCCCTGAGCCTTGTCCTCGCCCTCCTCGCCTTCCAGGACGTGCAGGGTCCCAAGATCGATACGCCCCGCGCGCTGCTCGCCTGCGGTACCGATGCCAGCCTCGAGAGCACGCTGTGCCGTGCGACGGTGGCGTCGGAACAGAAGCGCTATGTCGAGGCCGCAACCGCGTTCGAGGAAGCCGCGCCGCTGGCTGGCGATGCGCGCGAACAGCGGGCGCGGATCGAGCTTGCCGCGGCAAACATGTGGCTCGCCGCCGAGCGCCCTGCCGAGGCGGACCTCGCGATTGCCCGCGCGCTGGAATACGATCTCTATCTTGCGCCGCTCCAGCGCGGCCTAGCCCGGATTGACCGCGCCCGCGCCGCGCTGGCGCAGAACAATGCCGAGCTCGCGCTGCAGCATCTTGCCGACGCCGAAACCTATGCGGCGGCCGACCCCTTCCTGTGGTGGATGAAAGGAACGATCCTCCTGGATACAGGCGATCTCGCCGGCGCCCGCGCCGCACTCGACACTGGTCTCGCACTCGCGCACGACGCGCCCGAGCTACTGCTGCTGGCCGGCCACGTCGCCATCGCGGAAGGCGACGAGGCAGAGGCGCGCACCAAATTCGCCGAGGCCGCGACCCACACGGGCAACCCCAGCGCCGCGGCCGCCGCCGAAGCGCTGGCGAGCATGGAGACGGAGGCCCAATGACCTATCTACACACCATGCTCCGCGTGACCGACCCAGAGGCGACGGTCGACTTCTTCAAGCTGCTCGGGCTGGAAGAACGCCGGCGCAAGGAGAGCGAGGCCGGACGCTTCACGCTGATCTTTCTCGGCGTGCCAGGGCAGGACGCCGAGGTCGAGCTAACGCATAATTGGGACGGCGAACCCGACGATTTCGGCGGCGGACGCAATTTCGGCCACCTCGCCTATCATGTCGACGATATCTACGAGACATGCGCGACGCTCCAGGCGAACGGCGTGACGATCAACCGACCGCCGCGCGACGGGCGCATGGCCTTCGTCAAGACTCCCGACGGCATATCGATCGAACTGCTCAATAAGGACGGCGCGCTCGAGCCCGCCGAGCCCTGGGCCTCGATGCCCAACGAAGGCAGCTGGTGAGCGCCGCTTACGAAATCGACACGCACGGGCGGTTCGACATCGCCTGCGTCCCCGCGTTCAGCGACAATTATCACTGGCTGGCCAAGGTCGGCGACGAGGTCGCGGTCGTCGATCCGGGCGACGGTGAAGCCTGCCTGACCGCCGCGCGCGAACTTGGCTGGACCATCACCCGCATCCTTAACACCCACTGGCACCCCGACCATGTCGGCGGTAATTTACGCGTCAAGGAAGCGACCGGCGCCGAGGTCATCGGGCCTACCGGCGAGGCCGACAAGATTCCCGGCATCGACCACCAGGTCGACGAGGGCGACCAAGTCTCGCTGGGTGGCGCAACGGCCGATGTTTGGCACATTCCGGGCCACACGCTCGGTCACATCGCCTACATCTTCGGAGACGACGGTCTGGCCTTTGTCGGAGACACGATTTTCGCCATGGGCTGCGGAAAATTGTTCGAGGGCACGCCCGAGCAAATGCACGGCGCCCTCCAACGGCTCGCGGGCCTGCCTGCCGAAACACAGCTTTATTGCGCCCACGAATATACGCTGTCGAACGGCAAGTTCGCCGCGCATGCCTTCCCTGACGACCGCCCGATCGCAGACCGGCTCGCCGCGACACAGGCCGCACGCGATGAGCACAGGCGCACCGTGCCCACGACGGTGGGCGAAGAATGTGCTACAAATCCATTCTTGCGCGCGAACGATGCAGGGGAGTTCGCCGAACTACGCGTCGCAAAGGACCGTTTTTGAGAATGAAGGAGTCCCCCATGTATCGCCAAATCGCCAGCATCGCCCTCGTCGCCGCGCTTGCCGGGTGCAGCGCCGCGCAGCCCTATGAAATGACCGAACGCAACAGCGCCAAGCTCCAGGCCGCGCTGGCCGACAAGGTCGCGGGCGAGCCTGAAAAATGCCTCCGGCTCGACCAGACCCGCAACTCGCAGGTGATTGACGAGAAGCATATCCTGTTCAAGCAGGGCAGCACCACGTACCTCAACCAGCCCAGAATGCGTTGCCCGATGATCGACAATGTCGGCTACGCGCTGCTGATCGACCCGCCCGTCGGCTCGTCGATCTGCTCGGGCGATATCGTCAAGGTGTTCGACACCGGCACGGGCCAGACCGTTTCCGGCTGTTCGCTCGGCGAATTCATCCCTTATCGTACGGCGATGAAATAGCTCAGCGCTTGTAAAGCGCCGCGAGCCGCTCGCCATAGACCTCGTTGATCTTGTGGCGCCGGATTTTCATCGATGGCGTCAGCATCTCGTTCTCGGTCGTGAAGGGCTCGTCGGCGATGATGAAGCGCCGGACCTTCTCGATCACCGACAGGTCCTTGTTGAGCGCGTCGATCGCCTTTCCGATCCCCTTGCGGACCGCGTCCATGTCCCCACCATGCTCGGCGACAAATTCGGGGTCGGGCACGACCAGCGCGACGAGATGCGGGCGACGGTCGCCATAGACCATCGCCTGCGCGATTTCCGGCCCTAGCGTTAAAATCCCCTCCACCCGCTGGGGCGAGACATTGTCGCCCTTGTCGAGGACGATCAGGTCCTTTTTTCGGTCGGTGATGACGATGCGGTTCTTCTCGTCGAGATGACCCACGTCGCCGGTCAGCAGCCAGTCGCCGTGGAGCACGCGCGCGGTGTCGTCGGGATTGCGCCAATAGCCTTTCATCACCAGCTCGCCGCGCACGCAAATCTCGCCATCCTCGGCGATCTTCACCTCGGTATTGCGCATCGGCGGGCCGACGGTTTCCATGCGGATGCCGGCCTTGGGGCGGTTGCAACTGATGACGGGGCCGCTTTCGGTCTGGCCATAGCCCTGGAGCATGGGCAGCCCCATGGCCTGGAAGAAGAGGCCGACGTCGGGGGTCAGGGGCGCCCCGCCCGAGACCATCGCCTTTATCCGGCCGCCGAATTTCTGTTTCACTTTCTTGCGCAGCGTCAGCGAGAGCAGGCCGTCCATCGGCAAGTCCAGCGGGTTGAACTTACCGTGGTATCGCTTGCTCTCGATCGAAACCGCGCGGTCGAGCAGGTAGCTGGCAAGCCCACCTTCCTTCTCGATCGTCTTGAGCATCTTGGCGCGCAACATTTCGAACAGGCGCGGCACGACGACCATGATCGTCGGCCTCACTTCCTCGATGTTGGACGCAAGCTTCTCGAGGCTCTGCGCGTAGTAGATCTGCGCGCCCAACGCGACGGGGAAGTGCTGGCCGCCCGTATGCTCGTAGGCATGGCTGGCGGGCAGGAAGGACAGGAACACCTCGTCGTCCCAACCAAAATCGTTGGCGATGATGTCGACGCAGCCCTCGACATTGTGGAGGATCATGCCGTGATGCTGCATCACCCCGCGCGGCGCACCGCCGGTACCCGAGGTGTAGATGATGCACGCCGTGTCCTCGCGCGCGAAGCTTTTCGCTTCTTCCTCGAACTTGATGACGTCGGCGTCGCAGCTGGTCATTTCCGACCAGTGGTGGAACTGCGCGACGTCGGGCGACTGGCCGGTGATGATGTCGTCGATCGAGATGATGTGATGACACTCGCTGGCATAAAGCACGGCGGGGATGAGCGGCTTGGCCAGCGCCTGCGTCGAGACGATGACGGCCCGCGCGTCGCTATTGCCCAGGATGTGCTGGTGATCGCGCGTCGTGTTGGTGGTGTAGGCGGGCACGGTGATGCATCCCGCGGCCATGATGCCAAGGTCGGCGATCAGCCATTCGGGCCGGTTCTCCGACACCAGCATGACCCGGTCGCCCTTCTTGAGCCCCAGGTCGCGCAGATATTGGGCGACGCAGGCCACCTGGTAGGCGGCGGCGGACCAGCTGATCGACTGCCACTCATTATTCTTCTTCGCCCACAGGAACGGCTTGTCGCCCTTCTGACGCGCGCGCGTGAAGAACATCGTCACCAGGTTGGGGAAATGTTCGAGTTGGATGCTCATCTCTAGGGAAGCTCCACGTCTTTCTGGGTGCGGGGGTCGAATGCGGGGACCCAGCGCCCGTTGATCTTGTGAACCGCATTGGCCTTGAAACGGGGTCCGACGCTGCGGACATTCTCGTGCCCCATCGCTGCGAGCGATGCAATCAGCGCGGCATCGCCAGGCCCTTCCTCGACCATGACGACGTTTCCGGGGGCGAAGACGTTTCGAATGGCGAGCGCGTCGCCTGCCGACATCCCCCAATCGATGACCGCGATGATGTTCTTCGCGGTCTGGACGATAATGGTCGAGCCACCGGCCGCACCAACGGCCAAGACCGGCTCGCCGTCAGCCGCGAACACGATCGACGGGGTCATCGACGATCGCGGTCGTTTTCCGGCCGCAACCGCATTGGCCACCGGCTTCCCGTCGCTGGTCGGCGAGAAGCTGAAATCGGTCAGCTCGTTATTGAGGTAGTAGCCGTTGACGATCAGCCCCGAACCGAAAGCCCCCTCGATCGTGGAGGTCAGCGAGACAACATTTCCCTGTCCGTCGGCGACGGCGAAATGGCTGGTGCCGCTCTCGGGCGGCTCGTCGCCATCGGCCATGGCCATGGCGCCCGGCGGCGTTCCGGGACGGACTTCGGCCATCACCGTGTCGGGCGAGATTAGGGCCGAGCGAGCGGCGAGATAGTCGTCATCGAGCAGCCCTGCGACGGGCACCCAGACGAAGTCGGCATCGCCCAGATAGGCTTCGCGATCGGCATAAGCGAGACGGCTCGCCTCGGTGAACAGGTGCCAGAAGGCGGGATCGTCGGGCGACAGTGCCGATAGGTCGAACCGCTCGAGCAGCCCGAGAATCTGGAGCATGGTCGTCGCCCCCGACGAGGGCGGGCCCATCGAGCAGACGCGGTGCGCGCGATAGTCCATGCAGACGGGCGCGCGCGTCTTGGCCTCATAGGCTTCGATGTCCGCGACCGTCATGGGCGCAGGTGCCTGCGCGGCCTGCTGGACGCTGGCGGCGATCCGCGCGGCATTGCTGCCAGTGTAAAAAGCGTCCGGGCCTTCCGCTGCAACGCGTTCGAGGAACTCGGCGAGCGCGGGATTGGTGAGCATCGTGCCGACCGGATGCGGCGTGCCGTCGGCGCGATAATAGAGCGCGCGTCCGGCTTCGCTGAAGGCGGCGATCGACCCCATCGGGCCCATGATCGCGTCGCTCTTTCGTGCCAGCATGTCATGGAGCCGCCGGGTCATCGGGAAGCCATGGCGCGCCAGCCGGATCGCGGGCTTGAACAGCTCTGCCCACTCAAGCTTGCCGTGCCGGTCATGCGCCAGCTTAATCATGGCGATGTTGCCGGGCACGCCGACGCTGCGTCCACCCGGCACGACACTGCGAAAGTCGAGCGGCTCGCCATCCTCACCTAGGAACCATCGTTCGTCCGCCGCAGACGGGGCGGTCTCGCGTCCGTCATAGGTGATGACGTTGCCTTGAGCATCGCTGCGCACGAGAAATCCGCCGCCGCCAATCCCGCTCGACTGCGGCTCGACCACGGTCAACGCGACCAGCGTCGCCAGCGCCGCGTCGGTCGCGCTGCCGCCCATCGCCAGCATTTCTTCACCCGCCGCGGTCGCACGCGGCTCGGCCGAGCTGACCGCACCGTCGATGATCGGAGCTTGGTCGGGAAGCAGCTGCGTCGAGCAGGACGCGAGCAAGAGAGCGGCAATCGGCACGAATATCGTCTTCATCGTCTTGCTCGCTACTCGTTCCTGACGGTCTCGGCAATCGCTTGGGGCGTCACGCGGGCGCGTTGATCCCGACCGCCTCGGAAATGTTGGACATCCCCTCCGCCTCCAGCCGCAGCTGCAGGTCGCCGGCAATCGTCATGGCGAGCCCCGGCCCGTGATAGACCAGCGCCGAATAGAGCTGCACCAGGCTCGCCCCGTGGGTGATCCGGCTCCACGCATCGGCGGCATTTTCAATCCCGCCTGCGGCGATCAGCGGGATCTTGCCCCCCGTCGCGGCGCGAAACGCCTTGAGCGCGGCATAGGCCTTGGGCTTCAGCGGCGCGCCCGACAGGCCGCCTTTCTCGATCGCTGCGCGGCTGCGGAGCGATTGCGGGCGATCGACCGTCGTGTTCGCGACGATCAGCCCCTCCAGCCCGGCATCGATCGCAGCCTTGGCGATCCGGTCTGGATCGTCCTCCTGAAGGTCGGGCGCGACCTTGAGGAAAATGGGCAGCGCCATGTCCCCGCGCGCGCCCACCACCGCCTGCAGCAGGTCCCGGAGCGCCGCCTCGTCCTGCAACTGTCGCAGGCCCGGCGTGTTGGGCGAGCTGATGTTGATCGTCAGGTAGCCCGCGAACTGCGCCATCTTCTGCACCCCCGACACATAGTCGGCGATGCGATCCTCGCTATCCTTGTTCGCGCCGATATTGATCCCGACGACCCCCAGCCGCCGGTTGCGCCCCTGCAGCCGCGGGATCGCCGCGTCCTGCCCGTCATTGTTGAATCCCATGCTGTTGATGACCGCGCGATCCTCGCGAAGCCGGAACAGGCGTGGCTTGGGATTGCCGTCCTGGGGGCGCGGGGTCAGCGTCCCGACCTCGACGAAGCCGAACCCGTAGCCCAGCATCGCGCGCCAGACCTCGGCATTCTTGTCGAAGCCGGCGGCCAGCCCGATCGGCGACGGAAAGCAGAGGCCGGCAATGTCCTGCTTCAATGAGGGGTGATGATACGGAACCTTGCGATGCGGCAGCACCTGCATCGCCTTGATCGCGGCGCGATGCGCGGTCTCGGCGTCCATCGCGAAAATGGCGGGCTTGGCGAGCGTGTAGAGCGACATGGCGCCCCACCTAACGCCAAGCGCTTCGTCCGTCAGCCGAAAAAGGGGTGACGGGGCCGTAACGGCTTGGCAGGGTCGCGCTCGAATGCCCGCTTCAGGAGAAACATCGATGATCCGCCTCGCCCTTCTCGCGACGACCAGCCTCACACTTGCCGCCTGCACGACGACCGGCGACGATTCAGAAGTGGTGACCAGCGCCGCCGCCGAAACCGCGCTTGAATCGCTCGAAGAGGCGGCGGAAGACGCCGTGGAAGCAGAGATGGCCGAAGCCCAATCCGCCGCCATGGCCGAATTCTTCGAAACCTACGACAATGCGCAGCTCGCGCTCTCGCCGCAGGGCAAGGCCTATCGCGGGATCATCGACGACGATTATGGCAGCCTCGGCGACTATTCGCAGGCCAACACCGATGCCAGCCGCGCGATCCAACGTGAGGCTGCGGCGCAGATGCAGCAGCGCTTCGACTTCGATACGCTCAACGAGCAGGATGCGATCAGCTACCGCCTGTTCCTCGTCAATCTCGAGGAAATGGAAAAGATGGTGCCGTTCGACGATCACGGCTTCATCTTCAACCAGATGTTCGGGCTGCAGTCGGGCCTGCCAGCCTTCCTGATCAACATCCACCGCGTGTCCGAACCCGCCCATGCCGAGGCCTATATCTCGCGTATTGCCGACATCGGCCGCGTCCTGCCCGAGCGGACCGCCGAAAGCGCGCGGCGCGCGGAGATGGGCATTATGCCCCCCGACTGGGTCTATCCGCGCGTCATCAACGACATCGACAACATCCTCGATGCAGGGATGGACAATGCCGTGCTCGAGGATTTTCGCGCCAAAGTCGGACGGCTCGACATCGATGACGCTGCCAAGGCCGACCTGATCGCCCGCGCGGACGCCGCCTGGTTAGATGAAGCCGCGCCTGCCTATGCGGCGCTCAAGGTAGAAATGGAGCGTCAGCAGGCAATGGCCCCGACCGAGGACGGCGCGTGGCGTCTTCCCAACGGCGCGGCCTATTACCAGGCGATGCTGTCGCAATACACGAATAGCGACATGACCCCTGACGAAGTGCACCAGATCGGGCTCGACAATGTCGCGCGCATCCATGCCGCGATGCGCGACATCATGGCGCAGGTCGGGTTTGAGGGCACGCTTGCGGAATTCTTCGAATATACCCGCACCGACCCGCAATTCTTCGCCAAGAGCCGCGAGGAATATCTCGCCAAGGTCGACGCGGTCTATGACAAGATCAATCCGGTCCTGCCGCAATGGTTCGGCATCCTGCCCAAGGATCCGCTGGTCGTGAAACCGGTCGAAGCATTCCGCGAAAAGAGCGCGGGCAAGGCCTTCTACCAGTCGCCCGCCCCCGACGGCTCTCGCCCGGGCACCTATTACGTCAACCTTTACGACCTCAACTCGATGAGCCTCAACGAGCTCGAAGCGCTTGCCTATCACGAGGGCAATCCGGGCCATCACCTGCAGCGCTCGATCCAGACCGGGCTCGACGGGCTTCCGCCCTTCCGCCGCTTCGGCGGCTGGACCGCCTATACCGAAGGCTGGGGCCTCTATTCCGAGGAACTGGGCAAGGACATGGGTTTCTACACCGATCCCTATTCCGATTTCGGCCGGCTGGGCATGGAGCTGTGGCGCGCCGCGCGCCTTGTCGTCGACACCGGCCTTCATCACAAGCGCTGGAGCCGCGAGGAAGCGATCGATTACCTGCTGACCAACACCCCCAATCCCGAAGGTGACGCGGTCAAGGCGATCGAGCGCTATGCGGTGATCCCGGGACAGGCGACCGCCTACATGATCGGCAAGCTCAAGATCATGGAGCTGCGCGAAAAGGCGAAGGAAGAGATGGGCGACCAATTCTCCTATGCCGACTTCCACGATCTCATCCTCGCCGCGGGCCCGCGCCCGCTGCAGATGCTCGAGGAAGACGTCGACGCCTGGATCGCCTCGTCGAAACAATAATTGCGAACGACTCGCAACAGTCCGGAATCGCTTGAAAAAGGGCGCGTGCATCCCTAGCTCGCCAATCGGAACGATTTAGTCCGATTAAACGCTAGGGATCCATGCGCCTGACCCATCTTGCCGACTATGCGGTCGTGATGATGACCGCCGCCGCCCGCCGCACGCCCGGCGAGCGCTGGTCGGCTGCGCAACTGGCGGAGGAAACCGGCGTGCCTGCCCCGACCGCGCAGAAGATCACGCAGCTGCTGGCCAAGGCCGACCTGCTCGACAGCCAGCGTGGCGCATCGGGCGGCTACAGCCTCGCGCGCGCTGTCCCCGAAATCAGCCTCGCCGACATCATCGAGGCGGTCGAAGGCCCGATCCACATGACCCAGTGCAGCGAGACCGGCATCTCGGACTGCATGCTCGACCAACATTGCAAGGTGAAGCCCCACATGAACATCGTCGGCGCCAAGGTTCGCGGCGCGCTGGATGCAGTCTCGTTGCAGGAGCTGGCGCAATGACCGACCAGCGCGAACTGACCACCCGCGAGGAAATGAATCCCGAGGCCCGCGAGGCGCTCGACAAGGATTATGAGTGGGGCTTCTCCACCGATATCGAGCAGGACTTCGCGCCCAAGGGGCTCAACGAGGACACGGTCCGCTTCATCTCGGCCAAGAAAAAAGAGCCCGAGTGGATGCTGGAATGGCGTCTCGAGGGCTTTCGCAAATGGCTCGAGATGGAAGAGGTCGACTGGGCCAAGCTCGACATCCCGCCGATCGATTTCCAGGACGCGCATTATTATGCCGAGCCCAAGAAGAAGCCGACGCTGAAAAGCCTCGACGAGCTCGACCCCGAAATCCGTCGCACCTACGAAAAGCTCGGCATCCCGATCGAGGAGCAGAAGGTGCTCGCGGGCGTCGAGGGCGCGCGCAAGGTCGCAGTCGACGCGGTGTTCGACAGCGTCTCGGTCGCCACCACTTTCCGCGAGGAGCTGGAGAAAGCGGGCGTGATCTTCATGTCCATCTCCGAAGCGATCCGCGAACATCCCGAGCTGGTGAAGAAATATTTGGGCAGCGTCGTACCGCAGCGCGACAATTTCTACGCCTGCCTCAACAGCGCGGTCTTTTCGGACGGCACCTTCGTCTACGTCCCCGAGGGCGTGCGTTGCCCGATGGAGCTGTCGACCTATTTCCGCATCAATGCCGAAAATACCGGCCAGTTCGAGCGCACGCTGATCGTCGCCGACAAGGGCAGCTACGTGTCTTACCTCGAAGGCTGCACCGCGCCGATGCGCGACGAGAACCAACTCCACGCCGCGGTGGTCGAGATCTACGCCCACGAGGACGCCGAGGTGAAATACTCGACCGTCCAGAACTGGTATCCGGGCGACAAGAACGGCAAGGGCGGCATCTACAATTTCGTGACCAAGCGCGCGCTATGCGCCGGCGACCGCTCGAAGGTCAGCTGGACGCAGGTCGAAACCGGCAGCGCGATCACCTGGAAATATCCGTCCTGCATCCTCAAGGGCGCAGACAGCGTCGGCGAATTCTATTCGGTCGCGCTCACCAACAATTACCAGCAGGCCGATACCGGCACCAAGATGGTGCATATCGGTGCAGGCTCGCGCTCGACGATCATCTCGAAGGGTATTTCGGCGGGCAAGTCGGACAATACCTATCGCGGGCTGGTGCGGGTGCTGCCCAAGGCGGAGAATGTCCGCAACTTCACCCAGTGCGACAGCCTGCTGTTGGGAAGCGACTGCGGCGCGCACACCGTGCCCTACATCGAGGTCAAGAACCCGACCGCGACCATCGAGCACGAAGCAACCACATCCAAGATTTCAGACGACCAGCTCTTCTACGCCCAGTCGCGCGGGCTGGACGAGGAGCAGGCCGTCGCCCTCATCGTCAACGGTTTTGCCAAGGAAGTCCTCAAGGAGCTCCCGATGGAGTTCGCGGTCGAGGCGCAGAAACTACTCGCATTGTCACTGGAAGGGAGTGTCGGATGATCCGCTACGTACCGAAAGACATCGCCAAGGACGTCGCCGCCTTCGTCGAGAAGAGCTGCAAGGAAACGGGCGTCCACACCGACGAGGATACCGGCCGCGTGGCGATCGCCACGACCAGCCAGAAGGACATCGACAAGATCAGCAAGAAATTCGCGAAACAAGGATTTGTGCTCTAAGCCATGCTCAAGATTACCGACCTCACCGCCACCGTTGGCGACAAGCCCATTCTGAAAGGGCTGAGCCTCGAAGTGCCTGCCGGCGAAGTCCATGCCATCATGGGCCCCAATGGCGCGGGCAAGTCGACGCTCGCCTACGTGTTGGGCGGGCGCCCGGGCTATGAAGTGACCGGCGGCAGCGTCGAATTCGACGGCGCCGACCTGTTCGAGATGGAGCCGCATGAACGCGCCGCCGCCGGCCTGTTCCTCGGCTTCCAGTACCCGGTCGAAATTCCGGGCGTGTCGATGCTCCAATTCCTGCGCGAGGGCCTCAACGCCATGCGCCGCGAGCGGGGTGAAGAGGAGCTTTCGGGCGCCGACTTCATCAAGCGCGCGCGCGGCCAGGCCGATGCGCTCGGCCTCAAGGCCGACATGCTCAAGCGCCCCGTCAACGTCGGCTTTTCGGGCGGCGAGAAGAAACGCGCCGAGATGGTGCAGATGGGGATCATGGATCCCAAGTTCGCCGTGCTCGACGAGACCGACAGCGGGCTCGACATCGACGCGCTCAAGGCGGTCGGCGAAGGCATCAACTCGATCATGCGCCAGCCCGATAAGGGCGTGCTGCTGATCACCCACTACCAGCGCCTCTTGAATCATGTCCGCCCGGACAAGGTGCACGTACTTTCCGATGGCCGCATCGTGAAGACAGGCGGTCCGGAACTGGCCGAGGCGCTCGAAGCCGAAGGTTATGCGGAGGTGCTCGCGTGACGGCCCTGCCCTCACATAAGGACGAAGCATTTCGTTATTCGGACCACAAGGCGCTTGCCGAAGTGTGGGACGAACTCGCGCCCGCGCGCGAGATTCACGTCACCAGGGATGCGCCCTTCGCCGAGGTCTGGATGCCTTCGGGCGAGGCGATCGACGTGCGACGCGCGGTCATGACCGTCGAGGCCGGCGCGAAGGCAGAATTGTGGGCGCTCAACAGCGCCCCGCGCTACGGCCGTCTCGAGCTCGAAATCACGCTCGGCGAGGGCGCGAACTTCCGCTTCCACGCCGCCAATCTCGGTGCTGGCGATGCCACGCTCGAGATCGTTACCGTGCTCCGCCACCCCGCCCCCGACGCGACCAGCTTCCAGGAAATCCGCTCGGTGCTCGGCGGCAAGGCGACCGGCTCCTATCTCGGTCGCATCGAAGTCGCCCGCGAAGGCCAGCGCACCGACGCCGAACAGTCGGTCAAGGCCATGCTCCTCGACCGCGGCGCGACGGCCAACGCCAAGCCCGAGCTCGAAATATTTGCCGACGACGTGGCCTGCGCCCACGGCGCGACGGTCGGCGAACTCGATCGTGACCAGCTCTTCTACGCCGCCGCCCGCGGTCTCCCGCCCGAGGAAGCCAAGGCGCTGCTGCTCGAAGGCTTCGTCGGCGGCCTGTGGGACGACGCGCCCAGCGACGAGATCGCCGAACTGGCGCGCCAGCAGCTGAGGTCGCTGACCCGATGAACGCCCCCGCCAACATCGCCCCGCTCGACGTGAAGGCCCAGTTCCCCGGCATCCCCGAGGGCTGGCACTATCTCGACAGCGCCGCGACCGCGCAGAAGCCGCAGGCGGTGATCGACGCGATCACCAACGCCTACGCGCACGACTATGCGACGGTGCATCGCGGCGTCTACGAGCGCTCGGCGGCGATGACGCGCAGTTACGAGGCCGCCCGCGCCGCCGTGGCCGGGCTTGTCGGCGGCGATCCGGAAGGCCTGGTCTTCACCCGCGGCGCAACCGAGGCGATCAATCTCGTCGCTGCCAGCTGGGGCGAGGCCAATCTCAACGAAGGCGACCGCATCCTGCTCAGCCGCCTCGAACATCATTCCAATATCGTGCCGTGGCAGATGCTGGCCGAGCGCACGGGCGCCGTCATCGACGTCTGCCCGATCACCGCTGACGGGCGCATCGATCTGAGCGCACTCGAAGAGATGCTGAGCGAGCACCACAAGCTCGTCGCGCTCTCCCACGTCTCCAACGTCTTCGGCTCCACCCTCGACGTGCGTGCCGCCGCCGACATGGCGCACAAGGTCGGCGCGAAAATCCTCATCGACGGCTGCCAGGCAGTGCCGCGGCTCGACGTCGATGTCGCCGCGCTCGGCGTCGATTTCTACGCCTTCTCGGCGCACAAATGTTACGGCCCGACCGGCGTCGGCGCGCTCTGGGCGCAGCCTGGCCTGCTGGATCACATGCCCCCCTATCAGGGCGGCGGCGCGATGATCGACCGCGTCAGCCTCGAGGACGGCACGACCTACGCGCCCGCCCCCGCCCGCTTCGAAGCCGGCACGCCGCACATCGTCGGCGCGGTCGGCTTCCATGCCGCCGCCGACTGGCTTTCGAGCCTCGGCCGCGAGGCGATCCACAATCACGAACTCGGCCTCGTCGCTTTTGCGCGCGAGGAGCTGTCCAAGATTGACGGCCTCACCCTCTACGGTCCCGACGACAGCGCGGGGATCGTCAGCTTCAACATGGACGGCGTCCACGGCCACGACGTCGCGACCATCCTTGACGACGCCGGCGTCGCGGTCCGCGCGGGCCACCATTGCGCCCAGCCGCTGATGGATTATCTCGGCGTGTCCGCGACGGTCCGCGCCAGCTTCGCGGCCCACTCCGACCCCTCGGACGTCTCTGCGCTGGTCGAGGGCATTTACAAGGTGAAACGGATTTTCGGATGAACGACGAGCGAAAGATCGAAACCGAAACGGTCGACCAGGTCGATGCCCCGCCGCGCGCCCGCGTGACCGAGGAGTTCGAGCGCAAGAAAGACTATCTCGCCGGCTTCCTCGCCGCGGAGAAGCCCGCTGCCCCCGCGCAAGGGCCCGGCGGCGATCTCCAGCAGGCGGTGATCGAGGCGCTGCAGTCCATCTACGACCCCGAGATTCCGGTCGACATCTACAATCTCGGCCTGATTTACGACGTCGCGGTGGATAGCGAGGGCGATTGCATCGTCACCATGACGCTGACCACCCCGCACTGCCCGGTCGCGGAAAGCATGCCGGGCGAAGTCGAGCTGCGCGTGCTCTCCGTCCCCGGCATTCGCGATGCCGAGGTCAAGCTCGTTTGGGATCCGCCCTGGGACCCCTCCAAAATGTCCGACGAAGCGCGCCTAGAATTGGGGATGCTGTAATGAACGTGGAAACCACCCGTCCGCAGCGCCCTGCCGCGATCTCGCTGACCGAGGCCGCCGAGGCGCGCATCGCCGAGCTGATGTCCAATGCGCCCGACGACGCGATCGGGGTCAAACTCTCGACCCCGCGCCGCGGCTGCTCCGGCCTCGCCTATTCGGTCGACTATGTCAGCGAGGAATCCGCCTTCGACGAAAAGATCGAGACCCCCGGCGGCGTGTTCTACGTCGACGGCGCAAGCGTGCTCTACCTCGTCGGCAGCGTCATGGACTGGAAGGAAGACGATTTTGCCGCCGGCTTCGTCTTCGACAATCCCAACGCCAAGGGCGCCTGCGGCTGCGGCGAGAGTTTTACCGTGTGATTTACCTCGGCTAGGCACCGCCCTACCCGACGCGCCGCCATTATGATAAACCGCCCCTTCCAAAGAGGGGGACAGCATCATGGGCAAGATTCTTGCGCTGGTGTATGCGTTGTCTGCGTATCTCGTCTTTTTCCTGACATTCCTGTGGTTCGTCGTGTTCGTCGGCGACATTCGCCAGGTCTTCGGCTTCGTCGTCCCGACCACGGTCGACGCCGCGCGGTTCAGCGCCTCGACGGGCACGGCGATCGTCGTCAACGTCGGCCTGGTTGCCCTGTTCGGGCTGCACCACAGCGTCGCCGCCAGGATCGGCTTCAAGGACAAGCTGACCGCCAGCGTGCCCAGGAGCGTCGAGCGTGCGACCTATGTACTCGTCGCCAGCCTGCTGCTCGCCGCACTGATGTGGTTCTGGCATCCGATCGACGTCTCGATCTGGTCGGTCGGCGGGATCGGCGCCACCATTCTCTGGGTGCTGTTCTTCACCGGCTGGTTCATCCTGTTCACCTCGACCTGGCTTTTGAACCATTTCGAACTGTTCGGGCTCCAGCAGGCAGCCTATCACGGCAGTCCCGACGGCCCGCCCGCGATGGAGATGAAGACCCCCGGCTATTACCGGCTGGTCCGCCATCCCATCTATCTCGGCTTCTTCATCGCGCTTTGGGCGACGCCCGAAATGAGCGTCGGGCACCTCGTGCTCGCGCTGTCGATGACCGCCTATATCTTCATCGGCATCCGGTACGAGGAACGCGACCTCGTCGCCCATTTCGGCGACGATTATGCCGACTATCAGAAGAAGGTCGGACCACTCATTCCGGGGCTCGGCAAGAGCCGCGCCTGACTAGAGTCCCAGCGTGAAGCGGATCGCCGCGCCGACATCGCCGTCGGCCGTGGCGATGTGCTGCGGCTGGTGGCGATAGTAAGCGTTGAGGTCGAGCCGCCCGCCGAGCAGGCCGCGCCCGTAGGCGACTTCGCCGACCAGCTCGCGCCCCGACGGCACCAGGCTCAGCTGCTGCCAGCCCATGGTCGCGCTTTCCGTGCGCCAGTCCCATGCCTGCGGCAGATAGAGGTCGAGCCCGCCGCTTTCCACGCGCAGCGGCTGCGACAGGCGGAAGGCCAGCCGATCGTCGGCGGTCAGCAAACGGTCTCGCCGCACGTCGATCGAATAGGCACCGGTCCTGAAGGCACCGCCGCCAAACTCGGTCCAGCCACGGCGGGCCGACAAGCCGAGCGCGAAGCCGCCGCCCAGCGGCTGGTTGACCGACAGGTCGATAAACCGCGTCTGCGAACCTTTGCCGTCATCGCCGAGCGCCGGACTCAAGCGGCCGCCGAGCAGCGTTTCGCGTTCGTCGAGCAGCGACAGGCCGAGCCGGACGCGGCCCTCACCGAACAGCTTGCGGTCGAGCGTCACCGCGTCGAGGCGGTAGCGCGCGTCGCGCCCGTTCTCGGCCAGCGAAGTCCAACGCGAACCCGCCTCGCTCGCGACCGTCACGCCCACGGGACCGAAGTCGCGGCGGACGCCAAAACTATGATCGCGCGAGGCGGTAAAGCCGGTACCGTTCTGCCCGTCCTTGGCGACCAGGAACGCGGTGCCGTGATCGCCGGTCAGGCGGTCGGTCAGCGTCGACGCACTTTCCGAAAAACCGAACGCGACCCGCGTTTCGGGGTCGATCCGCGCAATCACGCTGCCCGTGATCAGGCGCGCCTGTTCGCGATCGACATTGCCCATCTGTTCGAACAGCGGGCCGAAATTGACCCGGCTGCCGCCCTCTGGCGCGATCGAGACCGAGAATGCGACCTTGCCCAGATCGAGGTTGTTATGACGCAGCGTCGAGCCGGTCAGCGACTGGTGCAGCGGCTGCCGCCCTGCCGCGCGCGACAGGGTGCTGTTGACGTCGAACGCATAGGCGCGGTCGTAGCGGTCGGTGATGATCGTCGACATGGCGTGACGTGCGGCGTCGCCCGCCGCAGCCGGAAGCTCGCCATTATCGGCGAGCGAGATTGCGGTCTTCGTGCCCGCGACGCTGGTCGTCCCGGCGGGCGCGATGGCCGCACCGATGTCAAGTTCGCCATGGCCATAGACGGAGTCGATCCCGAGGTCGCCGCGATCGGCGGCGCTGGTGAACAGGATGTCGACGATTTCCGCGCCGGTCAGGTTGGGGAAGGCCTGCGCAAGCAGCGCCACGGCACCCGAAATGGCGGGCGCAGAGAAGCTGGTTCCCGACCACAGGAATTGGGTTCCGGTATTGTCGGGTGCCTGCACGCGATAGCCGCGCGCGGTGAGGTAGAAATTGCGCCCCGTCCCTGCGCGGTTGGAGAAGTCGGAAATCATGATCGGGTCGGACGCGGTGCCGACCGAACCGGCGATGATGACGACCCCGCCAGTGACCTGCTGCGCGATGTCGAGCGCGAACTGGTTCGGGTTGACGCCTTCGGGCGTGTCGCCCTCATTGCCTGCGGACACGACCAGGACGATGCCAGCGTCGGCTGCCGCCTGGAGCGACGCGATCAGCTGGCTGCTGGCGCCACCGCCGCCCAGCGACATGTTGATGACGCTAGCGCCTGCCAACACCGCGCGGTCGACACCGGCGGCGATGTGCCGGTCGAAAAATTCGCAATCGGCCTCGCCTTCGCCGGTGCAGCTGTCGACCTCGTCGGCGCGCAGCGACACGATCGACGCCTCGAACGCCACGCCGAGCATGTCGTTTCCGTCGGCATTGGCCGCCGCCACGGCGGAGACTGCGGTCCCGTGCCCGTCATCGTCGCTGATGCCGCGGCTCGCGACCACGTCGGCGCTGGTCGGCGAGATGCGCCCGGTAAAGGCGGACAGGCTCGGATTGATGCCGGTGTCGATCACCGCCAGCTTGATCCCGGCGCCGGTATATCCCTCATTATAGGCCGCAAGCGCGTTCGCCTGCAGCGCGGCGATCGACGATTCATACTCGGCCGCGTTGACGACCGGGGTCGGCGTCGGCGCGGGTGCGGGCGCAGGGGCCGGGGCAGGAGTCGGTGTCGGCGTGGGCAGCGGCCGGGGCGAACTTCCGCCACCACCACCGCCACCACCACAAGCGGCCAGCGCGAGGGCTGCCCCCACTGCCGTCATCGTTTTCGCGGTCGGGCGCGCCAAACCATTCCGAATCATCGTGAAAATTCCTTCCTCAAGCGCCCTCAACGCTAGTTCATACTCGTTAGTTTTTGCTGAAAACCTTTCGAGCCGCTAGGGGCAACCGGCAATGCACCCCGAATTTTCGCATATCGACGATTGGGTCTTCGACCTCGATAACTGCCTCTATCCGGCGTCGTCGGGCCTCTTCACGCTGATCGATGCACGCATGAATGCCTATATCCGTCGCTTGCTGAACGTCAATGAAACGGAAGCGCACCGGGTCCAGAAAAGCCATTTTTATCAACATGGTACGACACTCGCCGGGTTGATGGCCGAACATGGCGTCGACCCACACGACTTCCTCAACGACGTCCACGACATCCCGCTCGACAAGATCGACGCCGACGAACGGCTCGCCGAGGGCCTGGGCCGCCTCCCCGGCCGAAAATTCATCTTCACCAATGGCGACGAGCCTTATGCGCGCCGCGTGCTGGGCCGGCTCGGGATCGAGGAGCAGTTCGAGGCGGTCCACTGCATCCTTGCCAACGACCTCCAGCCCAAGCCCCGCCTCCACGGCTACGAACTGCTGCTGGAGCGTTTCGAGATCGACCCCGGCCGCGCCGTATTGTTCGAAGACATGGTCAAGAATTTGAAGCCCGCCAAGGCGCTCGGCATGACCACCATCTGGGTCGACAACGGGTCCGAACAGGCCCATCAGGCCTACGACCCCGCCATCGTCGATTTTCGCATCGAGAATGTCGGCGACTGGCTGCACCAAATGCTGGACGGAGAATTATGAGCGACCTCAAGACCACGATCGAAAATGCCTGGGAAGCCCGCGACGGCCTCGACGCCGACACGCAGGGCGAAATCCGCGAAGCGGTCGAAGCCGCGATCCTGCGCCTCGACAGCGGCGAAGCCCGTATCGCCGAAAAGATCGATGGCGAATGGCAGGTCAACCAGTGGCTCAAGAAGGCCGTGCTCCTCTCCTTCCGCCTCAACCCCATGACCGCCATCTCGGGCGGCCCGGGCGGCGCGCCGTGGTGGGACAAGGTCGACAGTAAGTTCCACGGCTGGGGCGAAGACCAGTTCAAGGCCGCCGCCTTCCGCGCGGTGCCCGGCGCGATCGTCCGCAAGGGCGCCTATATCGCCCCTGGCGCGGTGCTCATGCCCAGCTTCGTCAATCTCGGCGCCTATGTGGGCGAAGGGACGATGGTCGACACCTGGGCCACCGTCGGCAGCTGCGCGCAGATCGGCAAGAACGTCCATATCTCGGGCGGCACCGGGATTGGCGGCGTGCTCGAACCGCTCCAGGCGGGCCCGGTGATCATCGAGGATAACGCCTTCATCGGCGCGCGCTCGGAAATCGCCGAAGGCGTGACGGTCGGCGAAGGCGCGGTGATCTCGATGGGCGTGTTCATCGGCGCCTCGACCAAGATCGTCGACCGCGCCACGGGCGAAATCAGCTACGGCCGCGTCCCCAGCTACGCCGTCGTGGTGCCCGGCACCCTGCCGAGCGACAAGGGTGGGCCCAGCCTCGCCTGCGCGGTGATCGTGAAACGCGTTGACGAACGCACGCGCTCCAAGACGGGGATTAACGAGCTACTTCGCGACTAGTCGAGCTCGGCCAGCAGCGCCGCCGCTTCCTCGCCACTCCAGTCGAGGTCCCCAACGAAACGCCACACTTCGCGCCCTTGGGCGTCGTAAAGCACCGTCGTCGGCATGATCTGGATCGCCAGCGCGTCGGTCATGCCCATCTCGGCGTCCTGCCACGTCTCGACGCCTGTCAGGCCCTTGTCCTTGAGGAACGCGCGCACCGAAGGCTGCGGCCCCATGTCCTGGTTGAGCGTCAGCACGCTCGGCGCGCCCTCGCGCTGCGACAATTCCACCAGCGTCGGCAATTCCTCGATGCACGGCGCGCACCAGCTCGCCCACAGATTGACCAGCATCGGCTCGCCGCCATGCACCTCGGCCAGCGACACCGTCTCGCCCTCGGGCGACAGGATCTCAAGCGTCGGCAATTCGCTTCCTGCAAATTCGCGCTGCACACCTGCACCTGTGGGCGACACCGCGCTCGGCTCCTCGCTTCCCGCATCGCAGGCAGCCAGCGACAGCAGGGCGGCGATCATGATCAGTTTCTTCATGACGCGCAGCGCTAGGGCGCACGCGCCCGCGATGCAAGCTTGGCACCCTCACGCAGGCTCGCTAAGCCTCGTCGCATGATCCGCGCTTTCGGCCTTGCCACCTGTTTCCTCGCGCTTGCCGCGTGCGGGCGAATGGGCGACCTGCGCCCGCCCGAGGGACAGTCGCTCCCGGTCAAGCCCGCGCTCGCCGCCGAGACGCCCGATGCGGGCGACCTGCTCTCGACGCCCCCCGACGCGCGTCCCGAGCGCGTCGACGAACTCGTCAAGCGCTCGACCCCGCGCGCGCCCGACCGCTTCGACCTGCCCCCGCCCGAAGGCGGCGCGGCGCCCGAGCCCGATCCGATCACCAATATTGACGACGAAGGCGTCGACGAGAGCGATACGTTCGGCCCCGCCCCCGACATCGAAAAGGAAGACGAATGAGCATCCCGCGCGTGCGCAAGGCAGTCTTTCCGGTCGCGGGTCTCGGCACCCGCCTGCTCCCCGCGACGAAGACGATGCCCAAGGAAATGCTCACCATCGTCGACCGTCCGCTGATCCAATATGCGGTCGACGAAGCGCGCGAGGCAGGGATCGACCAGCTGATCTTTATCACCGGTCGCGGCAAGGCCAGCCTCGTCGACTATTTCGACATGGCCTACGAGCTCGAACATGTGATGGACGAGAAGGGCAAGTCGCTCGACCCGCTCTCGTCGAGCCGCGCGCGCTACGGCGAACTCGTGACCGTCCGGCAACAGCAACCGCTAGGGCTCGGCCACGCGATCTGGTGCGCACGCGAAGTGGTCGGCGACGAGCCCTTCGCGGTCCTGCTCCCCGACGACCTGATGGTCGGCAAGCCCGGTGCGCTCAAGCAGATGGTGGATGCCTATGAACGGCTCGGCGGCAATATCGTCTGCGCCGAGGAAGTGCCGAGCGACAAGACGTCGAGCTACGGCATCGTCGATCCCGGCGCGCGCGACGACAAGGTGACCGAGGTCAAGGGACTGGTCGAAAAACCCGCCCCGTCCGAGGCGCCCTCCAACATCGGCGTCATCGGCCGCTACATCCTGCAGCCTGAGGTCATGGACGCCCTCTCCGCGCACGAAAAAGGCGCGGGCGGCGAAATCCAGCTGACCGATGCCATGGCCAAGCTGATCGGGAGCCAGCCTTTCCACGCTGTCACGGTCGAGGCCGAGCGCCACGATTGCGGCAACAAGAAGGGATTCGTGCTGGCGAACCTTGCTTTGGGCCTCGCCGACGAGGACATCGCCCCCGCCATTCGCGACGCGCTCGCTTAAGCGCGCTTGCCCGCGCGCAGCGCGCGTAGCTCGTCGCGCACTTCGCCCAGTTCGATCGCGCGCTGGATCACCCGCGTGTCGAGGATCGAATTGTCGTGGCGAAGCGCCGTCACCGTTCCCGCCAGCGTCAGGCGGCGGTTGATCTTGGCGATCAGCACGTCGGTATCGAACGGCTTGGCGACGACATCGTCCGCGCCCACGCCATAGCCGGCGCAGGCCCCCACGCGGTCGTGCTTGCCCGTGATCAGCATCACCGGCAGGTCCTCATAGGCGGTGTTTTCACGCACCAGCCGCGTCAGCTCGATCCCGTCGCGGCCCGGAAGCTCCTTTTCGGAAAGGACAAGGTCGATCTCTTCACGCTGGATGGCGGCCAGCCCGTCGAGCGCAGTGTTGGACGTCAGAACGGTGAATCCCGCCTGTTCGAGGCGTGCGACCATGGCGAGGCGCGCCCGTTCGTTGGGCTGGATCAGGAGGATGGTGGGTTCGCTCATGCGACCACCATTGAATCAAAATGGTTAACGAGGCGTTAGGACCCTACCTCCCGGTGGGTAGGACCCAACCTTCCGGTGAGTTAGGAACCCGCCTCCAATTCGACATCCCAATAGAGAAAATCGTGCCACGTATCGTGCAGGTGGTTGGGCGGGAAACTGCGCCCATGCTCCTGCAACTGCCAGCTGGTCGGCTTGATCGGCTGGCCGGTGCGCAGCGGCATGTGCGCCTCTTCGGGCGTGCGCCCACCCTTCTTGAGGTTGCACGGCGCGCAGGCGGCGGCGACATTTTCCCAGCTTGTCCGCCCGCCCTGGCGGCGCGGAATGACATGATCGAAAGTCAGCTCCCTGTGGCTTCCGCAATAGACGCATTCGAAGCGGTCGCGCAGGAACAGGTTGAATCGCGTGAAGGCCGGATATTCGTTGGGCTTCACATATTGCCTGAGCGCGATCACGCTCGGCAGCTTGAGGTTGAGCGACGGGCTATGCACCTCGCGGTCGTAATGCGCGACGATGTCGACGCGCTCGAGGAACATCGCCTTGATCGCCGTCTGCCACGGCCACAGCGACAACGGGTAGTAGCTCAACGGGGTATAATCGGCGTTCAGCACGAGCGCCGGGCAGCTTTCGGGGTGCCGTAGAAGATCGGGATGGTGATACACAGTCAACAAGCCTCCGTCGCGGTCGATCCACCGGACCGGGACCCGTCCCCCAAGGCTCGTCGCACTCAAGCGGGAGACCGTCGGCCAAGGCCCGTCTTTCCGTCTGTTGCACCGACGGATGCCAACCCGTCGTGACTAGAGCATGACACCATGGCATGACTCGGCGGGTCAAGAGTCATATTTGCAACAGTCGGTGAGTCATGCCGGTCACGAGATTTGCGCCTTCGCCGTCCGGACGGCTGCACCTGGGCCACGCTTTTTCTGCCGCGATGGCAGCCGACGCCGGGGACGGCACCTTCCGCCTGCGCATCGACGATCTCGATCCCGCGCGCAGTCGCCCCGAATATGTCGACGGCATCATGGAGGATCTCGACTGGCTCGGGCTTTCGCCCGATGGCGAGGTCATGGTCGAGAGCGAGCGGCTCGACCGCTACGCGGCGGCACTTGAAGAGCTCAAGGACCGCGGCCTCGTCTATCCCTGCTTCTGCACTCGCGCCGACATCGCCGAGGCGATGCTCAACGCGCCCCACGGCGACCCCGGCCATCATTATCCGGGCACTTGCCGCCGCCTCGCGCCCGACCCAGCCCGGCTGGAGGCCGAGCCGCATAGCTGGCGGCTCGATGTCGGCAGGGCGCTGGAGGAAATCGGCGGCCTGCCGGGATGGACCGAGCGCGACGGCATCCGCTTCCGGTCGACTCGCGACCATGTCGGCGACGCCATCCTCAGCCGCAAGGATGCGCCCTCCAGCTACCATCTCGCCTGTGTGCTCGACGATGCCGATCAGGGGGTCGACATGGTCGTGCGCGGCGCGGACCTTCGCCCCTCGACCCCGATCCAGCGCGTCCTGCAACAGTTGCTGTGCCTGCCCGAACCGACCTATTTCCATCACAAGCTGGTCACCCACGAGGATGGCAAACGGCTCGCCAAGCGCGACAAGGCCCCGACGCTGGAGGCGATGCGCGCCGACGGAGTGGACGGCCCCGCCCTCGTCGAAAGTCTTACCGCCCAAAGTCTCCCCTTGGGCTTTGCCTTCCATGAGCCTACATGGGAGGCATGAATACACTTCTCATCATTGCGCTGATCCTCGCCATGGGCGCCACTGCCTATGTGCTCGTGCGCGGGATCATGGCCATGGCCTCGGGCAAGGACGTTACCGGCGAGGTACAGCAGAACTATATGCAGAAGCGCGTGCTCTACCAGGGCATCGCCATCCTGCTGGTCGCGCTGATCCTCGCGCTCGCGGGCAAGTAATTGGTCAAGCTCAACAAGATCTACACCCGCACCGGCGACAAGGGGAGCGCCGGGCTGGTCGACGGCTCGCGCGTGTCGAAGGCGTCGGCGCGTATGCATGCCATCGGCGAGGTCGACGAGGCCAATAGCGCGATCGGCGTCGCCATTTCCGCGCTTGGCGGCAATGACGCGCTGCGGCGCATCCAGAACGACCTGTTCGACCTTGGCGCCGACATCGCGACCCCGATGGGCGGCGAATTTGACGCGACCGCGCTGCGCATCGTCGAGGAGCAGGTCACCCGGCTCGAGACCGAGATCGACGCGGCGAATGCCGATCTCGAACCCCTCACCAGCTTCATCCTTCCCGGCGGCAGCGCCGGAGTCGCGCATCTCTATTATGCCCGCGCGGTTGTGCGCCGGGCCGAGCGCGCCCTCGTCGCGCTAATGGCGGAGGAGACGGTCAACCCGCACGCCATCGCCTATCTCAACCGCCTGTCCGACCATCTCTTCGTAACCGCGCGCGCCATCGCAGCGGGCGAGGGCGGCGATATTCTCTGGGTCCCGGGCGACAATCGCTGAAACTTGCTGGGAACGTTACGGGTCGTCTGTCCGCTAACACCCTGTTAGAGTGGAGCGCGTAGTGGCCAGAGCCGACGAACCTTCAAAGGCAAGCCTTGCCGACCGGTACCGCCGGACGCGGCGCCTGACGTGCGACCTGCTCGCGCCCCTGTCCGACGCCGACGCCACGCTCCAGCCGCATCCCGACGCCAGCCCGTCCAAATGGCACGCCGCGCATACGACCTGGTTCTTCGAAACCTTCATCCTGCGTGACCACGTGCATGGATATGCGCTATTCGATGAGGAATATCCGTTTCTCTTCAACAGCTATTATGAGGGCGAAGGCGAGCGTCATGCACGCCCCAATCGCGGCCTCGTCAGCCGCCCCCATCTCGACGACATCCTCGCCTATCGCGCGGCCGTCGATGACGCGCTGCTCTCGGCCCTCCCCGACCTCTCGCCCAAAGTCCGCGCCTTCGTCGAACTGGGAATCCAACACGAACAGCAACACCAGGAACTGTTCCTTACCGACATCCTCTGGACCTTGTCGGAAAATCCCCTCCTCCCCGCCTACACCGAAGGCCCGCCACAGGTAACCGACGCTGCGCCCGACATGCGCTGGCACCGCCATGACGGCGGCGAGGTGGAGATCGGCCATGCCGGCGACGGGTTCAGCTTCGATTGCGAACGCCCGCGCCACCGCGCCCTGCTCGCGCCCTACCAGCTCGCCGATCGCCTCATCACGCAGGCCGAGTGGGCTGAGTTCATGATCGATGGCGGCTACTCCACCCCATCGCTCTGGCTCTCCGACGGCTGGGCGTGGGTCAAGGAAAACGGCATCGAGGCGCCGCGCTACTGGCGTCGTTCGGACGATGGCGAGTGGACCCGCTTCACGCTCGCCGGCGAACGTCCGCTCGAGCCGGGGCGGCCCGTCACCCACCTGTCCTATTTCGAGGCCGATGCCTTCGCCCGCTGGGCCGACGCCCGCCTCCCCACCGAAGCCGAGTGGGAAGCCGCCTATGCCGACCGCGATCCGTCGCGCGGCAACCAGCTCGACGAGGCCGGCGCGGTCATGCCGCATGGCGACGATTCCCCGTATGGCGACTGCTGGCAGTGGACCCAGTCAGCCTATCTTCCCTATCCCGGTTTCGAGCCGGAGGCGGGCACGGTGGGCGAATATAACGGCAAATTCATGTGCGGGCAGTTCGTCCTCAAAGGCGCCTCCTGCGCCACCCCGCGGGGCCATAGCCGCGCCACTTACCGCAACTTCTTCTACCCCCAGCAACGCTGGCAATTCACCGGAGTACGACTTGCCCGAAACGCCTGAGGTCGATCCTGCATTCCGGGACGACGTGCTCAACGGGCTCGCCGCCCCGATCCCCGCCGTGCCCGCCCGTTGGTTCTATGACCGGCGCGGCAGCGAGCTGTTCGACGACATCACCCGGCTCGACGCCTATTATCCGACCGAGACCGAGATGCGGATCATGGGCGAAAATGCGTCCGCCATCGCCGAAGCGACCGGGCGAGGCGCCGCGCTGGTCGAGTTCGGCGCAGGCAGCGCGACCAAGACCCCGCTGATCATCGACGCGATCGAGCCGGCCCACTATGTCCCGATCGACATTTCGGGCGACTATTTGCGCGACAGCGCGGACAAGCTGAAGGCCGACCATCCCGGGCTCGCGGTCGACCCGGTCGAAGCCGACTTCACGAAGCCATTCGACCTCCCGTCCGAAATTGACGGGTTCGAGCGGATCGGTTTCTTCCCCGGCTCGACCATCGGTAATTTCGTCCCGCGCAGCGCGACCGACATGCTGCGCCATTTCCGCGACATCCTTGGCGATGGGGCCAAGCTGCTGATCGGCATGGACCGGGTGAAGGAAATCGACCGGTTGAAGCGCGCCTATGACGACCCCGAAGGCGTCACCGCGGCGTTCAACAAGAACCTCCTGACGCGCATCAATCGTGAGCTGAACGGCACCATCCCCGAGGACGCATTCGATCATGAAGCGCGCTGGAACGAGATGCTCGGGCGGATCGAGATGCACCTCGTCGCCAACCGCGACGTCTCGTTCGAGATCGAGGGGCAGCCCTTCTCCTTTGCCAAGGGCGAGACGATCCACACCGAGAATAGCCACAAATATGGCAAGCGCGCCGCCCGCGCCCTGCTCCTCGCCGGCGGTTGGACTCCTACCCACGAATGGACCGACGACGCCGACGACTTCGCGGTGATCCTGGCCGAAGCGCAGCCAAACCGCTTCGCCCCCTGACGAGAGTCATTGTGCGAGGCGTCCCACACGGCTAGGACAGCGTGCATGATCCTAGCCATCGTCCAAATCCTCTATATCGCGCTCGACGTCCTCTTCTGGGTGATCATCGGGCAGGTCATCCTGTCCTGGTTGCTCGTCTTCGGCGTGATCAATCCGACCAGCAATGTCGTGCGCACCATTTCCGAAGTGCTCGAACGCATCACGGCGCCCATCTACCGGCCGATCCGCAAGATCATGCCCGACTTCGGCATGATCGACCTGTCACCGATGGTCATGCTGTTCGCCATCATCATCATGCAGCGCGCGATCCTGCCCGGGATCCTCGCCGAAACCGGCGCGACTCTGATCCGATGAGCGCCCGCATCGACGGCAAGGCCGAAGCCCTTCGCGTCCGCGAGCGGGTGGCCGAGGGCGTCGCCGCCTTCAAGGAGAAGACGGGGCGCACCCCCGGTCTCGCCGTCGTGCTCGTCGGCGAAGACCCCGCCAGCCAGGTCTATGTCGGCTCCAAGGGCAAGGCGACCGTGGCGGCAGGCATGGAAAGCTTCACGCACCGCCTGCCCGACGACACGAGCCAGGCCGAACTGCTCGCGCTGATCGACCAATTGAATGGCGACCCCGCGGTCGATGGCATTCTCGTCCAGCTGCCGCTGCCGGGTCATCTCGACGAGGACGAGGTGATCGGCGAAATCGATCCGTCCAAGGATGTCGACGGATTCCATGTCATCAACGCCGGTCGCCTCAGCGTCGGGCAGGATGCGATGGTGCCCTGCACGCCTTATGGCTGCATCCACCTGCTCAAGCAGCAGCATGGCGACCTGTCGGGCCTTCACGCGGTCGTCATCGGCCGCTCCAACATCGTCGGCAAGCCGATGGCGCAGCTTCTCCTGTCGGAGAACGCCACCGTCACCATCGCCCACAGCCGCACGAAAAACCTTCCCGAACTGGCCAAGAGCGCGGATATTCTTGTCGCCGCCGTGGGCCGCGCGGAGATGGTGAAGGGCGACTGGGTCAAGCCCGGCGCGACTGTTATCGACGTCGGCATCAACCGCCTTCCGCCCGCCGAGGAAGGTGCGAAAGGCAAGCTGGTCGGCGACGTCGCCTATGAAGAAGCTGCCGAGAAAGCCGCCGCCATCACGCCGGTGCCGGGCGGTGTCGGTCCGATGACCATCGCCATGCTCCTTCGCAACACGCTCGTCGCCGCGCACCGCCGCGAGGGCCTCAAGGATCCGGAGGGCCTGTGATCGAACTGTTCACCACTGCGCTGGTGACCTTCGCGGTCATCATCGACCCACCAGGCAACGCGCCGATCTTCGCCTCGTTGACCGGCCGCGCCACCGACGGGCAGCGTCGCCGGATGGCCATCCGCGCCTGCGTGGTGGCGTGGTTCATCCTCGTCTTCTTTGCGCTGGTCGGACAGCCGATGCTCGATGCGCTGGGCATTTCACTCGCCGCGTTCCGCATCGCGGGCGGGATCATGCTGTTCATGATCGCGCTCGACATGGTGTTTGAAAAGCGCACCGAGCGCCGCGAGAATCGCGCCGAGGAGTTGCAGGGAACCCCCGAGGCCGAAGATGTCAGCATTTTCCCGATGGCGATCCCGATGATCGCAGGACCCGGGACGATCGCCGCCGTCATGCTGCTGACGCACAAGGCCGAGGGCACGACCGAGTGGCTGGTCGTCATGGGCGCGATGACCGCGGTCATCCTCATCACGATGATCGCATTGCTCGCCGCGGGGCCGCTGATGAAATTCCTGGGCCACAAGGTCGAGGCAATGATTACCCGACTGCTCGGTGTCATCCTCGCCGCGCTGGCCGCGCAGTTCGTTGTCGACGGGCTTATCCAGAGCTTCCCTGTGTTGTCAGGCGGTACAGCAGGTTAGGGTTGTCGTCGGACACGGCGATCGGTTCGAGCCAGTCGAAGGAGGCTCCCTTGCCTAGCTGCCAGGCCAATCCCTGATCCTCGACGCCCGGCCCGATCACGTCCAGTTGACCGCGACACAGTAGCAAATAGTCCGCGCCTGTCGCCTCGATCCGCCTGCGCGCCTGATCGGGTTTGGCTCGAAGCGTAAGAATATTGTCGACGATCGCTTCATGATTACGATGATAAGGACCGGTGACCGTCGTGTGCGGCGTCATCACCAGCACGCGAGGAGCCATGTCGAGGAAGGTGTAGACGTGGCCTTGGGGGAGATTTGCGAGGATCGCCATGTCTTCGCGCGATCCGCAGCGTTCGCGTGAGATGGCATCATCTTCATCCTGCTCCGCTTCGCTCTTGCGATTCTTGTCCGGCAGGTAATTGCCGACCAGGATCGGCAATGCGCCCGATGTTGCGATGAAGGCGAGGCTGATCCCTAGGACCCGAACCAGCATCGAATAGGATGCCGCAAGCCGCGGAACGAGCACGACGAAAAGTCCGGCAGCGCCCGGGATAGCCAGCAATTGCGCAGCTGCGCCGAGGCGCGACTGCCAAAACATCAACCCGGTCGCGACCAGCATCGCCGCGCCAAGGCCGAGCGCCATGCGCTGTCGCTCCTTGCCCCCGCGCTTCACGAGCAGCGCATAGCCGACGATCGCAAGCGCCGGCAGGAACAACGCAGTCACAAAGATGCGGACCGACTGCTCGGTGATCGGTTTGGCCTCGTGCACCCGGCTCAGCCATAAGCGCACCGCCTCGTCCGATACTCCCTCGAGCCGCGAGAGACAGTGGGGGAAGGCAAATGCGTGGAACGCGGCGATGATGAGACCTGCACTCAGTGCTAGGCCGGTCCGCCAGCGCCAGTCGCGCGGCGCTTTCCACGCAATCGCGACCAGTAGCGCCCCACCCAGCACCGCGTTGGATAGCCACACCGGCGATAGCGCGTCGCACACCAATTGACGGTTCGCGTCAGAGGCGAAGAGAAGATAGAAAAGCGTGCTGCCCCCTGCCGTCGCCGCGCCCAGCGTCATCATGCGATAGCGTTCGCCCGCGAAGAAAATCCAGCCGAGCACCGTCGCAGCGCCGAGCAGCGCGATGAAGATGATCATCTCGAGCCCGATGGCGAGCGAACAGGCGATCGCCAGACCCATGATCGCGCCGCCGCGCGCATGACGCGGATCGGTGAAGCCGACCATGACCAGCGACAGCATCGCCAGCTGCCACCCGTGATGGTCGATCCTGAGCGGCATGAGGTTCATCGACACACTGGTCGCCATCAGCACCGCGATCAGCGCGATCGGCCAGGCGCCCTTGGCGGCGACCCGGCGCGTCACGGTCGCGATCGCGAAAAGGATAATTGCTGCGGGAATGAACGGCGCGACCGTTACCGCGACGACCTCCGCCATGGCTCCACCCAGCAGCGGCGTAAGAAGCAGGATGATGCCCGCGATCGGCAGGTCAGGGATACGCGACCAGTGGATGTCCGCTCCGGCAGGCGGCTCCATTCGGTATTGCCTCAGATCGCTCCACGGCTGGCCCGCAAGCCAATCGCGTACCTGCGCCAACCGAAGATTATCGTCAGTGTCAATCAGGGTGAGATCGGCAAGTCCCGACCACTTGGTCGCCAACGTCACGGCGATGAAGATGCCGAGGCCCAGCAGCACCCAGCGCTTCCACGGACGATCTTCTTCGCTGGCAGCCCACTCGAACATGGCTTTTCCCCCTTGCCGTCATGCTGTAGCGGCTGGACAAGAGGAGGCAAGATGCGAGCGCACTGGGAGGCACTGGACGAGGAAACGCGCAAGGTCGCGGGGCAGGTCGCTCGCTATGCCTTTGCAGGGCTCGTCATCACCATCCTCTTCACCCTCGCATACTGGGCGCTTGCCGAATTTGGCGGGGTCGAGCCGATGGTCTCGCTCACTATCGTCTTCGTCATCTTCACCTTCATCTCCTATCTGACCCACTCGCGTTTCACCTTCCAGGGGCACGGCAGCCGCGACCGACCGGCGCGGCGCACCGCCCGCTTCTTCGTCACCAACATCATCGGCTATCTCATCAACCAATTCTGGGTCTGGTGGCTGGTCCATCACCTGGACGGCGAGACGTGGTGGCCGACCATCCCATTCGTGCTCATCACGCCGTGGCTGACCTTCCTGCTGCAGCGCAAATGGGTCTATGCGTGAGTAACATTTCGTTCACTTGAGACTCAGGAAGCGCGGCCTAGCCTTCGCTCCATCCTGATCCAAAAGGGGAGATTTTCGATCATGGGCATGCTTCTCATCACCGCCGCCATGCTTGCCGCCGCGCAGGACGTCGAGACCGTCGAGGTCGAAGTCGTCGAGGGCGCGAGGCCGCAGGTACTATTCATGCAGATCGCCAAAACGCGAGACGAGACTGCCGCCCAGGCTGCCGAGCGGTTCGACGCGCGCGACACGGACGGTAACGGCTATCTCGAGGGCGAGGAACGCCACGCGATGGGCCTCAAGGTCGCGAACCTCGAAATGCTCGAGGGCGATCTCGAACTGCCCAAGCATATGAAGATGCGCCATCGCATGAAGATGGAGCCGGGCGAAATGTTCGCCAAGATCGACACGGACGGCAATGGCGCCATCAGCAAGGAAGAGTTCGAGGCGCATCACAAGGACCATGGCCAGCACGCCATGCCGCGCGTCATGCTCAAGCGCTCGCCTGAGGGTGAGGTCGACGGCGAACGCGAAGTGGTCGTCAATCGCTGGGTCAGCGAGGACGGCGACGAAGTGAAGAAGGAAGTCATCGTCAAGCGGCTCGGCGAGGGCGGCGAATGGACGACCGAGGACCGCAAGAAGGTGATGCTCCAACGCGTCGAAAAGCTTGCTGCCGCCGCCGACGAGGATGCTGACGGCGACGGTCGCGTCAGCCGCCAGGAAGCCATCGACAAGGCGCTCGAGCGCTTCGACGCGATGGACAAGGACGGTGACGGCGTCCTTGACGAAGGCGAGAACGTGTTGGTCATGAAACGCGTGGTCGAGCGCAAGGACTAGCGCGGACCATCATATCGTGAGACAGAAGGGGCGGCCGCGGGTCGCCCCTTTTCGTTGCGCGACGCGGTGTGTGGCGTTTTCTTCTTTGGGGGGAGCAGCATGACCGAAGGCCACGTCGCACCGATCACATCGTCCGAACGCATCGGCGAACTGGACGCGCTGCGCGGGTTCGCGCTCCTGGGCGTGTTCATCGCCAACTATGTCTTCTTCGCCTTCTACCCCTTCGCCTCGATGGAAGTGCACCGCGAGGCCTGGAGCGAGGACCCGGCCAACGTGCTCGCGCTGCAAGCCACGCTCTGGCTCGTGTCGGACAAGGCCAATACGCTTTTCGGCGTGCTGTTCGGCATGGGTTTCTGGGTCCAGTTGAGCCGGATGAAGGCCCGCACGAGCGATGCCAACAGCCTCTATCTACGTCGCCTGACGATCCTGCTTGGGATCGGCGCGATCAATCTCTATCTGCTATGGCCGTGGGACATTTTGTTCGTCTACGCGATCGCCGGTTTCCTCCTGTTCGCGCTCCGCGGACTGTCGCTAAGGGCGATGGCGATTGCCGGGCTCGTGCTAATGCTGTTCTCCCGCCCGGTCGTCAAAACGACCTCGCGCGAGCTGGGCATTCTCGGCCGTCAGGAAGGTCTCGTTTACAATCCCGACGCACAGGCCTCCCGCTTCGACACGATCATCAACGGCAGCTATGCCGACTGGGTCCGCGAGTTCGCCTTCATGACCCACGAAGGCTTCTTCCTGAGCGGCGTGCTCATCTCCTGGATACTCTACGCGCTCGGCCGCTTCCTGATCGGCGCGTGGATCGCCCGCCAAGGATGGCTCGAACGGATTGCCGAACTGCGCCCCCGGATCGGTCGTATCGCGCTCGTCGTGCTGCCGCTCGGCCTCGCGCTCGAATATGTCCACATGGCGGTCAATAACGACATGATGGAATTGCCCGATCTCGCCAACCAGGCCGTCCATATGGTCGGGCTGGTCCTCGCGGCGCTGGGCTATGCGACGGCACTGCTCTGGCTCTATCATAGCAAGTCGCTCGGTTGGCTTCCCCGCCTCTTCGCACCGACCGGTCGGATGGCGCTGACCAACTATCTTGCGCACGGTATCCTGTTCACGCTCGTGCTGGCAGGCTTCGGCCCCGGCCTGGCGTTGGCGGGGAGCATCACGCCCATCCAGACCCTGATGCTCGCGGTCGGCGTGTTCGTCGCCTTGTCGGTGTTCAGCCACTTCTGGCTGCGCACCTATCGCTATGGCCCGCTCGAATATATCTGGCGCACGCTGACCTATGGCAGCGCGCCGCAGTTTAGGCGTCAGCCGGCGATCGCGCGGTAACGGGCCTCGGCCTCCGCCATATAGTCACGCGTGATCGGCAGGGCGCGCCGGTCGCGGACATATTGCACCTGGTAGTTGCAGCTTCCGCCATGTTCGAACATCACGATCGCGCCGCCGAGGTAGAACTCCCACATGCGGTAGAAGCGCTCGTCGTATAGGCGCTCGATCTCCGGCTTCTTGGCCTCCACCCGTTCGAGCCAGGCGCGCAACGTGTGCGCATAGTGCAGCCGTAATATCTCGACATCGCTGACCATCAGCCGCGCCTGCTCGCTCGCCTCGCACATCTGCGACAAGGACGGGATGTGATAGCCGGGAAAGATCCACTTGTCGGTGAACGGGTCGGGGGACCCCGCTTCGCCCAGCCGCCCGATCGTGTGATTGAGCATCACCCCGTCGCGCTTGAGCAGCCGTCGGCACGCGTCGTAAAATTCGCGATAATGCGCCGCGCCGACATGCTCGAACATGCCGACCGTGACGATGCGGTCAAACTGCCCCTCGAGCTTTCGATAATCGACCAGCTGGAAATCGACCTTGTCGGCCACCCCCTCCTCGACCGCCTTCGCGCGCGCATAGGTCAGCTGATGCTCGGACAGCGTGATGCCAGTGACCCGCACGCCCGCCACCTTGTGCAGGTAGCGCGCCATGCCGCCCCAGCCACAGCCAATGTCAAGCACATGGTCGCCTTCGCGCAGGTGCAGTTTGCCGGCGATGTGCGCGAGCTTGGCGAGCTGCGCTTCTTCGAGCGGCTGGCCCGGCTCCTCGTAATAGGCGCAGCTATATTGGCGCCACGGGTCGAGAAACAGGTCGTAGAGATCGTCGCCCAAGTCATAGTGATGCGCGACATTGTCCTTCGATTTCACCGGATTGTTGCGCCGCAGCCAGCGGGCGAGCCCGGCAATCTTGCCCTTGTCGACGAAACTCGCGCCTCCCGGCTCCTTGTCTTCGAACGCGTTGGAACGCTGGACCATAGACAGCAGATCGATCATCTTGCCGTCCTCGAAGACGATGCGCCCGTCCATATAGGCCTCGCCGAGCATCAGCCGCGGATTGCGCATGAGGTCGCGCACGACCTTGTCGTCGGCGAAGCGGATCGTGACCGCCTCCCCGCCGCCCGGACCGAGCGTCTCGCGACGCCCGTCGGGATGGACCAGCGTGAGCTGGCCTTCTTTCAGGAATTTCTGGATCAGCCTGGAAAGCAACGCCATCGCTTTGGTCTCCCTCCGAACCGGGAGACGCTAGCGCGCTCGATCAGCCTTCGCCAGCCGCTTCGCGATCCCGCTGCGCGCGCGACTTCTTCTCCGCTGCGGTCTTCAGCTGGCCACAGGCCGCATCGATATCGCGACCGCGCGGAGTCCGCACGGGCGCCGAGATGCCGCCCTCGAATACGATGTTGCTGAACGACTTGATCCGCTCGGGGGTCGAGCACTCGTAGGGCGCGCCGTCCCACGGGTTGAACGGGATCAGGTTCACCTTCGCAGGCAGCTTGTACTGCTTGAGCAGCCGCACCAGTTCGCGCGCATCCTCGTCGCTGTCATTCTTGTCCTTGAGCATCACATATTCGAAGGTGATGCGACGGGCATTGTTGGCGCCCGGATAGTCGGCACAGGCCTGGAGCAATTCCTCGATGCCGTATTTCTTGTTCAGCGGCACGATCTCGTCGCGCACTTCCTTGGTCACCGCATGGAGCGAGACGGCGAGGTTCACGCCGATCTCGTCGCCGCATTTCTCCATCATCGGCACGACGCCCGAGGTGGACAACGTGATACGACGTTTCGACAGGCCCAGCCCGTCGCCGTCCATGACGATCTTGAGCGCGGCTCCGACATTGTCGAAATTGTAGAGCGGCTCGCCCATCCCCATCATGACGATGTTGGTGAGCATGCGTCCTTCGGGACGGCTCGGCCATTCACCGAGCGCATCGCGCGCGAGCATGACCTGCCCGACGATCTCGTCGGGTTCGAGGTTGCGGACCAGCCGCATCGTCCCAGTGTGACAGAAGCGGCAGTTGAGCGTACAGCCGACCTGGCTCGACACGCACAGCGTCCCGCGATCGGCATCGGGAATGAACACCATTTCGAAATCGTGCCCGTCATGCGTGCGCAGCAGCCACTTGCGCGTCCCGTCGTTCGACACCTGCGCTTCGACGATCTCGGGCCGTTCGATCGTGAAATTTTCTTCGAGCCACGGGCGCTGCGCCTTGGCGATGTCGGTCATCTCCTCGAATGAGGTCGCGCCGCGATTGTAGATCCAGTGCCAGATCTGCTTCGAGCGGAGCTTGGCCTGCTTCTCGGCCATGCCGCCAGCGATCAGCGTCTCGCGCAACTCGTCCTTGGTGAGGCCCACGAGATTGGGCTTGCCGTCCGCTTTCTTGCGGTCGACAGGCACGGGATCGACGTTGCCGGGGATCGGCATCAGGTTGGTATCGGCGCTCATGATTGGCCGCCACATAGGGGCAAGCCCTTGGAAATTCCAGTCAATTCGCGCAGGCGGCGGCCGCGGCGTCGATCGCGGTATTGATGCCGTCGAGCGGATAATAGTCGGTAAAACGCCCGCTCACGCTGTGCCCGGTCACCCGCATCCGCTCGCCGGAACGCAGCGCGGAGACGATGGCGAGGCCCTGGCGCGCATCGCGCGTGTGCGCGAAACGCCCTTCGCCTTCGAGCATGAAGCGCGCACCGTCGACGCCCAGGATGACACTGCTTCCCTCACGCGACAGGCGGCGCAGGCGGACCGATACCGCCTGCAGCTTCCCGCCCGTATCGAAGGTGAAGTGGATCATCGGCTGGCGTTCGCGCTGGCTGTCGGGAAGATGGCGCCATGCGCGTCCCCTCGCCTCACAGCGCCCGTCGGGCAGGCGGAACGCCGCCCAGCGTCCGCCCGCGCTGATCAACTCTGGCGCCGGCTGCAGCGCGAGCGCGCTTGCCAGCGCCCAGATCATGCCGCGATCAGCCCGCGTTCGAAGGCCGCCATCGCGATCGCGCCCATCGCCACGGCGATGCCGTAGCTGATCAGGCGTCCGCGTTTCTTCTGCCCCAGCCCGACGAAGCGCGCGGTGACCGAGAAGATGATCACCACGACCCCGGCAAAGGTGATCAGCAGCAACATGATCAGCGCGTCGGTCCATAGGAACCAGACGGCGGCCGCCACGGTCAGCTTCACATCACCCCCGCCCATGATTCCGGCTGCGAATAGCCCGGTGCCAAGCGCAAGCCCGACGACGAGGATTGCGACATTCTTCCACAGATCCATTTCCGGCCCGACAACGATCGCCGCGGCAATCGCGCCGATCAGCAGGGCGAGGACGAGATAGTTGGAGATTTTCATCTTCCAGATGTCCTGCGCGGCGGCGGCCACGAGGATCGCCACAAACAGGTAGAACAGCCATTCGGGCGCCAACGCGATGAGATTCATTTGTCCCCCTCGATCCGCGCCAGGTTGGTGGCGGCACGTTCGTAATATTGGCTACGGGCTTCGATCGCGCGGGTAAAGGCCGCGATCGCCTTGCGCTGCATTCCCTGCGCTGCGGCGACGACCCCCGCATCGTTCAGCCGGGCCGCGAACTGCGCGTCGCCCTCGCCGTCTTCGCGGCGCGGGAGATCGTTGTCGAGCGCCATGCTGGCAAGCGCCAGGTTGGCGGAATAAAGCGGATTTTGGGGCTCCATGGCGAAAGCCTGGGTCAACGGACCAAGCGCCTCTTCCCATCGCCCCTGAAGCAGCATCGACCAACCGCGATTGTTGAATAACGTCGCCTGCGGCGTCACCAGCGCCTCGGCCTGGGCGTAAGCCGCATCGGCGGCAGCCCAGTCTGCGCGGCGGTCGGCCAACACGCCGAGACCGTTATAGGTGCGCCAGCGCTGGCTGCCGAGCCGGGCCGCGCGCGCCAGAAAGGCCGACGCCTGATCGTCCTTGCCAAGCGAAAGCGCCGCAAGACCGGCCCGCTCTAGCAGCACGATATCGTCGGGATGCTGGCGAAGCAGCGCCGTGGCGCGCGCGAGTGCCTGGGTATAGCGGCCGTCGGCAAAGCTCAGGTCGGCGAGCAGGCGATCGACTGGCTCCCCGCTTGCCCCCAGCCTGACTGCCTCGGCCAACATCGCGCGCGCCTGAACCGTTCGGCCCTCGGACAAGGCATAGGCCGCCTCGTCGAGCTGGGTTTGCGCCGAACGCGCATCATCCTGCGCAGCCGCGGGGCTCGCGCTGACCAGACTGAGGAACAGAAGCGCCGGGGCGCGTCGCCGCATCAGCCGCCCAGAAGCGCGGCCTGCGCGTCCTTGCCGAGATGCAGGGTCATCACTTCGACCGGCCCGGCTTGCGCCGCGATCCGGAATCCGAAGCGGGCGACCAGCGCCTTGGCATCCTCTTCGCGCCCTTTCGGATAGAAAAGGACCGAGCGGGCTCGCGCGGTGGACGACTTGCCGGTGTCGGCAACACGGACGCCTTCGGCGACCAGTCGCGTCTTGGCGCGTTCGGCCAGTTGCATCGAGTTGCCGGCACCGATCAGCATGACCGGCGCGGCCTCGACCTTGGCGCGCGTAAACTGGACCGTCGTCTTCGTGCGTGTCCGGTCGACCACTTCGGACCGGTAGGCAGGGCGCGATTCCCAGGCGGGAGTCGCGGTCGTGACGAGCGCCACCTCACCGCTGCTCATCCGTTCGAGCCGCGCGCGATCGCGCTTGGTTGCGACCGGCATCGGATGGCGCCGGGCCACTTTCGGCGCATTGAGCAGCACCGCGGGGTTGGCCGCGGTCGGCTCGACGCCTTGCGCCATCGCCAGCGGGACGTCGCGCACCACGGGCGCGGGGCCGGCATCGACGAAGGGCAGTGGTGAGGTGCGCATCGCCAGCTTGGGCGCCGGCATGACCGCGATCTCCTCGGCAGGCCGTTCCAGCGTCGCCACCGTCGGCGCTTCGAGCTTGACCTCGGCGACCTTGAGGGGGGCGGAGACCAGTTCGGGCCTCGAAGCCTTGCTGCGCGGCAGGTCGGAAATCGACACGCCTTGCTGGAGCGAACGGATTTCGACGACGCCGACATTGCGCCCCGCCATCTGCACCGAACCGGCATCGATCTGCGGCGCGTCGGGACGCAGTCCGCTTTCGGGCACGGCTTCAGGCGATAGCGTGACCAGGTCGACCACCGGCGCATCGAACTTGCCCGACGCGACGATATTCTCGTTATCGAGTGCGGGTGCGTCGGGACCCTCGACCCGGCGTGGCTGGGGCAGGCGAACGGTAATCCCGCTCGTCACGGCTTCGGCCGAGAGCGGCTTGGGCACGATGTTAAGCGAACCGGCGACCAGTTCGGGCGCGCTGGGCGGGCCGAGGAACTGGGCGGGTATGCGGGTTTCGGCGACAGCATCGGTTTGCTGGATCTGCCGTGCGCGGCCTTCGGCCATCACGCGCGCGGCGTCGACGGGGCGGCCTTGCGCGCGAAGCGAGGCGGACAGAGCGGCGTACATGCTCGGGTCCTCGGGGCTCAGCGCGAGCGCGACCTGGTAATGGTCGAGGCTGAGGTCGTAGCGCCCCATCCTGTCGTAGGCGCGCGCCATGCCGACATGCGCGAGCGCCGAGCGCGGGCTCTTGCGCAGCGCCTTGCGGTAGGATTCGATCGCGAGCCCGACATTGCCCATGCGCATCATCGCGTGCGCTTCGCCGAGCCGGTCGGCCACGCTGATGTCCTCCTGCGAGAGCGGCGATGCGATCTGGCGGACTTCGACCTGCGGTCCTGCGCAGGCGGCCAACGCGAGCGCAGTCGTCGCAGCGAGCATTCCTGTCTTGGCCATCATCGGTCTTCCCCCTTCTTCCTAGCCTCCCAGTGCCGGCCCGATGATCCGGATCATGCGGATCACCGCGGGCACCATGAGGACGCCGATCATCGTCGGCAGCATGCAGCCGACCAGCGGCACCGAGAGCAGCACCGGCAGGCGGTGCGCTTTCTCTTCGGCGCGCAAGCGGCGCTTTTCGCGCATTTCGTGCGCATAAGTTCGAAGCGTCTGCGACACGCTCGACCCCAGCTTGGTCGACTGGATCAGGAGCGTGGCGAAGGCGCGGATTTCATCGACCCCGGCACGGTCGGCCATGCGGCGCAGCGCATCTTCACGGCTGCGACCGGCACGCAGTTCGAGCACGACGGTACCGAATTGCTGCGCGAGCAAAGGATGCGATTCAGCGATTTCCTGCCCGACGCGGTTGAAGGCAGTGTCGATCCCGAGCCCCGCCTCGACACAAACGAGCATCAGGTCGAGCGCGTCGGGAAAGCCGTTCGTAATTTCGGTCCGGCGACGGTCGGCCTTGGCGCTGACGTAGACGGTCGGGATGTAGAGCCCGAACAACATCGCGATCGTTGCCGCGAAGTAACCGCCGATGAGCGTCGGCGGATTGCCGACCAGGAACATGTAGCCAATCACCAGGATCGGCATCAGGATCACCCCGACGAGGCGGACGGCGGTGTAGATCTTGGGCGCGTCGGGCGACGTGAACCCGGCTTCGATCAGCTTCTTGCGAAGCGTGTCGCTGCGCGTGTCGACGAGGTTGATCCCGGTTTTCTCGATCGTGTTGACGAAGTCGGTCCAGCGGCTCTGGACAGAATCGCTGCGAAGCGACGCCTGCCCGCGCTCGGCGGTCGGACGCGCGGTCGAGGCTTCTTCGAGGCGTTCCTTGACCGCGCTCCGCGCCGTAGCGGCCCGCGAGAAAGAATAGACCGAGAACACGATGATGACGAACAGCAGCGCCAATACCGCGAAGCGGGCAGTCTGGTTCTCGGCAAGAAATTCGATCATCGGCTCAGACTTTCAAATCGACCAGCTTGCGGATCATGAAGACCCCGATCAGCCACATCAGGATGAGGATTGCGAATGCGGGCACGAAGATCGGATCTTCGGCCACGTCGAGGAAGAAGGACGAGTTGCCCATGAAGACGATGAGCAGCGTCAGGAGCGGCAGCGAGGAAAGCATCCAAGCCGTCATTCGACCTTCGGACGACAAGGCGCGCACCTTCATCACCATCGCCTGGCGATCGCGGATCACCTTGGTCAGATTGTCGAGAATCTCGGCGAGGTTGCCGCCCGTTTCCTGCTGCACCGAAAGCGAGACGACGAACATGCGAATGTCGTCGAGGTCCCAGCGCTCCGCCATCTCGTCGAGCGCATCGCGCAGGTCGGCGCCGTAGGTTACTTCGTCGATCACCAGACCGAATTCGCTCCCCACCGGATCGGGCATCTCGGCCGTCAGCAAGTCGAGCGCTGCGGCCACCGGGTGACCTGCTCGCAGACCGCGCACGAATACGTCCAGCGCCACGGGGAATTGTTCGCCCATCTTCTTGCGGCGGCGATTGGCCATGAAGCGCAGGATGAGAAAGGGGATGGCGGCACCCAGACCGAGCGCGACGGCAGCGAGCAGCATGACCCGCCCGACATTCATCGCGTAGCCCCCGACCGAAAAGATCGCGAGCAGCGCCAGGAAGACGACGAAAGGCAGTGACATCAGCATGATGGCGATCTGGCCTGAGTTGCCGGTGACCCCGGCCTGCACGAGCAGGGTCCGAAGCGACTCGCCAATCCTGCCGATGAAGCCACCGAACCGGATGCTCGCCGCATCGTCGTCGCGGCGTAGCGCCACCATCGTTTCCTCGCGGGTGTGCCCACCCTCGATCATCTGGAGGCGCTTGTTGATCGCCGAGCCGCTCGAGCGGCTACGCGAAATGGCCGAGACCAGTCGTTCGACCAGGATCAGGACCGCCCCGAAAATGGCGGCCAAGATAATTGCGCGTAGCCAAGGCTCCATCAGTCTAACCTCGCATCGGGACGGAAGAGTTCGGGCGACAATTCGACGCCATAGGTGGCGACCTCGTCGACGAAGCGCGGACGGATGCCGGTCGCTTCGAACTTGCCCTGCACCACGCCATCGGCATCGATACCTTTCTGGCGGAAGCGGAAGATTTCCTGGAGCGTGATGACCTCGCCTTCCATGCCCGTGATTTCGGACAGGCTGGTCAGGCGGCGGCGGCCATCGGACAGGCGCGAGACCTGGATCACGACGTTGATCGCGCTGGCGATCTGGTTGCGCGCGGCGCGCGGCGAGATGTCGATCCCGCTCATCCCGATCATCTGTTCGAGACGCGAAAGGCTGTCGCGCGGCGTGTTGGCGTGAATCGTGGTCATCGACCCGTCATGGCCGGTGTTCATCGCCTGAAGCATGTCGAACGCCTCGCCGGCGCGAACTTCGCCGACGATGATGCGATCGGGGCGCATGCGAAGCGCGTTCTTGACGAGGTCGCGCTGCGTGATCTCGCCGCGCCCTTCGATATTGGGCGGTCGCGTTTCGAGCCGCGCGACATGGTCCTGCTGCAGCTGGAGTTCAGCGCTGTCCTCGATCGTCACGATCCGCTCGTGATGATCGATGAATGCACTCATTGCGTTGAGCATGGTCGTCTTACCCGAACCGGTACCACCGGAGATGAGCACGTTGCGGCGTGCCTTGACCACGGCGCGCAGGCACATGGCGACGCTTTCGGGAACCGAGCCGATTTCGACCAGCCGTTCGAGGCTGATCGGAACCTTGGCGAACTTACGGATCGAGAGCAGCGAACCGTCGAGCGCCAGCGGCGGAACCACCGCATTGACGCGGCTGCCGTCGGCGAGACGGGCATCGACCAGCGGCGCGCTTTCGTCGATCCGTCGGCCGACGTTCGACACGATCTTCTGGATGATCCGGAAGAGGTGCTTCTCGTCCTTGAACTTGACCGGCGACGCTTCGAGCGTGCCGTAACGTTCGACGTAGATATTGTCGTAGCCGTTCACCAAGATGTCGGTGATCGTCGTATCCTTGAGCAGCGGCTCAAGCGGTCCGAGGCCGAGCAACTCGTCGAGCACGTCCTCGGCCAGTTGCTTGCGCTCGTTAAGGTTGAGCGCGTGACTGCGTTTTTCAAGTTCTTCGGCGACGATATCGCCAATTTCGTCGGCGATCTGCGCGCGGCTCATTGCCTCGAGCGCGGCGAGGTTGATCTGGTCGAGTAGCGCCTGGTGCAGTTCGACCTTGAGCTCGGTATGATGGTCGCGCTTGGCGAAGGCGCCGGCATCGCCGACATTCATCAGCTTCCGCTTGGCCTCGCGATCGCGCTCGGCGGCATCGTCGTCCTGCTTGTCGAAGCTGTGCGGATCGAGCGCTTCATGCACTTCCTTGGCATGCTCGTCCTCGGCGCCAGGATCGTATTTCGGTCGTTTGATCTGCCACATGCCCATAATCCTACCCCTATCGCTCCAGTCCCAGAGCGCCCGCGAGGCCTGAATCGAGAATGTCGAGATCCTTGCCGAGGGCACTCCGACGCTTGACCTCCGCGATGGGCACGCCGCGTTCCAGCGCCTCGCTCATCGTCTGGTGGTCGTTGCAGATCGTATAGGCGACCTCGCGTCCCAACACGGACTCCGCATCCGAGCGTGTCAGTTTCTTGAACAGTCCCTTTTCGAAGCGGTTGACAACCACTCGCACGTCGATGTCGCCAAGACCCTGGCTGTTGAGCAGGTCGAGCTGGCGCCGCGCGCGGTTGAGCGAGGGGATCGACAGTTCGGTCACCATCAACACCATGTCGGCGCGCGTCATCAGCGACAGCGACCAGTTGGTCCAGTTCATCGGAAGATCGACGAACACCGTCCCGAACTCTGCCTTGGCAAGATTGAGAATGCGAAACGCATGCTCCGCGCTCAGGCTTTCCAGCGGCAGGATCTCGTTGGGCGCGGACACGATCTTGAGCCCCGAGGGATGATCGGTCGCGACCGTGCGCATCAACGCGCCGTCGAGCCGCTCTTCGGCCTGGATCAGGTCGGCGAGCGTCAGGCGCGGTTTCAGCCCCAGCACGAAGGCCGCGTCCCCGAATTGCATGTCCATGTCGAGCAGGCAGGTTTCGCGACCCGCCGCCGCCTCGTTGGCGGCGAAGCGCGTGGCCAGCTGGGTCGAGAGCGCGGTCGCACCGACCCCGCCTTCGGACTTGATGACCATGATCGATTTTTCGAGCCCGACATGCGCGCTACGCGTCTTCGTCGCCAATTCGCTCGCGATCGGCTGCACCGAGGTTTCGAGGTCGGCAATGTCGAGCGGCAGGGGAATGACGTCGTGGGCGCCCGCGCGCACGAGCTGACGCACGAACGATAGCGGGGGATCGAACGCGGCGGCGAGCATGGGCACATCGGTGGCACGCGCCAGCGCGCCAAACTGCGCGACGGTCGCAGGGTCGTCGGTCGCGACCTGGACGACGGCGGCAGCCGAATCGGCGACGTCTTCGACACCGGGGAACCCGCCCTCGTCGATGATCGACAATTCGATCGGGAAGCCGGCGACCTCGACCCCGGCCAGTGCCCCGGGATCGCCTGCAGCCCCGGTCAGGAACAGCTTGACGGGCGGACTATATCCCCCCGCGTGCCAGCCCCTGGCTTCATGAGCATTGGGATCGATCTTCGACATTCCTTGTCCTTCGTTCATACGCGTTGGCGTCCAGCCCTCCGGGCGCCGCTACCGTTAATAAGATGCCGCACCAGCCTGATCCTCTCCGGTCATACTGGTCCGTACTGGCGGGATGGTGACGTTGGCGAATAGCAGGCTCGTCACCGGTGAAAAGGTCAGGCCCGAGACTTCGACTTCGACCGTGGGCGACAGGTCCGGGCCGTTGGGATCGCCGGCAAAACCGAGCCCCGAACCAAGGTACGAGACCGTGACGTTTCCCGCGCCAATGCGACTGAAGTGGTTGGTCATGCGCGCCACGATCGTGTTGAAGGCAGCTCCGTTGTAAGAGCGGCTGCCTTTGCACGGAGCCGTGGCACAGGTGCACTGCGTGTCGTCGCACTCGATGACGCCCAGCGCGCTCGCGGGGATGATGTCGCCCTGGCCCAGCATCCCGGTGCCGGGATCGTGGCCGACATAGCTTTCGGTCGCGATCGAATTGTCGACCGGGGCCGTCACCACCGCCATGCGCGCGCCGACCTGGGTCGCCTTCTTGATCGTGTTGAGTTCCCACAGCAAGCGGCCGGCATCGACAATGCCGAGCAGCAGGATCAGGAACAGCGGGACGACGAGCGCGAACTCGGCCGCCGAGGCACCGCGCTGATCGCGCAGGAGGTGGGCGAACAGCCTCATACGCCGTTCACCGTGGTCTGTTGATCGGCATTGAGCCAGATTCCGCCCGAGGGAAAGCCGTATACGAAGCCGAACAGGCTCTGATAGGGCACCGCGGCGTCGATCGTGACGACCGGGGCTTCGCCGGCACTCGTATAGATGCCTCCGACGGGGACGTGCGAGCCGCTGCCCGGCTTGGTCTCCATCTGGCTGATGCAGGTGAAAGTGACGTTGAACGTTCCCTCGTCCATGCGCGGAAGCCTGTCTTCGGTACCGTTCACCTTGCCTGTGCGCACGACCTCGATGATGTCGCCCTGCGTGGTCGCGTCCATCGCACCGCCGCATGGATAGTCGGAAAAGCCCTGGCGCGAGGCAAAGCGGGCACCGTCGCGCACGCTCTCGGTCAGCTTGTGCTCGTTATAGAAGTAGAAACCCGCCTCGGTCGCGCCGAACAGGATCGCGAAGAAAACCGGCAGCGAGAGCGCAAGCTCCGCAGCCGCCGAGCCGCGCTTCGAGTTCCAAAGGTCGAGATGCCACCCCATCACCCGACTACCTCAGCAGATAGGGCTTGTCGCGGCGAACGACGGTGGCGTTGGTCCCGCCATCGACTTCGACCTCTTCGATATATTCGACGTAGACGTCTTTCTCGCGCGTATAGAGATTGGGCTCGCTGCCCGACCCGCGCTTGATCGAGGGTTCGACGAGGAACACGTTGATCCAGGTCGCCACGGGCACGTCGACACTTTTGCCCTTCACGTCGAGCGACTGGCAGTTGAGCACCGCGACCGCGATCACGCGGCGATCGGGCTGTCCGGTATCTTCGTCGATGTCGACTCCCGGGACGCCGTCGGCAGGGCGCGAGAAAGCGCGGTTGTTGCCGGTGCCGACCTGCTGCGCATGGTCGATCCCGAAATTGTCGGTCCCGTTCATGTGCGTGGGATTGTCGATTTCCCAACGATAGACGTCATAACGGCGCGGAAGCGGGTCGCCTGCGGTCCAGCCCATCGCGGCCTTCCACTGCGCGTTGTTCCAGCCATAATTGACGCGGAAATAGGCGTCGCGGTCCCATTGGCCCGTGCCCTCGATATCGCATGAATGAACACCGAATTTGCCCGTGTGGCAGAAGTCATGCGGATAGCCCATCGCTTCGGGATCGAGCGATCCGTCGGACGGCAGTGCCATCTGCTGGTCCGGTGTCGAGGTGTCGCCATCATGATCGCCGAAGAGCGGATCGAACGGGATGAAATCCTCGAACCCCTTATTCCCGGTGCAGCCGCTGGCGTTGGACACGCAGGTCAGGTCCTTGCGCGTGTTGACCGCCGGCGAACAGACGCCGCCCGGCGTGTTGGGACAGTTCGACCCGTTGGCGAATACGTCGTGGCGCGTGTTGAGCGACGAAAGTACGGAAGTGGTCATGCCAGGCTTGGTGGTGACACCCGACGTGTTCTGGCAAACGCCCGGCGGCGTGTTGTAGCCAAGCGCTCCCTTGAGCGCGTTGGCGCCATTGCCGATCTGCGCCTCGAGCCAGCCGAAGTTGCCCGGTACGGTCGCATCGCCCGTGACAAGGCGCAGGCCCACGCCATGCGCCGGATTATAGGGCAGCAGGTCGTTGGTGTTGCCGGCCGGCTCCTGCGGGTTGCACAGCATCACCGGCGGCGTCTTGCAGATCGCAGAGCTGATCGATGCCAGCGCCGTGCCGCTCAGGTCACCCGAGCTGACAGCGGCGACGACAGGGGTCAGCGCGAAATTGACGCTGCGTCCGCCGACCGTGACTTCGACGACGTTGGCCGTCTCGTCGGTCGTCGCGACCGCGCCATAGGTATCGGTCGCGGTATTATAGCTTTCGTAGAAGGTGATGTTGGCGGTCGCCGCGCAGTCGTCGACTGCATAAGTCAGCGCGCTATTGACCGCGCCGCTGCCATCGAATGTCTCGTCAATCCACAAGCGCGTGGTGCCGCCGTCGTTGGACAGATAGGACTTGTTCTCAACCAGGCGACGCGCCGCCGCTTTGGCGCGCGAACAGGCATAGTCGACACCGTCGAGCTGCGTTGCCGCGGCCAGCGCTGCCTGGTCGGCCGCATTCTGCAATTCGGTGTCGAGCGAGGCCATGCGCGCATAATCGAACGCGATGCCGCCTGCGGCGAGCAGGCCGAACAAACTGACTGCGAGGGTGGGCGCAATCGCGCCTTCCTCATTCCATACCAATTCCCACCGAGCCATCATGTCTCACCTTTGCTAGCCCCCTAGCGCGGTCCCGTCGCGGCCCCCAGGCCGCCGAAACCTCCGCCGCCGCCGCCAATCCCGCCGGCACCACCAGCGCCGCCAGCGCCGCCAGCGCCGCCAGCGCCGCCGCCTGTGCCGGTCCGATGCGCTTCGGCCGCACTGGCCGCGCGTTCACCATTGTCGCCGGGCTTGGCGTCGTCTTCATCATAGGTCGGCGTCGGGTCGATGACCTGCGCCGTCTTGTTGTACGCTACTGCTTCCCCGTAATTATAGGCGACCGGTGCACATGCACCGAGGCCGACGGTGACGAGCAGGACTGCTCCAAGCTTAATAGTCGTGCCCATATTCACCCTCCATGCTTTCCGGATCGACGGTCGCCATACCGCCATCCACCGTATTGGCGCGCGGTCCGGCGACGCATTCCTCGCCGACCGGGCACCATACTTCACTCACCGTGCCCGGCTCGACCTGCGAAGCGGGGACGGAACTATCAGTGCGTCCGAGCAAGAACAGGTCGACTTCGTCGGGCGCAGTCGTCAGATCGGTCGGCGCTGCGAGCGAGCCTGCGGGGACCGGTCGCACGAGGCGTGGCGTCACGATGATGACCAGTTCGGTTTCCTCTCGGCGGAAACCGGTCGAGCGGAACAACGATCCGATGATCGGCAGGCTGCCGAGGATCGGGAACTGGTTGACCGTATCCTGGAAATCGGTCCGCAGCAGGCCGGCGAGCGCGAAGCTTTCGCCGTCACGCAACTCGACCGTCGTGATCGCGCGGCGGGTCGATAGACCCGGCACGACGAGGCCGTTGACCGAAATCGAAGCCGAAGGATCGATCGAACTGACCTCGGGCGCGACGACGAGATTGATCACCCCGTCGGCAAGTACCGTCGGCGTGAAGTTGAGCGCCACACCGAAGGGCTTGAACTCGACGGTGATCGCAGTGCCGCCGGTGCCGCTGATGTCGCCCGATTGCGCGACCGGGATCGGGAATTCGCCGCCGGCAAGGAAGCTCGCCGTCTCACCCGAAAGCGCGACTAGCGTGGGCTCGGCCAGTGTCGTTACGAAGCCCTTGCGCTCAAGCGCGTCGAGCTGCGCGAAGAAGCTTGCGCCGAGAATATCGAAGACTCCCTCGATGCCGCCATAGGCACCGGCAAGCGGCGCACCGAAGCCACCCGAGACATCGGGTACCGGATCATTGTCGATGAAGTTCCAATTCACGCCCAGATCCTTGAGCGCGGACCGCCTGACTTCGCTGAACCGGACCTCGAGCATCACTTGCTGCGAGGAGCCGACCGACATCATGTTGATAATGTTGCCGGGGGCGTAGGATTCAGCGAGTTGCACTGCCCGATCGGCAGCGACGGACGACGACACGATACCATCGAGCACGATCGATTCATTGACCATGCGGACGCCGACATCGTCATCGGGCATCAGCTCACCGAGATGGCGGCGCAGGCCGTTAACGTCGGGTCCGACCGCAATGTCGACGACCGCGATCAATCGGTTATTGCGATCGTAGAGCGTCATGGACGTGGTACCGAGAGACTTGCCCAGGACGTAAAGCGACTGGTCGGTCAGCGGCAGGACGTCGGCGATTTCAGGATTCCCGATCAGCGCGCGGCTGAACGGGCGATCCATCCGAAGCACTTGGCTTTTGTTGACCGGGACCGCGAGCTCGCCGGCGTGGACGCCTTCGGCTTCGCCGATGATCTGCGCCGCTGCGGGCGTTGCCACCGCGGTGGCGCTGGCCATGAGGCCTGCGGCTAGAGCCGCAAGGATCGTGTTCTTACTCATATTCCCCCACCTCGTAGCTTTGGCTGGCAGTGCCCCGGACGACGTCGACGGACGGCCTGGGCGGCGGCGCGGGACGCGGCACCGGACGCACCGGGCGGCGCTGCGCCGCAGGCCGTTGCTGTTCGGGCACGCGTCCCGCCGCATTGCGCGACAATTCGTAGCGAAGGTCGTCGAGGCTGACCGTCTCGACCCGTCCGATATTTTCCTCGACCCCCGGCTTGCGGAGAATCAGGCTGAGCGTGCCAAGCTGCTGGCCAAGCACTAGCTTTTGCGCATCGACCGGAGTCACCTCGAGAGTGGCGGTGTTCGAAACGACCGCATTCCCCGACGCGTCGTCTTGCGCACGCTGGTCCATGGCAATCACGCGCACGTTCTGCAGCAGCACGTCGGTGACGGTACCACCACCGCCGCCGATCGCCTGGCGCGTGATGACCACATCAACCGTGTCGTTGGGATGGATGAAGCCCGCGACGCCGGAGATCGCGTTGATCTGAACCGTGGTCGCGCGCATGCCTTCGGGAAGGATGGCAGCGAGCGATGCACCCTCGCCTTCGCCAGTCAGGTCAGCGGCGAGGAGCGGCTGGTTGACCTGTAGCGGACGCAGCACATGACGCGTCTGGCCGTCGGGCATCAATTCTTCCAGCGAAGCATAGGTGCCCGGCGGAAGCGTGTCTGTGGGATAGTCGGCGAAGCGAACATCCTGTTCCTGGATGGCCTCGCCATAATTCATAGGCCGAGCCGCGATCGCGACGCGTGTCGTGCCAACATTCGCTTGTTCGATCCGGCGTTCCTGCGCGGAGAAGTAGCTGTTGGCGAGATACACTGCGACTGCGCCCAACAGGACCGCGATGGCGACGGCAATGAGTGACGATCGTTGCATGTTCGTCTCACCCCCCGTTTGTTTAACGTTTAACCTGTATCAGTTATCGCGCCGGAATCCTACCTTTTCCGTCGAAAACGCGACTTGGCCCTTTTAGTTGTGTCGAGAAAGCGACACTCATGCAGCCAGAAACCCCGAAGCCAGAGAAGGAAAAAGCGGCCGGCCGAAGGACGGCCAGCCGCTTTCCTTTTCACCGGATGCGGTCAGCCCTTAGCAGGTCTGGCCGTCGGTCGCGATGCAGCTTGCGGCATCGTTCATCGCAGTCGCGATGGCGCCACCCAGCGTGATCGCGGCAAGCGCGACGGCCGAGCCGACGATGGCCAGGATCAGCGCATATTCCGCAGCCGAAGCACCCGACTCGTCTTTGATCATGTTCACGAAATTCTTCATATTCTCACTCCAGTAAAAAAGAGACGGCGGAAGAGTTCTGAGCGTTCAGAAACACTCCCGCCGTCATATGACCCCAAAAATTAGCAGGTCTGGCCGTCGGTCGCGATGCAGCTTGCGGCATCGTTCATCGCATTCGCGATGGCGCCGCCCAGCGTGATCGCGGCAAGCGCGATGGCCGAACCGACGATGGCGAGGATCAGCGCATATTCAGCGGCCGAAGCACCCGACTCGTCTTTGATCATCGAAACAAAGTTTTTCATTTTCAGTCCCCTACTCACCCTAGATGTTCAGAACCGTCAGGCCTTCGAGGCCGACGCCCGATACTCACCGTCCCTGTTCGTCCGGGATCCTGATACGCAGGAAATTCACCCCCCCGAAAACACGGATTGCCCGCATCGGATGACCTGACGCTGGCGCCACATTAATTTTCTGTCAACCACTTCGATTTAACAGCGATTAAACCGATCGCGGCGCATGGGAACTTAACAAGGGTTAGGAACCGCGCAAATCTGCACATTTTGGGAGGGTCGCGTCAGTCACGTCACACCCGAAAACTGTTTCAATTCGGGACGCAAGTCACCAGCTCGAAGCCGTAACGACCTGAACTGAATCGGATTTTTAGGGGTGTCGGGTAGCCGACTCAGAAGTCTACGCGGCGATTCGGCGGCGATACGTGACGTTTACCCGTTGCGAGAGGATCAGATAGGGCAGCCACAGGCCGACGCTGATCAGCACCTTCTTCACATTGCCCTCGAGCAGCGCATGGAGCGGCTCGGCCACCGCCACGGGCAGCCCTTCCGCCGTTACCAGTTCGGCAATCACGAGCTGCATCGCCAGGTCGAACGCCCACACGCTCATCAGCAGCATCGGAAAGATCGGCGCGCGCTTGAGCGCGGCGACGAACACGACCGTATAGAGCGACGTCATGATCACGACGTCGGCAGTCATCAGGAGATGCAAGGTCGAGAGCCACGCCGGAACGTCGGCCGGGATTGCCGGAATTGCGACGAGATATTCCGCGAGACGCACAGGCACGTTGAGCAGGATGCCGATCAGCAGGGAGACCATGAAGCCGTTGGGCCCGTAAAGCGGATGCGCCTTCGCTTCGTCGAGGCTGACGGCCTGCCACTTCCCTACCGGATCGAACCTCACCTGCCGCGCCGACATGCGATCGGTGTCGGCGAACCATTTGAGCGCGAAGCTGATCGAGAGCAGCGGCGCAACAGTGACGAGGATGTAGGGGAATGCAGTCCCCACGCCGGTCTCGCCACCGCCCATCGTCGCCAGCCCGACCCGCATCGAGCAGGCCGACATGGCCAAGAGCAGCCAGATGGTCATGATTTTGTTGAGCCCGCCCTCGAGCCCCGCCAACAGGCGGCCGGCGCGAGCCGATAGCGAAAGGGACATGGACTGAATCATCGGGCGCGCAATCTCTTCTTGTTGGCGTCGCCCCTGACTACGCCGTTAACCTTATCATTCGGTAAAGCGCCCGACGAAGGCGGCAGTTCCCATCGTTACGCCTGCAAATCGACAGGCCTTGTCGAACTCGATCCATTATGACATGTGTCATGGCGCTCGGTTAGTCGACGGGAGTCGAAGTTGGTCCGGGCGTACTCATTCCATCTAGGAAATTCGGTCGCGTGACGTTGGCGAATATTCTCGCCGCCGTCGCAGGGGAGCTGGCGCTGTTCGCGGCGGTCGGTTTCTTCGTCTTCGCGCTCGACGACCTGCTCGTCGACATCCTCTATCTGACACGCCGTTTCTGGCGCAGCGCGACGATCTATCGACGTCACCCCCGCGCCTTCGCCGATCGCATGGCGGCGCCGGCGCAACCCGGCTGGTTCGCGATCTTCGTGCCGGCCTGGGATGAGAGCGCGGTGATCGGCGACATGCTCCGCGCGACGCTGGAGCGGTTCGGGGACGGAGATTATCGCATCTTCGTCGGCCAAAATCGCAATGACGAAGCGACTGCGCTTGAGATCTTGCGTGTCGACGATGCGCGCATCCAGCCGGTCGAGATCGACGCCGACGGCCCGACCAGCAAAGCCGATTGCCTCAACCATCTCTACGACGCGCTGGTCGCGCATGAATGGGGGCTCGATCGCCCCGCCAAAGCCATCGTCCTTCACGACGCCGAGGACCTGGTCCACCCGCTCGAACTCATCCTTTTCGACCGACTGGTCGAACGAGCAGCGGCGGTCCAGCTCCCGGTCGTGCCGCTGATCCACCCTGCATCCCGGTGGATCAGCGGCCATTATTGCGACGAGTTTGCCGAGGCGCACGGCAAGGAACTGGTGGTGCGCGAAGCGGTCGGCGCGGCGATCCCGCTCGCCGGGGTCGGTTGTGCGATCGAACGCGGCGCCTTGTCGAAACTGGCCGCCGAGCGCGAGGGCAAGCCCTTTGCCGCCGAGAGCCAGACCGAGGATTACGAACTCGGGCTCCGCCTCGGGGCGCTCGGTTTGAAGACGCTGTTCGTGCGCATCCCCGCCGTCGCGGGCGAAGAGGCGGTCGTCGCCTTCGCCGGTCACTTCCCCTCCACGCTCGACACGGCAGTGCGGCAGAAGGCGCGATGGATCGGCGGGATTGCGATGGCCGGCTGGGACCGGATGGGTTGGGGCGGCAGGCTGGGCGAGCGATGGATGCGCATGCGCGACCGCCGCGGCCCGCTCGCCGCCTTCCTGCTGCTGACCGGCTATCTCGCCTTGTTCCTGTGGAGCCAGCTCTGGCTTGCCAGGGCGATGGGGGCGCCGATCGACGTTTCGATCAATCCGCTGCTCGGGATCCTGCTTGGCGCCAACCTCGTGCTGCTCTTGTGGCGGCTCCTCATGCGCATGATGTTCACCGCGCGCACCTACGGCCTCAAGGAAGGGTTCCTGGCAGCGCCCCGGCTAATCGTCGGGAACGTCATCGCAATCCTCGCCGCCTGGCGCGCCTTCCGGCTCCACGTGTCCGACAAGCCGCAGCGCTGGGACAAGACCCGCCACATCTTCCCCGGAAAGGCGATGACTTGAGCAGCTCCGTCCGCTTTTTGGCGATGGCCATTGCCGCCTGGGCGGGCGTTCGCGCCGTCGCCTTCGCCTTCGATCCCTCGCACGATGCCGTCGCCGCGACGCTCGACGAGGACCTTCTCGCGGCTGCACAGGGGCAGTCCGCCCCGGCGCTGGCACCACCCCCGCCAGCGCCGGGCATTTACCAGTCGCCCGCGACCTTCGGACAATATCCCCATTGGATGCCGCCCCCGGGCTGGTCACCGCCGCCCGCGCAGCCGCAGGTCATCCGCATCGTGCAGGCACCAGCCTATCCCGCTGCTGGCGCGCTCCCCGCCACCTATTATCCGCAAACGGCCTATTTTCCGCAGCCCATGGCCGCACCCGCATCCGGCGCATCGGTCGCGCCGATCACCACTAGCGCAGCCGTCCTGCCCACGGCGACACCGCCGCTCGAGCCTGCCAAGGTCTCGATGCTGGACCGCCTGAAGATTCACGGCTGGGGACACTTCCGCCAAGAAACCGGCGAAGCGACCGGTCCCGGCCTTGCCCCCGGCGGCACGCTAGGCGGCAGCCAGGCGGGGGCGCGAGTGCTCTACAATGTCGCTCCCGGCCTCGACGTTAGCGCGCGCTATGTCAGCTCGATCGGCAACATCAGAGGATCCGAGGCAGCGCTGGGTGTTCGCTACCAACCCTTTGCGAGGCTCCCGCTCGCACTGACCGCCGAGCGCCGCCAGCGGATCGACGGGGTCGGGCGCAGCGACTTTGCCGCCTTTGCCGAATATGGCGCTTACGGCGTTGACCTGCCCGCAGACTTCACCGCCGCCGGCTTTGCGCAGGCGGGCGTCGTCGGGGTCGACGACATGGACTGGTTCCTCGATGCGCAGCTGACCGCCACGCGGCCGCTCTGGCGCGACCTTAAGGTCGGCGGTGGCATCTGGACAGCGGCGCAACCCGGCCTCAACCGCGTCGACATCGGCCCGCGCCTGTCGATGCCGATCGGCTATGGGCTGCAGCTCAACGCGGACTATCGCGTCAACGTCGCCGGCAACGCCGCGCCGGGCGACGGCGCCGCCGTCACCATCGAGGGCGACTTCTAAAGAAAAGGGCGCCGCAATCGCGACGCCCTTCCTCTGTGTCAGGTTTTCGCGGTTTACTTACCGTGGCCACGCCAGCGTTTGATCGTGCGATCGATGATGCCTTCTTCGTCGCCGGTCTCGCGCCAGCCATCGGCGAAGCTCGGGTCGGACGAGGCCGGACGCTTTTCGGCTTCGAGCGTGTCGAAGTTCACGCGGATCGGGATGTTCACCCCTTCGCCCGAACAGATGACTTCGCGGTTACGAAGCGCGGGAATCGCGTCGAGGAAGCCCTTGGCGCCCTCGGGCATCGCAGCACGCACGCAGTCCTGGTCGCGTTCGTTGTTGAGACGCATGGAAAGCAGGGTGCCGCACTGTGACAGCACGCCTTCCGCCAAGTCGGACGGGCGCTGGGTGATCAGACCAAGGCTGACGCCATACTTACGGCCTTCCTTCGCGATCCTTTCGAGGATGCGGCGGACCGCCTGGCCCTTCATATTCTCGCTATTGTCCTTGGGGACGTAGCGGTGCGCCTCTTCGCAGACGAGCAGCAGCGGACGCTGCGCCTCGTTGCGCGACCAGATGGCATAGTCGAACACCATCCGCGCAAGCACCGACACCACGGTCGAGGTGACTTCCGACGGCACGCCCGAGATATCGATGATCGAGATCGGCTTGCCGTTGGCGGGCAGGCGGAAGATCTTCGCGATGAAGGGCGCCATCGTGTCACCGACCATCATGCCCGAGAACATGAAGCTGTAGCGCGGGTCAGATTTGAGCTCGTCGAGCTTGGTCTTGAGCCGCTGGAACGGCGCGGTCTCGTTGGCGCGATCCAGTTTGCCCATCTCGTTGACGATGATCGAGTTGAGGTCGGTCAGCAGATAGGGAATCGGGCTGTCGACCGTGACCTTGCCATATTGTTCGGACAGCTTGTTACGCTGGCGCGCTTCGAGCAGGCACTTGGCAAGGATGTCGGCATCGCGCTGACGCTCCTTGTCCGAACTGGTCAGCATGACTTCGCAATGTTCCTCGAAGTTCATCAGCCAGTAGGGCAGCTTCAGATTATCGACGTTGAAGATTTCGCCCGCGCCCTTGAAGGCGGCGGCATATTCGCCGTGCGGGTCGATCATCACGATGTGACCCTCGGGGCTATGCTCCGAAATGCGGTGGAGGATCAGCGAGACCGAGGTCGATTTACCGGTACCGGTCGAGCCGAGCACCGCGAAGTGCTTGCCCAGCATCGGATCGATATAGAGCGCGCCGCGAATATCGTCGGTCGGATAGACCGTGCCGATCTCGACGTGCGGACGATCGTCGGCCGCGAACACCTGGCGGAGGTCTTCGGTGGTAACGGGATGGACTTCGGCGCCCGGGATCGGGAAGCGGGTGACACCGCGCTTGAAGCTCGACAGCTTGCCATGCTCGTCGCGCGTGCCTTCGCCGAGGAAGTCGACCTTGGCGATGACCTTGCCGCCCTGGCCGGCATGCATGGTGCGCACGTTGGCGATCAGCCAGTTGCGCCCGACCGCCATCTTGACCTGGCTACCCACCTGGCCCGACATCTGCAGCGCCGGATCCTGGCATTCGCCCAGCTCGATCAGCCGCCCGGCATCGATGATGATCGAGGAGCCCGAGCCCGCAATCTCGGCGACGTGGCCGATCAGGCCCTGATTTTCGGAGTTCGTAATGTCCTGCTTTTCGGCTTCATCCTGGCTGAAGCTCGACAGTTCGTTGACGAAGTCCTGGAGGTTCGACCCTTCGCTCATGCAATCCCCGTTCAAAGAGTTGGTTTAATTTAGATTAGCCTATTAGCGCGCTTCAGTAAATTTTTCCTTAGGCGCGCTTGCGGAATGCCCATGCGGCGAGACTCCCCAGCAACAGCGAGACCCACACGCTGGCGAGGCCGTAGAGGAAGGGGCGCCGCTCCGCCGCGACCGCCACGAAGCGCTCGAAACCGGTCTTGTCGATCTCGATCTCGCGACTGGCGACGGCCAGCACCTGTCCGTCGCGCACGAGGAAGGTTTCGGCGGTATAGGTGCCCACGGGCACGCGGCTGGGGATCGGAATGGTCGCGCGATAGAGGATGTCGTCGGTCACCTCGATCCCGTCGGGCTGCTCGGCATAAAGACCCTGGCGCTGGCGCAGGTCGATGAGGCCGGACACGAAGCGCTGCGATTCCTCGGGCGAGGCCCCGCCCCCCGACGACAATTGGAGGTTTTCGAGGCCGAGTTCGTAGATTGCCGCCGTGCGCTCGTCGACGAGCGTGTCGATCGGCGCGCCGCTCGCGACGGCATAGAAGCCGGGGGCCGAGGCGAAGCGATGGCTCTCGGCATTCATCCACAGCCCTGCGATCTTCTGCTTCTCGCGCATCAGGATCGGGACGGTCGGCCCCTTGAGCACGACGACCACGTCGGCAGGCTCGTCGGGAACGGTGCCGCCGGGATAGACGACCGCCCCGAACAGGAGCAGTTCGGCGCCGGTAAAGCTGTAGCGGATCTCGATCGAGCGATTGGAGATGTCGGGGACGAGGCGCGGCGCATCCGTCGCCCCGGTCAGGGCGAAGAAGCAAAGCGCGAGTGCAAGAAGCCGCCGCATCACACCAGCTCCCGGATGGTGAAGATCTCGGGCGGCTGCCAGGCGAGGCCGAGGAACATGCGCAGCGCGACGACGAGGATGACGATCGCTAGCGCGAGCCGCAGCCAGTCGGGCTTGAGCCGGTGCGTGAGCTCTGCGCCATATTGCGCTCCGATCACCCCGCCGACCAGCAGCAGCAGCGCAAGGACGATATCGACCGCCTGCGTGGTCATGGCGTGGACCAGCGTGGTGACCGCCGAGACGACGAGGATGACGAGCAGGCTGGTGCCGACGACCACGCGCGCGGCCATGCCGAGGATGTAGATCATCGCCGGGATCAGGATGAAGCCGCCGCCAACGCCGAGGAGGACGGTGAGGATGCCCGCGACGAGCCCTAGCGCCAATGGTGCAAGTGGCGAGAGATAAAGGCCGGAGGAATAGAAGCGCCAGCGCATCGGCAGCGCGGCGACCCACTGGTGATGGCGCTTGCGCGGCGCGGCGCGTTCGGGCGCGGGGATGATGGCGAGCGCGACGAGCGCATCACGCAGCATCAGCGCGCCGATCGCCCCGAGCATGACGACGTAGAGAATGGAGATGACGAGATCGACCTGCCCTGCGGCCTGCAACAGGCGGAACAGGCCCGCGCCGAGCGTCGAGCCGATGAGGCCGCCGACGATCATGATCGCCCCCATCTTGAAGTCGACGCCCGCGCGTTTCATGTGCGCTGCGACGCCGGAGACGCTGGCGCCGGTGATCTGGGTAGTGGCGCTGGCCACCGCGACCGTCGGCGGGATGCCGTAGAAGATCAGGAAAGGGGTGGTCAGGAAGCCTCCGCCGACCCCGAACAGTCCGGACAGGATACCGACCCCGAAGCCGAGCAGCACGATGAGCAGGGCATCGACCGACATGTTGGCAATGGGAAGATAAATGTCCACGCACCCGGCCTAGCGTGGGCGGGTGGCAGTTTGAAGGCGCAGAATGGCGCCGATGCGCTTTTCTCAGGCGCTCGTGGGCAGCTGAAGGTAGCTGGCGAGGCGGGCGCGGACCTTTTCGAGTTGCTCACCCTGGAGCGGGCGCGAACGCACACCGCCCACGCTGCGCGGATCGACCGCGCGGCCGCCCAGATGCACCTCGTAATGGAGGTGTGCGCCGGTCGACAGGCCCGACGAGCCGACATAGCCGATGACGTCGCCGCGCTTGACCGGCGTGCCGTTGGCCACCGCGATGCGGCTCATGTGCGAATAGCTGGTCCGAAGCCCGCCTTCGTGGGCGAGCATCACGCGGCGTCCGTGCCCGCCGGCCCAGCCTGCACTGTTCACGATCCCGTCGGCGGCGGCATAGATCGCGGTCCCTGCCGGTGCTGCGAAATCGATCCCCGAATGCATGCGGTTGATGCGCAGGATCGGGTGAAAGCGCAGGCCGTAATTGGAACTGATCGACGCATTGCTCGGCCAGCCCAGCACTGCCTCGCGACCGTCGCGCCCCTCGCTGTCGATCCAGCGGCTGCGCTTGCCCAAACCCATGCGAACCAGTTGGAATTCGGTGCCGTCGCCGCGCGTCAGTCCGGCATAGACCAGCATGGCGCGGTCCCCCGCAGGCTCGAGCACGACGTCGAAGCGGTCGCGCGAGTCGAGCGTGCCGACATCGATCCGTGTGTCAAGCGCCATGAGGAAGTCGCGCGCCGCGCTCGGGCCGATGCCGGCTTCGCGCAGCGCCCAATAAAGGCCCTCGCCCGCCATCCCCGCGATGCGGCGCGTACCCTCGACCGGCGGCGGCAACATCTGGCGCGAGACGAGGAAGCCGTCGCCGCGCTCCTTCGCGGTCACCGCGATGCGCCAGCCGCGCGAGACCAGCGACAATTCCATTAGCGGGCGAGTGCCCGATGCGCTCACGCCGCCCAGCCGCACATCAGCCTTGGTGCCGACCTCGGGCTCCATGTCGAGCGCGTGGGCGACCATGCGTCCCGCCTCCTGCGCCTCGCGACGCCGTAGGCCGGCGCGCTCGAGCGTGGCCGCGAAGCTGCGCCCCTCCTCGACCCGGACGTCGAACACGACATGGGCAAGGTCGGCGAAATCAGGTTGTGCGCTGGCGACCGCCGTGACGGGTGCCGCAGCCTCCGATTTGGGCATGGGCGCGAGCGCGAAGGCGGCGAGCATGAGCGCGGTCGCGCCGCCTGTCAGCCAGCGCCAGTCGGCCCAGCGCGGCACGCGGCGTTCGGGCGCGAACGAGACCGGCGCGCTCTTCGCACGCAACGCCTTTGCGTCAAATCCGCCGGTGATCATGTCCATGGGTGGCGCTCCATCGTGGCTGCAAAGCTACACCCGTCATGGTTAATAATTCTTCACCTCACGGCCCGCCGCATCGTCCTTGCATCGCAGCCGCCCGCCCGTCATGATTCCAGCCATGCCAGCCCGGCACGACCAGACGCTTCGGGCAATTCTCGGCCCGACCAATACCGGCAAGACGCACTTGGCGATCGAACGGATGTGCGCCCATTCGTCGGGGGTCATCGGCTTTCCGCTGCGCCTGCTCGCCCGCGAGGTTTACGACCGGGTGGTCGCGATCAAGGGCGAGAAACAGGTCGCGCTGGTCACCGGTGAGGAGCGCATCGTCCCGCCGCAGGCGCGCTACGTGCTGTGCACGGCCGAGAGCATGCCCATTCCCGACGCCGAGGCAGGTCCGGGCGATCCTGGCGACCTGCCGCGCGACTTCGCTTTTGCCGCGATCGACGAGGCGCAACTGGGCACCGACCGCGAGCGCGGCCACGTCTTTACCGACCGGATGCTCCGCGCCCGGGGCCGCGAGGAAACGTTGATCCTCGGCTCAGACACGCTGCGACCGATCGTCGAGCATCTGCTGCCCGACGCCGAGATCATCGGACGTCCGCGCTTCTCCACGCTTCGCTATGCTGGCCAGTCCAAGCTGTCGCGCCTGCCGCCGCGCAGCGCGATCGTCGCCTTCTCTGCAGAGCAGGTCTACGCGCTCGCCGAAATGCTCCGCCGCTTCAAGGGCGGGGCGGCGGTCGTGATGGGTGCACTCTCCCCCTCCACACGCAATGCGCAGGTCGAGATGTTCCAGCGCGGCGAGGTCGACTATCTGGTCGCGACCGACGCGATCGGCATGGGACTCAACATGGACGTCCGCCATGTCGCCTTCGCGGATCTCTACAAGTTCGACGGGGTGCGCGAACGGCGGCTGACCATCCCCGAAATGGCGCAGATCGCAGGGCGCGCGGGTCGGCACCAGACCGACGGTACGTTCGGCACGCTCGCGCTTGCCGGCGACGACAACCCGCATTTCACCGACGAAGAGATCGAGCGGATCGAGGAGCATCGATTCCAGTGGCTCGACCATCTCCACTGGCGCAATGCCGAGCTGGACTTCACCGACGTCAACGCGCTGATCGCGAGCCTCGAGGTGAAGAGCGGCGACCGGTTGCTGCGCGCCGCCCCCACCGCGATCGATCTTGCGGTGCTCAAGACCCTTGCCGAAGATCCGAGCATCGCCTCGACGGGCGGCAAGAAAGCGCGGACCCTGTGGGCCACATGCGGCCTGCCCGATTTCCGCAAGGTGGGCGCCAACCATCACGCGCGGCTCGTCCGCCGGGTCTATGGTTATATCGCCGAGGGCGGTCACGTCAGCCAGGACTGGTTCGCGTCAGAAGTCACCCGTCTCGACCAGGTGATGGGCGATATCGAAACGCTCGCCGACCGGCTCGCAGGCATTCGCACCTGGGCCTATATCGCACAGCGCAAGGACTGGCTGAAGGAGCCCCGGCGCTGGCAGCAGCGCACGCGCGAAGTGGAAGCGCGGCTCAGCGATGCGCTTCACGCGGCGCTGACCCAGCGTTTCGTCGACCGGCGCACGGCGATGCTGGTGAAGGATATCGGCGCGCACGGAGCGGACGCCTTGCCCGTGACCGTCGCCGAGGATGGCGAGGTCATGGTCGGTCCCGAACCGATCGGCCATTTGACCGGATTCACCTTCAAGGTGGACCCGACCGCCCGCCACGCCGACAAGCGGCTGCTGCTGGCCGCGGCCGAACGGCGTTTGGGCGAAGAGCTTTCGCGCCGCGCCAAATCGTTGATCGACGCGCCGGACACTGCCTTCCAGCTGATCGAGGACCCACAGCTGGGGCTTGGCGTCGGGTGGGAAGGCCACTTGCTCGCCAAGCTCGCGCCCGGCCGCTCGCTAACCGAGCCGGCCTTGCGCACCACCCGCTCGCTCGACCGCCTATCGGTGCCGCTTCGTTCGGCGCTGCGCACGCGCCTCGAGGGGTGGCTCGAGCGCCAGATCGATCGTCATCTCGGCGGTCTCAAGGATTTGGCCGAGGCGGCCGCCGATCCGCAGCAGCCCGCCAACGTGCGCGCGCTTGCCGCCATGCTCGCCGATGCCGGGGGCGTGCTGCCGCGCAAGAAGCTCGCCGAGCCCATCTCGCATCTCGACAAGGAGGCGCGCTCGCGGCTGCACCGGCTTCGCGTCCGCCTCGGCGCGCTCGACGTCTTCATCGCGACCATGCTCAAGCCCGCCGCCCAGCATTGGCGCGGAGTGCTGCAAGCGGTGCGGGACGAACGCTCGCTGCCCAACCTTCCCGCGCCGGGCGCTTCGATGCTAGAGGGCTCGATCGACGTCGAGGGCGCGCGGCTCGCCTATCGTCGGCTTGGCCAGCAATGGCTGCGCATCGACCTGGCCGACCGCATCGCCACGACCGCGCACCAGTCCAAGGATCGCAGCGACGCGCCGCCCCTCGACACGACCTTCGCCACCAGCCTGGGCCTTGGCGAAGACGCGACCCGCCGACTGATGGCCGAAATCGGCTTCGTCCCCGACGGCGACGGCTGGCGCTGGCGCGGTCGCCGCGTCCACCAGCCCAAGCAGCGCCGTCGCAAACCGCGCCCGCAAAACGCCTTTGCCGAGGCCCTTGGCGCGCTCCAACCGCAGAAAAAGGCGCCCGAACCGCGCAAGAAGAAGCGGCGCCGCAAGCGGGGAGGGAAGTCGAGCTGAGGATCGACCTGTTTCTTACCCGTATCCGTTTCGCGAAGACACGCGGAGCCGTGCAGCGACTGCTCGACGATACACCCGTGCGCCTCGACGGCCGCCGCATCACCAAGCCCGCGACGCCGGTCCGTGTCGGCCAGGTCGTCACGCTGCCCTTCCACGGGGCGGTGAAGGTCTTCCAAATCCGCTCGCTGCCTCACCGCCGGGGTCCGGTGGCGGAAGCGAAGACGCATATCCGCGAGCTTGTTGAAAATGCGAACCACTCGCATCAGGAAGAAGGGCGTTGACGCCCCGCCCGCCCTCTGGCTAGCGAAGCCAAACTGCATTTTCCAAGGGGTACGAACACCATGACCTACGTCGTCACCGACGCCTGCATTCGCTGCAAATATATGGACTGCGTCGAGGTCTGCCCGGTCGACTGTTTCTACGAGGGCGAGAACATGCTCGTCATCAACCCCAACGAATGTATCGATTGCGGCGTGTGCGAACCCGAATGCCCGGCCGAGGCGATCCTGCCCGACACCGAGGCGGACACCGACAAGTGGGTCGAGTTGAACAGCAAGATGAGCGAGAGCTGGCCCAACATCACGGTCAAGAAGGACAGCCCCGCCGACGCCGACGAGTTCAAGGGCAAGGAAAACAAGTTCGAGGAGTATTTCTCTCCCGAACCTGGCGAAGGCGACTGATCGCGACGGAACCGCAACGGCTTTCAACCGCTGGAACCCCTCGAAGACGAAGATTTTTCGAGGGGTTTTTCATGTCCGCAATCCGTACGGCGCTAATCGCCGTCCCATTCCTTGTCGCCGCGCCTGGCCTGGCGACTGCGCAGGATGTCGACGCCATGCCCGACCCCGAAGAGATTTCGGGCGACATGACGACGATCGGCGTCGGCGCCGCCTATGGGCCGGACTATGAAGGGTCGGACGATTATCGCTTCATCCCGGGCGCCATCCTGCGCACGCAGCTGGGCGGGGTCAGCATCGTGACGCGCGGGCTCTACCTCTACGCCGATGTCGCCCCCAAGGGTGACGGCGCGGTCAGCCTCGACGCGGGGCCGATTGCTGGCCTGCGTCTCAGTCGCACCGGTGACGTGAAGGACGAGATCGTCGACCAGCTGCCCGAGCGCAAGACCGCAATCGAGGTCGGCGCGTTCGGTGGCGCGAGCATCTCGGGCCTCACCAACCCCTATGACAAGCTCAGCTTTCGCGTCGACGCGCTGACCGACGTCAACGGCGCCTGGGACGGCTGGAATTTCAGCCCGAGCGTGACCTTTGCCACGCCGCTTTCGCGCAAGGCCTATGCCAGCGCCTCGGTCGGGCTCGATTATGTCAGCGACAATTTTGCGATGACCTATTTCGGGATCACGCCGACGGAAAACGCGCTCGTGCCCGAATTGCCCGTTTACGACATTGATGGCGGGCTCAAGAATTGGAAGCTCGGCCTGCTCGCCGCCCACTCGATCGGCGATGGCGATCTGCTTAGCGGATGGCAGGTGTTCGCCAACGCCAGCTACAAGAAGCTGGTCGGCGATTTTGCCGACAGCCCGATCGTCGCCGACCGCGGGTCGTCGGGCCAATGGTTCGTTGCCGCCGGCGTCGGCTACACCTTCTAGCCACTCGCCCCGGCGTTAACCGGTTGCCAGTCCCGCTCCGATAGCCCAATTGGGGGATCGGGGAGGATATCAATGCTTATTTCCATGGTGGTCGCCATGGTGGTGCAGGACGTGACCGCGGTACCGCGCGAAGCCTTCATCGCCGCCGTCGACAAGAGATTCGTCGGCATCGATGCCGACGGCGATGGCGCGCTCGACACGGCCGAACTCGACGCCGCGCAGCAGCGCATCGTCGCGCGGATCGAGGAACAGCGCCGCAACATCGCGCAGGCCAACTTTGCCGCCGCCGACGCCAACGGCGACGGCAACGTCACGCTCGAGGAGTGGATCGCCGCCGCCTCGCGCGCGCCGCTGCGCGTGTGGACGGGTAGCCAGCTTCTTACCAGCCTCGACACGGACGGTGATGGCCGCGTCAGCCTAGACGAATATCGCGCCAGCCAGCTCGACCATTTCGAGGCGCGCGATACCGATGGCGACGGGACGATCGAAGCGGGCGAACACTAGGGCTCTTCCGGCTTTCGTGTTTCAATTGTGACATCCCCTCGCTAGGCTTGCGCTGACGTGGCAAAGGGGGGCGATGACCGACGCGCCATTTCTCGGAGGGGCATTCGAAGCCAGTTTCGACTGCGTCGTCGTGGCCGACTGCGATGGCCGCATCGTCGACATCAATCCGGCGGCAGTCGCAAGCTTCGGCCATCGACGCAGCGCCGCGATCGGTCGCACCATCGCCGACCTCCTCGTCCCGCCCGAGCTGAGCCAACTCTACCAAAGCGAATGGACATCCTTCTGGACGGGCGAGGACTCGCAGGTTGCTGGACGCCATGTGCGCACCGAGATCGTCTGCGCCGACGGTGGCCGGGTCCCCGTCGAAAGCTCGCTTGGGCGGGTGGCCACCGATGCGGGCGACTTCGCCATCGTCAGCCTGCGCGATGTCTCGAAGGTCGCCGAGCTTGAGGGTGAAGCCAAGCGGACCGCACAACTCTTCGCGGCGTTCACGCGCAACGCGCCCGTCGGCATGTACGTCAAGAACGGCAAGGGCGAATATATCCTCGTCAACGAGCGAATGGCGCGCAGCTTCGAAACCACGCCCGAGAAGATTATCGGCAAGACCGTGCGCGACATGCTCCCGCCCGGCGAAGCGGCGATGATTGAGGGCTATGACCGCGAGATCCTAACGACTCGCAAGACCAAGGCAGTGGTCGAGAAGATAGAGCCGCTGGGCGAGTATGAATGGACGCTTGTGGTCCGCTTCCCGCTTGAGACCGACGACGACCCCGACATGATCGGTGGGTTCGAGATCGACGTCACGCCGCAGAAACGCGCCGAGGAGGAATTGGCGCGCTCGCGCGAGCGGCTCAACCAGGCCGAACGGATGACCGCGCTCGGGTCGCTGCTCGCCGGGGTCAGCCACGAGCTCAACAACCCGCTCGCGATCGTCGTGGGCGAAGCGACCCTGCTCGAGGAAGATGCCGAGGGCACCGAGATGGAGGAAGGCGCGACCCGCATCCGCGCTGCGGCCGAGCGCTGCGCGCGCATTGTCCAGTCCTTCCTCGCCATGGCGCGGCAGAAACCCGCCGAACGCGACAAGCTGGGCGTCAACGCGATCATCTCGGCAGTCATGGAGCTGACCGAATACCAGATGCGCGCCAACGACATCTCGGTCGAGCGCGACCTGATAGACGGTCTGCCGCGTATTCACGGCGATGCCGATCAACTCCAGCAGGTCATCATCAACCTGCTCATCAACGCGCAGCAGGCGCTGCAATCGCAAAACCCGCCGCGCACCATCCGCGTGTCGACCTTTGCCGAGGGCGATCAGGTCGCCATCCGGGTCGAGGATAACGGACCGGGCATTCCCGACGAAGTCGCGCTTCGAGTCTTCGACCCCTTCTTCACGACCAAGCCCGAAGGCACCGGCACCGGGATCGGCCTCAGTTACAGCCAAGGCGTGATCGAGGCGCATGGCGGCACGCTGGAGCTGGAGCGCGACCGTGACGGCGCGAGCTTCCTCATCCGCCTGCCGGTCAATCCGGACGACCAGGACAGTGCGCTCGATCGATCTGACGCCATCACGAAGCCCGGCGAGCAAGCGCAAGGCCGCGCGCTGGTGATCGACGACGAGCCCGATCTCGCCGCCGCCATCGCCCGGCTGCTTCGCCGCGAAGGTTTCGACACCGACGTGGCGCATGACGGCGAAAAGGCGGTCGAGTATCTCGAGGCCAAAGATTACGACCTACTCCTGTGCGACCTGCGCATGCCCAAAATGGACGGCGCATCGATCCACGGCTGGCTCCAGGCGAACCGTCCGACCCTCATCTCGCGGCTGGGCTTTGTCACCGGCGATACGTTGAGCCCCGCCGCGGTCACCTTCCTCGACAATGCTCGTCGCCCCTACATCGCCAAGCCGGTGACGCGTGAGGCGCTCGGCAACCTCATCGCCAAGCTCAAGCAGGAAGCGATGGTATGAGCGCCGGCGACAAGAGCTTCCACATCGTGTCGGTCGACGATGAGCCCGAGATTGGCGGGCTCATCAAACGCTATTTCGAGAAGCATGGCCTTGCCGTGTCAACCGTGACCGATGCCGAGAAATTCTGGGCGTTGGCGGCGCGGCGGCCCATCGATCTCGCCATTCTTGACGTCAATATGCCCGGCGAAGACGGCACCAGCATCGCCCGCCAGCTCCGCGCCAAGGGCAATTGCGGCATCATCTTCCTCACCGCCAACGCCGACGATGTCGACAAGATTGTCGGGCTGGAGATCGGCGCGGACGACTACCTCACCAAGCCCTTCAACCCGCGCGAATTGCTCGCGCGCGTCCGTGCGCTGTTGCGCCGACTGGGCGACGAGGACAGCGCGACGACGGGCAGCGAAGTGACGGTCGGCAAATGCCGTCTTAGCCTCGACGACCGCGCGCTCTACGATGCGGAGGGCAAGGAAGTGCCGATCACGGCGATGGAGTTCGACCTGCTCGCCACCTTCGCGCGCCATCCCAGCCAGGTGCTCTCGCGCGACCGCATCCTCGACCTCGCCCACGGCAAGGAAGACAAGGCGTTCGACCGCTCGATCGACACGCGCATCGTGCGGCTGCGCAAGAAAGTGGAGGTCGACCCCGCCCACCCGCGCGCGATCAAGACCGTGCGCGGGGCGGGCTACATGTTCGTGCCCGGGGCGGGATAGAGCCTATTCGCTGTCCTGCAGCTTGAGCTCGGGACGGGGGTCGGGCAGCGGCGCCTTGCGGTCCCCCGTCTTCAGGTAGGTGTCGAACCAGCGCAGCATGCGCAGGTTGTAGTCGTAGCGCGCGGCCGCCTTGCTGTTGCCATGGCCTTCGCCCGGGTAGAGCACCAATCGCACCGGGGTCTCGGGTTTGCGCACCTTGATCGAACGGTACAGCTCGTAGCTCTGCGACGGGCTGACGCGCGTGTCCTCCTCGCCATGCATGATCAGGATCGGCGTCTCCGCTTTCCCGACATGCGTGATCGGGCTGGCGTCGAGCATGGCCTGCCAGTCTTCCCACGGCCATTTGCGCGAGTGGACGTTGTACATCTCGTAGGGAATGTCGGTCGTCCCGAACTTCGAGATCTGGTTCGAAATCCCGACGAACATCACGCCCGCGGCGAACTCTTCCGACAACGCGGTCGACGACCAGGCCGTGGCGTAGCCGCCATAGCTGCCGCCCGTGACGCCGACGCGGTCGGGATCGGCGACGCCCATCTCGACAAGCGCGCGCTTGGCATCGACCAAGTCGTTGAATTCCTTGCCGGCATAGTCGTTCTGATGCTGCTTCGAGAAGGCCGTGCCATAAGCGGTCGAACCGCGATAATTGGGCTGGAACACGGCATAGCCCTTGCCCGCCGCGATGTGGCCCGGACCGCCATAGTTGGTCGTCCAGCCATTGCTGTCATGCGCTTCGGGGCCGCCATGAACGTCGAGGATCAGCGGTGCGCCGCCCTCGGGAATGCCGCCGACCGGATGGACGAGAATGCCCTCGATCACCTGCCCGTCGCGTGCGGTATATTTGATCGTCTCCTGCTTGCCGAGATCGATATTCGCCAGCCACGGATTGCTGTCGGTCCAGCGGGTGAAGCCGTCGGGGGTCACGCGGAACAGTTCGGCCGGGTGGCTCGGCGCGTCGGCAGTGACCGTAACGGTCCCGCCATCGGCCTCGATCGAGCGCAGGATCAGCGCGCCCGGATCGTGCTGATGATCGACGCTGCCGTCGGCATTGTAGACGCGCAGCAGGCTCTGCGCCCCGACGTGGATGATCGCGGCGAGCTTGCCGTCGTCGAGCCATTCGGCGTCGGTCGCGGCTTCGGCCGCGCCCGCGTTGAGCGCGCGGAACTCGCCGGTCGCGGTGTCGACTAGGTGCAGCGTGGTCGCGGCGGGGTCGTTCATGTCGACACCCGCGATCAGGCTCATCGTGCGACCGTCGGGCGAAATCTCCGCATCGCCGACCTTACCCGGCGTTTCGACCACCGCGCGGACGTCGGCACTGGCTAGGTCTACAATGTGGAAGCGCTTCGAGGTGTAGGTGTCGTCAATCTGCGGCGTGGGCTGCGAACCGACCACGGCATAGCTGCCGTCGGGCGAGACCGAGAACTCGGTGACATAGCCGGGGATCGCGATCGCGGTCGCGTCCACGTCATTGTCGAGGTCGCCGAGCCGCGAGCGGAACATGCGGCGCAGCTGCGCTTCTTCCTCGTAGACGATCGCGTCGAAGCCCTTCTTCTTCTCCTTGTCGCGCGCATCATCGCCGGCGGCGCCGGCAAGCATGTAGATGGTCTGTCCGTCAGGCGACCAGGCATGCGCGATCACGCCGGCATCGGGGCTCTGCGCGACCTTGCGATAGGAGCCGCCATAAACGGGGACGGCATAGACCGAGCGCTCCTCGTCATCCTCGCCCTTGTGCAGGAAGCTGACCCAGCGCCCGTCGGGCGAGAACTTGATGTCCGAAACGCTCATGCCTTCGGGCAGGTAGGAGGCGGCCTGGTTGGGCCCCGTCCCGATCATCAGCTGCGATTCGTAGCCGCCATTCTCTTCGCCCTCGATGATGTTGGGGCGTCCGCCCACCTGATAGGCGACGCGCGATCCATCGGGCGACACGGCGACCGATCCGACGCTCTTGATGCGGAACAGGTCTTCGCTGGTCAGCGGATCGGCGAGGGCGGGGGTGGCGATGGTGAGGGCGGATAGTGCGGAAGCGGATACGAACGACTTGAACAAAGCTACTCTCCTGTTTGGTCTTGCAGCCAATTCATGGCACGAAGAAGGGGTTCCCCGACGCAGGACCGCACCGGTTCGTCGAACGCGACTTTGTTCTACGCGAGCCGTGAACGCAACCTGTCGCTCGCGCATCGGACCAGAAGGAGCCCGACCATGACCCGCTTGCTCGCTTTGTTCGCCCTTGCCGCCTGCTCGGCCCAGCCCGCCCCCGCGCACGATCCCGAACCAGGCAAGGCGACCGCCATTCGCAACGAGGGCGTGATCGTGGAAGCCGACGGCCGCAAGATCCTGTTCGACCCGATCTACGACAATCATTTCGAGATGTATCACGAGGTGCCCGAGGCGCTGTCCAAGGCGATCGCCAACGGCAACGCGCCCTATGACGGGGTCGACGCGGTCTTCGTCACCCATGCGCATGGCGACCATTTCTCGCCTAGCGGACTGGTCGCGAGGCTGGCCGCGCAGCCCTACGTGCGGCTGTTCGTCCCTGCACAGGCGGTCGCGGCGATGCGCGCCGATGCGAACTGGCAGGACGCGTTCGAAGCCCGGGTCGAGGGGATCGACGCGGGCTTCGGGGAGATGGCGACCTATGCGCTGGGCGAAACACGCGTTCAGGCGCTCGGCGTGCCTCATGCCGGATGGCCGGCGCGCCACCGCGACCTGCAACATTATGTTTATCGCATCGACGTGACCGAGAGCGCGCGGGTCATGCACCTTGGCGACGCTTCGCACGACGACCAGCTCTACGAGCCGCACGCCGAAACGCTCGCGTCGGACCGGACCGGCATTGCCTTCGTCCCCTACTGGATGCTGCTCGACGAGGGCGGGCGAGCGATGATCGAGGGCCGCCTCAATGCCGAGCATGTCGTTGGGATCCACGTTCCCACCGACGTCCCCGCCGAGCTGCGCGCCAGTGGCGAGGACTTTTTCTCGATCCTGGGCGAGACGCGCGACATCCCCGACACCCACGCGCACTGACGCCCCCTTGGCGAGAGCGCTTCGACCGCCTAAAGCGGGGGCTTCCCCGGGGAGGCGCCCCTGCCGAGATTTTTCAAAGGCAGGCAAAAAACGCCTGAGAGGGGCGCATGGCAGCGTCCGACCCGTCGAACCTGATGCCGCAAGGCCGTAGGGAGTGGAGCGATGCCCGCTCCCCCGTGCGCCCAAGGCAAGTAGGAGCGAAGTGCATATGACCGATCCCCAAGTCACCGGCTGGCTGCTGACCGTCTTCGGTCTCTACGCGATCGCCGCCGCGCTCGGCGAGCATCTCGAGCCCGGCCAGTGGCGCAAGATGATCAACGAGCTCAATGAAAGCGCCGCGCTCTCGTTTCTTGCCGGGCTCCTCATCCTCTCGATCGGCACCGCGATCAGCCTCGCCCACCCCTTCGACGTCGACGCCGGCTGGCGCGCGACGCTCGTCAACATCGTCGGCTACGGCATGGTACTGGAGGGGCTCTCCTTCCTCGCCTTCCCGCGCTCCATCTCGACCCTGGCGACCAAGCTCATGACCGCCGCCAACCCGATGTGGGTGGTCATCTCGGCGCTGTTCGGCATCCTCTTCCTCGTGTCCGGCCTCCCGCTGGCCCTCTAGTCTTTCGAAAGTATCTCCCATGGCAGACCGCGATCCCAAGATTTCCAACCCCAACGTCACCACCGGCCCCATCCGCGGCTCGAAGAAAATCTATGTCGAGGGTAAGGGCGGCATCCGCGTCGCCATGCGCGAAGTGCATCTCGAGCCGTCGAGCGGGGAGCCGCCCGTCCCCGTCTACGACCCCAGCGGCCCCTACACCGACCCTGACGCCACGATCGACATCCAGGCGGGACTTCCCGAATTGCGCCGCGACTGGATCCGTGACCGCGGCGATGTCGAGGAAAAGACCCAGCGCGCGGTGAAGGCGGAAGATAACGGCCAGCTTGGCCCCGACCGTTCGGGCGGGGTGCAGCCTTTCCCCAACGTGCGCCGCCGCGTGCTGCGCGCCAAGCCGGGCGCCAACGTCACGCAGATGCACTATGCGAAGAAGGGCATCGTCACTCCCGAGATGGAATATGTCGCGATCCGTGAAAATCTCGGCCGCGAGCAGGCGCTCGACACGCCGCGCGACGGCGAGAGCTTCGGCGCCGAGATCCCCGACTTCATCACCCCCGAATTCGTCCGCGACGAGGTCGCGCGCGGCCGCGCGATCATCCCCGCCAACATCAACCACCCGGAAGCCGAGCCGATGGCGATCGGCCGCAACTTCCTGGTCAAGATCAATGCCAATATCGGCAACAGCGCGGTCGCCTCCGACGTCGCCTCCGAAGTCGACAAGATGGTCTGGGCCACCCGCTGGGGCGCCGACACGGTCATGGACCTGTCGACCGGCCGCAACATCCACGACACGCGCGAATGGATTTTGCGCAACAGCCCTGTGCCCATAGGGACGGTGCCGATCTACCAGGCGCTCGAAAAGGTCGGCGGCATCGCCGAGGACCTCACGTGGGAAATCTTTGCCGACACGCTGATCGAGCAGGCCGAGCAGGGGGTGGACTATTTCACCATCCACGCCGGCGTGCGCCTCCCCTACGTCCCCATGACCGCCAAGCGCGTTACCGGCATCGTCAGCCGCGGCGGCTCGATCATGGCGAAGTGGTGCCTCGCCCATCACCGCGAGAGCTTCCTCTACGAGAAGTTCGAGGAAATCTGCGAAATCATGAAGGCCTACGACGTCAGCTTCTCGCTCGGCGACGGGCTGCGTCCGGGCAGCATTGCCGACGCCAATGACGAGGCACAGTTCGCCGAGCTCTATACGCTGGGCGAGCTGACCAAGAAGGCATGGGCGCACGACTGCCAGGTGATGATCGAGGGCCCCGGCCACGTGCCGATGCACAAGATCAAGGAGAATATGACCAAGCAGCTGGAGGCGTGCGACGAGGCGCCCTTCTATACGCTCGGGCCGCTCACCACCGACATCGCGCCCGGATATGACCATATCACCAGTGCGATCGGCGCGGCGCAGATCGGCTGGTACGGCACCGCGATGCTTTGCTACGTGACGCCCAAGGAGCATCTGGGCCTGCCCGACCGCGACGACGTGAAGGTCGGCGTGGTGACCTACAAGCTCGCCGCCCACGCGGCGGACCTGGCGAAGGGGCATCCGGCGGCGAAAGTCCGCGACGACGCACTGAGCCGCGCCCGCTTCGAATTCCGCTGGCGCGACCAGTTCAACCTGTCGCTCGATCCGGATACGGCCGAACAATATCACGACCAGACGCTCCCGGCGGAAGGCGCTAAGACCGCCCACTTCTGCTCGATGTGCGGTCCCAAATTCTGCTCGATGAAGATCACGCAGGAGGTCAGGGACTTCGCAGCGAAGCAGAACTCCGAACTGGGAACCCAGCGCCTTGACGACGCCGATGCCGAAAAGGGCATGGCGGAGATGAGCGAGAAGTATCGTGAGGGTGGAAGCGAGCTTTACATTCCGCCGAGGCAATAGGAATAAGAATGGAGTTTTCTAGTGAGAAGTGAAAGTTTCAATGGGCGTTTTCAGGCATGAGCGAGTAGAAGAGGAATTCCAACGCTGGAGGGAAAAGCTTCCGGCTGATTATGCAGGTGACGGTCTAAGTTACGAAGACGTTCTACGAGTACATTTCGTTTTGGTCGACATGTTCTACGGGCGCCAGAGCGGCCTAGGGGGCATAGGGCCAAAGTCGCTAGATTTGCTGCTATCAGCCCTTGGAAGACAACACGTATCTTTTGGCGGGCTAGATAAATGGAACCGTCCAGAAGAAATAGTAGCGACACTACTCTATGGTATCATTCTAAATCACCCATTCCATGATGCAAACAAACGAACTGCGTTTCTATCGGCACTTCTTCTTCTTAACAAAAATAAGCTTACCATAAAGGTCACTGAGCGCCAATTCGAGGACTTCACAGTTACTGTCGCGTAAAAGTAATTCCGCAAGATGGAGAAGTTTAAGCGAAGCTTTGAAGGCCACGAAGATGCAGACGTAATGTATATCGCTCATTATATTCGAGCGACTACGAGGCAGTCAGATCGAAAAGATTATATCGTGACTTACCGAGAACTGGACACGATACTGAAGCGATTTGGATTCAAGCTGGACAATCCGCACCATAATACAATCGATGTTGTCGAAGCTGAAAGTGGGAGGCGTGTGTGCAACATCGGTTGTCACGGCATGTCTAAGCAAGTTGCAAAGCCAGTGATCAAGTACGTTCGTACAGAAACAGGTCTCGACTTGCTCAACGGTTGCGATTCGGGAGCTTTCTTCAAAGGAGAAGATCCTTTGAATAACTTGTTAGCGAAATACTATGAGCCTCTCGAACGACTAGCTTTCCGCTAGTCGGAATCGAATGTCTTGTGGAATTCGGGGGATGATAAGCTTTAATCGGTCGCGAATCGGTTCAAGGTCGGCCTGACCCCGTCGGGCGTGCTCGCTGCGCTCCGCTACCGTTAGTCCTCGGCGCTCTCGACCGTGAAGGCGGTCGGGGCCCGCTCCACCATCGGCCCATATAGCTCCTCCCACGTCACGCCCGGCTTCTCCGCCTGGTAGGCCTCGGCCATCGTCATGCCGACGCCGTCGAGGTTGGCGCCGTGGATCAGCATCAGTTCCTTGCGGCGGTCTTCGGTGGGCAGGTGGACCATGCGGACCATCGCCAGCCACATGGGCATGCGGTAGCCGGCCTCGGCAACCAGCCCGCGAAACGCTTCGCTGTCGCTGCCCTCGCGCAGCTGGCGCGGGTTGCCTTCGCCGAACATCGGCCGCGTCCAGAATGTCAGCCCGCCCAGCTCCACGCTCGTCGGCTCGGTCTCGTCATACTGGTAGTGCGCGTCGGGCACGTGGGGCAGATATTCCTCGAACTGCACCCACCAGAATTGCTCGACCAGCCCGCCCTCGTCGGCCTGCACCCAGGCATGCAGCTCGGCGTCCGCCACGCCATGAAGCGCCCAGCGCTTCGCCCCCAGATAAACCGCATCTTCGGGCACCGAGAGCGTCACGCCGAGATCGCCGATGTCGATCGCATTACCCTCGACCGAGTGCGCAGGGGTGGACTGGACTTCCTGCGCCGAAGCGGGGGAAGCGGCTGCAGCAGCCATCGCGGCCAGCATCATGATCTTGCTCATGGCGTGTATTGCTACACTAATACGCTGAAGCGCGCAAGCTAGTTGCGCGGGCGGCGCCCCAGCCGGTAAGCGCCGTCGGGTGCGGCGACTTGTTCGCCCTGCTGGCGGTATTCGAGCCGGCCTTCGGCCACCAACGCGCGGGCGGCCGCGTGCACCGGCTCCATCCACTCGCGCCAGTCGTCGGCGCGTCCTGCGTCATCCGCTAGCAGGCGGGCGGCCTCTGAGGGGCAGATCGTCTTGTCGGGATCGCGCGCTGCAACCAGCGTCAGGATCGCCTCGCGCGCGTCCATCTATCGGTCGTCGACGAACAGCACGCCGCGAACCACGTCGCGGCTGTCGCTGCGCCCGCCGAGCGAGCCTGCAAGCACGCCCATCGCGGCAAGGAACAGCGAGAGCTTGGCATGGTCGAGCGTCGTGGTCGCGCCCCCCGTGCTGACCCAGCTTTCCATCAGCGGGCGCGGGAAGATGGTGACGATCGCGCCATACATGAGCAGCCCGAAGCCGACGAACAGGATCAGGAGCGTCGCGAGCAGGCTGAGCAGCGTCGCGGTCACGGTAACGACGCTGGTTTCGGTGAGCACCCGGTCGCGCCCCAGCACTGCATCGAGCGCGAAGGCGCGATAGAGGAGGTAGAGCGCGGCGACGATGCTGACGATCGAGAAAAGCGTGACCTGCGGCAGGCTGACCGCGGCGGCGACGTCCCACGTCTCCGCGCTGAACAGGAGCACGATGATCACCGATAATGCGGCGGCGATCATGGTGGGGAGCTTGAGGAGCAGGCGGAACGGGTTGGCCCGCCCCACCGCGCGCATGATCTCGGGCATGTCGCGGACGAGCGTCGAGAGCACGAAGCCGACCCGCCCGCTGCGCGTGCGTCGCTCGTGCGCCTCGCGCGGCAGAACCGCCGACAAACGCTGCCACTGCGCCTCGTCGAGCTGGCGCATCGCGTCGAGATCCTCGACCGTCTCGACCCGGTGCATAAGATTTTCGGGCTCGGCGCGCGTGGGAAGGTTCAGCAGATTCCCGAAGCTGTGTAGCAGCAGCCGCGCCAGCCGCTGCGCCGCGCGGTCGCGGTCATGCTCCTCGCCCCAAAATTGCGGGTCGAGCCGCTTGGTCGAGACAATCGCCATGTTGGTCAACTGGCTGGGCAGCGCGAGCGTGTAGTTGATCCCCGAGGCGGACAGGTCGACCTCGGTGACGATGAGGAGGAAGGGAATGTTGCGCTCCGCCTTCTCGGCGAAGCCGATCTCGAAGAAATCGAGCGGTGCGTAGGCACCCGCGCCGGGGAGCAGATGCGGGCCGACGAAGGTCATCACGTCCACCGCCAGCCGATGCTCGCGCTCCAACTCGCGCGACAGGCTGGCGACGGCCTGCTCGACCAGCGCTCGAAACCCGTCGCTATCCTTACCCTCGACGTCCATCATCATGACGCCGATGCGATAGGCTTGCTCGGCGGGCGGTGCGGGGGAGACGCTGGACATGCACACTCAATGATCGGCCGCGCTGCACCGTTCCGCCGGGAGTGCGTCGTCGCGCTACGCGATCGTTAACCACGTCGAGTTACCTCGCGTTCGCGACCAAGCGAATAATCGGCTCTCCAACAGGAGAAGACAGCGTCATGGCCAGCAACCCGCAGTTCGTCGAAATCCCCGGCATCGAGACCGAGGGACTCTACCGCTATCGCGAGCCCGAAACCCCGCACAAGCTGCAGGTCGCCTTTCTCGACCCCGCCAAACAGGAAACCTACGAGGCCCGCCTCCGCGCTGCCCTGGTCGCAGGCCAATATGACCGCGTCGCAGCCGAGCTGGAGCAGCAACTGGCCGGGTTCGAAGGCCGCACCGCGCGCTTCGCCAAGGCCTGCCGCGTCGAGGATATCGTCATCGACGGCTGGGCCGACCTCGCCGAAATCCTCGAGGAATATGAAGGTCCCGCGGTCACCTGCATCACCGCAGGCCTGTTCAACGCGCCCGACCTCGTTTTCGGCAAGGGGCAGGAATACGAGCCCGACTTGCTGTTCAACCTCTACAGCGACGACGAGTACCAGTTCCTCGACCGCGACAATGACGCGCTCCTCGCCGAGTGCGGCGAAGACAATCCCGGCTGGGTCGGGCACGAGGAAGACGTCGAATTCTACGTCACCGTCGCTGGCCTTGCGCCGCTCAACACGTGTCTTATCCAGTGCCGCCACCGCATCTACGACCGCGGGGCGCCCGACGCGCTCACCGACCGCGCGCCCGGTGGCTACGTCGAATATGTGCTCGCCTGCTGGCTGCGCACGACCCGCTTCCTTCAGGCGATGGCGCGCGAAATCGAAACGCTCGGCCTGCCCGAGGGCGCGCGGCTGATCGTCGGCGCGTTCGGGCTCGACGCAGACCTCGCCGCCGTCATCGGCGAGCGGACGGAGCGCAGCGCACCTGCCAAGAGCAATAATGACGGCCTCGCCACGCTCACCATCACCAACTGGGAACGCGGCGCCGCGAGCGAAGAGGAAGAGGAACAGTCGACCGGCAGCTCATTGCGCCAGCGCCTGTCCGAAGAGCCCGCGCCTGCCGCGCCGGCAACGACGCCCGAACCTGCCAACGATCCAGCGCCGGGCAGCAGCAGGTTCTTCAACCGCCTGTTCAGTCGCGCCTGACGCCGGCCTTTTCGAGTTCGGGGCCGAGCTTTCCGATGAGCGCCAGCCCCCACATCTTGAAGTCCGCGGCCAGCGACCAGAGCGGATAAGTGAAGGTCGCGGGGCGGTTCTTCTCGATCGTGAAATGCGCGACCCAGGCGAAGAAATAGCCCGCCACCGGCATTGCCGCCGCGAGCACCCATTTGCCCGTCACTACCGCAGCGACGAATAGCGCCACGACCAACGTCGTCCCGACATAATGCAGCGCGCGGGTGTGCACCTTGGAATGTTCGCGCAGGTAGAAGGGCCAGAAGTCGGCAAAAGTCTGATAGCGGTCCATGGCCGCAAATTGTCACGGCAAAGCCCCACTGTCGAGTATCTCGCGATTCCGTTCAGGGATTGGTTATGCTAACTCTGGTTAACCGGAGTTCCACGGCTTGGAGGGCAGATGCTACTCGACCTGCGGGAGATGGATGACCATGCGCACCTCGAGTCACAGGTGTGCATCGTCGGGGCGGGGGCTGCCGGGATCAGCCTCGCGCGCAGGCTAGCGAGCCAGAGCGTCGACGTCCTGCTGCTCGAAAGTGGCGGTGCCGATCATGAAGATGCGGTGCAAGATCTCGCAAAGGGCGAAACGCAAGGCCACGACTATTGGGAGCTTCGCGAGGCGCGTCTGCGATTCTTTGGCGGCACGACCGCGATCTGGGGCGGGCGTTGTGCCGAATTCGATCCCAACGATTTCGATCGCCGGCCTTGGCTGGCCCATTCGGGTTGGCCGATATCGAAAAGCGACCTCGACCCCTTTTATGCCGACGCGCGCGCGGCGATGGGTTTGCCCCCGCGCCAGTGTGCCGACGAGATCTGGGCCTCGCTCGGCGAGACACCGCCGCAGTTCGAGCCGGGCGGCCTCGTCTCCGACTTTTGGCAATTCACGCCTTCGAGCGAACAGTTCACGCTGCGCCGGTGCGGCGACCTAGTGGAAAGCGACAAGGTCCGCATCCTCCTCCACGCGACGCTGACGTCGATCGAGCGCAGCCACGACGGTCGCTCGATCGAGACGATCGGCATCGGCGATGTCAGCGGGCGCCGGGCAACCGTGTCCGCGCGCCACTTCGTGCTGGCCGCAGGCGGGATCGAAAATGCACGCCTGCTCCTTGCCTGCGATATCGGCAACGAACATGACCAGGCCGGACGCTATTTCATGGAACATCCGCACGCGCGCGGCGGCGAGATCGTGTCGGGGAAATTGTGGAAGATCCTGCGGCAGTTCGGGCGCCACCTACGCGATCCGGAGGGGCACAAGCATGCCGCACTGATCCGCCCCTCGGCCGAGATGCAAGAACGCGAAGGCATCTTGGGAAGCGCCTTCACGCTCGGCGCGTGCCAGCGTGAACAGGCGCGCGAGATCGCGACCATGCGCGCCTACAACAAGATGCGCCACGACCTCAGCCCCAGCGCCCGCAACCGCGCGCTCTGGCTGACCGCCAAGAAGATCGTGTTGCGCGGGCACGAAGTCTTCGACCCGCTGCGGTCGAAACTATTGGTGATGAGCGGCTGGAGCGCCACTCCCGTCATCCGCGCCGAGCAGGCGCCCAATCCGGACAGCCGCATCACGCTGGGCGAAAGTACCGACGCGCTCGGTATGCGCGAGGCGCGGCTCGACTGGCGCTTTTCCGACATCGACAAGCGCACCGTCCGCGTGATGATGAAGCGATTTGCGCGCGAGCTGGAGCGTCTCGGCATCGGTCGCTTCGAACTCGATCCGTGGATCGAACGCAGCGACGAGATCTGGCACAGCGACCCGCTCGTCTGCTCGCATTACAAAGGCGGCTATCATCACATGGGCACGACGCGCATGTCGGCCAGCCCGCGCGACGGGGTCGTCGATGCCGAATGCCGCGTGCACGGTGTCGAGAACCTGCATGTCGCGGGCAGTTCATTATTTACGACGTCGGGCTGGGCCAACCCCACGCTCGGGATTGTCGCGCTGGCCTATCGCAGCGCGGATTACATCGCTCGGGAGATCAGCCGGCCGCAGGCGCAAGCACGCTTGCGCAAGGCAAGCTAGCTTCTTTCGGCGAGCTCTCGCACTGCGGCGAGTGTCTTGGCGACATGTTCCTCGTGCCCCATCTCGCTATGCACCATTGCGATCGTGCCGTCCTGCGCGATGACGTAGGACGTGCGGTCGGTCATCGGCGTCACGCTGTCGACGACCGGCATGGCGACATCATAGGCCTCGACGATCTCGTCGGTGGCGCGCGCCATGGGCACGATCGAGCGGCACTCCTCGGTCGAGAAGCGCGACAGCGTGTCGAGGTCGTCGGTCGACAGGCCCACGACCCGCGCGCCGGCCTTGCGGAACTCGGGCATGGCATCGGCAAACGCCTTGCTCTCGAGCGTGCAACCCTTGGTGAAAGCCTTGGGGAAGAAATAGAGGACGACCGGGCCGTGCTTGAGCTGTTCGGACAGCTGCAGGCGGAACATGTCGCCGCCCAATGCGCCCATCGTCTTGAAATCAGGAGCCTTGGCCCCTTCGGCGAGCTGCGCGAGCGCAGGTGAGGCAAAGCCCACCATCGCCGCGATTCCCATGAACATGCCCATCAATCGACGCATCGTGTTTCCCCTCAACTTCCTGTCGTCCAATGTGGCAGGGCGCCGCCGATGAGTCACGACAGGATTTGGGCCATGCTCGATCCGTCCGGAAATAGCGCTTTTCCCGGGTGCTTGGGATGGAGCGTTTTGAAGAACTCGATCCCCACCGCCATGTCCGCTTCATAGTCGCCGGTCGGCATGATCACGGGGCCGAAGATTCCGCGCTTGCGCTTATAATCGGGGCCCACGAATACGATCGGCACCTGCGCCTTCTCCGCGATCCGGTAGAATCCGGTTTTCCAGTTCGTGTTGGGCGAGCGCGTTCCTTCAGCGGCGACGACCAGCGCGAACTCGTCATGCGCCTCAAACTGGTCGACCATCTGCGCGACCATGTCCTTGCGCGCCGACCGATCCACCGGCACGCCGCCAAGCCCGCACATGAAGCCCCTCATCGGCCATTTGAAGAGCGTGTTCTTTCCCATGAAGCGCGGACGGATCCCGAAATCGTCGGTCACGCCCAGGAAGACGATGAAATCCCAGTTGGAGGTGTGGTTGGCGCCGCAGATGACGAACTTCTTGGCATCGGGCAGCGCGCCCTCGGTTTTCCATCCCGTCATTCGATAAAGGCCGATGAGGACCCACCGCACGAAGCGCGAGGACCAGCTCAAGCGGGCATCGGGGTCGCAGACGACAGCAGCCATGCGTCCTTGTTGGCCAAGCCTGCCGACTTGGCAAGAGGTGGCTAGTTCGCGGCCGGGCGGACCGACCGGTTGACGCCGTGGAGGAAGGCCGTCTGGCCGACCAGCGTATAGATTGGTTTGAACCTCTTGGGCGCATCGCGGCGGACGATGCCGTCATCGTCGAGCATCAGCCATTGGCCGCCCGAGCGCACTGCGGCGATGGCGTGATCGCCGCGAACGCTATCGGTGCCCACGATCAGGGCAAGCCGGTCGCGCGGCACGCCGAGACTGGAAAGTGCTGCCAGCTTGAGCAGCGCGATATCTTCGCAGTCGCCGGCGCGCCGCGCCAACGTCTCCTTCGCGCTCGCCCAATGATCCGACCGGCCCCACAGGATATCGTCACGGCGATAGGCGATGAGCTCACCGACGATCGATTGGACGAAGGCGATCTGTCGGCGCTCGTCGAGACCGGCAACCGGCGAGACGAGGCGGTCGAGCCGCGCGGACGACGCGATGAGGTCTGGCATCGAGCGGCCCCGATCGTGAATGGCACCATTCGCCACCAGCAACCCGTTCGCGAACGGCAATCGGGCGCGCGCGTCGGCTTCGCTCGGATAGGCCTGCGCCGGTGACGATAGCAATGTCAGGAAAAGCAGCCCCGGCAGGAGCTGCGCACGCTTGAAATTCAGCACTGAAGCCCGATCATCTTCCCCGCGGTGCCGTCTTGGCATCGCCTCCCGAAGCCAGTCATCGGCAGAAGGCTGGACCATTCAAGCCGTTGGTAAACAGTAATTTTCCGGTTGTCGGCGAATGGTTGACCTGGCGCGACGAATGGTCGCTAAGGACTAAAGAAGCTTGAGCAAGCGATCGGCGGCAATTGCCGCTTCCCGCGCAGCCCGGTCGAGATTGCGCTGGAAATCCGCAACACTGCCCACATCGGCCGCATCGCTGACCGAGCGGATGCCTGCCCAGGGCACGCCGAACATGTACGCCACCTGCGCGATCGCGCCGGTCTCCATGTCGATCAGTTCACCGTCGAGCGTCTGGCCTAGCTCGACGGCCTGCGCCTCATCCTCGAGGAAACAGTCGCCGGTCAGGATCCGCGCCTTCGGCAGGCCGAGGCCGGGATCGTCGATCGACGTATAGGCTTCGAGTTCGCTGTCGCCGAAGGGAAGACTGCCCGCGCAATATCTGGCAAATTCGTTGGGTCGCCGTGCGCCATAGTCATGCTGGACCGCCTCGACGATCCAGTGGGGACCGAGCGCACCTTCGCAAAGCCGTCCGGCGACTCCCAGGCTGACGAGCAGGTCGCAGCCATGATCGATGAGGCAGGCTGCAGCGATCGACGCGTTCACCTTGCCGATGCCGGAGCAGGCGACGGTGAAATCGCCGTCGTGCCGGCAATAGAATGGCCGGTTGCTGTCGACTTCGCCCTGGCCCGGTCGAAATGCCTGCGCCTCCTCGAGGAGCCCACTGATCAGGCCGACGCGTTGCGGCTTTCCCCCACCGAGCTTGGGTTCGGTCACTTCGCTATCCCTTCTGGCCGCGAGGCCACTCGCAGTCGAACCGGTCCGGGCTTAGAAGATCGCCGGAATGATCCATACGAGCGACATGGCGATCACGATGAGCAGGAGCGAAATGCCCAGCACCCAGCGCACGACATGCGGTTTCGAGGCGCCCGTGGCCTCTTCTTCATTGAGATGAACTTCGTCGCCGTGGCGTTCCATCGTTCGACCCTTTCCTTTATTCGGCCAACCCTCGGGTTTCGCCTTTGGTTGCAGGACACAGACTTAATCTCGTAGCGTCAAGCCTTATGTCGCCTAGGCGACACAATGTTCGCGTTCGAAAGAGGCTATATTTCGTTGCATTCCCGCCATAAGCTTCGCTCCGTGACCGGTCTTCTCACCCACGCCGCGATGGAGCCGCGCCGATGATCGGCCTGCCCACCCTGCACGCCGCACTCGCCCTGCTGGTTGCCACGGGGATGTTCGTGGCATTCGCCACCAACCGCTTCCGCATCGAAATCATCTCGCTGATGACGATCGGTGTGATTGCGCTGATGCTCTATCTGTTCCCGATCCCGGGCACTGCGCCCAAGGACGGGCTGGCGCTGGCTTTTGGCGGGTTCGGGCACACCGCGCTGATCACCATTTCCGCGCTGATGGTGATGGGGCGGGGGCTGGTCGTGACCGGCGCGCTGCAGCCGGCGGCGCGTGCGCTCGGAAGCGTCTGGCGGGTCAACCAGCATCTCGGGCTGCTCGTCACGCTCGGGCTCGCCATGGGAGCGAGCATGGTGGTCAACGACACGCCGGTGCTGGTCCTTCTCATTCCGATCATGGTGCAACTGGCGCAGAGCGGCGCGATGCCGGCGTCCAAAACGCTCATCCCGCTCAACGCCGCGATTTTGATTGGCGGGATGGCGACGACGATCGGCACCTCTACCAACCTGCTCGTCGTCTCGATCGCGGCGGATCTCGGCCTGCCCGAACTCAGTATTTTCCACTTCACCCATATCGTGATGATCGCGGCGCTCATTTGCCTGCCCTATATCTGGCTGATCATGCCGCGCCTGTTGCCCGACAATAGCGTCGAGGCGGGGCACGAACCGCGTCGCTTCATCGCCACGCTGCGCATCGGCACGTCGAGCTCCTATCTGGGCGAGACCGGCGAGGCGGTGGCGGAAAAGCTGCCAGAGGGCATCGATTTCATGAGCACCCCCGACACGATCCAGCCGGGCGGGCGCATTCCGGTCTTTGCGACCCCAGAGGGACTGCGCGAAGCCGCGCGCAAGCTCGGTGCGACCGCAGCACCACGCTGGCTGATCGAAAGGCTGCACCGCGACACGGCCAAGGCGGGCGACGACCTGATCGAGGCGGAAATGGCGTTGAGTGCGGACAGCCGCCTCGCCGGCCGCACGCTCCAGACCGCCGGAATCAAGGGCGTCGCGGTACTGGGCGTCGCGCAGGCGCCGAGCCGCGGCTTCGCCCCGCCGCGTGAGATGAGCGCCGAGGCGCGCCTGGCCGAAGGCGACATCTTGCTCGTGCTGGGACGCGAGCGCGACCTTCAGGAATTCGCGCAGGCGGAATCGCTGCTCATGCTCGACGGCGCCAAGCCCTTGCCGCGCACGTCGAAGGCCCTCACCGCCATCGCCATCATGGGCACCGCGGTCTTCCTCGCCTCGTTCGGGATCGTTCCGATCGCGATCTCCGCGCTGGCGGGCGCGATCGCGATGTTCATCACCAAGTGCGTGCATTTCGACAAGGTTGGGCGAGCGCTATCAGCCAAGGTCATCGTGCTGGTGGCCGCATCGATCGCCATCGGTCGGCTAATCTTCGACAGTGGTGCGGCGGAATATATGGGTCAGTTGCTTGCAGCCGGTATGGCCGGCCTTCCGGGCTCGATCGTGCTTGCAATGATCATGTTGTTCGTGACGCTGCTCACCAACTTCGCGTCGAATGCGACGGCGGCGGCGGTGGGGACTCCGATCGCGTTCAGCCTTGCGGGCCAGCTCGGGCTGCCGGTCGAGCCGCTGGTGCTCGCCGTGCTGTTCGGCTGCAACCTCTGCTACGCCACGCCCATCGCCTACCAGACCAACATGTTGATCATGGCGGAGGGCGATTATGAATTTCGGGATTATCTGAGGACGGGCATTCCGCTCGTCATCCTCATGGTAGTGAGCCTCTCCGTGATCCTGTCGATCACCTACGGGCTCTGACGCAAACCAGGAAAGTGGAAGGCCCGCGCCCGAGGAGGGACGCGGACCTGCCGGGGTGGCCTCAGGCGGCGTCCGCCAGCAGGCCGGTCAGGATGTAGAACAGGATGACGATTCCGCCGGTAAGGAGCGTCAGTCCGACGAGACCGAGGCGAATGAGAAGCGCATCGACACCGGTATAGTCGGCAAGACCCGCAGCCACGCCCATGATCTTGGCTTCGCTTTTCTTGACCAGGAATTTGTTGGCCATGGTTGGATACTCTCTTTCTTGACTGGTGGAGGAATTAGACGATCGGCATCGGGCTGACGGCGGCGCTGACGAAGAGCGAAGCGGACAGGACCGAAAGGATGATCGAAAGGATCGCATTTTTGGGGGCAACATCTGCAAGCATTGGTCTTTTCCTTTTTTCATGAACCCGTGATTGGGCTCGCCATACACAATGCATAGGGCGTGCCAGTTTGAAAAAGTCGTCATTTTTCAATGATAGACGAAAATTGCACGCTCCAATTGGCGGGAATTCCCACGCAGGGTTGGTAAAAAACCCCACCAACTTGTGGTCGACGGCGCCAAACCCTACCTCCCCGTCATGCGGAGCGGGCCCAACAGCGTGAAATCGAGCGAAGACGGCGGCAGCCTGTCCACCTTGTGGCGTTTCCTGCCGATGCTCTGGCCAAAGGGCGAGCCGGCTTTGCGCATTCGCGTCATCGTCTCGCTGGCGCTGGTGCTGCTTAGCAAGGCGGCGGTGCTGTCAGTCCCCTTCGCCTACAAGGCGATCATCGACGGCATGGCGGTCGAGAACGAGGCCGCGACCATCGTCGTCGGGACCGTCGCTGCCTATGCGAGCCTCTACTTCGCCTCCACCCTGATCGACAATGTTCGCAATGCGATCTTCGAGCGCGTGGGCCAGGACGCGGCTCGGCGGCTCGCCAGCCGACTGTTCCGCCACATCCACAACCTGTCGCTGCGCTTTCATCTCGAACGGCGTACGGGCAGCCTGACTCGGATCGTCGAGCGCGGGACCAAGAGTATCGACTCGATGCTCTACTTCGTGCTGTTCAACATCGCCCCGACCTTTATCGAGCTGGCGGGCATCGCGGTCATCTTCACGCTCCAGTTCGGCTTCGGCCTGACCGCGGCCACGCTGGCGATGACGGTCGTCTATATTGTCTTCACCCGCCGCGTGACCGAGTGGCGCGTCGCCATCCGGCGCGAAATGAACGAGGTCGACCAGCAAGCGGCCCAGCGCGCGGTCGACAGTCTGCTGAATTTCGAAACGGTCAAATATTTCGGCGCCGAAGCGCGCGAGGCGGGCCGCTACGACCGGTCGATCAAGTCCTACACGGACGCCGCGGTGAAAACCGAGACCAGCCTCGCCTGGCTCAACATGGGGCAGGCGCTGATCACGACGCTGATGCTCGGCGGGGCGATGGCCTATACCGTCTATGGTTGGGGCGAGGGTCGCTTCACGCCGGGCGACGTGGTTCTGGTCAACTCGCTGCTGCTCCAGCTTTTCCGGCCACTCAACATGCTTGGCTGGGTCTATCGCTCGATAAAGCAGGGGCTGATTGACATGGAGCAGATGTTCTCGCTGCTCGATACGCCCGCCGAGATCGAAGACGTGCCGGGCGCCGGGCCGTTGATCGTCGATGAAGGCCATATCCGCTTCGAGAGCGTCCGGTTCGCCTATGAGGACGGGCGCGACATTCTGTGCGGGCTCGACCTCGACGTGCCGGCCGGAAGCAGCGTTGCGATCGTCGGGCCGTCAGGTGCCGGCAAGTCGACGCTCGCGCGGTTGCTTTATCGCTTCTACGAACCGACTGCGGGACGGATCACGATCGATGGACAGGAACTGCGCGAAGTGACGCAGGAAAGCCTGCGCGCCGCGATCGGCATCGTTCCGCAGGACACCGTGCTGTTCAACGACACGATCGGCTACAATATCGGCTATGGCCGCGACGGCGCCGCACAAGACGAGATCGAGGCGGCCGCGGAAGGTGCTGCAATCAACTCGTTCATCGCCGAGCTGCCCGACGGCTACGAGACCAAGGTGGGGGAACGGGGCCTCAAGCTGTCAGGCGGCGAGAAGCAGCGCGTCGCAATCGCGCGCACGCTCTTGAAGGATCCGCCGATCCTGATCCTCGACGAGGCCACCAGCGCGCTCGACAGCCGGACCGAGGACGCGATCCAGTCGACGCTATCCAACGTGATGCGCAAGCGCACGACGCTGGTGATTGCGCATCGCCTCTCGACGGTGACCGACGCCGACCAGATTGTCGTGCTCGACGGCGGCAAGGTTGCCGAGCGCGGCACGCATGACGAACTGTTGGCTAAGGGCGGTCTTTACGCGGACCTATGGGCGCGGCAGGCGGCCGAGCGCGCGTTAGAACAGGCCGCCGCCGAATAGCCTATTCTTCGATATACTCGCAGTAGGTCGCGCCATATTGCGCTTCCTCGAGCCCGGCTTCCTTAGCCGCTTCCTCGTTGGGATAGCGGTTGCCGTTCTCGTCGCAGATTTCCATCGCGGTTTCTTCTTCGCTCGCCATGGGCTCCATCGCGCCGTCGGTCGCTTCGACCTCCTCGACCGCTTCTTCGGTCGCTTCGGCGGTCGTCTCGTCTGCGCTGTCGCAAGCCGACAGCATCAGCAGCGACGCACCCATTGCGCCGGCGAGGATGCGGCCGCGTGCCGCCGAATGAAGAATGCGAACCATGTTTACTCTCCTATGACGAGTCGCCGAATTGGCGCCGCGCTACGTTATGGACTGGTGCAGCGATGGTCTACCCGACGGCTTGCGCGGCGGAATCGGCTTTGCGATAGCTGGTGCCAGCAGGCGGATAGGGGCAGGCATTGCAATACCGGTTCGGACCGTTTCACTTCGACCCAACGGATCGCCGACTGACCCGCGACGGCGTGCCGGTCGACCTCTCGTCGCGCTATCTCGACGCTCTCGCGTTGATGATTGCCGTGCCCGGCACGCTGATCACCAAACAGCGCTTTATGGACGAGGTGTGGAAGGGCGTGCCGGTCACGGACGAAGCGCTGACCCAGGCGATCCGCGCCTTGCGTAAGGCGCTCGATGACGACGCCGCCAATCCTCGCTGGATCGAGACGGTGCCCAAGCACGGCTATCGCTTCGTTGGCGAGCTGGAAGGCGGGTCATCGCGGCCCATGGCCGGTATCTGGTCGACGGGCGTCGCCGGGGCGGCGGGTGGCGCGGTGGCGGGCGTGCTCGGCGGGTTCGCCTATGCTCTGGCGGGGTGGGGGAACGCCTTTCTCGTGCTGGTGGTGCTGACCGGACTGCTTGGCGCCATCGGGGGTGCCGGGATCGGCCTGGGCATCGGTGTCGCGCGCTCTATCGCTTCAGCTTCGATGGTCAGCACCGTAGCTGGGGGCGCTGCGGGCGGCCTCATCGTCGGCGCGCTCGCGCGGCTGATCGGGATCGATGCTTTCACCTTGTTTTTCGGTAAGGCACCCATGGCGATGACCGGGGCGCTTGAGGGGCTCATCCTTGGCGCGGCAGTCGGGCTGGTCGTTGCGCGCGCGCCGCAGCGGCGGCGGAGTCTGTTCCTTCTGACGGCGCTGGCGGGCGGAGTGGCAGGCTTGACGATCGCGGCGCTGGGCGGGCGCTTGATGGCGGGAAGCCTTTCTTTGCTGTTTGCGACCTTCCCCGAAACGGGGATCGATTTCGCGATGCCGTTCACCTTCCCGGGCGGTTTGTGGGTGACCGTCGGCGTGACAACGATCGAGGCGATCGCGTTCGTGGCACTCGCGTCCCTGGCGCTTTCGTCGGTCGAAAAAGGCGCCCGCCAACCTTGACAATTCGCCCTTGTCGGCCATCGTCGGGACTCGGAAGGCGGTGGCGTATGGTATTGAAATCGAAAGCTTCCGGGCGAAATCTGTGGCTCCTTGCCGGGGCTGCATCGCTGGCGGCATGTGGCGGCGGCGGTTCGAGCGGCAGCACGCGGCCGAGCCCCACGCCGACACCGACACCCACCCCCACGCCGGCGCCCCGCAGCACCGCAACGCAACAGGAGCTAACGCAGGAGACCAACCGCTCCAACTTCGTGCTGACTTCGGGCGCGGACCATGCGCACGAGCGCGGATTCACGGGCGCCGGCGAGTTGGTCGCGATCATGGACACGGGCGCGCTGAGCTTCCTCCAGAACCTGGACGACAATAGCGGGACGGGCCCCGATGCCGACGACCTCGTGTTCGAGGACCGGCTACATCCCGAGAGCAAGAAGCTGTGGGGCGACGACACGCCCGATGACTTCACCCAACACGGTACCATCGTCACCGCAGTGATCGGCGCGGCGCGCGACGGGCGCGGGATCACCGGCGTCGCCTATGGCGCGGACCTGCTCTATTACGATTATGGCGACTATTGCCTCGACAGTTACTGCGACGAAGACGACTGGCAGGAAAGCTTCGAGCGCTATCGCGTCGGCATGCAGGAAGCGATCGATCTGGGCGCGACGGTGATGAACTTCTCGCTGTCCGAAGAACGCTTCCCTGTGCGCATGATCCCGACCGTGGCCAATGCGGTGGCGGCGGACATGGTCATGGTTATGTCGGCGGGCAATGACAGCGATCCCGACCCAAGCCCGATGGCGGTCGAACTGGCGCGCATGGCGCCCGACCACACGATCATCGCCGGCGCGCTGCAGCCCGACAATATTACCCCCGCCAGCTTCACCGCTTTCGCGGGCGTGGCGATGGACAATTACCTGATGGCGCAGGGCGTGAGCGTGCGCACCTACGACAATGACGGGAATTTGATCCCGACCAACGGCACGTCGCTGTCGGCGCCGATCATCTCGGGCGCAGTGGCGCTACTGGCCGAGGCATTTCCCAACCTGACCGGTGCCGACATCGTCGACATCCTGTTCGACAGCGCGATCGATGCGGGGGACCCTGGCGTCGACCCGATCTACGGGCAGGGTATCCTCGACATCGAAGCTGCCTTCCAGCCGCTGGGCACGACATCGGTCGCGGGCAGCGGACGCGAGGCGTTGAGCCTGTTCGGAAACCACGCATCGCCGGCGATGGGCGATGCGAGCGGGATGCTCGAAGGCGTAACGATCACCGACAAATATGATCGTGCGTTCAGCGCGGATCTGGGCGGGTTTGCCAGCCGGGCCGGGCTGGCGACGCCGCTTCGCGGTTTGGCACAGCAGGGCGTCGAGGCGAAAGCGATCGAACTGGGCGGACACCGTTTCGGCTTTGCCACGGTGGAGCGTCCTTCAGTTCATGGCGAAGCCGACGAAAAGCGCATCCTGTCGGCCGAGATCGACCTCAAGATCGCCGAGGCCTGGCGGCTGGGCCTGACGATGGGGCAGGGCATCGACAGGTCGACGCAAGGCGAGGCCGTGCAAGCCAACTTCCTGACCGATGGAGCCAGCCAGCGCAGCGGCTTCCATGCCACCGACATGGTCGGCGCGTCGGTGCAGCACCGGCTGGACAGTCTGGAACTGGTCGCGGGCATGGAGACGGGGCGGGTCGACCGTGCCGAGCTTCCGTGGGTCGCGCAGGAGCAGGACCGCTATCGCCGGATGTCGATCGGCGCGGCGCGCGATGTCGGTCCGGTAGCGCTACGTGTCGGCATCACCCGTCTCGAAGAGGAGGAGACGATCCTCGGCGGCTCGCTCGCGATGCTCAGCGACGGAGCGATCAGCCACTTCCTCGACCTCGGCGCTGCGGTCGAACTCGGACGCTGGACGCTGGCGGGCGAATGGCGTCGTGGGCGGACCGAGGCGCGCGGGCGCGACGCGCTGTTCACCGGTGGTCGGCTCGACAGCCAGGGCTGGGCGGTGGCGCTCGGCAAGGGGCCGTTCGGGCTTCGTGTCAGCCAACCGCTGCGCGTGGAGAATGGCGGGCTGATGGCAAATGCGCCGACGTCGTTCGATTATGTCACCATGACCCCGGGCACCGAACTGCGGCTGGTGTCGTTGACGCCGAGCGGGCGCGAGATCGACGTCGAGGCGACCTATGGCTGGAGCGTGCTGGGCGGGCGGCTCGATGCCAATGCCTTTTGGCGGCGCGAGCCGGGCCATATCGCGGCCATGCCCGACGACAAGGGGGTCGCGCTACGCTTCCGCAAGCCGCTGCGCTAGGGCGCGTTCCAGCGGATCATGATCATTGCGTCGCTCGCTCCGTCGGCGACGAAGAGTTCGGCGCGGCCATCGGCATCGATGTCACCAGCCGCAATCCCCCATGGCGCCGAGAGTGAGCCAAGCGGCAGGTCGACCAATTCCGGCTCGGCGTGGCTGCCGCGAAGCAGCGCAAGGCCGCCATTCCAGCTCGACACGCCAATGTCGGTGATCCCGTCGCCATCCATGTCGCCGCTCGCCAGCCCCTTGCCGCCCGAGGCCATGGCGAAGCGGTGCGTGGGGCGCTCGGCGAAGCCGCCCGTGCCGTCGCCCGCGTAGAGCAGGACATTGTCGCCGCCACCCTCGAGCGCGGCGACGATGTCGTCATGTCCATCGCCATTGATGTCCGCGACCAGCACGGCAAAGGCGCCGCTGGCGGCGAGCGTGATCGGCCCGTCGCGCGACGACAGCCGGACGGCGACATGGTCGGGGTTGGGAAGCACGAAGTCGATCGCGCCGTCGCCATCGAGATCGGCCAGGGCAAAGCCGAGATAGGGCGCGCCGCTGGCGTCCATCGTCTCGATCTCCCAGCCGTCGTCGCGCCGATGAAAGAAGAAGAGCTGCCCGCTCTCGGGGCTGTCGACCACGACATCCATCCGCCCGTCGCCGTCGAGGTCGGCAGGGCGCGCCATGTGCGGATGCGGTCCGAGCGCGTCGGGCAGGGCGATGCGTTCGGGCCGGCCGAACGCGCCCGCGCCGTCACCGTGAAGGATCGTCAGGAAGCGCTGTTCGTGATTGGCGATCAGCAGGTCGACATGGCCGTCTCCATCCATGTCGGCATCGGCCAGCCAATTGGGCATGGCGCCAGCGTCGATTGTGTGGCGCGGGGTGAGAAAAGCGTCGGCATCGCGCTGCCACACCGTGACCGTGCCGTGGTCCTGCGACGCCGTGATGAGGTCGGGGATGCCATCGGCGTCGATGTCCGCAACGAGCAGCGCATTCTCGCCACCGGTGGCTCGCATCTCCTCGATGACGAAAGAGAGGTCGGGATCAGGCGCCTCCGCCTGGCAGGCCGCCAGTGCGAGGCCAGTCATCGAGACGACGGCAGAGTGCATCGCGAAACTCCCTTTCCGTTTCGAGGCGCGCAGACTGTCGGGGCTACTCGATGACTGCCCCATGAACCCTAGGCCGCCGCCGTGGTCCAGCCGAGTGCGGGGATGGCGATCGAGCGCTTGCCCGACAGGTCGGTGCGGGTGACGATCAGCTCGCGGCTTTCGATGTAGGAGACGAGGCGGCGCGCGCGGCCGAGGCTGGCGGTGCCGTAGCTCTGCGCGATGTCTTCGTCCGAGGGGCAGGGGGCACCGTCGCGTGCGGCGCGCGCGAGCAGCAGATAGGGTCCAAGCATGTCCTCTGGGAGACCGTCTGCAGCAGCAATCGCGTCGCCCCATTCCTCGTCGAGTGAGGAGTAGATGCCCGCGCGTGCTGCAGATAGCCGGCGGGTGAATTCGGCGAGGTCGAGCGGAGCCTGCGGCACCCCACCCATGCGACATCGGACCGAAAAATCTTGGAATAGTAGGGAGGTGGGGCGGTTGGCGCTGTCCTCGTCGGCGACGATGTCTTCGAGCACCTTCGCGACGACGGCTGCGACCTCTTGCGGATCGGCCTCGGGCACGTCGGGCTGCGCGGCGTTGCGCTTGGCCTGCACCGACGCGGCAAGGTCAGCCATCATCTGTTCGGACGGGATGGGCTTGGGCTCGGCCTTGGGCGGGGGTGCGGGCATGGGCGCATCCTCGAGCCCGTCGAACAGCAGGCTGTCGACATTCTCGGGGGCCGCCTCGGGCAGCGGCATGAGCTTTGGCGTGCCTTCGCGCGGGCCGGTTTCGACCGCGCCAATCTTTACTTTCAGGGGGCGGCGGGTGATCGCGGGACCGAGACCGAGAAACTGTCCGCAATCGAGGTCGCGAATCTGCTCGGCCTGGCGCCGCTCCATGCCGAGCAGGTCGGCGGCACGCGCCATGTCGATATCGAGGAAAGTTCGGCCCATGAGAAAGTTTGAGGCTTCGGCCGCGACATTCTTGGCAAGCTTGGCGAGGCGCTGCGTCGCGATGATGCCGGCGAGCCCGCGCTTGCGGCCCCGGCACATGAGATTGGTCATCGCGCCGAGACTGGCGCGGCGAACTTCCTCGGGGACCTCTCCGCCGCTGGTCGGCGCGAACATCTGCGCTTCGTCGACGACGACCAGCATCGGAAACCAGTGATCGCGCGGGGCGTCGAACAGGCCGTTCAAGAAGGCGGCGGCGCAGCGCATCTGGCCGTCGGCTTCGAGCCCTTCAAGGCTGAGCACGACGGACAGGCGGTGCTCGCGGACGCGGGCGGCGAGCTTGGCGATTTCGGTCTCGCTATGGTCGGAAGCCTCGATGGCGACGTGGCCATATTTGTCGGCCAGCGTGACGAATTCGCCCTCGGGATCGACGATGACCTGCTGGACCTGTCCCGCGCTCTTCTCGAGCAAGCGGCGGAGAAGGTGCGACTTGCCGCTCCCGCTATTGCCCTGCACGAGCAGGCGGGTCGCGAGCAATTCTTCCAGATCGATGGTGACGGGCTGGCCCGAGAGGTCGGTGCCCATGTCTACGCTGACGGTCATTGGGGTGACTGTGGCGGGACGGGAATCGCGATGCAAGCTTGCATCGGGGTCGGGCGAGCGGTTAGCGCGGGGGCGTGACCGACACGCACCAGCTTCTCCACGACATTTTCGGATTCTCCTCCTTCCGCGGGGTTCAGGAGGATGTCGTCGAGCGCACGCTGGCGGGCGAGAATACGCTGGCGGTAATGCCCACGGGGGCGGGCAAGTCGCTATGCTACCAGCTGCCCGCAGTGGCGCTCGAAGGGGCGGCGATCGTGATCTCGCCGCTCATTGCGTTGATGCAGGACCAGGTGCGGAGCGCGCGGGCGAACGGCATTCGCGCGGCGAGCCTGACCAGCATGAGCGATGATTGGCGGCAGGTGCAGGACGACCTCATGTCGGGCAAACTCGACCTGCTCTACGTGGCGCCGGAGCGCGCAACGACCGATGGATTCGGTCGCCTTCTCGAGCAGGCGCGGATTTCGTTGTTCGCGATCGACGAGGCGCATTGCGTCTCCGAATGGGGGCATGATTTCCGGCCCGACTATCGCTTGCTGCGCCCGCTGCTCGATCATTTCGGAGCGCCGCGGCTGGCGCTGACCGCGACTGCCGATCGGCGGACCCGTGCGGATATCCTCCAGCAGCTGGGGATCGGCGAGGACGGGCTGATCGTCGCGGGGTTCGACCGGTCCAATATTCGCTACCACGTCGTGCCGCGCGAGGGGCTGCCGTCACAGCTCAAGCGACTGGCGAAGGCGCACGAAGGACCGGGCATCGTCTATTGCCCCAGCCGTGCGCAGACCGAGCGGGTGGCCGAACAGCTACGCGGGATCGGGCGGCCGAGCGCGGCCTACCATGCGGGCCTCGAGAAAGAGATTCGGCAGGGCAACCAGGAAGCCTTCGTGCGCTCCGAGTACATGGTGATGGCGGCGACGGTCGCCTTCGGCATGGGCATCGACAAGCCCGACGTGCGCTTTATCGCGCATGCCGGCGTGCCCAAGTCGATCGAGGCCTATTACCAGGAAACCGGGCGCGCGGGTCGCGACGGGGAGCCGGCGGAAGCGTGGCTGTTCTGGGGCGCGGACGATTTCGCGCGGGCGCGGCGGCGGATCGAGACCGAAGTGGAGCCCGAGCGACGCGCAGGTGAGCGCGAGCGACTCAATGCGCTTGGCGCGTTCGTCGAGGCCGCAACCTGCCGGCGCGCGATCCTGCTGCGGCATTTCGGGGAGGATCCGCCCGAGACTTGCGGGAATTGCGACAATTGCCTCAATCCGCCCGAGACGATCGACGTGACCGTGGCCGCGCAGAAAATCCTGTCGGCGGCGTTCCGGACGGAGATGCGGTTTGGTGTCGCCTACCTCGCGCAGGTGCTGGGCGGCGACGACAACGAGAAGGTGCGGATGAACGGGCATCACGCTTCCTCCGTATTCGGGATCATGGACGCGGAGGAATTGAAGCTGGTGCGGCCGGTGGCGCGGGCGCTGATCGCGCGCGATGCGCTCAGGAGCGACGAATATGGCGGGCTGAGCTTCGGCCCGGGCGCGAAGCCGATCCTGAAGGACGAGGAGACGATGGTCATCGCCAAGCCGCCCAAGAAACTACGCGGGTCGCGGCGCAAGGCGGCTCAGGACTATCCGCCCGATCCGCTATTCGACGCCCTGCGCGAATGGCGCCGCGGCGAAGCGGCGAGCCAAGGCGTGCCACCCTACGTCATCTTCCACGACTCGACGCTGCGCGCGCTGGCGGCGTCGAAGCCGGGAAAGGTTTCCGACCTGTCCTTGATTGAGGGCATTGGGGACAAGAAACTGGAACGATATGGTGCGCAGATACTTGAGGTGCTGGAGGACGCGCGATGAAGAGACTGACCGACACCATGTTCGTGGCACCGCAGGTGCAGCCGGGCGATATCGCCGCGCTCAAGAATGCTGGCGTGGCGATGATCATCAACAACCGGCCCGACGACGAGGAGCCAGGGCAGCCCAAATCGCGGGAGATTCGCGAAGCGGCCGAGGCGGAAGGCATCGGCTACGCGCATATTCCGGTCGGACACGGCATCAGCCCCGCCGAAGTCGACGAGATGCGCGAGGCGCTGTCGTCTGCGGGCGACGCGAAGGTGCTGGGCTTCTGCCGGTCGGGCACGCGCTCGACCCTGCTCTGGGCACTTGCGCGCAACGAAGACGGTGTCGATCGTGAGGAGCTGGAAGCGGCGGCGGAAGGCGCGGGCTATAGCCTCGCGCCGATCAACCACCTGCTTTCGTAAGGATCGCCGCGGCCTCGTCGCGGTCCTCGTCATCGACCATCAGGCGGACCGCGATCATCCCGCCGCCACCGAACATGGAATTGAGCCCCGCGTCGAAGATCATCGACGGGATGCCGTGGCTTTCGAGCTCGAGCCGGGCGAGGTCGGCCTCGACCTTGGTCCTGAACTTGGCGAGCTCGACGAGACTCATGCGGCCTCGGTGCCGCCGACGGTCAGCGCGTCGATGAGCAAGGTGGGCTGACCCACGCCTGCGGGGACCGACTGGCCGCCCTTGCCGCACATGCCGACGCCCTTGTCGAGCGCCATGTCGTTGCCGATGCCCGACACGCGGGTGAGGACGGTGGGGCCGTCGCCGATCAGCGTCGCGCCCTTTACCGGGTGGAGGATCCTCCCGTTCTTCACGCGGTAGGCCTCGGTGCAGCCGAAGACGAATTTCCCACTGACGATGTCGACCTGCCCGCCACCGAAGCTCTTGGCATAGATGCCGTCCTTCACACGGCTGACCAGCTCGTCCGGATCATCGTTGCCGCCGAGCATGAAGGTGTTAGTCATGCGCGGCATGGGCGCGTGGGCGTAAGACTGGCGGCGGCCGTTGCCGGTGGGCTCGACCCCCATCAGGCGAGCGTTCAGGCGATCCTGCATATAGCCCTTGAGAATGCCGTCCTCGATCAGGACAGTGCGGCCCGTGGGTGTGCCTTCGTCGTCGATGGTAAGCGAACCGCGTCGGTCCGCGATCGAACCTTCGTCGACGACCGTGACGCCGGGCGCGGCCACGCGCTGGCCGATCTTGCCCGAAAAAGCGCTCGTGCCCTTGCGGTTGAAGTCGCCTTCGAGGCCATGGCCGACCGCTTCGTGGAGCAATACGCCGCACCAGCCCGAACCGAGCGCGATCTGCATCTCGCCGGCGGGCGCGGCCTCGGCGCGCATGTTGGTGTCGGCCTGGTGCACCGCCTCGTCGAGCATCGTGTTCCAGGCGTCGCGATCGAACAGGCGGTCATATAGGTGACGCCCGCCAAAACCCGAACTGCCGCTCTCACGCCGATCGCCATCTTTCATGACGATCTGGCAATTGAGGCGCACGAGCGGGCGGATGTCGGTGGCGACGAAGCCGTCGGGACGCACGATCTCCACCACTGCCCAGCTTCCCGCGAGGCTGACCGCGACCTGGTCGATGCGCGGATCGCGGGCGCGGGCTGCGGCCTCGATTTCCTGGCACAGCGCGACCTTTTTCGCGAACGGCACCGCCGATAGCGGATCGCCGTCCGTATAGAGGTGCGTGTTGGTGCGGCGCGGTGCCGTCGCCGGGCCCTGCGCGGAAGGGTCGAGCAGCGACAGGGTCGCAGCCGCTCGGTCGATTGCGGCAGCGCTGATTTCGTTGGCATGCGAAAAAGCGGTCGTCTCGCCAGAGACGCCGCGCAATCCGAAACCGCTATCGGTCGAATAATCGGCCTGCTTCAGTCGACCATCGTCGAAATAGAAGCTCTCGGTCGCGCGATATTGGAGATAGAGTTCGCCATCGTCATGTGGCGAGAGGTGTCGGGCAGCGAGTATGCGAGCGCCATCGGGATCGAGGGCACCGTCGCGATAGAGGTAGTTTCGGGGATCCATCCCCTAACTATCGGTATCCGCGGGCCCGCCTTCAAGGACGAAGCGGCGATCGCAATAGCCGCATTCGACATAGCCGTTGTCGTCGATGTGGAGATACACGCGCGGATGGCCGAGCGCTGGGGCGATGTCGCCGCCACCGTCACAGGCGACGCGAAGTTCCTTGACCTTGATGGTCTCGGGCGGAGGAATCGTGCTCATGGGCCACGCGTTAGCAGCACGCGAGAAGCCCTTCAATCACGTCGGACCTAGTTATATTCAGCGGTGAGCGTGAAGGTGCCGGTATATTCGCCATCGACCTGGTTGGCAGGGACTTCGACGATGCCACCGACATTGACGAAGATGACGCCCAGGACCGGATCGGCGGTGCGCGACGACGGTCCGTCGAGGAAGAGCGCCTGCAGGGTGACGTCGTTGCCATTCCCGTCGCTCAGCACCCCACCAACCGGGTAGGTGAGCGTGAAGTCGACCTGTTGTCCCGGAGTTGCCGCGGTCGCGAACTCGGCGCGGTTGCCCTCGTCACCAGGATGCAGCGTGACCCCGCCGCCGGCCGCGCGCGCGGACCCGAACGCGGAAATCACGACCGTGCCGTCGGTCGTTCCGCGAATAACCGTCCCGAAATCGAGATCGGCGATCTTGGTGAGCTGGAGCGGGACCAGCACGAGCGCCTGCGCGCTGCCGTCATAGTCGGTTGCGTCCTGCGCCATTGCCGGGCTTGCCAGCATCATCGTTCCCGCGATCGAAAGCGCGGCGGCAGTAGTCTTCAACGTCATGGGTCTCGTCCCCCGATTGGTGAACAATAAATTGACGCCGATCGATGATCATAAACTCACCGTTTAGGGACAACGTAGAATTAACCCTGATCCGTAACGATCGCGGCATTGCGGAGATTACGGATTGTCGACGATGAACTCGAATGTGCCCTCATAGGCGCCGTCGACCTGGGTGGCGGGGAGCGCGAAGGACCCGCCGATATAGTAATTCTGCTCGGGACCCGCGACGAGCGCATACTGGCCAGCGCCGCTATTCCAGCCGAATATCCGGTTGGTCATTGCGAATTCGAGGTTCACGACGATCGGGTCGCCGACCCCGTCGACCGGGGTCATCGTCACGGTCGGATCATACCGGATATAGACGAAGGACAGGCCGGGCCGGTCGGTGACGAAATGGGCGCGCGAGGTGAGGCTGCCGATCGGCATCGCGCCCCCCCGTGGTCGTCAGCACGCCGGTCGCGGGATCGATGCGGACGGTGCCGTCGGCTGCATTGTGGATCGTGCCGAAATCGAGATCGGACCGCTTCGTGGACGTGACGGGTGTCTGGATCTCGACCGTCGCGCCGCCATCGCCCGTCGCCTGCGCATGTGCGGCCCCGGGCGCGAATACCGCGCAGAGGAAGGCGATGCCGGCCAGGATGGTGGACAGGATCCGGTTCATGCCGCCCCATTAGGATGGTTAATTCCAAATTAGCCTTACCCGTCATGGTAAATGCGCCGTTTACCTCTGCCCTTTGCGCCGTCCCCAAAGCCCCGCTATGCGCAGTTTCATGTCGCAAACGCCCGCCATTTCCATCGAATCGCTGTCCAAGACCTATGCCGGTGGCAAGGAAGCGTTGAAGGACGTCACCTTCGAAGTGCCGCGGGGGCAGATTTTCGGGCTTCTCGGGCCCAACGGGGCGGGCAAGTCGACGCTGATCAATATCCTCGCCGGGCTGGTGACCAAGACGAGTGGAAGCGCGACCGTCTGGGGCTTCGATATCGACGCCCAACCGCGCAACGCCAAGCGCTCGATCGGGATCGTACCGCAGGAGATTTTGTTCGATCCGTTCTTCACCCCGCGCGAGGCTTTGGAGATCCAGGCCGGGCTCTACGGTATTCCCAAAGGCGAACGGCGCAGCGACGAGCTGCTCGCGGCGATGCGGCTGACCGACAAGGCAAATGCCTATGCCCGGACGTTGTCCGGAGGCATGAAGCGCCGCTTGCTGGTCGCCAAGGCAATGGTGCATTCGCCCCCCATCCTGGTGCTCGACGAGCCCACGGCGGGGGTCGATATCGACCTTCGCAAGCAGCTTTGGGACTATGTGCGCAAGCTCCACGCGCAGGGCGTTACGGTGGTGCTGACCACCCATTATCTCGAGGAAGCCGAGGAATTGTGCGACCGGATCGCGATCATCAATCACGGGCGGCTGATCGCCAACGAGCCGACGCGCGACCTGCTCGCCAAGGCGCAGGACAAGGAAGTCGTGGTGAGCCTCGACCGCGCGGCCGAGACGCTTCCGGCTAACAGCTGCTTCGACAAGGTCGAGCGGGTCGGCGAGCAGGAGATCGCGATCACCTATTCCAAGGATCGCGTGAATGCGGGCGAGGTGCTCAAGGCGCTTGCCGAGGCGGGCTATGACGTCATCGACGTGCGCACGCGCGAACCCGACCTCGAGGACGTATTCCTCTCGCTGACCCGCGCGGATAGCGAAGCGGCATGAGGCGGCAATTCGATGTCCTGGTGATCGGATCGGGCGCGGCGGGGCTGACCGCGGCGCTCAACCTTGCCGAACATTATGACGTCGCGGTGCTGGCCAAGGGCAAGCTGGGCGGCGGGGCGACCGAATGGGCGCAGGGCGGGGTCGCCGCGGTGCTTGAGGAAGGCGACAGTTTCGAAAACCATATTCGCGACACGATGGTCGCGGGCGCAGGCCTTAACGACCGCGACATCGTCGAGATGGTGGTCAGCCGCGCACCGGCAGCGATCAAGAAGCTCGCCGATCTCGGCGTGCCCTTCAACCTCGACGAGGATGGCGACTGGCACCTGACCAAGGAGGGCGGCCATTCGCACCGGCGGATCGTCCATGTGCACGACGCGACCGGCTGGGCGATCGCGCAGGCGCTCCAGCGCGCGGCGGAGGAATGCGAACGCATCACGCTGATCCCCGACATGGTCGCGATCGATTTCGTCACCGGCAAGAATGCGGTCGAATTCTCGACCTCGGGCGCGGTCCATGGCGTCTATGCGCTCAATCGCGAGACCGACCAGGTCGAGGCGCTGACCGCGCGTGCGACGGTGCTGGCGTCGGGCGGAGCTGGGCGGACCTATCAGTTCTCGACCGCGCCGCGCGGGGCGACGGGCGACGGGATCGCGATGGCATGGCGCGCGGGCTGCCGCGTCAGCAACATGGAATTCATGCAGTTCCACCCGACCTGCCTCTACAATCTCGAGGTCAAGAATTTCCTCATTACCGAGGCGGTGCGCGGCGAGGGCGGCATCCTGCGCCATCCCGAAAGTGGGCATCGCTACATGCCCGACTACGACCCGCGTGCCGAACTGGCGCCGCGCGATATCGTCGCACGCGCCAACGATGCCGAGATCAAGCGCGACGGGCTCGATTACGTCCATCTCGACATTGCACACAAAGGCCCCGACTTCGTGAAGGAGCATTTCCCGACCATCTACGACAAGCTGATGGGGCTGGGGATCGACATCACGGCCGAGCCGATTCCGGTCGTCCCCGCGCAGCACTACACATGCGGCGGGGTGGTCGTCGACGAGCACGGGCGGACCGACGCGCCGGGGCTCTATGCGGCGGGCGAGGTGACCCAGTCGGGCCTGCATGGCGCCAACCGCCTCGCCAGCAACAGCCTCCTCGAATGTTTCGTGTTCGGCGATGCGGCGGCGGAGCATATCCGCGAATGCTGGGACACGTTCGAGGCGGTGCCCGAGGTGCGCCCGTGGGACGAAAGCCGCGTGACCGACAGCGACGAGGAAGTCGTTATCCAGCAACTGTGGGGCGAAATCCGCCGCTTCATGTGGAACTATGTCGGGATCGTGCGCACGACCAAGCGGCTCGAGCGCGCCAAGAACCGCGTCGACCTGCTGCGCAAGGAAGTCGACGATTACTACCGCCATTTCCGCGTGACCCCCGACCTTATCGAATTGCGCAACCTGATGGAGGTCAGCGACCTTATTGTCCGTAGCGCCCTCTCGCGCCATGAAAGCCGCGGGCTTCATTACACGCTCGATTATCCCGAATTAGGGGAAGAAGCCGTCGATACGGTGTTGGTGCCTTGAAGCTTGAATGCGCCACCTGTCCGGTCCGTGAGCGCGCAGCGTGCGCGGCGCTTTCAGAGGAGGAGCGGGCGGAATTGGCGCGGCTGGGGAATAGCCGAAGCTATGAACGCGGCGAAACGGTGTTCGCGGCGGGCGACGATCTCGATGCGTGCGCGACCCTCACCCACGGGTTGCTTAAGATTTCGCATCTCGACGCCGACGGCAACGAGCGCATCCTGAGCCTGGTCCATCCGGCAGGCTTCGTGGGCGAGATGTTCTCGCCAGTCGCCAATCATGACGTTGTGGCGCTCGCCGAGAGCAAACTGTGCGTTTTCTCGCGCTCCGAATATGAAGCGGCGATCGATCGCTTCCCCGCGCTCGCCAAGGCGCTGCTGCGGCGATCTGCAGAAGATCTCTTCGACGCACGGGCGCAAATTGCGCTCGATGCCAAGCAGTCTGCCCAAGCCAAGGTCGCGCACTTCCTGCTAGCAATGGCCAAGGCAGCAAGCGACTCGCCCTGTCATGCGGCAGAGGAGTTCGAACTTCCCCTGACGCGCGGGGAAGCGGGGCAATTGCTTGGGCTGACCATCGAAACGGTCAGCCGTCAGCTAGGCAAGCTGGAAAAGCAGGGCGTGATCGAACGCACAGGCGCGCGCGGCATCCGGATCAGGGATGCCGCGCGGCTCGAAGCGCTGGGCGCGGGATAGCGTTCAGACCAGCGCCGCGATGCTCACCACGGCGATGCCCCAGCCGAGGATGAGGACGGGAAGAATGAGCACCTGTGCAACGGCATCCTTGCCGAGCGCGAGGCCGGTATGGGTCTCGATCCCGCGCACCATCAGCTCGCGCATCGACATGGCCTTGGCGCTCTTTTCAGGGTTCATCACGGCCCACGCCATTGGCACCACATAGAAGCCGGCGGTGAAAATCACGAAGATTGCCATCGGCAGGATCATCTCGGGGTGTGCGAAGCCGAGCCCCATCACGCCGAGATAGGCGAAGAACAGGCCGAAGAAGGCGGTGTGAAGTCCGACGGGCAGTCCGAATGTGCGATCGACTTCGGCGGGCTTGTTGGGGATGAGGTGCGGTGCGTCGACGACATCGACGACCGCGCGGATTTCTTCATGGGTCATTTGGCGGGACATTGGGCATCCTCCCTGGGCTCTATGTTGTGAGCCCCTTGTTGGAGGTGCGCGGCGATTCGCGCTTTGACCGAGATCAAACGCGCCTGTTTGACGCTGGCAAGGGCGTCTGATCCTGCTAAGGCGGCACTCGATGGCCAATCATCTCTATCTCGTCGACGGCTCGAGCTATATTTTTCGCGCCTATCACCAGCTTCCGCCGCTGACCAATCGCCACGGCACGCCGGCGGGCGCGGTCTACGGCTATACCGCGATGCTGTGGAAGCTGGCGCAGCAATTGAACGAGACGGACGGGCCGACGCACTTGGCGGTGATCCTCGACAAATCGTCGCAGTCACACCGCAACGAGCTCTATCCGGAATACAAGGCCAATCGCCCGCCACCGCCCGAGGACCTCGTCCCGCAATTTCCGTTGATCCGCACCGCGACAAAGGCCTTCTCGCTGCCCTGCATCGAGGAAGAGGGGCTGGAGGCCGACGACATCATCGCCTGCTATGCGCGCGCGGCCGCCGACGAGGGGTGGAAAGTCACCATCGTCAGCAGCGACAAGGACCTGATGCAGCTGATCGAGACGCGCGACAATGGCGCGGACGTCGAGATGCTCGACACGATGAAGGACAAGCGCATTCGCGCTGAGGAGGTCGAGGCGAAATTCGGGGTCGGTCCCGAACTGGTCGGCGACATGCTCGCGCTGATGGGGGACAAGGTCGACAATATTCCGGGCGTGCCTGGCGTGGGGCCCAAGACCGCGGCGACGCTGCTCAAGGAGTATGGGAACCTCGAAAACGTTCTCGCGAACATCGAGCAAATCACCAAGCCCGCGCTGAAGCGCAACCTTACCGAGCATGAGGCCAATGCACGCCTGTCGCGTGAGTTGGTCGAGCTGGTGTGCGATGCGCCGCTGCCAGAGCCGCTCGAGGACCTCAAGCTGGACGGCATTCCCGCCGAGCCGCTGCGCGACTTCCTCGAGGATATGGGGTTCAAGACGCTGCTCGCGCGGATGGGCGGCGGGTCGAAAACGGCGGAAGAACGCGGCAAATCGCCTGACGTCAACGTGCCGGGAGCAGCGAGCGACTTTCCCGCCGATCCGCCCGAGCCCGAAGAGATCGAGGTCGACCGTAGCGAGTATCAGACGGTCACCGACATGGAGACACTGGAGAAATGGGTCGGCGCGGCGATCCAGCAGGGCCGCGTGGCGCTCGACACCGAGACCGACTGCCTCGACTGCGTCAGCGGCAAGCTGGTCGGGGTCAGCCTCGCGCTCGATCCCAATCTCGCCTGCTACATCCCGCTCGACCATGGTGGCGCGGATTTGCTCGCCGAGCGACCCGAACAGCTCGACATGAAGCAGGTGCTCGCGGCGCTCAAGCCGATGCTAGAGCATCCCGCGGTGCTCAAGATCGGGCACAATTTCAAATATGACCTGACCGTCTTCGCCAATCACGACATCCACGTCGCGCCCTATGACGACACGCTGGTGATGAGTTTCGATCTCGATGCCGGTCGGGGCATGGGCGGGCACGGCATGGACGAACTCGCCAAGTCGGCGCTCGGCCATACGTGCATCCCCTTCAAGGAAGTGTGTGGCACGGGCAAGAAGCAGATTAGTTTCGCCGAGGTGCCACTCGGCCCCGCAACCGAGTATGCCGCCGAAGACGCCGACATCACCTTCCGCCTTTGGCAGCGTCTGAAGCCCCGGCTGGTGCGCGAGCGTGCGGTGAAGGTGTACGAGATGATCGACCGGCCGATGGCGTCGGTGCTGGCGAAAATGGAGCGGCGCGGCGTCAAGGTCGACCGCGAATATCTCGCGCGCCTGTCGAAGGAATTTGCCGAGGACATCGCGGCGCTCGAGAAGAAGATCCACGATTTGGCGCGCGAGGAGTTCACAATCGGCAGCCCGGCGCAGCTGGGCGTGATCCTGTTCGACAAGTTGGGCGCCAAGGGCGGGCGCAAGGGCAAGAGCGGCAACTATTCGACCGACGTCAACGAGCTCGAGCGGCTTGCGGGCGAAGGTATGGACATCGCCAAGCTGGTGCTCGAATGGCGCCAGCTGTCGAAGCTGAAGTCGACCTATACCGATGCGCTTCAGGAGCAGATCGACGCCAATACTGGGCGGGTGCATACTAGCTACAGCCTCGCAGGCGCGCAGACGGGCCGCCTGTCATCGACCGACCCCAACCTGCAGAATATCCCGATCCGTACGCCGATCGGCGCGAAAATCCGCGACGCCTTCATCGCCGAGCCGGGTCACGTGCTGATGAGCGCGGACTATAGCCAGATCGAGCTGCGCCTCGCCGCGCACATGGCCGATGTCCCGCAGCTCAAGGAAGCGTTCAAGAACAAGGAAGATATCCACAACCGCACCGCGACCGAATTGTTCGGCGAGGTGAACAAGGACACGCGCGGTAAGGCCAAGACGGTCAACTTCGCCATCCTCTACGGGATCAGCGCATTCGGGCTGGCCAACCGGCTGGAGATCGAGCGCGACGAAGCCAAGTCGATCATCGACACCTATTTCCAGCGCTTTCCGGGGATTCAGGATTATATCCAGCGCACGCTCTCCGAGGTGCGCGAGCGGGGCTACACCGAGACGCTTTTCGGTCGGAAGACCCACTTCACCAACATCAACAGCAAGATGCCCAACGTGCGCATGGGGGCCGAGCGCGCGGCAGTGAACGCGCCGATCCAGGGGACCAGCGCGGATCTCATCAAGCGCGCGATGGCGCGGATGGATGCGGCGCTGGCCGAAGCCGGGCTCGATGACGCCAAAATGCTGCTGCAGGTGCACGACGAACTCGTGTTCGAAGTGCCCGAGGGCAAGGAAGAGGCGGCGGCCAAGGTCGTTCGCGAAGTGATGGAAGGCGCGGCGCGGCCTGCGCTCGACCTTGACGTGCCGCTCGATGTCGAAGTCGGCTGGGGCGCGAACTGGGGCGCGGCGCACTAATGACCGGAACGGGGACGACACCGCAGGCAGACGGGGGCAAGGGCGACCTTGCGGCGCTGGCGCGTGGTGGCCGGATCAACTTCTTCGGCTTCGTCCTGCGCCTCTTGGCGCGCATCCCCTTCCTGCTGATCGCGGGCCAGTTTTACGGTGCGGAGGCGCTCGGGCGTTTCGCCTATGCGCTGATCATCGTCGAACTGGGGTCGCAACTCGCGACGCTTGGCTTGAAGCGCGGGCTGGCGCAACAGCTGTCGCAATCGGGCGAGCGGAGCCACACCCACGTCTGTTACGACGCGCTGATCGTCGCCGCGATCGGGTCGGCGATCATGATGGGCATCCTGTTCCTGTTCCCGCAGGCCATGTTCCCCAACTCCGAAGTGCGCGGGCTCGAGCGATTGCTGCCGATTACGGTGCTGGCGCTGGCGTGGACCGAGATTATGCTCGCCGCGCTCGCCTATCGCCACAATATCGCCGCCACGGTCCGCAGCCGTGCGATCGTCGAGCCTTGGCTGATCTCGATCGTTGCAGGCGTGCTGGCCTATTATTCGGTCGGTGGCGGTCTGATCATCGCCTACGTGGTGTCGATGGTCGGCGCGCTGTTGACCGCCGCCTGGCCCTTCTTCCGCGAGTATGGCCTGCCCCACGACTGGTCGCCGCATCCGGTCAAGCTGTGGGAGATGGCGCGGCGCAACCTTCCGGTCGCGGCGGCCGACGCGGTCGAATGGGGCACGCGCCGTGCGGATATCGCGGTGCTCGGCCTGTTCTTCTCACCTGCCATCGTCGGCATCTACTACGTGGCGCAGCAGATCGCCTCGCTGCCTGCCAAGCTCAAGACCAGCTTCGACCCGATCCTCGGACCCGTGATCTCCAAGAATGTCGCCGCCGACAACAAGACCGCGATCGCGCAGCAGGTGCGGCAGGTCGGCTTCTGGATCATCGCGGCGCAGACGGCAGTGGCGCTGGGCCTGGGCATTCCCGCCATGGCAGTGATGAATTTGATGGGGCCAGAATTCGGGGTCGGCTTCATGATCCTCGGCGTGCTCCTCGCCGCAGAAGTCATCGCGGCAATGGCGGCGGTCAGCGAAGCGGCGCTCATCTACCTCGCGCGGCATCGCAACATGCTGCTCTCGCTCGTCATGCTGGGCATAGAAGTCGTACTCGGCATCGGATTCATCCTCGCCTTCCGCGCGATGGAGCTGCCGACCATGACGCAGGCCATCGGCCCGGCCATCGGGCTCGCCCTGGCGCTCGGCTTCGGCGCGATCAGCAAGGCGTGGCTGCTCAAGAAGATCGTCCACGCGCCGGTCTCGGGCTGGCGCTGGTCGCTGATGTGGGCGGCGGGAGCGGGGCTGATCGTCGGCTTCTTCGCGGTGATGATGCCCGATTGGGGCCAGCTCGCCATCGGCGCGCCGGCGATCGCCATCGCCTTCGGCGCGGTGCTCTGGTTCAAGGGCTTCGGCCCCGAAGACCGCGAACTCTTCAAGATGAAGAAGCAGGAAATGGACGAGCCGGAACTGCCCCCGCCTGGGAGCAGCGGGAGTAACCCGACCTAAGCGCCCGAGCGTAGCGCGGCGGTTGCCACCGCAGTCGCAAGCAGCGCGAAAAGAGCGCGCAAGTCGGCCCGCGGGCGCGCAGCGACCCGTCTGATGGGGCAGGCCGCCCTGGCCCGCCTCAGCCTAATGTCTAAAGTGCCGCATGCCAGTAAACACCATCGCTAGCCCTGCTTCGTCGGCGGCAGCGATCACGTCATCATCGCGAATGGAGCCACCCGGCTGGATCACCATCGTCGCGCCCGCTTCGACTGCGGCCATCAGCCCGTCTGCGAAGGGGAAGAAGGCGTCCGAGGCCACCGCGCTACCCTTGGTGCGCACTTCGTCCCATCCGTGGGTCTCGGCCGCTTCCTCGGCCTTGGCGGCAGCGATGCGCGCGCTGTCGCGGCGGTTCATCTGGCCTGCGCCGACGCCGGCGGTCGAGCCGTCCTTGGCATAGACGATGGCATTGGATTTGACGTGCTTTGCTACGGTCCAGGCGAAGAGCGCGTCTTCCAATTCCTGCTCGCTGGGCTGGCGCTTGGTCACGACCTTAAGGTCGTCTTTGCCGATCGAGCCGTTGTCGCGGTCCTGCACGAGAATGCCGCCGGCGATGATCTTCATGCTCTGGCCCGGGCGGTCGGCGTCGGGCAGGTCGCCCGTCAGCAGCAGGCGGAGATTCTTCTTCTTGGCGAAGATTGCCTTGGCTTCGTCGCTGGCATCGGGGGCGACCACGACTTCGATGAAGATCTGGGTGATCGCTTCGGCGGTTTCGGCGTCGAGCGGGACGTTGGTGGCGACGATGCCGCCGAAGGCCGAAACGCTGTCGCAGGCGAGCGCCGCTTTCCACGCGTCAAGCAGGCTGTCGGCCTGCGCCACGCCGCACGGATTGGCGTGCTTGACGATCACGACGCTGGGCTTCTGGCCCGCAAACTCGGCGACGAGCTCGAACGCGGCGTCGGCATCGTTAAGATTATTGTAGCTCAGCGCCTTGCCCTGCACCTGCTCGGCCGCGGCGAGACCGCGCTCGGGACCGTGCGGAAGATAAAGCGCGGCCTGCTGGTGCGGGTTCTCGCCGTAGCGCAGCTCGTCGGCCATGCGCATCGCGAGCACGCGCGTCTCGGGATAGGCCTGGCCGAGGTCGGCATGCGCGAACCAGCCCGCGATCATCGCGTCGTAGCTGGCGGTCAGCGCAAAAGCCTTGGCTGCGAGCATGGTGCGGAATTCCTGCGTCAGGCCGCCATGCCCGTCCAACTCGCCGATAATCGCGTCATAGTCGCCCGGGTCGGTGACGATGGCGACATCGCGGTGGTTCTTCGCCGCCGAGCGCACCATCGAGGGGCCGCCGATGTCGATATTCTCGATAATCGTGTCGCGATCCGCACCCGAGGCGACAGTCGCCTCGAACGGGTAGAGATTGACCACCAGCATGTCGATCGGGCCGATGTCATGCTCTTCCATCGAGGCGACGTGTTGGGGATTGTCGCGCACCGCGAGGATGCCGCCGTGCACCTTGGGGTGAAGCGTCTTCACTCGCCCGTCCATCATCTCCGGGAAACCGGTAAGGTCGCTGACGTCACGCACGTCATGCCCCATCTCGCGCAGCTTTTTCGCGGTCCCACCAGTCGAGACGAGTTCGGTGCCGTGGCGCACCAGTGCGGCTGCGAGCGGTTCCAGCCCCTCCTTGTCCGAAAGCGAAATGAGGGCCCGTTTGATGGGTTTGTGCTGGGTCACGAAAAGTCTCTCTAGCTGGAGCGGCGGAATTGCCAGGCGATGTCGGTGCCGTGCCGCGACGTTTCGCCGACGATCACGAGTTGTTGCGAGGGCTGGGGCGTGCCCCGCCCGTCGACGTGAAGGCTTTCCTCGATGGTGAGCATCGCGCCGCGGCAACGGAAATTCCATGCCGGCGCGTTCTCGGAGCGGAGGATGGCGCCGAGACCGTCTGCGGTCGGCGTGATCTCGATCCCCGGCGCAAGGTGGAAGCGTAGCGCGAACGGCACCGCGTCCTTGATCTTCTTGCGCCCGCGCGCCTCGAGCTTGTCCTCGCCCGTGATCAGCTTCCCGTCATTGCCAAGCGCGAGGCGACGCTCGTGGATCAGGCCGTAGCGGCGGGCATAGCCATCGTGGCTGGCGACGATCCGGCTGGCGTCATTATCCTCGATCCGGTCGATGGCGACGTCGGTGACCCCTCGGCCAAGCTTGCCGTCGGGCATGATGGCGGTCGAATTGCTGTCATCGACGGTGAGCGTGGAGTGAGCGGCGGTTGAGCGCAGCGCCTCGATCAGTTCACGCGGCATGCGCGTGGTGCCGAGGCCCGGACCGCCGCAACTGACCACGATGCGCTGGTCGCCGTCGGCGATTTCGATGGCGAGCGTCGATGCGCTGCCGGCATGCGCCATGGCGGGCAATGGCGGCGGTGCGGCGTCGAGCGAGACGATGGTGCCGAGCGCCGAGAGGCGCTGATAGCCCCAGCCTCGCGCTTGCCGCAGCGGGCGCGCGCGCATGCCGCACCCTTCTACGACCGCGTTGATATCGCGCAGCAGGCCGGGATGGCCGCCCTGCCAGCTGGCGAGCTTGCCATCGCCCATGGTGACACCGTGCAGGGCCGACAGCGCAGCCGCCGCGGCAGCGTCGAGCGCATCCGGAAGATCCTGTTTCGCGGCGAAATAGGCGGCGCGGACGAGCCCCAGCCGGTCGACCAGCAGCAGTTGCTCGTGCGGGCTCCGGCTCATCAGGCCACCATCTTCGAATTGCCCCTGCGCAAGCGCGCGCATCAGTCCCGCCTCGGCGCGCGCGATGCGGGGCACCGCACCCTCGACGCACAGCGCAGCGGCGGTCAGACCGGACCAGGCGGTGATGCGATCGATGCCGGGGTCAGCGCGATCGGCCTGCGCATCGACATGACGCGCGCCCCTGGCCAGCGTGTTGAGGAGGGCGGCGCGATAGCCGCTGTCCTGGCTCGAAAGGAGGTAGGGCGCATAGGCGGTCCAGAAAAGCAGACGCTCGCCCCACAGATGCGGCGCCCACGCCTCGTCGGGTCGCGTGCCATGCGCGACCAGCCAGCGGCCGACCACGGCCTCGACCAAAGGCGCGCCGTGCTCGCGGCTGGCGACTTCGGAGAGATCGCGTAGCCAGGCGAAGGACTGGAGATGACGGGCGATAGGCGTCTGGGTGCCGATGGCGGCGAAATCGAGATCGGCGAGGCCGAGCCGCTGGTCGCCGAAGAGCAGCACCCCCGACTTGATCGCCTCGCCCTTGCGGCGGTCGCCCTCTACATGGTCGCGCGGCACGGCGGCAAGGCGCAGCGGCGCCTTCTTGCTACCGAAAAAGCGTTGCAACCCGCCTGGCGCCATCACGCACCCTTGAGCGCGGCAATGTTAGATGCGTAGGCTTGCGGGCCGCCGCGGAAGACCGCCGTGCCCGCCACCAATGCGGTCGCCCCAGCATCGACGCAACGCGGCGCGGTGTCGGGATCGACGCCACCATCGACCTCGATATGATAATCGAGCCCGCGTTTTTCCTTGAGTTCGGCGATTTTCTCGACCTTGCGGAGCTGGTCGGGGATGAACTTCTGACCCCCGAAGCCCGGATTGACGCTCATCACAAGGACGAGATCGGCGAGGTCGAGCAGATAGTCAAGATTGTCGACGCCGGTACCCGGATTGAGGACGATGCCTGCCTTCTTGCCCAGCCCACGGATCGCCTGGAGCGTTCGGTGGGCATGCGGTCCGGCCTCGGGATGGATGGTGATGATGTCTGCGCCTGCCTCGGCAAACGCCTCGAGATACTGGTCGACGGGGGAAATCATCAGGTGGACGTCGAAGGGCTTGTCCGTGTGCTTGCGGATTGCCTTCACGACGCCCGGGCCGATGGTGATGTTGGGGACATAATGTCCGTCCATGACGTCGACGTGGATCCAGTCGGCGCCGGCTTCGTCGATGGCGCGGATTTCCTCACCAAGCTTGGCGAAATCGGCGGACAGGATCGACGGGGAAATAAGTGGTTTGGCCATGGAACCGATTAGACGGGATCAGCCCCTTTTCACAAGGTGGCATGCGAAGAATCCGTCGCATCCACCGACATTTTTGAGTGCCGTGGGCAGGATCCGCCACCAGCCGTCGCCGGACGGGCCGAAATCGCCGATGGTCGGGACCGGCCGAAGCATGAATTCGGAATGCCGTTTGAGGAAGGAGCGGACCTGTAGTTCGCCCTCTTCAGGCTCGAGGCTGCACGTGGCGTAGACGAGGCTCCCGCCATCGCGCACCAGCGGCACAGCGGCATCGAGTAGGCGTGCCTGCACGTCGGCCATGTCGGCAATGACGCGTGGGCGGGCGCGGTAGAGGACTTCAGGATGGCGGCGATAGGTCCCGCTGGAGCTGCACGGCGCATCGATCAGCACCGCGTCGTATGGCTCCGCCCGATGGTCTTCGAGCATGCCTTCGACGACCTCGGCCTGCAGCCCGGTGCGTTCGAGATTGTCGCGGAGTCGTCCGAGACGACTCCGGTTGCGGTCGAGCGCAGTGACCTGGTGACCGGCGGCTGCGAGCTGCATCGTCTTGCCGCCCGGAGCGGCGCAGGCATCGAGCACGCGCGCGGCGTCGGACGGGACGAGACGCGCGGGGAGCGAGGCGGCGATGTCCTGCACCCACCAGCCGCCTTCGGCAAAGCCCGGGAGCGCGGTGACGTCACCGGCATCTTCCAGCCGGCGATGGCCCGGCAGGAGCGAGGTGCCGGGAAAGTCGTCCGGCACGACTCCGGCAAAGCTGAGGTCGAGCGGCGGACGATGCGCGAGCAGTTTTTCGGCGGCCTTGACCTCGGCCCCGCCCCAAGTGTCTTCCCAGCGCTTCGCGACCGTCTCGGGCAGCGCAGCGCCCTGCGGAAGGTCGCGCTTGAACAGGTTGGAGAGGACGCCGTGAACCAATCGGCGCGGGCCGCCCTCGACCAGCGGCAACGCCGTCGCGAGGATCGCATGTGGCGGCGTGTCGAGCCCGATCCGCTGAGCCAGCGCCATGCGCAGCACCATGCGCGCCTTGGCGTCCTCAGCCAGCGGCAGGCGCATCGCACGGTCGATGGTCAAATCGAGCAACGGCAGGCGGCGCAAGACCTCACCCGCGATTGCGAGCGCCAGTCCGGCATCGGACGGAGACAGCCCCTTGGTCGAATGGCGTGCCGCCTGGTCGAGCGTCTCGTCGCGGCGCAGCACGGCATCGAGCATACGGAGCGCGGCCGCGCGGGCGGGGACTCCGGGATTCTGGTCTTCGCTGGGTCTTGGCATGGCGCCTCCTAGCGCCCATCTTGCCGGAATGAAACGCCCCGATCACGTCAAGCCGCCCAAGCACCTGTCGCCCTCGCCGCCGGTTCCCGAGCCCGAGGCCAAGGACCAGCCGGAGACGCCCGACGGCGAAGAAGAGCGGCCCGACCCCACCCGCTATGGCGACTGGGAGAAAAAGGGCATTGCAATCGACTTCTAGGAGGCCGGCCTCAGGCGGTTTCAGGTCGCGGCGGACGGCTGAGCAGTCGTTCGAGCACCGCATCGACGTCGCAGCGTCCCGCCAGCAAATCGTCGACCGCCGCCACGATCGGCATGTCGATGTCTTTCTCCCGCGACAGGCGGCGCAGCACCGGGGCCGTGTGCGCGCCTTCGGCGACCGTAGTGCGGTCTTTCATCAGATCGGCAGCAGCCTTGCCCTCGCCAATCGCCTTACCGAGCGAGAAGTTGCGGCTGGCGGTCGACGAGCAGGTGAGGACGAGATCGCCAAGGCCCGATAGGCCCGCCAGCGTTTCTTCGCGCGCGCCGAAGGCAGCTCCAAACCGCTTCATCTCGGCAAAGCCCCTTGCGATCAGCGCCGATCGCGCATTCTCGCCCAACTCCTTGCCCGCCACGATGCCGCAAGCGATCGCCAGCACGTTCTTGATCGCCCCGCCCACTTCGGCCCCGGCGACGTCGTCGCTGGTGTAGATGCGGAAGGAGGGCATTGAGAGCCGGTCGCGCAATGCATTGCACAGATCGTCATCTTCGCAGGCCAGCGTCACTGCCGTCGGCAGTCCCTTCGCGACCTCGTGCGCGAAAGTCGGACCTGACAAGACCGCGATCGGCGAAGACGAGCAAACATCAGCCGCGACATTATGCAGCAATTGGCCGGATTGCTCCTCGATCCCCTTCGAGCACAGCACGAGCGGCATGTTGGGGCACGGCGCGCGGCCGAGCACGGCGCGCATATGCTGCGCGGGCGTGACTACGATCCAGGCGTCGGCGTCGGAGAGTTCGGAGAAATTGCTGGTCGCGCGAATGCTTTCGCTGAGCTTGCAGCCCTTCAGGTAGATCGGGTTTTCGTGAATCTTGTTGATCGCCGAGACGACATCGTCCTCAAGCGCCCAGAGGGTGACGTCCTTGCCACCCGCCGCTGCTACCTGCGCGAGGGCGGTCCCCCACGCACCCCCGCCGACGACGGCAATCTTGTCTATACTCATGCCTTCACTCCTGCACCACGCACCTTGTCAGCATCACTGTCGAGCGGCCAGCGCGCCCGCGCCGGCGTATCGAGCGGATCGCCCGCAAACTCGCCCGAGGCAAAGCGTTCGACCCCAGCCCAGGCAATCATCGCCGCATTGTCGGTGCACAGCCAGCCGGGCGGGACCGAAAAGGCCAGGCCGTGCTGCCCCGCCAATTTCTCGAGCGAACGACGCACGCCCTGGTTGGCGGCGACACCGCCGGCCACGACCAGCGACTTCACATCGGCCTGCTCGATCGCAATGCGGGTCCGGTCGACGAAACAGTCGATCACCGCCTGCTGGAAGGAGGCAGCGACATCCTCCGGCTCGAACTGGCCGCTCGCCACCGCGCGTTGCACCGCGCTCTTCAGGCCAGCGAAGGAGAAATGGGGTTCGCCGCTGCCGATCATCGGACGCGGGAGCGGCACGGCGGTGGGACAACCCTCAGCGGCCAGTTTCTCGACTGCCGGTCCGCCGGGATAGCCCAGCCCGAGCTGCTTGGCGGCCTTGTCGAAGGCCTCGCCGGCCGCATCGTCGATCGTGGTGGCAAGACGGCGATAATCGCCAACGCCGCGCACTTCGAGCAGCTGGCAATGGCCACCGCTGGCGAGCAGCAACAGATAGGGGAAGTCGAGCGAGGGATCGGCGAGGCGCGGGCTCAGCGCATGGCCTTCGAGGTGATTGACCGCGATCAGCGGCTTGCCCGCCGCTAGTGCAAGCCCCTTTCCCGTGAGTAGCCCCACCATGACGCCGCCGACCAGCCCCGGACCCGCAGTCGCGGCGATGGCGTCGATATCGCCAATCTCCATCTCGGCATCTTCGAGCACCTGCCGCACCAGGTCGGGCAGGATTTCGACATGGGCGCGCGCGGCAATCTCGGGCACGACGCCGCCATAGGGCGAATGGCGGTCCGCCTGTCCGACCACCGCCTGGCTCAAGATTTGCCGGTCGGTGTCGACCAGCGCCGCCGCCGTATCGTCGCACGAGGATTCGAGGCCGAGGATGATCGCCATGGCGCCGAGCGTTGCCAGATTTCTGCCAACAGCGCCAGTAAGCGCTTGCATGGCGGGGGCGGGCGCGACAAAGCGGTGAACATGACGAAAAGCCTCCGACTGGGGACGAGAGGGTCGCCGCTCGCGGTGATCCAGGCCGAAATGGTCGCTGCCGCGCTGAAGAAAGCGCATGGCTGTCTGGTCGAGATTGTGACGCTCAAGACATCCGGAGACCGGATCCAAAACCGTCCGCTGGCCGAGATTGGCGGCAAGGCGGTGTGGACCAAGGAACTCGACCGCGCGCTACTGGCGGGCGAAACCGATCTCTCGGTGCACAGCATGAAGGATGTCGAGAGCGAACGGCCTGAAGGGCTGGGGATCGCAGCGATCCTCGAACGGGCGGACCGCCGCGATCGGCTGATCGGGGCTGAGCGCCTCGACGCGCTACGCGAAGGCGCGATCATAGGTACGTCGAGCCCGCGCCGTGCGGCGCAACTTCGTCATCTGCGCCCCGACCTCAAGACCGTGAACTTGCGCGGCAATGTCGCGACGCGGATGAAGGCGGTCGACAGCGGCCAGGTCGATGCCACCTTGTTGGCGGCGGCGGGCCTCGACCGGCTTGGTCTAGTCGACGTTGGCCATGCGCTGGACGACTTGCTGCCCGCACCTGCCCAAGGCGCGGTAGGCATCGATGCGCGCGAGGATGACTTAAAGACGCGCAACTTGCTGGCGGCGATCGACCATGCCGAAACCCACGAGGATGTCCTGGTCGAACGCGCCTTCGTCCGTGCGCTGGGCGGGGACTGCCATAGTCCGGTCGCCGCCGCCGCGCGGCATGACAATGGCCGGATTACGCTCGACGCCGCGCTCTATGCCGAAGACGGCAGTGCCTGCGTCACGGGGTCGTGCCACATGGCGGTCGGCGATGCAGACCCCGCAATAGCACTCGCCGAAACACTATTATCGGACGCGCCGCCGTCGATCCGGGAGCTTTTTACTTGAGGCCATTGGCAATCCTTCGCCCCGAGCCCGGCGGGTCGCTCAGCGCGGCGCGGGCCGAAGCGCTGGGGATCGAGACGATCATCCGCCTCCCACTGTTCAAGGTCCGCCCATGCGAATGGAAGGCCCCCGATCCCGAGCGGTTCGACGCCATCCTGATGACCAGCGCCAATGCCGCGCGGCATGCTGGCGAAGGGCTCGACGCGCTGAAATCGCTTCCAGTGCACGCGGTCGGAGAGGCGACTGCAGCGGCGGCCCGCTCGGCGGGCATGATGGTCGACCGGGTCGGAAATGCCGGGATCTCGGAGATGCTGGAGGGTCTCCCGAACGGGTTGCGACTGCTCCATTTGGCCGGACGCCATCGGCGTGTGCCCTCCGACCTGTCGCAGATGGTCGTGCCGGTGGAGGTCTACACCGCCGTGAAACGGGAGCATCCGGAGGGCATCGCCCAGCTGGAAGGGGCGGTCGCGTGCGTGCACAGTCCGCGGGCCGGAAAGAGGCTGGCAGAGCTGGTTCCGGACGAAGTCCGCTCGACGGTCTCGATCGCGGCGATCAGCGAGGCGGCCGCCCAGGCCTGCGGTGAGGGTTGGGAGCGCGTGTCGACCGCCAAGACGCCCGACGACCCGACATTACTTTCACTCGCCAAAAGACTGTGCGACACTCCTTCCTCGAGTGGAGGGCAAGAAGAATGACGCCAAAGGCGATCGTGCTGGGCGCAACGGCGCTGCTGCTGGCGGGCGCCGCAGGCGCAACCTGGCTGATGAAGGAATCCGAAGGCGTGGCGCGCTTCGTCGGTGTTACACCATCGCCAGAGTCGTCCGAGAGGACTCCGGTAGCGCTGGCTCCGCAACAAAAACGCGCATTGCCTTCTCCGCAGGTCGAAAGCGAAACCGCCGACGCCGCCGCTTCCGCGAATGCAGCGGCCGAAGAGGCCCGCGATGCGATCGAGGAATTGGGCTCGATGGAAGAGCGTGTTGCGCGGATCGAAGAACGGATCGAGCGCGCCGAGGGGAGCGCTGGCCGCGCCGATGCGCTGCTGGTTGCCTTCGCCGCACGCCGCGCGATCGAACGAGGCGCGCCCCTGGGATTCCTAGAGCCCCTGCTGACACAGCGCTTCGGATCGACCCATCCGCGAGCGGTGGCGCGCGTGATCACCGCATCGCGCAATCCAGTCCGCCTCGAGGATCTCGTCCGGCGCTACGAGGAACTGGGCCCCGTCCTACGGCGCGGGTCGGAAGATCCGGGCTTCTGGGACAACCTGAAACGCGAGGTGGGCTCGCTGGTGATCGTTTACAGCGCCGACCAGCCCAACCCTCGGCCCCGCGCGCGCTACGATCGCGCCCTCGTCGAACTGCGCCTGGGCGATGTCAGCGCAGCGCTAGCGGAGACCATGCGCCTGCCCGGCGCCGAAGCAGCAGAGGACTGGGTCGCCGATGCGCGCCGTTACGTCGCTACGCGCCAGGCGCTCGATCGGCTCGAAAGCGCTGCGCTGTTATCCCGTGAGGAAAATGCGACGAATTGAATCGAGGCGGGATTCCCCCTCATCCTTCGTTAAGCTAGATCGCGTTAAACAGGCTAACTACCTGATTTACCGGGGATAAGGGGATAAATGACTTCATGACGTCACGTCTTGCATTCTTGCCATTGGCCTTTGCGGTCGCCGGCCTGTCCGGCGCGATCGCGCATGTCGAGAATATCGAAAGCCGTGACTCGCCCCCGCCGCCCACGGTCGATACGCGCGACGTCGTTGAAGTTGCCCAGACCACCCAGCAGCAGCTCCAACCCGCGCCGCCGCCGCGTCCTGCCGGCGTGCAGGTGCTCGAAGCCCAGATTCTCGAGCGCGTGCGCAGCTTCAACGGAATGTCGGGGATCGCGATCAAATCGATCGACGATGGCTGGGAAGCCGGCTGGCGCACCGAGCGGCTGCTGCCGCAGCAATCGGTCAGCAAGATGTGGGTCGCGCTCACCGCGCTCGACAAGGCGGACAAAGGTGAGGTCGATCTCAACACGCGCGTCACGCTGGGTCGCAACGACCTGACGCTTTGGAGCCGTGCCACCGCCAACCGCGTACTGCGCAATGGTTGGACCGCGAGCCTCGACGAACTGCTCTACGAAGCCATCACCAAGTCCGACAATCACGCCAACGACAAGCTCATGTGGGCCGTCGGCGGGCCGCAGGCCGTGCGCGATACGCTGGCTGCGAAGGGGCTGGATGACATCAACTTCTATGAGGGTGAACGCGCCCTTCAGGCCAAAATTGCGGGCCTGACCTGGAATGCCAGCTATTCGCTGGGCAACAATTTCAGCGCCGCGCGGGCGCGCGTGCCGGCATCACAGCGCTCGGCCGCATTCAACGCCTATATCGACAACCCCTATGACGGCGCATCGGCGATAGGCATTGCACGCGCACTGGCCAAGCTGGAGCGTGGCGAATTGCTGTCGCCCCAGTCGACCGCAAAGCTGCTGACGACGATGGGCATGACCAAGACCGGTCGCCTTCGCGTGCAAGGCGGGATCAAGGCGGGCTGGAGCTGGAGCCACAAGACCGGGACCGGCCAGAATTATCGCGGCCGTGTCGGCGGCTTGAACGATATCGGCATTCTCACCGCGCCCGACGGGTCGAGCTATGCGGTCGCCATGCTCACCGTGCCCAATGCGACCGACGGCGGTGCGCAGGAGCTGATGAGGGATGTCACGCGCATGATTATCGCCTATCACGAGCAGCATGGCAGCCAGGGCTTTTCCCTCTGACGTCGCGGAGCGCCTGAGCGCGACCACCGGCGTCCAGAAACTTCCCAACCGGAAGCTCGATCTCTTCTTCGTCCGCGACTTTCTTTCGGACGAGGATTGCGCCGCGCTGTGCGACCTGATCGACCGGAATCGTCGACCCTCGGAAATCGCCAACGACATGGGGGATGCGGCCTTTCGCACCAGCGAGACGTGCGATCTCGATGCCGGCGAGCCGGTGGTGCAGCGGGTCGAGACATTGCTTACCATGCTAACCGGCATCCCCGGCTGCTTCGGGGAGGCGATCCAGGGGCAGCGCTATGCGCCGGGGCAGGAATTCAAGGCGCATACCGACACGTTCACGCCGGGTACGCCCGATTTCTACCATCACTGCGCCGAGCAGGGGCAGCGGACCTGGACCGCGATGCTCTACCTCAACGAACCAGAGGCGGGCGGGGCGACGCGGTTCAAGGTGATCAACAAGACGGTGCAGCCCGAGACCGGCAAGCTGCTCCTGTGGAACAACCTCCTTCCTGACGGGAACGAAAATCACGCGACGCTGCATCACGGAATGAAGGTACGGAGCGGGACGAAATACATCATCACCAAATGGTATCGCCAGCACGAGGCCTAGCGGCTAGGCAAGGGGCATGGACGCAGCCTTCTTCACCGAATTGAGCGATGCTGCGCGCAAGGCGATCGAAGGCGCCGCGCGCGAGCCCGAGAACAAGGCGGGCGGGAACGATTTCGATCCCGTCACCGAAGCCGATCGAGCGGCGGAGCGGGCGATGCGCGAACGGATAGAGCGTCGGTTTCCTGATCACGGGATCTGGGGGGAGGAATATGGCTGGACCGGACAGGGTTCGGACAGCTGGTGGAGCCTCGACCCGATCGACGGGACGCGGGCGTTCGTTTGCGGGCTGCCGAGCTGGGCGGTGCTGGTGGGTTTCCTAAGCGATGGCGAGCATCGCGCGGGGATGATCGACCTGCCCGCGCTGTCGGAGCGAGTGATCGCGATCGATGGCCGCACGCAGCGTAACGGCGAGACGGTGCGGGTGAGCGGGGTCACGGTGTTAAACGAGGCGCGGATTGCGACGACCGATCCGGGTATCTTGTCCGCACGCGAGCAGCAGGGTTTTGCCAAGCTTTACGAGCGCTCGCGCGTGGCGCGTTACGGGCTCGATGCGATGGCCTATGCGCGGGTGGCGACCGGAGACATCGACCTGGTCGCGGAAACCAACTTGAAGCCGCACGACTATGATGCGCTGGTCGCGGTGGTGCGCGGTGCGGGCGGGTTCGTCGGTAACTGGTCGGGGGGATCGGACCTGACGGGCGGCGACGTGATCGCGGCAGCGAGCGAACAGCTCTACGAGGAAGCGGTCAAGCTGCTCTAGGCGGCTTCGCCAGCCGCCTTCCCCGAGGCCCAGGCCCACTGGAAATTATAGCCGCCGAGCCAACCGGTGACGTCGACCGCCTCGCCAATGCAGTAGAGGCCCGGCACCTTCTTCGCCTCCATCGTCTTGGACGAGAGTTCGTCGGTCGAGATGCCGCCGACGGTGACTTCGGCCTTGGCGAAGCCCTCGCTGCCATTGGGGGTGAAGCGCCAGTCGGCGAGGCGCGCGGCGACCTCGTCGAGCGTGGCGTCGGTGAGCGACTGGAGCGGACCGTCGACGCCCAGCCGCTCCATCAGCGCTTCGGCGAGACGCTCGGGCAGCGCGTCGGCAAGGACGCGGCGCAGCGTGCGGTTGGGATGGTCGCGCTTCATGTTGGCGAGCCAGTTGGATGCGCGATCGGGGAGGAAGTCGATGCCCACCGCTTCGTTATTGCCGCGCCAATAGCTCGAGACTTGCAGGATGGACGGGCCCGAGAGCCCGCGATGGGTGAAAAGCGCGGCTTCGCGAAAGGGCGGGCCGCGTTCGGCAGTGGCGACGACCTCGGTCGCGACACCCGATAGCGTGCGAAAGAGCGCTTCGTCGCCGGGCAGCGTCAGCGGGACGAGCGCCGGGCGCGGCTCGACGATCTTGAGCCCCCACGAACGGGCGAGATCGTAGGCGAAGCCGGTCGCGCCCAGCTTGGGGATGGAAGGGCCACCCGTGGCGAGGATGAGCGCGGCGGCGCTGTGGATTTCGCCATCGAGGTCGACGTGGAAGCGATTGCCCTCTCGAGACACAGTGGGGCTGCGGCCGAAGGCCAAATCGACGTTGCCTTGGAGGCATTCGTCCATCAGCAACTCGACGATCTGCCTGGCGCTGCCGTCGCAGAAGAGCTGGCCGAGCGTCTTTTCGTGCCAAGCGATGCCGTGGCGTTCGACAAGGTCGATGAAATCCCATTGTGTGTAGCGCGCGAGCGCCGACTTGGGGAAATGCGGGTTGGACGAGAGGTAGCGGTCGGGCGCGGCGTAGAGGTTGGTAAAGTTGCAGCGCCCGCCGCCCGAGATGAGGATTTTCTTGCCCGGCGCGCTATTGTGATCGACCAGCAGCACGCGGCGGCCGCGCTGGCCCGCGGTGAAAGCGGCCATGAGCCCCGCAGCGCCCGCACCCAGCACGATGACGTCATGATCGATCATGCCGGCTGCGCTGGCGACGCGCGCGCGGCGCGTCAAGCCTCGTGCCGCTCCTTGAGCACGTCGATGACGGCCTGCCAGTCGGTGTCGGAGGCCTTGAGAAGCACGGTGAGGTGATAGACGAGGTCGGCGACTTCGCTCGCGACTTCGTGCTTGTCGCCGGCGGTCGCTGCCAAAGCGGCCTCGACCCCTTCCTCGCCGACCTTCTGTGCGATGCGCTTGATGCCGCGCTCCATCAGTCGCGCGGTGTAGCTGTCGTCGGGGTCGGACGATGCACGTGCCGACACGATACGTTCGAGCTGGCCGATGAAGCCGGTGCCGGTGATCACGTCTTCGCCAAAGCAGCTGCGCATGCCCTTGTGGCAGGTCGGGCCTGCGGGGCGTGCGACGACCAGCAGCGCATCATCGTCGCAGTCGGTCGCGACGGAGACGAGGTCGAGCGTGTTGCCGCTGGTTTCCCCCTTCACCCAGAGCGCCTGATTGGAGCGCGAGAAGAAAGTGACCTTGCCCGTGTCGAGCGTTGCGGCGAGCGCGTCGCGGCTCATATAGCCGAGCATGCGGACCTCGCCAGAAGCGGCGTCCTGCACGATGGCAGGGAGCAGGCCGTCCATCTTGTCCCAGGCCAGTTGATCGATGTTCATCGGCGGACCTCCCAGCCCTCTTGTTCAAGATGATCCTTAACCTCGGCGATGGTCAGGCGGTTGTCGTGGAAAACCGACGCCGCCAGCGCGCCGGACGCACCATTGGCAAAGGCGTCGGCGAAATGCTGAGGAGCACCCGCACCGCCACTGGCGATGACGGGCACGTCGACGCTGGTCGTCAGCGCGTTCAACTGGTCGAGGTCGTAGCCCTCGCGCACGCCGTCCCGGTTCATGCAGTTGAGCACGATTTCGCCCGCGCCCTTGGCGGTCGCCTCCTGTGCCCATTCGAGCATGGTGCGCCCGGTCTCGCGCATCGCCTCGGGCCGTCCAGTGTGCGAGCGGACGCGGTAGGTGCCTTGATCGTCCTCGAAACTGTCGATGCCGAGCACCACGCATTGGCGCCCGAAGGCGTCGGCAAGGCGGGCGATGAGGTCGGGATCGGCGAGCGCGGGGCTGTTGACCGAGACCTTGTCGGCGCCCGCGCGCAGGCACGCCTCCGCATGCACGACGTCGGTGATCCCACCCGCGACCGAGAAGGGGATGTCTATCACTTCGGCGACGCGGTGGATCCAGTCGGTGTCGACGCTGCGCCCGTCGGCGCTGGCGGTGATGTCGTAGAAGACGAGCTCGTCCGCGCCTTCGGCCGAGTAGCGCTGGGCATGTTCGACAATGTCGCCGATCACGCGGTGATCGCGAAACTGGACGCCCTTGACGACCTGGCCGTCGGCGACGTCGAGGCAGGGGATGATCCTAGCCGCGGGCACGCTTTACTCCGTCGGCGACCGAGAAGGTCTTGCCCCAGATCGCCTTGCCGGTGATCGCCGCGTCAGCGCCCGCCGCGCGTAGTTCATCGAGGTCGTCGAGCGAGGCGACGCCGCCCGAGGCCTGCACCACGATGTCGGGATATTGCGCCTTCAGCAGGCGGTAGAGTTCGACATTGGGGCCGGACATCATGCCGTCGCGCGATATGTCGGTGACGAGGATGTGACGCACGCGCGGGAAGTCGGCGAGGACGTCGTCGAGGCTGCGGCCGCTACTTTCCTGCCACCCGTGCGAGGCGACGACGGGCGCGCCGTCCTGAATCGCGACGTCGAGCGCGAGCACCATGCGCTCCGCCCCGTAGCAGTTGAGCATTTCGACGAAGGCCTGCGGTTTTTTCAGCGCGAGGCTGCCGATGACGACGCGCGCGGCGCCCGCCTCGAACATGTCGCCGACCTGTTCGCGCGTGCGGAAACCGCCGGCGACCTGGATCGGCATGATCGGCGCCAGCGAGGCGATAAGCTCATGCTGCCTGGGTTCGCCCGCGCGCGCGCCGTCGAGATCGACGATGTGGGTCAGCTCGGCGCCCTGCGCCTTGAACGCCGCCAGCGCATCGTCGGCGGTCGAGCCATAGTCGGTGCGGCGGTCGAAGTCGCCCTGGGCTAGGCGGACGGGCATCGAGTCCATGAGGTCGATGGCGGGGATCAGTTTCATGCTGCGAGGAAAGCCTTCAGGAAATTGGCGCCAGCCGTGCTGGAGCGTTCGGGGTGGAATTGCGCGGCCCACAGATTGTCACGGCGCAACGCGACCGCGATCGGGCCGCCATAGTCGGCGGTCGCGGCGCTGGCGTCGGTGACGGGGCAGGCGAAGCTGTGCGCGAAATAGAGCTGGACGCCCTCGGCAAGGCCGATATCATCGGCAACGTCGGCAATCTTTGTCCAACCCATGTGCGGAACCGGGCGGCCGGGCGCGGGGTCGAGGCCGCGCACGGTGCCGGGGACGAGCCCCAAGAGCGGGCGGTCGGTTTCGTCGGACGCCTCGTGGAACAGCTGCATGCCGACGCAGATGCCGAGCATCGGGCCGCGGCGTGCCTTCAGCGCGTCGACCAATCCGTGGGCTTCGAGCTTTTCCATCGCATAACCGGCGTGGCCGACCCCGGGCACGACGAGCTTTTCGGCCTCTTCGACCGCTTTTGCATCGCGTACGAGTGCCGGATCCGCGCCGACACGGCGGAATCCCAGCCGAACCGATTCGACATTGCCGTAACCAAGGTCGAGGATCGCGACCACCTCACAGGCTCCCCTTGGTCGAGGGGATGCCGCCCGAAGCGCCGGTCGACAGGCCCTGGCGCAGCGCACGACCGAACGCCTTGAAGGCGGCTTCAACCTTGTGGTGGTCGTTCTCGCCATCGACGCGCACATGGATCGCGGCGCGCATGGAATCGGCGAGGCTGCGGAAGACGTGCGGGACCATCTCGGTGGGCAGGTCGCCGACCTTGTCCGCGCTGAATTCGCCCTCGAAGCGGCTGTAGGGACGGCCCGACAGGTCGACGCGCACGTCGGCCTGCGTCTCGTCCATCGGCAGCGCGAAACCGAAGCGGCCGATGCCCGCGCGGTCGCCCAGCGCCTTGTCGAGCGCGGAGCCGAGCGCGAGTGCGACATCCTCGACGCTGTGATGCGCGTCGATGTGGGTGTCGCCGGTGCAGCTCAAGGTGAGGCCGAAGCCGCCATGGGCTGCGACCTGGTCGAGCATGTGGTCGAAGAAGCCGATGCCGGTGTCGATGACGCGCCTGGGCTCGGGCGTGTCGAGGTCGATCTCGACCGCGATGCGGGTTTCGGCCGTGTCGCGAGTGACCGCGGCGCGGCGGCCTGCGGGGCGCTCTTCGGCAATGCCGAACACGGCGAGCATGGCGCGGTTCTCTGCCGGGGTGCCGACCGTGATGCGGACGCCTCCGGGTGCGGCCTTGGGGCGGAAGCGGACTTTTACACCGGCAGCGGCGAGGCGGCGGGCGAGGTCGGCCGGGTCGGCGACGACGAGGAAGAGATAATTGCCGCCGGCGTAAAGCGCTTCGACTTCGCCGACATCGCGGAATTGCTGGGCGAGGCGGTCACGGTCGGCGACGAGGCGGCGGACGCGGTCCATGTGGACCGGCATGCGTTCGGGCGCGAGCGCGGTGAGCGCGGCATCGATCGAGGGGCCGGGAAGCGGGTAGGGCGGCGAAACGCGCGCAAGCCAGCCGATGATGTCGGGCGAAGCGATGGCGCAACCGATGCGCGCACCGGCGAGGCCGTACGCCTTCGACAAGGTGCGCAGGACGACGAGGTTCTCGATGGCACCGGTTTCCGGCGCAAGGCTGGGTGTGTCGGTGAACTCGCCATAGGCTTCGTCGGCGACGACCAGCGTGTCGGGCAGCTCGCGGCAGAGGCGGCGGACATCGTCGGGGTCGACGGGCGTGGCGGTCGGGTTGTTGGGGGTGCAGACGAACAGCAGCTTGGGGGCTGCGCCGTCCTTCGCGGCGGCGAGCACGGCGTCGGCGTCGAAGGTGAAATCGTCGTCCATGCGGACGCTGGAGACTTGGGCGCCCTGGATGCGCGCGAACTGGGCGTAGGCGGAGAAGGTCGGTTCGACGACGAGGATGCGATCCTGTCCCGGCACCAAGAAGGCGCGGCTCAGCAGGTCGATGGCGTCGTCGCTGCCGCGCGACACCCAAAGACGCGCCGCATCGACACCATAGAGATCGGCCATGCGCTGGCGTAGCGCGGCAGGCTGCGGCTCGGGATAGCGGTTGATGTCGCCCTTGCCCGCGAGCGGCTCGAACGGGTTTTCGTTGGCGTCGAGGCGGATGGTGCCGGGCGCCGGCGCACCGGCGAGGTCGACGGGCGGGAGGTCGGCGAGATCGGGTCGGGCGAGGCGGTCGGCGAGGGTCATGCGAGCGCCTTTCCGAGCCGGGCCTCGGCGGCGCGGGCGTGGGCCTCGAGCCCTTCGAGGCGGGCGAGCGCGGCGGCGGCGGCGGCGATCTGGCGCGCGCCATTGCCCTCGACCCGCTGGAAACCGACGGCCTTCATGAAGGTCTGGGTCGAGATGCCGCCCGTGTAGCGGGCCGCGCCGTCGGTGGGCAGGACGTGGCTGGGCCCGGCGCAATAGTCGCCAAACGTCTCCGCGGCCGAGTGACCGACGAACACGGTGCCGGCGTTGCGGATCTTAGCGGCGACGGCATCGGCATCGGCGGCATCGAGCGCGAGGCTGAGATGTTCGGGGGCGTAGAGATTGGCGATCTCGACCGCATCGTTGAGGTCGGCGCAGAGGACGGTGCGGATGGGCGCGAAGTCGCCGCCCATCGCCGCCATCTGGCGCTCGGCCTGCGCAAGGGCTTCGCGCGCGCAGCCCTCGTCGGTCGAGACCAGCAGCACTTGCGCGTCGGGATCGTGTTCGGCCTGGCTCAAGAGGTCGGCGGCGACGAAGACGGGGTCGGCGCTGTCGTCGGCGATGACGAGGAGTTCGGAGGGGCCCGCAGGCAGGTCGATGCCGGGGCCTCCCGGGGTGGACGAGACTAGCGACTTGGCCATCGACACCCATTTGTTGCCGGGGCCGTAGATGCGGTCGACGGCGGGGATATCGCCCGCGCCGAACGCGAGCGCGGCGATCGCCTGCGCCCCGCCGACCGACCAGATGCGATCGATTCCGCACAAGCGTGCGCAATAGGCGATGGCAGGGTCGAGCCCGCCGTCGGCGCGCGGCGGGGTGACGCAGACGATGTCGCGCACCCCCGCGATGCGCGCGGGCACGGCGAGCATCAGCAGCGTGGAAAAGAGCGGCGCCTTACCGCCGGGCACGTAGAGGCCGACGCGGTCGAGCGCGATCCAGCGCTTGGACATTGTAAGGCCGTCGCAGGTCTCGACGAACACGTCGTCGGGGCGCGCGGCCTCGTGGAATTTGGCGATATGGTCGTAGGCGAGCGCGATGGCATCGATCGCCTCATCGCCGAGTGTCCGCTCGGCGCGATCGGCATAGGGCTCGACCGCAATGGCGCGGACGTCGGCCTGGTCGATCCGACGCGCATAGCGCCGGAGCGCAGGCCAGCCTTCGTCGCGAATGGTGTAGACCATCCGGGCCACCTCGGCGCGCAGATCGGGGTCGTCGCGGCGGTCGGGCCGCGCGAGGATCGCGTCCTTCTCTTCGGGAGAGGCATTGGTCCAGTCGAACAGGGTCATCAGAGCATCATCTTTTCGATGGGCATGACAAGGATGTCGCGCGCACCGGCGCCCTTAAGTTCCTCGAGCGTCTCCCAGAAGACCGATTCCTGGCACACGGCCTGGACCGCGAAGTGACCCTGGCGACCCGCAAGCGGGATGACGGTCGGCGCGTCGGCACCGGGCAGGATGCGACCGATATCGTCGAGCGCGCTCTCGGGCGCGTTGAGGACGATATATTTGCTCTCCGAAGTCTGGATGACTCCGTCGATGCGGGTTTTCAGTTGGTCGAGCGCGGCAGCGTGGTCAGGCACGATTTCACGCCCCGTGCGCACCAGCACCGCCTCGCTTTCGAGCACGGTCTGGACCGGCTTCAGGCCGTTGGCTTCGAGCGTCTGGCCAGTCGAGACGAGGTCGCAAATGTATGACGCGATGCCGAGGCGCGGGGCGAGCTCGACCGCGCCGCGCATCGTGACGATCTCAGCCGAAATGCCCTGGTCGGCGAGCCATTTCTTGGTGAGCAGCGGATAGCTGGTCGCGATACGGCTACCCTCGAGATTGGATAGGTCGAACTCTTCCTCCTGCGGCGCGGCAATCTTGAGCGAGCAGCGACCGAAGCCGAGGCGGGCGAGAATCTCGATCCCGGCCTCGGGCCGGCCGAGCGCATATTCGCCCAGGACATTTTCACCGACGATACCGAGCTCGCACACGCCATCGGCGACGAAGGTCGGGATGTCGTCGTCGCGCACGAGCATCAGGTCGAGCGGGAAATTGGTGGCGCGCGCGGTCAGCTGGCCCTTGTTGGCCTGGATCTTGATCCCCGCGCTCTTGAGCAGCCCGCGGCTCTGGTCGGACAAGCGACCCGATTTCTGGATCGCCATCTGGAGGCGGTCGATGCTCACGAAGCATACTCCTTCTGCATGTCGAGCGCGGCGCGATAGCCGCCTGCGCCGCCGTCGCGCAGGAAGCGCGCGACGCGGGTCACGGTCGTGGGCGATGCACCGGCGCGCGCGCCGATCTCGCGATAGGTCAGCTCGCCCTCGTCGAGCAGCTGGGCGATGTGCCAGCGTTCGCACAGCGCCGTCAGCTCGGCGGGCGTGCACAGATCGTCGAGCATGGCGAGCATGATCGCGGGATCGTCGATCCGCGAGAGCGTGGTCGCGAGCGCATCCTTGGATTGGCGCGGGGACTGGGCGTTGGCCATGACGGCACTTCCTGTTTGTTACAGCGTGTTAGAACAATGAAACGTGCGTCTAGAGTGTAAGTTGCCGATTCGCAACCCCCGGCGGCTACGGCAAAAAGGCCGCTTGACTTGTAGGAGCTTCCTGCCAATCCTCGCGTGCATGTGTGAGACGCACCTTTCGACCGATTCCATTCGCGGCGCGAAGCTGTGGTGGTGGCGCTCGTCCATAGGATGGCGCGCACGCGGTTAACCCTGCCCGACAGGGACTGATGACCAACCAAGGCTCGCTATCCAAAGCGGGCCTTTTTTCTTGCCTGGCCCGCGCTCCCCCTCCCCTCCGTTTTCGCCAGGAACAAGACACTATGATCATCGTGATGAAGCCCGAGACCCCGCAGGAAACCATCGACGGGATGCTCGAGAAAATCGAAGCCAAGGGCTTGAAGCCCCTTCACATGCCGGGCGCCGAGCGCGTCGTGCTGGGCGCGCTGGGTGACGAACGCGTCCTGTCCGAACTCTCGTTCGATGCCGATCCGCACGTCGAATCGGTCAAGCCGATCCTCGCTCCCTACAAATTGGTCAGCCGCGAACTCCACCCGCACGACACGATCGTGACGGTCGGCGATGCAAGTTTTGGCGGGCAGCGCTTCGGACTGGTCGCGGGGCCGTGCGCAGTAGAGAACGAGACCCAGCTGCTCGCCAGTGCCAAGGCGGCCAAGGATGCAGGTGCTAGCGTGCTGCGCGCCGGCGCCTACAAGCCGCGCACCTCGCCCTACAGCTTCCAGGGCCGTGGTCCGGTGGGGCTAGAAATCCTCGCCGATGTCGGCCGCGAAGTCGGGCTGCCGGTGGTGACCGAGGTGATCGAGACCGCCGACGTCGACCTCGTCGCGAGCAAGGCCGACATGTTGCAGGTCGGCGCGCGCAACATGCAGAATTTCGCGCTGCTCAAGGCGGTCGGCGCGGCGGGCAAGCCGGTCTTCCTCAAGCGCGGCATGTCGGCCAAGGTCGACGACCTGCTGCTCGCGGCGGAATATATCATGGCCGCGGGTTGCGAAGACGTGATCCTGTGCGAACGCGGGATCCGCACCTTCGAGACCGCGACGCGCAACACGCTCGACCTCGCCGCAGTGCCGCTGCTCAAGCAGAAATCGCACCTGCCCGTCGTGGTCGACCCGTCGCACGGGACCGGCAAGCGCGATCTCGTCGCGCCGATGGCGCTGGCCGCGGCGGCGGCTGGTGCGGACGGGGTGATGGTCGAGGTGCATTTCGATCCGCCCGCCGCGCTCAGCGACGGGCCGCAGTCGCTTTATCCCGACCAGATGAAGGCGCTCGGCGACCGGCTGAAGGCGCTGCTGCCGGTAGTGGGGCGTACCTTTTGAGCAAGCTCGCCCATCTTGAGATTGGCTGCCTGACCCGTCGCCTTCCCGGTGCGCACGATCCGGTGACGCTGCACGCGGCGCTGACCGCGCGTGGCGGCATGGCGCCGATGCTGTTTCGCCGGACGGGCGGACGCGCGCTGATCCTTGTCGATGCGGCGCTCCGGCTGGAAGCCAAGGGTGAGGCTACCACGATGACCGCGCTGAGCGAAAGCGGTCGGCTGCTCGCCGATCGCATCGCGCTCGCCTGCCGCTCGGCGCTGAGCGATGTGATGGGCGACGTCACCCAATTTGCATTCCCGCGCTGCGACGATCCTGACGAGGAAAAGCGCATGGCCGATCCGGGCGCACTCGCACTGCTGCGTGCGGCGGCGAGCCTGCCCGCGAGCGGCGACACACACGCGCTCACCCTGATGGGCATTCTCGGTTTCGATCATGTCGATATGGTGGAGGCGCTGCCCGCGGCTGCCGAGACCGACTTCCCCGACCTCCTCGTCCACCTTGCCCAGACGCTGGTGGTGGTCGAGCCGAGCGGGGCTGCGCGCGTGCTGGCGCTGACGGTCGGTCACGAGGACGCAGACGTCGCCAATCGGCAGCAGTCGCTCGCTGCCGAACGGCTGTCCAAGCTGACCGCGGTCATCGACACCGCAGTCGCGCCTGCCGTTGCCGACGCCGAAGGTGGCGAGGCGACGACCGATGTCGACGACGGCGCCTTCGTGCAGATCGTCGAGCAGCTCAAGGAGAATATCGCGGCGGGCGACATCTTCCAGGCCGTGCCCAGCCGCAGCTTCACCGCGCCCTGCGCCGATCCGCTTTCCGCCTTCCGCCGGCTCGTCGCTGCCGATCCCAGCGCCTTCCACTTCTACGCCAAAACCGACCACGGCACGCTGTTCGGCGCCTCGCCCGAAACAGCCATCGAACTGACGCCCGACGAGACCGGTACGACGCTGGCGGTCTGCCCGATTGCAGGGACGCGGCCGCGTGGCGCGACCCCCGATGCCGACGACCGGCAGGAGGCCGACCTGCGGCTCGATTCCAAGGAAACCGCCGAGCACATGATGCTGGTCGACCTCGCGCGCAACGACGTCGCGCGGGTGTCCGCGCCGGGCAGTCGGCGGGTCGCCAAGCTGCTGACCGTCGAGCGGTTCGCCAAGGTGATGCACCTCGTCAGCCGCGTCGAAGGGCGGCTCGATGAGGGGCGCGACGCGATCGACGCGATCCGCGCCTGCCTCAATGTCGGGACGCTCTCGGGCGCGCCCAAGCTCAAGGCGATCGAGCTGATCCGAGGCGTCGAGACCAGTGCGCGCGGGCCTTATGGCGGTGCGATCTTCGCGCTGACCGGTGACGGCGCGATGGACAGCGCGGTCGTGATCCGTTCGGCGATGGTCGATCGGGGCGTCGCGACGGTGCGCGCGGGTGCCGGCGTGGTCGCCGACAGCGACCCGCAGGCCGAGGCCGCCGAAACCCGCGCCAAGGCGCTCGCCATGCTCTCGGCACTGGGGGCGGCAGCATGAACTTTCTGGTCGTCGACAATCGCGACAGCTTCACCTTCAACCTCGTCGACGCGCTGCGCGTCGCGGGGGCACAGGTTTCCATTTTCCGTAATACGGTTGACCCGGGCACCCTCCTCTCTCGCGCCCGGGAACAGGGGGCGGCGCTGCTTATCTCGCCAGGCCCCGGCTCGCCGGACGATGCGGGCTGCAGTCTCCCGCTCGTCCGGCTTGCCAGAAACGAAGTGCCGCTGGTGGGTATCTGCCTCGGCCATCAGGCGATCGTCGCCGAGGCCGGTGGCACGGTCGAACGCGCCAGCGCGCCCTGCCACGGCAAAGTGAGCCGGATCGCGCATGAAGGTACCGGCCCCTTCGCGGGGCTCGCCAGCCCGTTGCCCATCGGCCGCTATCATTCGCTCTGCACGCCGGTCGCCAGCCTGCCCGGACGCTTCACGGTCGATGCCGAGCTGGGCGGCATGGCGATAGCGATCCGCGACGACGAGGCCGCACAGCTCGGCCTGCAATTTCACCCTGAATCGATCCTGACGCCCGCGGGCGACAAGTTGATCGTCTCGATCATTGCCTGGGCGCGCGACCGCTGGTCGGCGCTCGCCACCCGACAGGCCGCCTGAAGTCCATATTTTTCGAAAGTATCCATCATGTACGACGCACAACCCATGACCACCGCCACCGTCACGCCGCCGCCCCTCGACAAGGGACCGGTGCCTAATCCGATGCCCAAATTGCTGACGGGCGAGGACCTGACCGCCAAGGAAAGCCATCATTTGTTCGAGCGCCTGGTGCTCGGCAAGCTCGAGCCTGCGGAGATCGCGGGCATGCTGATCGCGCTGCGCATGAAGGGCGAGACGGCGGAAGAGATGACTGGCGCGGCGCAGGCGCTACAAGGCGCGGCGACGCCCTTCGATCGCCCCGATGGGCTGTTCGCCGATTGCTGCGGCACGGGCGGTGACGGGTCGAAGCTGATCAACGTGTCGACCGCGACCGGCTTTCTCGCCGCGGCGTGCGGGCTGCCGGTGGTCAAGCACGGCAACCGCTCGGTCAGCTCGCAATGCGGGTCGGCCGACGTGCTCGAAGTGCTCGGATGCCGGCTCGACCAGTCGCCCGAGGCGGCGCGCAAGACGTTTGACGAAACCGGTTTCTGCTTCCTCTTCGCCCCCGCCTATCACCCGGGAATGAAGCATGCCGCGGTGGTGCGGCGGCAACTGGCGGTGCGTACGGTGATGAACATGCTCGGCCCGTGCGTGAACCCGGCGCGGCCGCGCGTGCAGCTGCTGGGCGTGGCCGATGCCACGATGCTTCGACGGATCGCGGCAGTGCTGCAAGGGACGGGGGTCGAGCGGGCGCTGGTGCTGCACGGCTCGGGGCTCGATGAAGTGGCGTTGCATGACGAGACGCGCGCGCTGCTGGTGATCGACGGCGAAATCCGCGAGCTCACGATCACGCCCGAAGATGCGGGGCTGGAACGCCAGCCGCTGAAGGCGGTCGAGGGCGGGACGCCGGCCGAGAATGCCGAGCGCCTGCGCGCGCTGCTCGATGGCAAGGGCGCGAAGGCGGACGCAGACATCACCATTCTCAATACCGCGGCCCTGCTGATGACGGCGGGCAAGGTCGGCGACCTCAAGGAAGGTGCGGATCTCGCGCGCGATACGCTCGCCGCGGGCAAGGCGGGCGCGCTGCTCGACGCCTATGCGGAGGCGACCCGTGGCTGACGTCCTCGCGCGCATCGTCGCGCGCAAACGCGAAGAGGTCGCCGCGCGCCTTTCGGGACCGGTCACCGCCGAGCCGACGACGCGCAGCCTCAAGGCGGCGCTGGCCAAGCCGGGTGCGCGCTTCATCATGGAGATCAAGCCGCGCTCGCCCTCGGGCCATGTGGCGAATCATGAGCCGATGGACGCGCTCGATGCCTATCGACCGGTGGCGGATGCGATCAGCGTGCTGACCGACGAAGAGGATTTCGGCGGCTCGCTCAAACTGCTCGAAGAAATCCGGCGCAATTTTGGCGGGCCGATCCTCGCCAAGGATTTTATCGTCGACGTCGCGCAGGTGAGCGAGGCGCGGCGCGCAGGTGCCGATGCGGTGCTGGTTATGATGTCGGTGCTGGACGATGCGACTGCAGCGGACGTGATGGCCGAGACCAAGCGCTTGTCGATGGACGCGATCGTCGAAGTGCATGACGAGGCCGAAATGGCGCGCGCGACAGTGCTGGGCGCCGAGATCATCGGCATCAACAATCGCGACCTCAAGACGCTCAAGACCGATCTTGCGGTGACCGAACGGCTCGCCCCACTCGCCCCCGAAGGCGCGATCCTGATTTCAGAAAGCGGCGTGTCGTCGCGGGTCGACGTGCAGCGGCTCGGCGCGGTCGTCGACGCATTTCTTGTCGGATCGTCACTGATGGCGGCGGAAGATATCGCGCTGGCGGCGCGCTCGCTGGTTCATGGGCCGGTCAAGCTGTGCGGGCTGACCAGTGTCGAGGATGTTGCCATGGCCGCGCGCTTCGGCGCGACCCATGCGGGCATCATCCTGGTGCCCGAAACGCCGCGCGTCGTCGACGTGGCGGAGGCGCGGGTGCTGTCGCGTGCCGCACGCTCGTTCGGGATGAAGCCCGTGGGCGTGTTACGCAACGAAGAGCCGGAGCGTGTCGCGGAGCTGGCGCGCGTCCTGAAGCTGGCAGCCGTCCAACTGCACGGCGGCGAAGGGGCGACCGATATCGCGCTGCTGCGCACCCTGCTCCCCGAAGGTTGCGAAGTTTGGACGGCTTGTGCCGTGGAAGAAGAGCGCGCCTCGGCTCCCCGTCATGGCGACCGCACCCTGTTCGACCGGCCGGGTGGCGGCACCGGGCGCGTGTTCGACTGGGCGGCGATCGACGGCCGCAGTGACCTGTCGGGCGCCTTCCTCGCCGGAGGGATCACCCCCGCCAACGCCAACGAAGCCTCGCAGGTCGGTGCCTTCGGGATCGATGTCGGCTCTGGCGTCGAGGCGGAGCCACGTCGTAAGGACGCCGCCAAGATCGAGGCGCTGTTCGCGGCGCTACGCCCCAAGTGCCGGAGGACTGCCGCGTGAAGATGGACACCCGTTTCGGGGATTTTGGCGGCGCCTTCGTGCCCGAAATCCTGCTCCCCGCGCTCGAACAGCTCGAGGCGGCCTTCGTCGAGGCGCAGGACGATGACGAGTTTCATCGCGAGCTCGACGAACTGCTCACCAAATATGCCGGGCGCCCGACCCCGCTGACCCGCTGCCGCAACCTCGGCAGCGACAAGGTGCGTATCTACCTGAAGCGTGAGGACCTGCTTCATGGCGGCGCGCACAAAACCAACCAGGTGCTCGCGCAAGCGCTGCTCGCCAAACGGATGGGTAAGACGCGTCTGATCGCGGAGACCGGCGCGGGACAGCATGGCGTCGCCACCGCCATCGCCGGCGCGCTGATGCAGCTCGAGACGCGCATCTACATGGGCGCTGAGGATGTCGAGCGGCAGGCGCTCAACGTCTTTCGGATGGAGCTGATGGGTGCCGAGGTGATCCCGGTCGAAAGTGGCGGCAAAACGCTGAAGGATGCGGTCAACGAGGCGCTGCGCGACTGGACCGGCAGTTTCGAAAACACGCATTATTTGCTCGGCACGGTCGCCGGCCCCCACCCCTTTCCGAGGCTCGTGCGCGATTATCAGCGCGTCATCGGCAAGGAAGCGCGCGAACAGATCCTGGAGGAAGAAGGCCGTCTCCCAGATCAGGTCGTGGCCTGTGTCGGCGGCGGATCGAACGCGATCGGCATCTTCACCGATTTCGTCCCCGACGACACGGTCGAACTGATCGGCTGCGAAGCGGGCGGCAAGGGCGAGCATGCCCATGGCGCTACGCTATCGCGCGGACGGCGCGGTATCCTCCACGGGTCGGAGACGATGCTGCTGCAGGACGAGGATGGGCAGGTGGTCGACAGCCATTCGGTGTCGGCCGGGCTCGACTATCCCGCCGTCGGTCCCGAACATGCGCATCTGATGGCGAGCGGCCGCGCGACCTATGTCGCGGTCGAGGACAAGGCCGCACTCGACGCCTTCCAAACGCTGGCGAAGAGCGAAGGGATCATTCCCGCCTTCGAAAGCGCGCACGCCATCGCGCATGCACTGGTGCTGGCCCAGGAATCGGAATCCGCAGGCGAGGAGCGCATTATCCTCGTCAACCTGTCGGGGCGGGGCGATAAGGATATGGCGCAGGCCCGAGACCTGCTGGGAGCAGGTCAAAGCCAGGCCCAGGCGCGGGAGCTGCTGAAGTGAACCGATATGACGCGATGTTCGCGCGCACCCGCCGCGCGTTCGGCGCCTTCCTGATGATCGGCGATCCCGATCTGGAGACGTCGGCAAAGATGCTCGATGCGGCAGTCGAGGGCGGCGCGGACTTCCTCGAGGTCGGCATTCCCTTCAGCGACCCCGTCGCCGACGGTCCCGTCATCCAGGCCGCAAGCGTCCGTGCGTTGGCGGAAGGCGTGCGCACCGACGATTGCCTCAAGCTGCTCGCCGATTTCCGGAAGAAACATGCGGACATTCCCGTGGGAATCCTCACCTACGCCAATATCGTGATCGCGCGCGGCACGGGACAGTTCGCGGGCGAACTGAAGTCGGCGGGGGTGGACAGCCTGCTGATCGCAGACATCCCGTCGGTCGAGATCGCGCCCTACGCCTCGTCGATCGCGGCAGCGGGCATCGACCCGGTGCTCATCGCCGCGCCCAACACCAGCGATGAGGCGCTGGCGATTCTCGCGAAACATGGCCGCGGCTACACCTATTGCGTCGCGCGCAAGGGCGTGACGGGAGCGAAAAGCGACATGGAGCTGGAGCATGAGGGCCTGTTCCGCCGGTTGGAGGCGCTGGGTGCACCCCCGCCCGTGCTCGGCTTCGGCATCTCCACCCGGCCGCAGGTCGAAGCCGCCTTCGACAGCGGCGCGGCCGGCGCGATCAGCGGCTCGGCCATCGTCGATGCAGCGGCAAAAGCGGACGATCCGGTCGCGGCGGTGCGGGAAAAAGTGTCCGAGCTATCCGGCCAGTCGCTTGATCGCGGCAACGGCGGTGGCGAAGTCGCCTGCCTCTATGTCGCCCGATAGCTCCTCCTCCGGCCGCGAATAGCCGTAAGTGACGAACAGGAAGGTCACGCTGGCATTGGCGGCGAGGCGGTGATCGCTGACGCTGTCGCCGACGAGGAGAGAGCGTGCTCGCGTGCCGCCGACCAGCGCGAGGGTGGCGTCGTAATGGGCGGGATCGGGCTTGCAGGCGCCCCGGTCGCCGCCGAGCATGCCAGCGAAGAAGCGCGCGAGGCCGGTATCTTCGGTCACGCGCTCGACCAGCCGATGTGGCTTGGCCGAGCAGATGGTGAGGCGAATGTTCGCGTCGCGTAGCCGCTCGAGCCCGTCGATCACGCCGGGATAGAGCGCGTCGGGCGTGGTCTTCATCGCGGCATAACGATCGCGAAACTCGGCGACGTCGGCGACCGGGTCGCGCGCGGCCTCGCCGAGCAAGGCGGGCACCATGACCTCCCCCTTGATCCCCGCATATTGGCGGCACAGCGCGATTGGGACGGGTCGGTCGAGGCCGCGGTCGGCGCGCATGGCGTCGATGATCGCCTCGCACTGGCCCGCGCTGTCGACCAGCGTGCCGTCCATGTCGAATACCGCGTCGAACGTCATGGCAGGTCGGTCATCCGTTTGCGCCCGACGGGCTTCCACGGTTGCTTGAGTTGCTTGGGAAAGCGATCGCGCAGCTTCCAAAGCCAGCCGACGCGGCGCGGTGCGATGGGGCGGACGCTGAGCGGATCACCGCCGAGCCAGGGGAGGAAGGGGTTGCGGCGGCTATAGGCCCAGATTTCCACGCGGGTGAGGTCGGGGCCGGAGGGGCCGCGCGCATGGAATCCGAACGTGTCGGCGACGACCAACGTGTTGGCCTTGACCGCCAGCTCCTCGGGTTCGCCCAGCCCCATCCGGCGCAAATCCTCGGCGCTGGCGCGAAACGATCCGCGGCGGGTGAGGCGGTCGCGCTCCTCAAGCGAGGTCGCGACCTCGTGATGCCAGGCAAGCCGTTCGGGCGTCAGCCGGTGCGAGCCGCGGACATAGCTGAAGGCGCCATCGCCCGCCGCGACATCCTCGAGAAACAGCCAAGCCTTCATCGAACTGTGGAAGGTGTCGGCATGGGGTTTGACCTGCGGGTCGGGCGTGCCGTCGCCGCGCTTGAGGATCGACTGGAGATAGTAGAGCGGTTCGACGTCGAAGCTGGAGACGTAGCGGAGCAGCCAGCGGAACCAGTCGGCGCGCAGCAGGCGGTCGAGAGCCGGGAGGGAATCGAGCATGGCGGGGTCGATGGCGGCTCGGCGCGTGATCGTGTCGCCCTGCACCATGTCGCGCACGTCCCATCTGCGCGACAGAATCGCATCGCGTAGCGCGGCAAATTCGCCTTCAGCAATCGCATTCTCGACCACCACGAACCCGTCGCGCGCGAACTGCTCACGCCATTCGGGGCGGACCTTGCTTTCCATGTGGCGACGACGCGAAGCCGTCAGGCGCGCAGCCTGCGCGACCCGCCAGCGGTGCAATCCGGCCTTGTTCAATCGCTTGGACGCCACCGGACCTGCGCCATCGAGCGCGCTTGCCCCCGTCAGGATGGCCGGCGCGTACAAAACCGACTTGGCGGCGCGCGCAAAAGAGCGAAAAATAGTCATCAGGTCGAACTTGACGTAGGTTGGCGCTATTCACACAGTGTTCAAGCGAAATCGCGTTGGGGGATTTCATCATGGCAAAGTCGATGGACGCGCTGTAATGGCCGCCAACTCCTTCGTCCAACAGAGGAAATTCCGAACAGCGGCATGAGCGAACGCAGTCCCCTGCAGATCACGCGTCACGTCTGGAAAGCGCTTTTCCTGCGCGAGGCGACCGTGCGCCTGTTCGGGACGCGCGCGGCCTGGGTGTGGCTGCTGGTCGAGCCGCTGGCGCACCTCGCCTTCCTGACTTTCCTGTTCGCGGTGATCCGTCAGCGCGAAATCGGCGGCATCGATATCGTGCCCTGGCTGGTGATCGGTCTGGTCGGATTCTTCACCTTCCGGCGCACGGCAGCGCAGATGAGCCAGGCTATCGATTCCAATCGCGCGCTGTTCACCTATCGCCAGGTCATTCCGTTCGACACGGTGATGATCCGCGGCATTCTCGAGGGGCTGATCATGCTCGCGACGCTGTTCGTCGCGGCGACCGGCCTGTGGCTCTACGGCTGGAACGTCATCCCCGACGATCCGCTGACCTTCATCGTGGCGATGGCGGGCCTGTGGCTGCTTGGAGCAGGGCTCGGCCTGCTGGTCGCAGTGGTCGCCGAGCTGGCCAAGGAAGTGCACAAGATCATCGCGATCATCTTCCTTCCGCTTTACCTGCTTTCGGGTGTGATCCTGCCGCTGATGATCGTGCCGCCGCAGTATCGCGCCTATCTGATGATCAACCCGATCCCGCACGGGTTGGAAAGCGCGCGCTCGGCCTTCGCCTCCTTCTATCACGCGCCGCCCGAGACCGATCTTGCCTATCTCTACCTGTGGGTGCTCGGATTCTTCGTCGCGGCGTTGCTTCTTTATCGTCGCTTCACGCGCAAGGTGTTCGCGCAATGATCCGGGTCGAGAATCTTGGGAAGGCCTATCCCTCGCGCACGGGCAAACCCAAATGGGTGTTCCGCAATCTGAATTTCGAGATTCCGACCAATGCCAATGTCGGCATCATCGGGCGCAACGGGGCAGGCAAGTCGACGCTGCTGCGCCTGATCGCCGGGTCGGACCGCCCGACCGAGGGCCAGGTCGTGCGCGACGCACGCGTATCTTGGCCCGTCGGCTTCGGTGGCGGGCTGCAGGGATCGCTGACCGGACGGCAGAACGCGCAGTTCGTGTGCCGCGTGCAGGGGCGCGAGCATGATTCGGAGCGAATCCTCGAGGAAATCAAGGAATTCACCAATGTCGGCGACAATTTCGACGAGCCGGTGAAGACCTATTCGGACGGCATGAAGGCGCGCATCAAATTCGCCATGTCGCTGGCATTCGAATTCGACGTCTACCTGTCGGACGAGATCACCTCGGTCGGCGACACGGGTTTTCGCCGCAAGGCCGGCGAGCGTTTTCGCGCCATGGTCGGCAAGGCGGGGCTCATCATGGTCTCGCACAGCGAGGGACAATTGCGCGAATTTTGCGATTCCGGGATTTTGATCCAGGACGGCAACGCCTATTGGCACGACGACATCGACGATGCGCTCAAGGCGTATGACGCGACATTGCACAAGTAATCGGTTAGGGTTCGAGCAAGTATGAATGCGGAAGGGCAACAGGGGATGACCACCCGAATAGAGGATGGCCGCTCGCGCGCGTCGCGAGGCGTTGCGAGCGCCCGGACTCGTGCGATCGAATTCTGGTCGCGATTGCGTCGCCAGCCGCTGATGGCGGCGGCCTTCGTCTTCTCGCTGGTGAGCACCTTCTACTGGCTGGCGATCGCGTCAGACCGCTACGTGTCCGAGGCGCGCGTGGTGGTGCAAAAGACCGACCTTGCCGCCACCGCCGCGCCCGATCTCGGCGCGCTGCTCCTGGGTGACATGACCGGCAACCGGTCGGACCAGCTGATGATGCGCGAGCATCTCCTCTCACGCGACATGATGACCAAGCTGGAAGACCAGCTGTCGCTCGAAGACCATTATTCGCAATGGTCGATCGATCCCTTCTCGCGGCTGGCCTTCGCCAATAGCCGAAACGATCTCTACGAATATTACCAGGATCGCGTGACCGTCGAATTCGACGAATATGCCGGCGTCCTCGTCGTGCGCGCGCAGGCGTTCAATCCAGAGATGGCCGAAGCCATGACCACGACCATGGTCGAGGAAGGCGCGTCGTTCATGAACAGCTCGGCCAACCAGCTGGCGCAGGAGCAGGTCGAGTTCCTCCGCGGCCAGGTCGACGCGCTTGAAGCGCGGGCACGCGAAGCCCGCCAAGCCGTCATATCCTTCCAGAACCGCGAGCGCATCGCCTCGCCCGAGGCGCAGGCACAAACGGTGGCAACGGTCATCGCCCAGCTCGAGGCGCGCAAGAGCGAACTGCAGGTGCAATTGGCCTCGCAGAGCGCCTTCCTGGTCGACGATCATCCAATCCTGGTCGAATTGCGTCGGCAGATCGCCGCTATCGACCGCCAGATCGCGACGCAGAATAGTCGCCTCGCGGGTCCGCGCGGCGGGACGCTCAACACCACGATGGAGCAGTTCGCGATCCTCGAGGCGGATGCCAAGTTCGCCGAGGAACTGTATCGCACCGCGCTCGCTGCGCTCGAGAAGGGTCAGGTCGAAAGCACGCGCACGATCAAGACCCTCTCGGTCATCCAGCAGCCCAACCTGCCCGACGAAGCGGAACTTCCGGACCGCCTGCGCAATTCGCTCGTCACCATCATCCTCGCTTTCCTCATCGCCGGCGTGTTGCAATTGCTGGTGATGATCATTCGGGACCATCGGGACTAAGTCATATGAAGATCCTCTCCTCCCTATTCATGGCCTGCGCGCTGGTGGCGGCGTCTTTCGCCTCCGCGCCTGCCTCCGCCCAGGATTCGGGCCTGCCGCTGTTCGGATTCGAACGGCCGCAGCAGGAAACCACGCCCACAGCCCCGACCGAGGTTCCGACGACGCAGGACGAACCCGTCATCGTGCCCGTCGAAGCGCCGCAGGCCGCAGACTATGCCGCGAACGAGGCAAGCCGGGTGTTCGGGTCGCAGCTTTTCACCGGCGCGTTCGCGCGGGAGGCCGCCGCGGACTTCAACGCCGACTATGCGATCAATGTCGGCGATACCGTCAACGTGCGCCTGTGGGGTGGCTATAATTACGAGAGCGCGCTGACCGTCGATGCGCAGGGCAATATCTTCCTGCCCAATGTCGGCCCGATCCGCCTGCTGGGCGTCCGCAATGCCGACCTCCAGCCGGTCGTCGAACAGGCGGTCAGCGGCACCTTCCGCTCGAACGTCCAGGTCTATGCCGCGCTCGCCGAAGCGCAGCCGGTCCGCGTATTCGTCGGCGGCTTCGTCAACCGGCCCGGCGCCTATGCAGGCACCAGCATGGATTCGGTGCTCCATTATCTCGACCAGGCCGGCGGCGTGGATCCCGAGCGCGGCTCGTTCCTCGAGATCGAGATCAAGCGTGGCGGAATGACCCGTGCGCGGATCAACCTTTACGACTTCCTGCTCTACGGAAACCTGCCGCAAGTGCAGCTGGGCAATGGCGACGTGATCTTCGTCGCGCCGCGCAACAGCATGGTCGACGTGACGGGAATGGCGGAAAATCCGAACATTTTCGAATTTATCGGTCCCGAAATCTCGCTCTCGCAAATCGCGGAATATGCCCGCCCCAAGCCGGGCGCGACCCATGTTCGCGTGACGCGCAACACCGGCACGATACGCAACGTCGACTATTATCCGCTGGGCGAAGCGCCCGCGATCGCACTGGGCAATGGCGACCAGGTCGCCTTCACCGCCGACAAGCGGCCAGGCACGATCACGGTTCGGGTCGAAGGCGAGCATGACAGCCCGCAGGAATTCGTCCTGCCCTATGGCAGCCGGATGGGAGACGTGTTGTCGCTGATCCAGTATACCGAGCGCTCGGCCTACTGGAACGTCCAGCTGTTCCGCGTCAGCGTGAAGGAGCGCCAGGCCGAAGCACTCGAGACCTCGCTGCTCGCGCTCGAGAAGGCGGCGCTGACCGGCCGCTCGGGCACAGCCGAGGAGGCGCGGCTTCGCGCCGAAGAGGCCGAATTGCTGCTGCAATTCGTCGAACGGGCGCGCGAGGTCGAGCCAAAGGGCCGCGTGTTGATTGCCAAGTCGGACGCGCGCGACGACCTTCTGCTCGAGAATGGAGATATCATCTACATCCCCGCGCGCGACGGGCTCGTGCTCGTCAACGGGGAGGTCATGTTCCCCAACGCCATCGCCTATAACGACAGCTACGATGTCGACGATTATGTCAGGCAGGCAGGGGGTTATACCAACAAGGCGAGCGCCCGCCGCGTCATTATCGCGCACCAGGACGGCAGCTTCACCATCGCCGAAGGAAAGGCCAAGCGCGCGCGCTATATCAACGCGGGCGACGAGATCATGGTCATGCCCGAAGTTGACAGCAAGGGACGCCAGATCTTCAAGGAGCTGACGCAAATCCTTTATCAAGTTGCAGTGAGCGCCGGCGTGGTGTTGGGACTTTAGGCAGACAAACGCTAATTTTGGCGCTAAACATGCATCAAGTAGTGCTTTCGAAGGGAATCGCGGGTCTTGGCCATCGTTCGTCAACTGACTGACCAAGCCAGTTTGCATGTCGCGGAACGGTCACCGCGGATCCTGCTCTTGCAGGGCCCCGTCGGTCCGTTTTTCAGCCGCTTGCAGCAGGCGCTCGAGGCGCGCGGTGCCGACGTCACACGTGTGTTGTTCAACAGCGGCGACAAGCTGTTCGGACCGCGCCGCAACACGGTCCGCTTTACCGGCAGCGTCGAAGCCTGGCACGAATGGCTGGAAACTCGCTTCGCCGAGGAACGGCCCGACGCCATCATCCTGTTCGGCGCCAAGCGACCTGCCCACCGCATCGCCCGCGAAGTCGCCGCGCGCGAGGGGATCGAGATCGTCTCGCTCGAGGAAGGCTATCTGCGCTCGGGCTTCGTGACCTGCGAGGTGGGCGGCAATAACGACCTGTCGCCCGTATGCGGGTTGGTCCCCGAGCCCGAGGAAGAGATTGCCGCGCCCGCATCGGCCAATCTCGGGTCGAGCTTTAGGATCATGAGCCTCTACGGCTTCCTCTATTACGGACACCGGATCCTGTTCACGCCCAAGAGCGACGAGCCGCTGATCCATCGCCCGCTGCGCAGCGTCGTGCCCGAGGGGCTGTTCTGGCTGCGCAACGTGCTGCGGCTGGTCGGGAGCAAGATTTCCGAAGCGGGGATCATCCAGCGCCTCACCGAGGGGTTGGACAAGGATTATTTCCTCATCCCGCTGCAGATGCCCAGCGACAGCCAGATGGGCGCAGCGGCGCGCGGCTGGAACATCGAACGGCTGGTAGATGCGACCATCCGCAGCTTTGCGAAGACGGGAACAGCGTCGCGGCTCGTCTTCAAGCTCCATCCGCTCGACGGTCATGCGCGGTCGCGCGAGAACCGGATCCGAGAGATCGCCGAGGCGCATGGGGTGAGCGAGCGGGTCTCGATCCTTCACTCCGGGTCGATCGCGCAGCTGGCCATCCATTCCAAGGGCATGATCGTCATCAATTCGACCAGCGGGATGACTGCGATCCATCACGGGACGCCGCTGCTGGTGATGGGCGAGGCCGTGTTCCGCAATCCCGCGCTGGTCCAGTGCGGGCAGGACGAGGGCGATATCGAGGCGTTCATGGTCGACCAGTGGGTCGCCGACGAGGCCACGCGTCGACGCTACGAACAATTTCTGGCGCGCGAGGCGCTGGCGCCGGGCGATTATTATGGATCGCGCGGGTCGAAGATCGCAGCGGCAGCCATTGCCGAGAAGGTCATCGAGCGGGCGACCGCGGCCGATAGCGCGAGCGACGCTAGCGATCGCGCCATTTCACCCAGCGCGTAACCACGAAATTGAACGCCCTGCGCGGTAGCGACCGCTGGGCGGGGCGGCCGCCGGCAAGGTCAGCCAGTTCGACGAGGATATCTTCGGGCGAAGCGAACATCCGGCCGCGCGGACTGAAATAGCGCGGATAGTCGATCAACGTGGCATGGACGAGCTCGTCGAGCGTGCGCTGCGCCGTGCGTCGCGGACAGTCGATGCGGTCGTCGGTCAGGCCCCATCCGGCGTAGAAGGGGAGCCCGTGGCAGGTGACCTTTACGCCGCGCAGCAGCGCCTCGAACCCCATCAGGGAGGTCATGGTGTGGACGTGATCGACCGTCTCGAGCAAGGCGACGGGATCGGCATGTTCGATCAGCTCGTCATAGGGCAGGTCCGGGGCGGTGAAATCGGTGCCCTGCTGGCGAAGACCGGCCAGCACGTCAGGGTGCGGCTTGTAGACGATATAGTCGTCTGGATGTTCGGCACGCACCCGCTTGAGCAGTTCGGCATTGGTGCGCACGTCGGGTGAGCCGAAGCGAATTGAGGCGTCGCCTTCGACCTGGCCGACGACGAGCACGACCTTGCGGTCGCCATCGGGCCGGCGCCAGGCGGTGCCACCGAGATTATACTTGTTGAGCCGCGCATCGATGATCGAGCGGCGAAGGTTTGCGGCGCGCTCGCGCTGTTCGTCGTCATAGTCGCTGTGCTGCAACACCTGCTCGAGCCGCGAGGGCGTGCTGGCATCGTAGTAGATGCCGACATCGTCGAGCACGAGCGACAGCGGGCGGACTAGGTTCGCGCCGAGCCCCGACGAGCGCAGGAAGCCGTCTTCGATCCGCAGGATGTTGAGGTCGTCGCGATCCTGTGGTGCGGGTTTCCGGCCCCACAAGATCAAGGTGGCGCCTTCGGGAATCTCCTTTGCGCTTGCGACGAAGCGGACGGTGCTGCCTTGCAGGAAGTCCGCGATGAAGGGTCGCTTCCAGCGGGAAAAGCCCATGGCGAAGACGATGGCGGGCTGCTGGCGACGTAGCGCGATATTGGCACCGACAAGGTCCATCGCGCTCTCGGCCTCGATCTCTTGCTGGCGAACCGGATGCCAGTAGCGCGGATAGTCGATGAGCGCGGCGTGTACGAGCTGTTCGAGTGGGACGTCGACGCGGCCGTCCCAGTTAAGCGCGTCGGAGGTAAGCCCCCATCCGGCGTAGAAGGGCATGCCGAAAACGTGGACCGGCTTGCCATGCATCAGCACCTCGAAGCCAACTTGCGAGGTGACCGTGAAGACCGCCTCGGCGCGCTCGATCAGGCTGGCGACGTGGCTGTGGTCGGCGATCATGTGGATACGCGGGTTGGTCGACAGGCGGGCAAGATCGAAATGGCTCTTGCGCGGTTTCCCGGTGGCGTCGGGGTGCGCCTTAAGCACGACGTCGACGTCCGGATCGTGTTCGAGCGCGGCGGCAAGCATCGCCTCGAACGACTTCTGGTCGGCACGCCCGTGACGGATCGACAGGTCGCCCTGCACCTGGTCGATCACGAGCACGAAACGGTCGGGAAGGGGGCCGTCATAGGGTCGACCGCCATTATATTTAGAGAGGCCGAGTTTGCGCCATCGGGTTGCCAGCGAAGCAGCGCGTTCCCGCTCCTCGGCAGATAGAGGCTTTCGGATGAGGTCGAACAGGCGGCTATTGGAGCTTGCATCGTAGTAGATGCCGTCCTGGTCGAGCGCGATGCCGATCTCGGCACCGTCGCGATCGACCGAGCGCAGGAAGCCGTCCTCGATCAGGAGATGGCGAGCGCCCTTGCGTTTCGCCACTGACACGGCCTTGCGCCCCGACTTGCGGTAGCCCCAGCCAATGACGAGGTCGCCCACTGCCACTTCGCGCGCCCAGGCCCAGCGCGGCCATTGGCCGAGGAAGGCGGCGAGCGAAGGCTTGATGCTGAGCTTGCGCGACGGCGTGACGGGCGTGTCGGCGCCTACGTCCGGAAAGCGGTCGTCTCGTGCGCCAGCGGGCGCGGATCGGTCGGCGGCGCGAGCCCATGACTGCACCGGGCTACGGCCGGGAAGCACATAGCTGAGCCAGACGAGCGGGGCATGGCGCGAGTCGGCGAAATAGGCGCGCGGATTGCCGAGGAAGGCCTTGGGGCCGCCGCCGCTCGCCAGCGCGTTCATTGTCGTCTTGTCGTCCATGCGGGCGCCATTTGGCGCGGAGGCGGGGCCGAGATCAACCGGCAGCCGCCTCTTCGATCCGGCCCAGCCGCTCGAGCAGCCCCTGCATCTGGTCGACCGGGACCATGTTGGGTCCGTCCGACGGGGCATTGTCGGGGTCCTGATGGGTTTCCATGAAGAGTGCCGCGACGCCGATCGCGACCGCCGCGCGCGCGAGCGTCTCGACGAACTGGCGCTGGCCGCCCGAGGTCGTCCCCTGCCCGCCGGGCTGCTGCACCGAATGGGTCGCATCGAACACGACCGGGCAGCCGGTCTCCGCCATAATCGGAATGGCGCGAAAATCGCTGACCAGCGTATTGTAGCCGAAGCTTGCCCCGCGCTCGCACAGCATCACGCGGTCGTTGCCGCTGGCGATAATCTTGTTGGCGACGTTCCACATGTCCGCCGGCGCGAGGAACTGGCCCTTCTTGACGTTGATTGCCTTCCCGGTCTTCGCCGCCGCCACCAGCAGGTCGGTCTGGCGGCACAGGAAGGCGGGGATCTGGAGCACGTCGACGACTTCGGCGACCGGCGCGCACTGGTCGGCGGCGTGGACGTCGGTCAGCACCGGACAACCGAACGTGTCTCGGATCTCCTCGAGGATCCTGAGCCCCTCATCCATGCCGACGCCGCGCGCGGTGTCGATCGAGGAGCGGTTGGCCTTGTCGTAGCTCGACTTGTAGATGAAGCGCCGCCCGTTGGTCGTGCAGGCCTCGGCAATCTTCTCCGCCATCATCAGCGCATGGTCGCGCCCCTCGATCTGGCATGGCCCCATGAGCAACACGAAGGGCAAATCGTTGCCAACGTCGATGTCACCGATGCGGATGGAGCGGCTGTTCAGGAGGGGATCACGGGGCATGGAGCGCGGCTTCGATCTTTTCGATGTCTTCAGGGTTGTTCAATTCCCAGAACGTCCTGCCTCGCGCGTCGGTTTCGACGCACAGGACAGCGCGTCCCTGCTCGAGGAAACGCAATTGCTCCAGGCCTTCCTGGCTCTCTAGTGGCCCGACGGGCCATTGCCCATAGGCGCGAAGCGTGTCGGGCCGATAGGCATAAACCCCGACATGGTGGAAGACCGGAAGCTGCGTCATCGCCGAAGCAGCGTCGGGCGCGAGGAACGGGATGACTTCTTTCGAGAAATAGAGTGCACGGCCGGTGGCATCGAAGACCGCCGTCGTACCGCCCACGCGACCTGCGCGACGATCCTCGACCAGCGCGGTCCAATGATCGTGATCCGCGCGCAGTACAGGCGTGGCCATGTCGACATCGGACCGTTGGCGCAGGGCCGCGACCAGCTCCTCGACGAACCAGGCGGGCGTCAGCGGCGCGTCGCCCTGCAGGTTGACGACGATTTCGGGCTCGTCGTCGAAGGCATCGAGCGCGGCGGCGCAGCGTTCGGTGCCGTTGCGGCACTCGGCGGGGGTCATGATGACCTCGCCGCCAAAGTCGCGGACATGGTCGGCGATGCGATCGTCATCGGTCGCTACGTGGACCGAGGCAATCCCGTCGACGGCCATCGCCGCCTCCCAACTACGACGGACAAGGCTCTTGGCGACGCCATCGGCGCCGCGCAGCTCCGCGAGGGGTTTTCCGGGATAGCGGGTCGACGCGTAGCGCGCCGGAATGACGATCGCCGGCCCGCTCACCTGTTTAGTCGAGGACGCACTGATGGATGTGGAGCACGCCGATGGTGCGCATCAGGCTGTCCTGCACGATCCCGACCGAGACCTTTGCTTGGCTCAGCTCGAGCGCGGCCTTTTCCAGCGTGATGTCGCGATCGACGGTGACCGGGTTGACCGACATGATGTCGATCGCCTTCAGGTCGTGTAGCTCGGCAGCGTGGCGACGAATATCACCGTCGGTGATGATGCCGAGCGTCTTGCCATTCTCGGTCACGAGCGCGCAGCCCAGTGCCTTTTCCGCCATGATCAACGTCAGGTCGACGAGCTTGGCCTCGGGGGACACCAGCGGGAGCGCATCACCCGTGTGCATCACGTCCTCAACCTTGCGCAGTCGCTGACCGAGCTTGCCGCCCGGGTGATAGCGACGGAAGTCGTCGGCAGTGACGCCCGCAAGGTCGCTGAACCCGACCGCGAGCGCGTCGCCGATGGCCAGCGTCAGCGTGGTCGACGTCGTCGGCGCGAGACCGTTGATGCACACCTCGCTCAGCTCGCCATAGGCGATGCAGACGGTGGAGGCCTCGGCAAGCGTGCTTTCGGCGCTGCTGGTCACCGAGATGACCGGAATTTCGTGGGCGCGGCAATAAGCGAGCATGTCCGCCAATTCTGCGGTCTCGCCCGAATTGGATAGCGCCAAAACAACGCCGTTGGGATCGATGAGGCCGAGATCGCCGTGGCTGCTCTCGGCGGCATGCATGAAGACCGCGTGGCGGCCGAGCGAGCGGAAGGTCGAGGCGATCTTGCGACCGATATGGCCGCTCTTGCCGACACCGGTCACGATCAGCGAGCCGTCGCGCGAGACGATCAGTTCGATCGCCGCGCACACCGTATCGAGGCCTCCGCGCGCGAACGCTTCGATGGCCTCGGCCTCCTTGACGAAGATGGATCGCACGGATTCGCGCATTGCGGCGCGGTCGGCAACTTGCAGCTTAAGCTTTTCAACGTTCATTACCTAGCTCACTCTTTCATCACTCGAGCCGCTCGCAAAAATCTGTCTGCCCCTCAAAGCATGGTACGCGCTTTGGTTGCAGCACTGGTCACCCTTCCCGACGTGTTGTTGCCTTCCCGCAACAAGCGCGCCGTTCGCCGGAGCACGACGGGTATCCTAGGTCTTTCGATCCGCGAACGCCCCCTAGCGCTTCGCAGTGCCGGCACCTTTTGGCACCATTGCACCGCACAATCTTTCCGAGCGGGGCCGCTATACCCTCCTAGAACCTTGTATTCCAGCGATTTTTCGGCGTGAACGGTAACATGGTTCGATAAAGGCTAATTAAACTAGGTTAATCAACGGCCTCCAGACGAAGTGCATGGTAACCGACACGTGCCGACTTCCCGCGTTCTGCGGTCGACTTCTGTTCTGGAGAATATGGAGCGGGCGAAGGGATTCGAACCCTCGACCCTCACCTTGGCAAGGTGATGCTCTACCCCTGAGCTACGCCCGCTCACTGGCGGACCGGAATCGGCGTGGACCCGGTCGGGTGGAGGGGCAGATAGCGTTGGGTCGTGATTCCCGCAAGCCCCTTATTGGCCTTTTTGCCGAGTGACTTGTGCTTATCGTGAAGCGGACCATATGAATGGCTCTGAGACACAAGGAGTGGCGCGTGCAGGACCTGACGATGAGTGAAGCCGATCGCAGCGCGATCGCCAAGTTCGAAGCCGACGTGCTGCAGCCGTCGATGGACAAGCTCGTCATCCTGCAATTCACCGCCGATTGGTGCGGGCCGTGCAAGCAATTGTCGCCGATCCTCGAGCAGGTCGCCGCGGATTATGCCGACAAGGGCGTCGTTTTGAGAAAGATCGACGTCGATACCGACAAGTTCATCGCCGCGCAGTTCCGGGTCCAGTCGGTGCCCGCCGTTTATGCCCTGTTCCAGGGGCAGCCGGTCGCCGACCTCGGCCAGTATCGCACGCCCGCCGCGCTGGGCCAGGCGCTCGACCAGATCCTCGGCCAGTTGCCGATCAAGGGTGAGGCGCAGGACCGCGAGGCCGAACTGGCGCCGCTGGTCGAACAGGCCGGCGCGACGCTTGACGCGGGCGAGGCGGAGCAAGCGCTCGCCATGTTCACCCAGCTGATGGGTATGGACCCCGGCAATCCGGCGATCGTCGGCGGGATGGCGCGCGCGCTCATCCTCGCGGGTCAGCAGGACGAGGCGAAATCGCTGTTGGACGGAGTCGACGAGAAGATCGCGAACGATCCTGCCATCGCGCAGGCGCGCGCGATGCTCGAGATTGCCGACGAAGGCGAAGAGGCGGTCGATGCGTCGGCCTATATCGCGCGGATCGAAGCGAACGAGGACGATCACGAGGCACGCTTCGAGCTTGCCAAAGCGCTGATGGCCAAGGGCGAGCGCGATGGTGCGGCGGACCAGTTGCTCGAGATCATCAAGCGCGATCGCGAATGGAACGACGGTGCGGCGCGGCAGAAATTCCTGTCGCTGATCGAGGCTTCCGGGCTCGAGGACCCCTGGTCGGGTGCGCAGCGTCGGCGGCTGTCCTCGGTCCTCTTCACATGATGGGTGCCGAGCCCGCACGCGTCAAAATCTTCCCGCTCGCCGGGGCGTTGCTGTTCCCGCGCAGCCAGCTGCCGCTCCACATTTTCGAAGAGCGCTATCGTGACATGGTCGCGCACGCCCTCGACGGGGATCGCAAGATCGCGATGGTCCAGCCGCAAGGTCTCGACGACGACGCGCCGCTCCACCAGGTCGGCGGGCTGGGCGAAATCATCAGCGTCGAGGAGCTGGAAGACGGGCGGTACAATATCGTGCTGCAGGGGCTGACACGCTTTCGCATGATCCGCGAGGCGCCGAGCCCCGAGGCCTATCGGCTCGCCGATGTCGACCTGGCCGAATATGACGACGCCGCCGAACCCGATCCGCTGGGCATCGCGCAGCGCAGTGCGGTCGAGCAGGAGGCGCGCTCGTTCGGCGATGCGCTGGGGCTGGCGGTCGACTGGGAAGCGGTCGGCAAGCTCGACGACGAGACGCTCGTCAATGCAATCGCACAGGTCGCGCCGTTCGACATCGGTGCCAAGCAAGCCCTGCTCGAGACGCCGACCCTAGGCCCGCGTGCCGACATGCTGGTGCAGCTGATGCAATTCCAGCGCATGGCACCCGGCGGGCCCGAGGCCGACCAGACGCTGCAATAGGCTAGCCGCGGCGCTTGCGCTCCCACGCCAGCGCGTGATTGACGATTTCCTGAAGATCATCGTGCTTTGGCTGCCAGCCGAGCGTTTCTACGATCCGCCGATTGTCGGCGATGCGTGCCGCGATATCGCCGTCGCGACGTGCGGCGATGCGGCGCTCGATCTTGCCGTTGGTCGCGCGATCGACCGCGTCGAGGACTTCGAGCACCGACGCGCCGTGGCCATAGCCGCAATTGAGGATCATCGAGCGGTCGGGCTGGCCGATCAGTGCCTCGAGCGCGAGGAGGTGCGCGTCGACCAGATCACTGACGTGGATATAGTCGCGCACGCCGGTGCCGTCGGGCGTGTCGAAGTCGGTGCCGAAAATCTCGACATGGTCGCGCTGTCCCGAGGCGGCCTCGACCGCGACCTTGATCAGCTGGGTGGCGCCTTCGGTGCGCTGGCCTACGCGGCCCTGCGGGTCCGCACCGGCGACATTGAAATAGCGCAGCGCACAGAAGTTGATCGGATAGGCGCGCGCGGCGTCGGCAAGCATCAGCTCGGTCATCAACTTGGAATTGCCGTAGGGATTGGCCGGGCGCGTCGGCGCATCCTCGTCGACCTTCACGGCGTCGGAATTGCCATAGACCGCAGCAGTCGAGCTGAACACGAAATGCGGGATGCCGGCTTCGACTGCAGCTTCGAGCAATGCGCGGCTCTTGGCGCTGTTATTCTCGTAATAGCGAAGCGGCTTCTCGATCGATTCGGGGACGATCACCGAGCCCGCGAAGTGCATGATCGCGCCTGTGCCTTGCTCTTCGAAGATGCGGGCGAGAAGTTCGGCGTCGGCGACATCGCCTTCGTAGAAGGGCACGTCATCGGGAACCGCGGTACGGAAGCCGGTCGACAGATCGTCGATGACGGCAACCGGCCAGCCCGCATCGCGCAGCGCCAGCACCGCATGGCTGCCGATATAGCCGGCACCGCCGGTGACGAGGACAGGGACCTTGTTCATCTTCCTTTCGACCATGCGAGATTGGGGGCAGCTTGCCAAACGCTTTTGTGTCGGCATGGTGGGCGGCAAAGAGGGGGACAAAACATGAGCATTGTCATCACGCTACTTCGTCTCGGTTTTGGGGCCTGGTTTGCATTTTGGGGCATCGCGCCCTTGTTCGGCATTGCGCCACCGCCGACGACCGAACCCGCAGCGCTCGCCTTACTCGATGCCAACCGGGGGACGTTCTCGATGCAGCTGGCGCAAGCCAGTTTTGTCGTCGGCGGGCTGTTGTTGCTGGTACCCCGCACTGCCCCGCTCGGGCTCGCTATCCTCGCGCCAACCGTGATCTGGATCTTTCTTTTTCACGCAACGCTGACCGCGAGCTTTTTCTGGGGCGCCTCGTGGTTCGCGGCATTTCTGGTACTGGTCTGGTGGTATCGCGACGCGTTCAGACCGCTCGTCGGATTAAATCGAAAGGCCACGCAATAGCAGCGGCAGGTCTCCCGACGTTCCGCGTGCTTCGTTCATCAGGCGATCGCGCAAGGGGCCGATCTTGCCGACCATCTCCATGCCGAAGTGGCGGACCTTCGAGGCGAGCTTGCCCGGGACGCCGTAGATGCGGGTGAGGCCGTCGGTGGCCATCGCGACCGACAGCACGTCGAGCGCGCGCCAGCGCTGGTAGCGGTCGAGCAACTGGCGGTCGCCAAGGTCAAGACCCAGCCGTGCGCCCTCGACCAGCACCTGCGTGAGTGCGGCGACGTCGCGATAGCCCAGATTGACTCCCTGCCCCGCAATCGGGTGGATCGCATGCGCGGCATCGCCGACAAGCGCGAGCCGCGTGTCGGTTATGCGCGCCGCATGGTGGAAGCCGAGCGGATAGGTCGAGCGCGGAGCGATCGTCTCTACCTTGCCGAGCATGTCGCCCATCGCGCCCTGACATTCGGCCGCGAATTCCTCGTCGGTCAACGCGAGATAGCCCGCAGCATCCTCGCGCGGGACCGACCAAACGATGGCCGAGCGGTGCCGCCCGTCCTCGTGATCGGTCATCGGCAGGACCGCAAAGGGACCGGCGGGATAGAAGATTTCATAGGCGACGCCGTCATGGGGCAATTCGTGCACCACCGTCGTGACAATCGCGGCGTGGTCATATTGCCACCGCGCCATGCGAATGCCCGCGGCCTCGCGGCTGGGGCTATTTCGTCCTTCGGCACCGACCAGCAGCGGCGCGGTGACCACCGAGCCGTCGTCGAGCGTGACCTGCGCGCGATGTTCGTCGCGGACCACGTCGACCGGCTTGCGCTGCCAGCGAAGGTCGATCCGCTTGCCCGCCTCGGCGCGCTTGAGGAGCGCGGTGCGCAGATGGCGATTCTCGTTCATCCAGCCCATCGGCTCGCCATCGTCGGCGGGATCGAAGACCAGTCCGCCGGGCTTGAGCCCTTCCTTCGATTCGATGGTGCGGATCGGGCAGCCGGGTTCGGGCAGGTGGTCGTTCACCCCGATGACGTCGAACATGCGCATCGAGGAGGAGGACACCGCGCTGGTGCGCCCGTCAAACTTTGCATTGTTGCGCGTCGTGGGGTCGGCGGGGTCGATGACCACGCTGTCCAGCCCCGAATGGTCGAGCGCGGCGGCGAGCGAGAGGCCCACGAGGCCGCCGCCGAGGATGATGACGTCGGTCGAACTCATGTGGCTGCGATAGCGCGTGAGGGCGCGTGACAACAAGTGCTTGCTTGACCCGCGAGTCCGGCAGAGCGCATGATGTGCCTAATACACGGGCAAAGGGATTCACGATCATGGCCACCGCCGCGCAACGCGGGCGCAAAAGGGACCTCGGGCCCGACTGGCGCGACAGCCTCAAGCAATCGGCGAAGAATATGCTGCGCCGCGTGTGGGGCGGGGTCGTGCTTGCCGGCACCTTCGCCTTCGCGCTGGCGATGATCAGCCATGACGGCACCGACCCTTCGCTTTCGACCGCGGCGGGCGGACCGACGCAGAACTGGCTGGGGCCGACCGGCGCCTATGCCAGCGACCTTGCGCTCCTACTGTTCGGCTTTGCCTCGCTACTTGCGCTGCCGGTACTGGCGCTCAATGGCCTGCGCATGATGCGGCTGGCCGAGCCGGGCCGCGCCAAGCGCGCCGCGCTGCTGACGCTGGCGGGGATGATCATCCTCGGCATGGCGATCGGGCTGCTGCGCGGCGAGGCGGTCGCCGGGCTTCCTGCGGGCTACGCCGGGCTGATCGGCATGGCCACGGGGGGCGGCATCGAGAGCCTGGTCGGCCTGATCGGTGACCCGTCGGTCGAAGGCGCATTGGCACTGTCGCTGGTCGCGATTTTCGTCGTGCTCGGGCTCGCGCTGGCGGTCAAGGCGCTTGACCTGAGCGAGGAAGAGCGCGCCTGGGCGAGCGCCAAGCTGGTCCCCGACGAAGCCCCCAAGATTTCCGCCCCCGTCCTCAAGCGCGGCAAGCGCGCAAAGGAAGAGGCCGAGGAGAAGAAAACCGCGCAGCCGCCCAAACCCGAGGTCGCGGTCTCGACCCCCAAGGGTCCGGTCGTCCGCGCCAACGAGAACAAGAAGACCAAAAAGGCGAAGGCTCAGAAAAGCCTCGCGCTGGGCGACGATTACGAATTGCCCGCGCTCGACCTGCTGGCGGAGCCGGAAGAGGATTCGCACCTCCAGATCGACAAGGCGGCGCTCGAGCGCAACGCGCGCCTGCTCGAAAGCGTGCTCGAGGATTTTCACGTGCGCGGCGACATCGTCGAGGTGCGCCCGGGACCGGTCGTCACCATGTACGAGCTGGAGCCCGCGAGCGGGATCAAGGCCAGCCGCGTCATCCAGCTTGCCGACGATATCGCGCGCAACATGAGTGCGCTGTCGGCGCGAGTCGCGACCATCCCGGGGCGCAGCGTCATCGGCATCGAGCTGCCCAACCAGAAGCGCGACATGGTCATGCTGCACGAGCTGGTCGCCAGTCAGGCGTTCGACGATCAGAAGATGTCGCTGCCCATCATTCTGGGCAAGAATATCTCGGGCGATCCCGTGATCGCCGACCTCGCGCCGATGCCGCATCTGCTGGTCGCGGGTACGACCGGGGCGGGTAAGTCGGTCGGGCTCAACTGCATGATCCTCTCGCTCCTCTACCGGATGAGCCCGGAAGAGTGCCGGATGATCATGATCGATCCCAAGATGCTCGAACTGTCGATCTACGAAGACATTCCGCACCTTCTCTCGCCCGTCGTCACCGAGCCGGGCAAGGCGGTGCGCGCGCTCAAATGGACGGTCGAGCAGATGGAAGAGCGCTATCGCATGATGGCGAGCCTCGGCGTGCGCCAACTGTCGAGCTTCAACAAGAAGGTTTCGGAGGCCAAGGCGAAGGGCAAGACTCTCGGCCGCAAGGTACAGACGGGGTATGACGCCGACACCGGCCAGCCGACCTACGAGACCGAAGAGCTGGACTACGACACGCTGCCGCAGATCGTGGTGGTGATCGACGAGATGGCCGACCTGATGATGACCGCGGGGAAGGAAGTCGAATTCCTGATCCAGCGGCTGGCGCAGAAGGCGCGTGCGGCGGGCATCCACCTGATCATGGCGACGCAGCGCCCCTCGGTCGACGTTATCACGGGCGTGATCAAGGCCAACCTGCCGACGCGCATCAGCTTCGCCGTCACCTCGAAGATCGATTCGCGCACGATCCTGGGCGAGCAGGGCGCCGAACAACTGCTCGGCAAAGGCGACATGCTCTACATGCCCGGCGGCAAGCAGATCATGCGCGTGCACGGGCCGTTCGTCAGCGACGAGGAAGTGCGCGCGGTCGCCGACCATTGGCGCGGGCAGGGCACGCCCGAATATATCCAGGCGGTCACCGAAGAACCCGAGGATGGCGGATATATGTTCGATGGCCAGCCGGGCGGCGAGGACGATGCGGAGACGCAGCAATTCCGCAAGGCGGTGCAGATCGTCGCCGAGAGCCAGAAGGCATCGACCAGCTATCTCCAGCGCCAGATGCGCGTCGGTTACAATACCGCCGCGCGCCTGATCGAAAGGATGGAGGACGAGAATCTCGTCAGCGCCCCCGACCATGTCGGCCGCCGCGAAGTGTTGATCGATACGGACGGGCAGCCCATTTAAGCGCGGCAGGCGCGCGGGCCACCCAGTCGAAGCTGAATAAGCGGGAACCGGCGGGTTCACTAGGCATTCAAACGCTGCACGCCAGAAGAGGCGAAACAATTTGTTGGAGTTTTCCATGAGTTTTCGTTCGATCACTGCCGCTGCCCTCGCGCCGATCGCTGCGGTCGCGATGGTCGCGACCCCTGCACCGGTCGAGGCCGCCAAGCCGACGATCGACCTGGTCGAGAAGCATCTCGCATCGGTCCGGTCGATGACCGCGGACTTCACCCAGACCGACCGCAAGGGTCGCTCGATCTCGGGCAAGCTGCTGATGAAGCGCCCGGGCAAGGTGCGTTTCGATTATGGCCGCAACGCCGACATGCTGATGGTGTCGGAAGGCAACCAGCTCCATTTCATCGATTACGAAGTTGGCCAGAAGTCCAGCTGGGACATTCAGGACACGCCGATGAGCGTGCTGCTCGACCAGAAGCCCGATCTCAACCGGATCGCGCGGATCGTGCCGTCGAAAAACGAGAATGTCGTGATCGTGCGTGCGCGTGACGCTCGCCGTCCCGAGTTTGGCACGTTGATCTTCGCCTTTTACCGCGACAATCGCGCGCCGGGCGGACTGGTGCTCGAAGGCTGGACCGCGATCGACGCGCAGAACAAGCGCACCGTCGTTCGGCTCGACAACCAGCGCTATAACGTGGCGGTCAATGACGGTCGCTTCGCCTATCGCGACCCCAAATAACGCCTGATCGCTCCCCTTACAAAACGTTCGTCGATTGGTCGAAAAACCAGTTTCTGAACGAAACTGTTCATGCTGGCGAAAGCTTCGCGCGCGTAAGAGGGTCGGTGATCGTTCGACAGATCCGGGGTTTCCCCCTGTTACCCGGGACAGAGCGATCACCTTGCGTGACGAACGCTTGGTCGGCCCTCGTTCCATGCCCCCGGAGCGAGGGCCTTTTGTTTGTGCTTTCCGCACGATCCGTTAGAAGGCCGCAGACTCAAATCAGGACTTTCCGTGACCTCGTACAAGATCGCCAGCTGGAATATCAATTCGGTCCGCGCGCGCCCGCATATCATCGAGCAGCTGGTGAGGGACGAGGATCCCGACATCATCTGCCTGCAGGAAACAAAGGCGCATAACGACGTCTTCCCCGCCAAGTGGGCGCACGAGCTGGGCTACGAGCACCACGCGCTCAACGGCCAGAAGATGCACCACGGCGTCGGCATCCTGTCGAAGGTGCCGATGGAAGAACATCTCAAGCATGACTGGCAGGATAATGGCGAGGCTCGCCATGTCGGTGTGCGGCTGCCCGGCGGGCTGCGGCTGGAAAATGTCTACATCCCCGCGGGCGGCGACATTCCCGACCGCGACCAGAACCCCAAGTTCGGACAAAAGCTCGACTTTCTCGAGCGGATGACGCGCTGGAGCGAGAAGCTCAAGGAACCGACGATCATCGTCGGCGACTTCAACATCGCGCCGCTCGAATGCGACGTGTGGAGCCACAAGCAGCTGCTCAATGTGGTCAGCCACACCCCGATCGAGGTCGAGACGCTCAAGCGGTTCCAGGACAGTCACGACTGGGTCGATCTTGGACGACAGTTCATTCCCGCGCCCGAGCGCTGCTACACCTGGTGGAGCTATCGCAATCGCGACCACACAGTGAACGATCGCGGGCGGCGGCTCGATCATATGTGGGCGAGCCCCGAACTGGCCGGGCAGGTGACCGCGCACCGCGTGCTCGAACCGGCGCGCAGCTGGGAAAAGCCGAGCGACCACATCCCGCTGATCCTCGAGGTGTCGGTCTGACGCGCGTCGCCCAGGCCGTCGCCGCGCTCCGCATGGGGCGGCCGGTCGCGCTTTCGGGCGGACCGTGCGTGGTGGCGCTGGAAACGGCGACGCAGGCCATGCTCGACATCGTCGATCCGGATCGCCGGGCACAGCTGCTGATCAGCGGCGAACGTGCCGCGGCGCTCGGTCTCGGCAATATCAAGGCCGCGGCCGACCCCGACCATCCGGTCCGGATCGCGCATGTCGACTGGCTCGACCGCGAGGCTGCACGGGCCCTGGCCGACGCTGGGCAGGACGTATCGCGGCCCCCGATCGGGCCGCTGACGCCAATGGCGCCCGAAGACGGCGACGCGGCGGCGATGACCTTGTCGCGACTGGCGGGGTTGCTGCCGGCGCTCTGGATCCTCGATGAGAGGCCGGATACGGCGGTCGAGATTGGCGCAGAGACTATTTCCGAAGCGATGGGGCAGGTCGAGTTGGTGACTCGCGCGCGGCTCCCGCTCGACGACCTGCCGTCGAGCCAGATCGCGGTGTTCCGCGACTTTGCTAATGGCGAGGAGCATGTCGCGCTGATCGTCGGTGCGTTCGGGGGCAAGCCGCCACTGGCACGGCTTCATTCGGAATGTTTGACCGGCGACGTGTTCGGCAGTCTCAAATGCGATTGCGGGCCTCAGCTCCAGCAGGCTCTCGCGTTGCTAGGCAAGGAAGGCGGTGGGATCCTGCTTTACCTGCGGCAGGAAGGGCGCGGGATCGGGCTGGCCAACAAGATTCGTGCCTATTCGCTGCAGGATGGCGGGCTCGACACGGTCGATGCCAACCGCCGCCTCGGCTTTGCCGATGATGCGCGCGACTATCGCGTGGCGGCGGGCATGCTCAAGGCGCTCAAAGTCGACGCAGTGCGGCTACTCACCAACAATCCGAACAAGGTTGCGGGCCTAGACGAGGCGGGGATCGAGGTGGTCGAACGGGTCGCGCATCATCTGCCGACCAACCCGCACAATGCGGACTATATCGCGACCAAGAAGTCGCGATCCGGGCATCTCGACTAGCCGCGGGGTCCGAACAACGCGGTGCCGACGCGCACGTGGGTCGCTCCCAGCTTGACCGCGCTTTCGAAATCTTCGCTCATGCCCATCGACAGCCCGTCGAGGTCGTGGCGACGCGCCAGCTCAGCGAGCAGCGCGAAGAAGGGCGAGGCTTCGAGCCCCTGCGGCGGGATGCACATCAGGCCCTTAAGCGGAAGCCCCCTGTCGCGAACGCTGGCCAGAAAGTCGGGCATGTTCTTTACGGCCGCGCCGCCCTTCTGCTTTTCGTCGCCGATATTCACCTGCACGAACAGGTCGGGGCAGTCCTCAACCTTGTCCAGCGCCTTGAGCAGCGAAGAACGGTCGAGCGAGTGGATGACGTCGAACAAAGCGGCGGCTTCCTCCGCCTTGTTCGATTGCAGCTGGCCGATCATGTGGAGCGTGACGTCCGGATAGTCTGCCTTCAGCGCGGGCCATTTGTCCTGCGCCTCCTGCACACGCGATTCGCCGAAGTCGCGATGCCCGGCTTCGAGCAGCGGGCGGATTTCGTCGGCGCTGCGCGTTTTCGACACGGCGATCAACGTGACGTCCTGCACCTTGCGGCCGGCGATCTTCGCGGCGTGCGCGATGCGCTCGCGAACGGTGTCGAGGGGCGTGGTATTAGGCATGGCCCGCGCTATAGGGGGAGGCATGGAGCGATGCCAGACCCCTTGGCTGATGACCGACGAACGGCTCGGTCGGCGCCTGTTCGAGGCGATCGATCGCGTCCCGGCCGGCGGAGGGGTCGTCTTTCGCCATGACCGCACCGCCGGGCGCGAGCGGCTCGCGGCGCAGGTCGCCGACCATTGTCGCAAGCGCGGGCTGGCGCTGTCGGTGGCGGGGGACGAAGCACTGGCCCGCGCGGTCGGCGCACAGATGGTCCATCGCCCGGTGGGCGCGACCGACCTGCCGATCAGCCTGCCGGTTCATGACGAGCGCCAGGCGCGGATCGCCAACGAGCGGCGCGCGGCGCTGGTGTTCGTTTCCCCGGTCTATTCCACCCGATCGCATCTCGATGCACCCGCGCTGGGGCCCGAGCGCGCGGTCGAATTGGCGCGGTTGTGCGAGGCGCCCGCCATTGCGCTGGGCGACATGGATGCGAAGAAATTCAGGGCGTTGCCCGAAGGCGTGTTCGCGGGCTGGGCCGGGATTAGCGCGTTCCTGCGCTAGAAGCGGACTTTCGTGCCGACATAGACCGCCTGGCTGTCGCGGCGATTGTCTTCGAGGTCGGGATCGACGCGATCCTGGTCGATGCGATAACGCACCCCGCCAGTGACCGCGATATGCTTCGAAATGTTGATCTTGCCGCCAACGTCGAGCGAATAGCTTTCGCGCGGGGCGAGCACCGGGGCGGCGCTCGGGTTGCGTTCGCCCGACACGGCGACGCGGCCGCTGAAGCTTTCGCGGTTATAGCTGACGCCGACCTGCGCGCGGTCGCGATCGGCGAGCGCGGGCACGTTCGAGCGTTCCTGTTCGACGTTGCCGGAGACCCCGAAGCGCTTCCAGCCGACATCGACGCCGAGATTATAGCTGTTGGGGGTCAGGCGCAGCGCAGCAGGGTGGCCAGCCACCGGCCGAACCTCAGGCGAAGCCGCGGCGCGCGCGCCCTGGCGGTTGCTGTCCGCGCGGACGGCGACGCGCAGATTGTCGCGCTTGCGCTCCGATCCGGCAGGAGTGAAGCTGAATTTGCGGTCGCTCGTGCGCTCGCGCGCCAGCGAGGCCGCGAGTCGCTTGTCGCCGCGGGCCGGCGTGAAGCGGGTCCGGCTTTCGAGCGGGGGCGCCGCGCGGGCTCCGTCGCGATCCTGCGCGAAGGCAATCGAGTGGCCGGTCAGACCAAGGCCGCTGACCAGAAGACTCGCAGCGAGGATCGCAGCAAGGCCGCGACCTTTCCCGGTTTTCTGCGATTTCGTCCCCTGTACGGTCACCAAAACGACTCCGTTTGACCACAAGGATATAGCGTGGGCGAAACGAAGGTTCCACGTTGACCCGTCGATTCATGCCGAGTCTGTGACGCAAGCGCCACAACCTGCCCCGGATCGGGACGATATTGTCACGCTTGCAGCAGCCCCCACTCCCGTCTAACCCTTTCCTCCATACCCCCGAGAGTGAGGAAAGAAGACACATGGCTATCGTTCGCGCCCACGCCCCCAAATTGCTGCTCATCGCCGCCGCGGCGAGCGCGCTTGCCGGCTGCGGCGGGCGTGACATCGTCGCCCCGACCCAGATCGCCCCCGCGCAGATGACGCAGATCGGCGTGAACTCCTACCTCTGGCAGGCCGCGGTCGACACGGTGAGCTTCGCCCCGCTGCTCCAGGCCGATGCCGCGAGCGGCGTGGTCATCACCGACTGGTACGCCAGCCCGAACGCGCCCAACGAGCGTATCAAGCTGACCGTCGCCATTCTCGATTCGACGCTGCGCGCAAACGCGTTGCGCGTGTCGGTCGCCAAGCAGACCAATAACAACGGTAGCTGGGTTGACGCGCCGGTCACCGCCGCGACAGTCCAGAAGCTCGAGGACATCATCCTCACCCGCGCCCGCGATATTCGCCGCACGACCGTCGCCGGCGGCTAGCCATGGCTGAAAAGTTCGACCCCAAGGGTGTCGATGCGCGGTGGCAGGCGCGGTGGGAGAAGGAAAACACCTTCGCCGCCGATAGCGCGTCGCCCAAGCCCAAGTCCTATGTGCTGGAAATGTTTCCGTACCCGAGCGGGCGGATCCACATGGGCCACGTGCGCAACTATGCGATGGGCGACGTCATCGCGCGCTACAAGCGGATGACGGGACACGAAGTGCTCCACCCGATGGGGTGGGACGCCTTCGGCATGCCCGCCGAAAATGCCGCGATGGAGCGCAAGGTCCACCCGGGCGCATGGACGTGGGAAAATATCGACACGATGCGCGCGCAATTGAAGACGCTGGGCTTCGCGCTCGACTGGACCCGCGAGTTCGCGACCTGCGACCCGGCCTATTACGGCCACGAACAAGCGCTGTTCCTAGACATGCTCGAGGCGGGGCTCGTCTTCCGCAAGGAAAGCGAGGTCAATTGGGACCCGGTCGACATGACCGTGCTCGCCAACGAGCAGGTCATTGACGGCAAGGGCTGGCGCTCGGGCGCCGAGGTCGAGCGCAAGAAGCTCAGCCAGTGGTTCCTCAAGATCACCGACTTTGCCGACGAGCTGCTCGAAGGCCTGGGCGATCTCGACAAGTGGCCCGACAAGGTTCGCCTGATGCAGGAGAACTGGATCGGCAAGTCGCAGGGCATGCAGTTCAAGTTCCAGCTGGCCGAGCCGATCGACGGACAGTCGGACATCGAGGTGTTCACCACGCGCCCCGACACGATCTTCGGATCGAGCTTCGTCGCGGTCAGCGCGGATCATCCGATCGCGCTCGCTGCCGCGCGTCACGACGGGGCGGCAGGTGCCTTCATCAAGGAATGCAAGGCGGGCGGGACCACTGCGGCCGAGCTCGAGACGCAGGAAAAGAAGGGCTACGACACCGGCCTCAAGGCGGTGCATCCGCTCGACCCCGACTGGCAGCTGCCGGTCTATATCGCGAATTTCGTGCTGATGGATTACGGCACCGGCGCGGTGTTCGGCGTGCCCGGACATGACCAGCGCGATTACGAATTCGCGTCCAAATACAACCTGCCGATCCAGCGTGTCGTCGCGTCTTCGACTGACGCGGCGGGCGATCCGATCCTCGACGCTGCCGACACCGATCCGGGCGTCGCGGTCAATTCGCGCTTCCTCGACGGGATGGACACCGAGGCCGCCAAGGCCGCCATCGTCGAGCGCGCCGAAAGCGAGGGCTGGGGCGAGGGCCAGACTGTCTATCGCCTGCGCGACTGGGGGGTGAGCCGCCAGCGTTATTGGGGCACGCCGATCCCGATCATCCATTGCGACGATTGCGGTCCGGTGGGCGTCCCCAAGGACCAGCTGCCCGTGACGCTCCCCGAGGATGTCAGCTTCGAGATACCCGGCAACCCGCTCGACCGCCACCCGACCTGGGGCAAGGTCGACTGCCCCAAGTGCGGCAGCGCTGCGCGACGCGAGACCGACACGCTCGACACGTTCGTCGACAGCAGCTGGTATTTCATCCGCTTCGCCTCGCAGCCGGAAGACAAGCCGTTTAACAAGGCCGAGGCCGAGGCATGGCTGCCGGTGCAGCAGTATATTGGCGGGGTCGAGCATGCGATCCTGCACTTGCTCTACGCTCGCTTCTGGACGCGTGCGCTCAAGCATATGGGGCAGCTCGATATATCCGAGCCCTTCGCCGGCCTGTTCACGCAGGGCATGGTGACGCACGAGACGTTCCAGTCGCTCGACGGGCGCTGGCTCAACCCGACCGAAATCGGGGTCAGCGAGGATGGTGAGCTGATCGAACTCGCCAACGGCGCACAGGTAAAGCGCGGGCGCGTGGAAAAAATGTCCAAGTCGAAGCGCAACACGGTCGATCCCGAGCCGATCGTCGCCGACTATGGCGCCGATGCCGCGCGCTGGTTCGTGCTCTCCGACAGCCCGCCCGAGCGCGACTTCGAATGGTCGACGGGCGGCATCGAGGGCGCGGCGCGATTCGTCCAGCGTGTGTGGAAGCTGGTCCAGGGCGAACGCGCAAGCGAAGGCGAAGACAAGGATCTCGCGCGCAAGCGACACCAGACGGTGAAGGCTGTCGGCGACGCCATCGACGCGCTGCAATTCAACAAGGCGATCGCCGCGCTCTACGAGTATGTGAGCGCGATCGAGAAAGCGTCGCCGACCGCGACCCGCGACGAGGCAATCGACACGCTGCTCAAACTCATCTCGCCCATGGCGCCGCATCTCGCCGAGGAAGCGCATGCGCTGCGCGGCGGCGAGACGATGGTGGCAGACTCTGCTTGGCCGACGTTTGACGAGGCCATGCTGGTCGAGGACGAAGTGACGATGGTCATCCAGGTCAACGGCAAGCTGCGCGACAAGATGCAGGTTGCGCGGGGTACCGCGAAGGATGATGCGGAGGCGCAGGCGCTCGCGCTGCCCAAGATCCAGGAGCATCTCGGCGGCAACGCACCGCGCAAGGTCATCGTCGTGCCCGACCGACTGGTGAATATCGTCGCGTGACGCGCCGTGCCGCCCTTCTCCTCGCTATCGCGACCGCCGGGCTGTCGGCTTGCGGTTTCAGGCCGCTTTATGCGGACGGGGCGAGCGGGGTCGCGGGCTCGCAGCTTTCGCTGGTTGCGGTCGGTCCGATCGACGACCGCTCGGGATGGCTGCTGCGCAATGCGTTGATCGACCGGCTTGGCGGAGGCGCAATGCCCGACGGCGCGCGCTACCGGCTCGATGTCGAGATTGACGATGACATCACCCGTTTCGGCATTCGCGGCGACGCGGCCGCGACGCGCGAACGGCGGACGCTTCGCGCGCGCTACCAGCTCGTCGACATGCAGACGGGTGAGACCGTGCTCGATTCGACCGCGGGGAGCGATGCGGGCATCGATATCACCAGCTCCGAATATGCCACGGTGGCGGCCGAGCAGACCGCGGCTGAGCGGCTGTCGAAGGAAGTCGCGGACGACATCGTCAATCGGCTCGGCCTCTATTTCACACGGAGCGCGGACCGGTGAAGACGCAGCGCGGCGATATTCCGCGCCGGCTCGACACGCCGGACCCGGCGATCCGCTTCTATCTCTTCCACGGTGCCGACGAGGCGAGTTCGCGCAGCCATGCGACGCGCTTGCTCAAGGCATTTGGCGCGGCAAAAGACGCGATGGAAGGCGGCGCCATCAAGTCCGACCCGGCGAAGCTGGCGGACGAAGCCAATGCATTGTCGATGTTCGGCGGGGCCAAGGCGATCTGGATCGAACCCGCTGCAGACGAAATCGTGGCGGGCGTCGAAGCCTTGCTCGAGGCACCGGGCGCCGAACACCCGACGATCGCGATTGCTGGCGCGCTGCGCAAGACGAGCAAGCTGCTCAAGGCTACGGAGGCGAGCCCGCATGCGCTGGCCCACATCTCCTATGCGCCCGAGGGCCGCGAGTATGAGAATATCATCGAGCAGCTTTGCCGCGAGCACGGGCTTGCGCCTGCGCCAGGCGTGGTGTCGCGGATTGCGGGAATGACGGCCAACAATCGGGAGCTGGCTCGGCAGGAAGTCGAGAAATACGCGCTTTATCTCGGTTCGGGAGAGAGTGATCCCGTTCCGCTCGAAGATGACGTGGTCGACCGGCTTGGTGCGGGAACCGGCGACGTGGCGTTCTTCGGCTTGGGGGATCGAGCGATGGTCGGCGACATCGCCGCCGTGCAGGAAGGTGTCGACGCGATGTCGGCGAACGGCTCGGAGGCAATTACGATTCTGCGTGCAATGCAGCGGCGGATCGTGATGCTCGCGCCGATGCAGGCGCGAGTGGCAGCGGGCGAGCCCGCCTCGGCAGTCATCTCGTCGATGGGACGAGCGCTATTCTGGAAAGACAAACCGGTCGTCACGGAGATGCTGATGCGTTGGTCGGCGCCCCGCCTCGCGCGGCTCGGGGAGCGGATCACCGACCTTGAGCGACGGATGATGTTCACCCAGTTGCCGGCCAAGTCGGCCATCGGTGAGGAATTGCTGGCCGTCGCGAGGATCGCCCAGTCGGCGCGGCGACGCTAGAAATCGACCTAGATCGGCTCGCCCGAGAGTCGCTGGCAGATCATGTCGAGCTGGTCGAGCGTGCGATAGCTGAGTTCGACCTTGCCGCCCTTTTGCCCATGCAGGACGCGTACGCGCAAACCGAGCATGTCGCCCAGTTGGCGTTGGAGCGCTGCCAGATCGGCGTCCGCCGGGCCCGATGCGCTCGACGACTGTCCGGAGTTTTTCGGGGTTTTTGCCGCCTTGGCGCGCTGCTCCGCCTGGCGCACCGACAGGCCTTCGGAAACGATTGACTTAGCAAGTGCTAGCGGATCTTCCGCACCCGCAGCGGCACGGGCATGACCCATGCTGATATCGCCTCGCAAGAGCATTTGCTGCACTTCGTCGGGTAATTCGAGCAATCGCAACAGGTTGGCGACATGGCTGCGCGACTTGCCGACAATCTCGCCGACTTGCGCCGGGCCGTGGCCATAGGCGTCCATCAGCGCCTTGTAGGCGGCCGCCTCTTCGATCGCATTGAGATCTTCGCGTTGGATATTCTCGATAATCGCGAGTTCGGCGCTATGCTCGACATCGCTCTCACGAATTAAGGCTGGAATCTCATGGAGTTGCGCCTGCTGGGCCGCCCGCCAGCGACGCTCGCCGGCGATCAGCTCGTAGCCGCCATCGACGGGCCGCACGATGATCGGCTGCAACACGCCGTCACGCGCGATCGATTCCGACAACTCGGTCAGCGCGTCGGCGTCGAAGTGTCGCCGCGGCTGGTTAGGGTTGGGTTTGATGTCGGCGATCGCGATCGTGTCCACACCCGTGGACTTCTCGACCTCTCCGCCGCTTGCCTGGCGACGTGCTTGCGCATCGTCGAGAAGCGCGGACAGCCCTTTGCCCAGACCACTTGGCTTTTTCATTATGCGGCCTCCGCTCGAGCAGGCAGGCGATCGATGATTTCGCGCGCCAGTTTGAGGTAGGCGGCGCTGCCCGGGCACTTCATGTCGTAGATCAGCGCCGGCAGCCCATGGCTGGGCGCCTCCGAAAGTCGCACATTTCTGGGAACGACGGTCTGGAAGACGGTGTCGCCGAGGCAAGCACGAACGTCCTCGCCAACCTGACCTGAAAGATTGTTGCGGCGATCGAACATGGTCAGTGCCACGCCGAGGATTGAGAGGTCCGAATTATAGGCTTGTCGCACACGCTCCACGGTCTGGAGCAGCTGGCTGAGGCCTTCAAGCGCAAAAAACTCGCACTGGAGCGGTACCAGGAGGTGACGCGCCGCGACAAGGGCGTTCACGGTCAGAAGGCCGAGAGAGGGCGGGCAGTCGATCAGGCAGATGTCCCAGCGTCCCGGAGGCGCTTCGTCGAGCGCCTGGACCAGGCGATGCGTGCGATCTTCGAGCGCGACAAGCTCGATCTCGGCGCCCGATAGGTCGACTGTTGCCGAGAGCAGATCGAGGCGCGGTACCTTGGTCTCGACCGCGGCATCCGTGACTGTTTCGTTGCCGGTCAGGACATCATAGCTTGAACGGGTACGATCGGCAGCGGCGACCCCAAGCCCGGTTGAGGCGTTGCCCTGCGGATCCAGGTCGATGAGGAGGACTTTCCAGCCGATTGCTGCGAGCGCCGTCGCGAGATTGATGGCGGTCGTGGTCTTGCCCACCCCACCCTTCTGGTTGGCGACTGCGATCCGGATCATCTCTTCCCCCTCCGCTTGATGCCGCTTGCCAGCAGGATCGAGGCTTCCGCGTCGGTCACACTCGGGACAAGCTCGAACCTACCCTGCCAGACCTTCTTCGCTGCTTCCAGTTCTTCGGCAGCCTTTCGGCCCTTGGGAAGCACAAAATGTGTGGATAAGTCGGTGAGATGTTCTGTCAGCGACAGGAATTTGGAGACGTTGGCCACCGCGCGGCCGGTGATGACGGTTGGAGCGTCGGTTACCTGTTCGACCTTTTTGTGGTGCACGGTCGCGTTGGATAAGGTGAGGTCATCGACAACGCGTCGCAGGAACTCGGCGCGGAGGCGGCGGGGTTCGACTAGCGTAACGGAGCCCGGGTGGAGGGTCGCTAGGACGATGCCGGGGAGGCCGGCGCCGGAGCCGACGTCGAGCCATTTGCCAGCGGGGTCTGCGTGGTTGGTGAGAAGCTGCGCGCTGTCGATCAAGTGGCGTTGATCGAACTCATCGATCGTGGCCTTGGAGATGAGGTTCTGGCGCTCGTTTTCCTCGATGAGAAGCGCTTTGTACGCCTCGAGCTTTTCGCATGTTTCACGTGAAACATCGCGCTGCAGAAGAGCCTCTAGGTCAGGCTGCACGAGACCTCGCAAGTTTTAGATGGATGGCGGTTAGCGCGGCCGGGGTGACACCCTGCACGCGTGAGGCCTGATCGATCGTATCGGGTCGCGCTGCACTTAAGCGCTCGACCATCTCGGCCGACAGACCATGAACCGACTCGAAGTCGAAATCGGCGGGAATCCGCGTTTTCCGTTGCCCTTCGACAGCTTCCCACTCGTTGCGTTGTCGCTCCAAATAAGGAGCGTAGATCGCGTCGGCGAGCACAGTGTCGACGATCTCATCCGTCCCCAGACGAGTGCGCACGGCTTGTTCGCCGCCGGGCCGGCTGACCCAGTCCGACAAGGGCCGGCGATGGCCGTCGCCCGGTAGCCCGAGCTCTTCAGCTCGCAAGCGCATATCGAGCTGTTCCGAGAGCGCAGCTCGACGTTCGGCGCGGGTATCGAGACGGGCTCGATGTTTGTCCGAAATTCCCGTCCGGCGGGCCAGGTCGCCAAGCCGTTCGGGTGCGTTGTCAGCGCGGAGATGGAGGCGGAATTCGCTCCGCGCCGTCATCATCCGATAGGGCTCGCTGGCACCATGGATCGTGAGGTCGTCTACCATCACGCCTATGTAGGAGTCGGCGCGGTCGAACAGGATCGGATCTTGCTCGAGGCATCGCGCGGCGGCGTTGAGGCCTGCGACCAACCCTTGGCCTGCCGCCTCCTCATACCCCGTCGTGCCGTTGATCTGGCCAGCGAGAAACAGGCCGTGAATATCTCTGTGGGCCAATCGACGATCCAGGCGGCGCGGATCGCAGTACGCATATTCAACCGCATAGCCCGGGGTCGCGAGCGTGGCTCGCTCGAGTCCCTCCATGCTTCGCACCATTTCCACCTGAACGTCGTTGGGGAGCGAGGTCGAAATGCCATTGGGATATACCAGCGCCGTATCGAGACCCTCGGGCTCCAGAAAGATCTGGTGATGGTCGCGGTCGGAAAAACGACGAACCTTGTCCTCGATCGACGGGCAATAGCGCGGACCGCGTCCATCGATGGCACCGGCATATAGTGGGGAGCGGTCTTCGTTAGCGGCGATGATCTCGTGGGTTCGCGGATTGGTCCGGGTGATCGCGCAGGCAAGCTGGGCAGGGCGAGTGCCAACATCGCGGAGTGACAGCGACCAGCGATCGCTATCCGAAGGCTGGGGCTGCAGGCACGACCAATCGATCGTCCGGCCGTCGATCCGTGGCGGGGTACCGGTCTTCAGACGGCCCGCGACGAGCCCGAGATCGATGAATTGATCGCCGAGTAGCGAAGCGGCGCGTTCATCCACTCGACCGCCAATTTCCCGCTCATTTCCGCGGAAAATCCGGCCACCGAGGAACGTGCCAGTGGCAATGACGACGGCATTGCTCGACAAGATCGTCCCATCAGAGAATATAACGCCGGAGACTCGTTCCTTATCGATTAGCAACTGGCTCGCTTCGCCCTCGATGATGTCGATTGGCAGCGACGCGACCTCGCCCTGGACGGCGGCATGGAAAAGACGACGATCCGCTTGGACGCGCGGACCACGGACCGCTGCACCCTTGGACGCGTTGAGCATCCGATAGTGAATGGCGGCCTTGTCGGCCGCCAGGGGCTGTACCGCCTCGAACACATCGATTTCGCGGACGATGTGCCCTTTGCCCACGCCTCCGATCGACGGATTGCAGGACATCTGGCCAAGATTGTCGCGCGCGAAGCTGATCAGCCCGGTGCGCACACCCATGCGCGCGGAAGCGACCGCCGCTTCCACGCCTGCATGTCCACCACCGATGACCAGAACGTCAAACATCCACGCTCCCTATGCGATGACGACGATTCGGTCAAAAGAGCGATGTTTCACGTGAAACATTACTTTCCGAGGCAGAATTTGCCGAAAAGGCGGTCGAGCACGTCTTCGACGTCGCCTGCGCCGAGCAGCCTTCCGACCGAAACTCGCGCAGACCTCACGGAATCCGCCAGAATCGCGAGATCCTCGCTGTGAACGTCCAAGGTCTCTCGCACGACTCTCAACGTGTCCGCCTGCCAGTCGGATAGTCCGATTTCGTCGGCGGTCGGGACGATGCCCCGTGCAAGCTCCGTAAGTTTCGCCATGAGGGAGGGGAGGCCGTCGCCGGTCTTGCTCGACACGGCGATGCCCGTTCCGTCCGACGTTTCGTCCAGGTCGCTCTTCGATCGGACCAGGATCGCGCGGGGGTGCTCTGGCATTTGGTCGGGATCACCGAGCCATAAGAGGATGTCGGCATCTCGCTGGGCTTGTCCGGCGAGCTCGATCCCGATTTGCTCGATGGTGTCGTCGCTCTCGCGCAGGCCCGCGGTATCGACCAACGTGAACGGCACGCCGCCGATCGAAACAGGGATCTCGACAAGATCGCGCGTCGTGCCGTGGATATCGGACACGATTACTCGCGCGGATCCCGCTAACTTATTGATAAGACTGGATTTACCAGCATTTGTAGGCCCACCGACGACGACCCGAATGCCCTCGCGCAAAGGCTCGACCGAGGGTTTTGCGATCAGCTCGTCGACCTTGTCACGAATGGCGGCGAATTCGGCCCGAAGCGCGTCGTCCTGTCCGCCCGTCTCCTCCTCGTCACCCACATAGTCGATCGCGGCCTCGAGCCTGGCAGACAGGGTGACCAGCTTCTCAAGCAGCGACGCGAGCTCGTCGTGGAGCCCGCCTCGTGCGATTCGCAGTGCCGAGCGGCGTTGGGCCTCGGTCTCTGCGGCGAGCAGGTCGCCAAGGCCCTCGGCCGCGGTTAGGTCGACCCGGCCACTCTCGAGCGCTCGACGGGTAAATTCACCCGGCTGCGCAAGGCGGCACCCCTTCACTGATGTCATGACGTCAATCAGCTTGCGCACCACGGCATTCGAACCATGGCATTGAAATTCAACGATTTCTTCGCCTGTCGCCGTGTCGGGCGCCGGAAAGTGGAGGACCAGCGCCTCATCGATCGGGCTGGCATCGGACGGATCGCGCAAGACCCGCAGCGACGCGGTTCGCGGCGCCGGAAGCGCCCCCGCGATCGCCTCGGCAACCTCGGGGGCCCTGGGTCCGCTCATGCGGACGACGGCGATAGCCGCAGGAAGGCTCCCGCTCGACAGCGCAACGATCGTATCGGAGGCTGCGGCCTCCACTATCCGAAGAGCTGGCCGACCCCGACGTTCGGATCGACGAAGCCGTCATAGATCATGCCGCCGGCGACCCACAGGATGACCGCGAGGCCGATATAGGCGATCCACTTATAGCGCTCGATATATTTGGCGATGATGTTGGCGGCGACGCCCATCAATGCGACCGAGAGGATCAGGCCGACGATCAGAATGCCGGGATGGTCCTTGGCCGCGCCCGCGACCGCGAGCACGTTGTCGAGGCTCATCGAGACGTCGGCGACCGCAACCGCCCAGGCGGCAGCGTAGAAGCTCTTCATCGGCTTCACGCCCGAGCTTTCGTCGCCCTCGATCTCGGGGCTGCCCGGGCTTTCGCCGAGATGGTGCAGTTCGCGCCACATCTTCCAAGCGACCCACAAGAGCAGCAGGCCGCCAGCGAAAATCAACCCGACGATCTGGAGCAACTGGACGACAATCAGTGCGAACAGGATACGCAACACGAGCGCTGCGGCGACACCGATTATGATGACCTTGCGGCGTTGGTCCGCGGGGAGGCCTGCGGCAAGCGCGCCGACGATGATCGCATTGTCACCCGCGAGGATAAGGTCGATCATCAGCACCTGGCCAAAGGCGACCAGCGCCTCGGGCTCGGTAATGTTCGAGAAATCCTTGACGATGGCGTCCCAGATATCGGCAGGTCCGCCAAGCGAAAGCGCCTCCGAAGAGACGGCGGCGATGAGCATCATCAGTTGGTCGATCATGCTGGCTCCAATGGGTGAGAAAGGGGAGAGTTCCGACCGAAACCCAGCACGCCTGAAGCGTGCCGGGTCTCCGGCTCAGCTATTGGTTCATACTCGCGAAGAAGTCTTCGTTGGACTTGGCGTCCTTCATCTTGTCGAGGAGGAACTGCATTGCGTCGATGGTGCCCATCTGCATGAGGATGCGGCGCAGGACCCACATCTTCGAGAGAGTGGCCTGGTCGACCAGCAGCTCTTCCTTGCGCGTGCCGGACTTGCCGACGTCGAGCGAGGGGAAGATGCGCTTGTCGGCGACCTTGCGGTCGAGGACGATTTCGCTGTTACCGGTGCCCTTAAACTCTTCGAAGATGACTTCGTCCATCTTGGAGCCGGTGTCGATCAGCGCGGTGGCGATGATCGAAAGCGAGCCGCCTTCCTCGATATTACGCGCGGCGCCGAAGAAGCGCTTGGGGCGCTGGAGCGCGTTGGCGTCGACACCACCGGTGAGTACCTTGCCCGAGCTGGGCACGACCGTGTTGTAGGCGCGGCCGAGACGGGTGATCGAGTCGAGGAGGATGACGACATCCTTCTTGTGCTCGACGAGGCGCTTGGCCTTTTCGATTACCATCTCGGCGACCTGGACGTGTCGCGAGGCCGGCTCGTCGAAGGTCGAGGAGACGACCTCGCCCTTCACACTGCGCTGCATGTCGGTGACTTCCTCGGGGCGCTCGTCGATGAGGAGCACGAGGAGGAAAACCTCAGGGTGGTTGTCGGTGATCGCCTTTGCGATGTTCTGCAGCAGCACGGTCTTACCCGTGCGCGGCGGGGCGACGATCAGCGCGCGCTGGCCCTTGCCGAGCGGGGCGACGATGTCGATGACGCGGGCGCTCTTGTCCTTTTCGGTCGGATCGCTGCTGTCGAGCGTGAGCTTCTCGTCCGGATAGAGCGGGGTCAGGTTGTCGAAATTGACGCGGTGGCGGACCGCCTCGGGATCGTCGAAATTGACCTGCGTGACTTTGGTCAGCGCGAAATAGCGTTCGCCGTCCTTGGGGGCGCGGATCTCGCCTTCGACCGTGTCGCCGGTGCGCAGGCCGAACTTCTTGACCACCGCGGGGGCGACATAAATGTCGTCGGGACCGGCGAGGAAGTTCGCTTCTGGCGAGCGCAGGAAGCCGAACCCGTCATTGAGCACTTCGATCGTGCCCATGCCCATGATCTGCGTACCGTTCTCGGCCTCTTCCTTGAGGATCGAGAACATGAGGTCCTGCTTGCGCAGGGTGGAAGCGGCCTCGACACCGCGCTCTTCGGCCATGGCGACGAGCTTGGCGGGAGACGTTTCTTTCAAGTCTTTGAGATGCATGGACCTATGGATTCTTTGCGGCGCGCGACAAAGACATGTGGCGCTGGGGAGGAACCGGGCGGCGCGAAAAGAAAACGCGGCAAGGACTGCCGGGTGCGCCGTCGAGAGGAGGAGTTAGGTGCGCCTCTGCGTGAAGTCAACGGGGCGACTCACGGCGATGCGGCGAAGCGTCAGAAGGGGCGGACGATCACCATGACGACGATGAGGATCGTGAAGAGGGCGGGGACCTCGTTGATCATGCGCAGGCTGCGGCCCTGCATCGGGCGTTCGCCCGCCGCGAGCTTCTTGCCGAACGAGACGACCCAGCCGTGATAGGCCGAGAGGAGAATGACCAGCAGGAGCTTGGCGTGGAACCAGCCCTGGGTGAAGGCGCCGATATGGAGCGCGAGCGCGAGGCCGAGCAGCCAGCTAAGCACCAGGGCGGGGAGCAGGATGACGGTGCGCGCGCGGTCGGCACGCTCGGTCCAGGCGCGGTCCTCGGCGCTGCCCGGCGTGGTTTCGTGATGGTGCACGTAATAGCGCGGGACGATGAACAGGCCGGCGATCCAGAAGATGATGAAGGTGACGTGCGCGGCCTTCACCCAGAGATAGGATGCGCCGAGAAAGCCGATCATGGAGTCCATTGGTTAGCCTCGTAGTTGCGCGAGCAGATCTTCGACATGGGCGATCGGGGTCGTCTTGTCGATGCCGTGGCCAAGATTGAAGATGTGGGGTCGGTCCGCAAAGGCGGTCCTGATGGCCTCCACGGCCTCGCTGAGCGCCGATCCGCCCGCGAGCAGAGCCATGGGATCGAGATTGCCTTGCACGGGCATGCCGGCGGGCAGGGCGGCGTTGGCCCAGACGGGATCGATCGTCTCGTCGATGCCGACGGCGTCGATGCCGGTGCGCGAAGCATAGTCGACGAGCTTGGCGCCCGCGCCCTTGGGAAAGCCGATGACGGGCGTATCGGGATGGCGGGCCTTGAGCGCGGCGACGATGCGCGCATTGGGCTGGATCACCCAGCGCTCGAACTGGGCGGGCGAAAGGCTGCCGGCCCAGCTGTCGAACAATTGCACCGCGTCGACCCCGGCCTCGATCTGGCCCGAGAGATAGTCGACCGTGACCTCTTCGATCCGCGCGATCAGCTGCGCGAAGCGGTCTTCTTCGGCGTAGGCCATGATGCGCGCGGGGTGCTGGTCCTTGGTGCCGTGGCCGGCGACCATGTAGGTGGCGACGGTCCAGGGCGAGCCGGCGAAGCCGAGGAAGGTGGTCGACGGGTCGAGCTGCGCCTTCACCGCGCGCACGGTGGCGTAAATCGCCTCGAGGTGGTGCGGGGTGGGGGTGAAGTCCTCGAGCCGCGCATCGGTCAGCGGGGGCGAGAGGCGCGGGCCTTCGCCGGCGACGAAGGTCAGGTCTTGGCCGATCGCGTGCGGGACGATGAGGATATCGGAAAAGAGGATCGCGCCGTCGAAGCCGAAGCGGCGGATCGGCTGCATCGTGATCTCGGCCGCGGCCTCGGCGTCATAGGCCATGTCGAGGAAGCCGCCCATTTTGGCGCGCAGTTCGCGATACTCGGGCAGATAACGCCCGGCCTGACGCATCAACCAGACCGGAGGCGGGTCCATGCGCGTGCCGCGAAGGACGGCCAGAAGGGGTTTTTCGGACGAGAGAGGGGCCACCCTCTATTCTCCTTATATATATTATAGAAAAGATAGGAGTTGATATTGGCGCGTGGGTTGCGGGGTTAGCCGAGTTGAGCGCGCTTTGCCAACACGCGCAGACTCTTCTTGACTCAATGACTCCAATGAGTCGCCGAGCAGGACTCCCGCTATCCACATTTTCCCCATCCGACGAGTCATTCTGTGGGTCGAATCTCGAAATGAGTCGGCATGGGCGTTTGGGGAATCATGCGGTTGGCCTGTCCACGGCTTCGCGCTAGGCCTGTCCCGCGCTTTTTCCACAGAAAGGCTCCCATGGGTTTGATCCTCGGTTCCTCCAGTCCGATCCGGCGGACAATGCTCGACCAGGCGGGCGTCGATTACGAGGTCGTGAAGCCCGATTGCGACGAGGATGCGGTCAAGCGAACGCATGATGGCGGGGCGGCAAGCCTGGCCCCGACATTGGCGAAAGCCAAGGCGCTGTCGGTTGCGGCCGATGCCGACGATTGGGTGATCGGCAGCGATAGCGTGGTGGCGGTTGACGGGCGCCTGTTCGACAAGCCGACCGACCGCGCCAACGCCGCCGAGCATCTGCGCGTCTTCTCGGGCAAGGTCATGGAGCTGACCAGCGCGGTGGCATTGGTACGGGACGGAAATGTCGACTGGTGCCATCACGAGACGGCGCGGCTGCACGTGCGCGTGTTGAGCGACGACTTTATCGACGCCTATCTCGCTGCCGAGTGGCCCGAAGTGTCTTATTGCGTCGGTGTGTTCCGGATGGAGGGGCCGGGTGTCACCTTGTTCGACAAAATGGACGGCAATTATTTCACGATCCTCGGTATGCCGCTTCTGCCCTTGCTTGGCGCCCTGCGAGACCGCAAGGTCATCGCGTCATGAGCAAAGCGACCCCCTATGCCGAGGTGATCGGCGACCCCATCGACGGCAGCCGATCGCCCGAGATTCACAAATTCTGGATCAAGAAGATGGGCATGAAGGCCGACTATCGCCCGCAGCAGGTCGCGCGCGCGGGGCTGAAAAGTTATTTGGCCGAGCGGCGCAAGGACAAGGCCTGGCAGGGGTGCAATGTCACCATGCCGCTGAAGCTCGATGCGATCGGCGCAGCCGACCGCGCGACCGACCTCGCGGTGGCGGCGGGCGCGGCCAACATGCTGGTCCATGACGAGGGCACGCTGGTGGCGGGCAATAGCGATGTCGGCGCGATTGTGATGTTGTTGAAGCAACTGCACGACAAGGGCCGCGCGATGGATCGGGTGACGCTGCTCGGCAATGGCGGCGCGGCGCGTGCGGTGCTGGTCGCGGCGCGGACCGTCGGGCTGACGCCCGCGATCCGGATGCAGGCGCGCGACCTGACCACCGCGACCAAGCTGGCGGTCGAATTCGGCCTGCGCAAAGGGCCGCGACCGATCGACAGTCCGATCACGGGCGACGGGATCATCAACGCCACGCCGCTGGGCATGAAGGGCTTTCCGGAGAACCCCGCGAGCGTCGAGGGGCTCTCCGACAAAGGCTGGGTGTTCGATCTCGTGACCTCGCCCCCCGAAACCGCGTTGCTCAAGGCGGCGCGCGAGCGCGGGCTGGAGACGGTCGACGGATTGTCGATGCTGGTCGAGCAGGCCGCGACCAGCTTCGCATTGTTTTTCGGCGAAGAACCGCCGCGCCAGCATGACGATGCGCTTTTTGCTATGCTGAGGTCATGAAGACGCTCGCCATCACCGGCTCGATCGGCATGGGCAAGTCGACCGTGGCAAAAATGTTCGCCGAGGCGGGCATCCCGACCTTCGACGCCGACGCGACCGTGCGCGAATTGCAGGGACAAGGCGGCAAGCTCGTGCCCGTGATCGAGCAGGAATTTCCGGGCTCGACCCGTGACGGCAAAGTCGATCGCGACGTGCTGTCGGGCATGGTGCTGGGCGACCGCGACAAGCTGGCCAAGCTCGAGGCGATCGTCCATCCCGCGGTGCATCACGAACGCACCCGCTTTATCCTGGAAAATGGCGACGCGCAGGCGTTGCTGTTCGACATCCCGCTCCTGTTCGAGACCAATGGCGCGGAGAACTTCGACCATGTCATCGTCGTGTCGGCGCCGCCCGAGATGCAGCGCGAACGCGTGCTGGGTCGCGACGGGATGACGGTCGAGAAATATGAGCGGATCCTGGCGCGGCAGATGCCCGACGAGGAGAAACGCGAACGCGCGGACTTCATCGTCGACACCAGCGGCGATCTGGACGAAACCCGCGCCCAGGTGGACCGGATCCTCTCTTGCCTCGGGCTCGCGAGAGGCGCATAACATCGCCATGCGCGAAATCGTGTTCGATACCGAAACCACGGGCCTGTCGCCCGGGGGCGACCGCATTGTCGAGATTGGCTGCGTGGAGCTCGAGAACCGGGTCGAGACCGGCCGTACCTATCACTGTTATTTCAACCCCGAGCGCGACATGCCGAGCGAGGCGGAGGCGGTGCACGGCCTCTCGAGCGCCTTCCTGTCCGACAAGCCGCTGTTCGCCGACAAGGCGCTCGAGCTGATCGAATTCCTGGGCGATGCGAAGCTGGTCGCGCACAATGCCTCGTTCGACTTCGGCTTCCTCAATTTCGAGCTCGAAAAAGCGGGTCACGAATGCGTCTGCATGACGCGCATGATCGACACGCTGCCGATGGCGCGGACCAAGCATCCGGGCGCCAAGCATAGCCTCGACGCCTTGTGCACGCGGTACGGCGTTGACCGTTCGGCGCGCGTCAAACATGGCGCGCTGCTCGACGCCGAACTGCTGACCCAAGTCTATATCGAACTGACCGGCGGACGGCAGATCGGGCTGGGCATCGAGGTCTCGGATACCTCGACCGTCGCGGTCGCGGCAGGCATCGAGGATGCGCCCGCACCGCGCAAGGTGCGCCCGGCACGGCCGCATGCGCCTAGTGCTGAGGAACTGGCGGCGCATCGTGCGTTTATCGAAAAGATGGAAGACCCCTTGTGGAGCAAGGTGGCCTAACCCATCTCGAAACTATGTGGCGGCCACCCCAAGGCCGCGTGGATTGTCAAAGAAAGGAGGAGCGGATGGATATCCGTGTCGCGGGTCATCAGGTAGATACTGGTGAGGCCCTCCAAGCCCATGTCTCGAGCCGCATCGAGGGGATGGCCGACAAATATTTCTCGCGCAGTGTGGGCGCCAACGTGACGTTCGGACGCGGCCCCCATGACGACTTCACCTGCGACATCGTCGCGCCCGTCAACCAGGGCATCGTGCTCAAGGCCTCGAACCGCGCCGGCGACGCGCATGTCGCCTTCGACGGCGCCGCGGACAAGATCGAACGCCAGCTCAAACGCTATGTCGAGCGACTGCGCGAGCGGCGCCATACCCCCGAACCCGACAATGACAGCTATGACGCGGGCTATACCGTGTTCGCGCCGCCGCCCGAGGAAGCGCCGAGCCCCGAATATCCGGCCGTGGTGGCGGAGACGCGGGTCGACATTCCGACCGCCAGCGTGGGCGATGCGGTGATGATGCTCGACCTGCGCAACACCAACGCCCTGATGTTCCGCAACGTGAAGACCGACCAGTTCAACATGGTCTATCGACGCGACGACGGGACGATCGGTTGGGTCGAACCGAACGGGTGATTGTGGCCAGGGGGCTGACAACACCCGAGTTTTTGGTCTAGAGGGCGCCCCGAGCGAGTTCCCGTGGGTGCAAGTTTGAAGTTATGAATCTGAGCGAATTCATCGACTTTTCGTCGATCCGAACCAAGCTGTCGGCTGCAAGCAAGCGGCAGCTTCTGCAAATGCTGGGCCAGGTTGCGAGTCAGAAACTCGGGCTCGAGCCGGGCATCGTCGTCGATTCGATCCTCGAGCGCGAGAAGCTGGGTTCGACCGGTTTCGGCGGTGGCGTGGCCATTCCGCACGGCAAGGTCGAGGGGTTGAGCCATGTCTACGGACTGGTCGCCCGGCTCGACGAACCGGTCGATTTCGACGCGATCGACAAGATGCCCGTCGACGTCGTCTTCCTGCTTTTGTCGCCGCCCGATGCGGGCGCAGACCATCTGCGTGCGCTGGCCGCGGTCAGCCGGCTGGTCCGCGACGCAGGGACGGTCGAGAAGATGCGCGGCGCGCGCGATCGCGACGCGCTGGCCGCCGTGCTGATGAGCGCCGACGAGGTGCATGCTGCCTGATCCGTCGACCGAGGGGCCGACCGGGGCACAGGCGCATTGCCGGGCGCTCGAAGCGCTCTACGCCGCAGCGCCGATCCAGCAGCAGTTCAAGAGCCGGCTGGAGCTTCCCGAGCCTGGCGTGAGCCGGATCCATTTCGAAGTCGATCCCGCCTTTTTCCACGCGGCAGGTGCTGCGCACGGGTCGGTCTATTTCAAGATGCTCGACGATGCGGCCTTCTTCGCCGCCAACGGACTGGTAACCGACCGCTTCCTGCTGACCACTGCGTTCAACCTGCTGTTCACGCGCCCGATGCGCGAAGGGCCGGCGGTGGCCGAAGGGCGCTGGGTCAGTGGCAAGCGCCGCGTGCTGGTCGCCGACGCGCGGATCATTGACGCCGAGGGCGAGGAATGCGGCCGCGGGACGGGGACGTTCATGCGCTCGCACATCGCGCTCTCCGGGCTCGAGGGGTACCAGCTGCCGTGAACGAGCGGCTCGCCGCCGGAGTCGAGGCCAAGGCGCTAATGCGGCGGATCATGGCCGAGGGCGGCTTCGCGACGGTGCTGCGAAAGGGCGACGAGGAGCGCGGGTCGCTGCTGCTGGTGATTGCCGAAAAAGGACGCCATTTCACCTGCTTGGAGCGTCAATTGCAGGTCAGCGGTGCTTACGAATGGTCCGAAACGGGCCCGGGTTCCGAATCTGAAATGGCGGAAATCAGCCAATTCCTCGAAAAGAAGCGGCGAAACGATCCGGATTTATGGTTAATCGAGCTGGATATCGCAAACGGGAAACGGTTCGTCGCTGAAATGACCGAATTTCCTTGAGTGTGCACTCTTTTTGCTAAAATGGCCGCCGCTGAGATCAAAGCGGGGGGTGCATCGACGATCCGTGGGGGATCCGACAGCACCACGCAGACGGGGAATGAAGCCCCGGGACAAGGGATAACTCACTAACGGCGTCGCCGTTCCCTCTCCCGGACAAGCCGAGTTCACCGCATGAGCCTGAGGCTCGATGAAAACGATGTTGCGCACTGCGCTATTCATGGCGGCAGCGGTGTCCACCACGCAGGTGGCACCCGCGAAGGCTGGACCGGACCTCGAGCCGGTTGCGATGGAAGGATCGGTGCTGATGCCGTCCACCGTCGCGACCGACATCATCCTCGACGGTCCGATCACCGACCCGATCGAAATCGATACGGTCAGCCTGCTCGCCGACGAAGCGCTCGAAGTGGCGGCCGAAGAAGCTGCCCCGACCCTGCCCGCTAACCTGTCGGGCCTGGTCGCGCATTTTGCCGGCACCAGCCCGCGCGATTCGGAGATGGAGTGCCTGGCGCGCGCCATCTATTTCGAAGCGCGCGGTGAAAGCCTCGAAGGCCAGCTGGCCGTGGCCGAAGTGATCGCCAACCGCGCCGAGAGCCGTCGTTGGCCGTCGACCTATTGCGGGGTGGTCAAGCAGCGCAAGCAGTTCAGCTTCGTCAAGAACGGTCGCATCCCCGAACCGCGCCGCAACACGACCGCGTGGAAGCGCGCCGTGGGGATCGCGCGGATCGTCGAGGGCGAGCATCACGAATCGAGCGTGTCCGACGCCCTCTTCTTCCACGCTCGCTACGTCAATCCGGGCTGGCGCCTGACGCGCATCGGCACCGTGGGCAATCACATCTTCTACCAGTAGGCGCGAGCCGGACGAGATCATGAAGGGGGTCGCGACTGGTTCGCGGCCCCCTTTTGTTCTAGGGCGAGTGCATGACCCAATGCCTGGATGATTCGCCGCCGATTGCGCTCGATGTCGCGCGCGGCGTGACGCGCCTGCTGGCCCGCAGCGCGACCTACGTGATGTGCGAAGTCCCGCTTCCGAACCACCGTCGCGCCGACCTGATGGGGCTGGAGAAGAAAGGCGGGATCGTGATCGTGGAGATCAAGGTCTCCAAGGCCGACCTGACGAGCGACGCCAAGTGGCGCGACTATCTCGACTATTGCGATCGCTTCTACTGGGCGGTGCCGCCCGATCTGGCCGCGATCTGCGACAGCGAGGATTATCTGCCCGAGCGTGCCGGGCTGATCGTCGCCGACCGTTACGACGCGGCGATCGCGCGCGAGGCGACCGAGATCAAGCTGGCGGCGGCGCGGCGCAAGGCGGAGACGCTGCGGCTGGCACGGCGCGGCGCGTTACGACTGGCAAGCCAGCTCGACCCCGCGCTGGGCGAAGGCCACTAGCGGATGACGGGCCCGAACTCGAGCTTGTCTTGCGCCTCGGTCGATTCGATCAGTTCGAGCAGGCGCGGATTGCGGCGATCGCGGGCGGCATAGTCTCGGGCCGACAGACCGGCGTTGCGGTCCTTGATGTCCGGATTGCCACCATCGCGAAGGATCGCTTCGAGAATCAGTTCGTGGCGGCCGAGTACCGCCAGGATCGCCGGTGTTTCGCCGCGGCGGTTGGCGATATTGGGATCGGCACCGAAGCCGAGCAGGCGGCTGGCAATGTCGAACTGTCCGGTCTTCACGGCGAGGATGAGCGGCGTGTCGCCATCGGCGTTGCGAATATTGACGTCGGCGTTGAAGCCGACCAGCGAATCGACCCAGCTCATCTTCTTGCCCATGACCGCGATATGGAGCGCCGCATCGCCCGCGCGACCGCGATAATTGACCAGGTTGTTGCCGGGGCGACGAAGCGCGCCCATCGCCTTTTCGGCATTGAAGTCGCGAACGTCGCTGAGAAACTGTTCGGCTTCCGATCCATAGCCCGACAATTGCGCTGAGGCGGTTGTTGCCACGCCCATCATGACGGCAAGCAAAAGGAGCAGTCTGGTCACTTTCATCCTCATCATCTCGGCGCTACATTGGCCCCGCGGGACCTTCGTGACGACATGAATAGCAAAAAACCCTTCTGGGAAAAGCCCTTGGATCAGCTCGACGCCGGCGAGTGGGAAGCGCTGTGCGACGGGTGCGGGCGGTGCTGCCTGCACAAGGCCGAGGATGCCGACACCAGGCATATTTACGGCACCAATATCGCGTGCCGGCTGCTCGATCGCGAGACCGCGCGATGCACCGACTATCCCAACCGTAAACGGCACGTTCCCGACTGCCTGCAACTGACGCAGGCCAAGGTTGGCGAAGTCACCTGGCTGCCCGACAGTTGCGCCTATCGCCTCCGCCACGAAGGCCACCCGCTCCCCGAATGGCACTATCTCGTCTGCGGCGACCCCGAGGCCGTCCACGCGGCCGGGGCCTCGATCCGCGGCTGGACCGTTGCCGAAGAGGATGCCGGCGATATCGAGGACCATCTTGCTCCGGACCCGCTCTGAGCCGCGCCTGACACTGCCGGGCGGGGGCGAGGTCGCGATCGACCTTCGTCCGCATCCGCGCGCCAAACGCTGGTCGCTGCGCTACGACATCCAGACCGACCGGGTGAAGCTGACCTGTCCCAAGCGCGCCAGCAAGCGCGCGGCGCTGCAATGGGCGCAGACCAAGGCGGAGTGGGTCGAGAAACAACGCGCCAAGCGGGCGCAGGCGGTTTCACTATCTCACGGAGCGACGATTCCGTTTCGCGGCGGAGACGTGCAGCTTGTGCATGATCCCGAGGCGCCGCGCACGGTTCGACTTGAGGGGCAAACGCTCATCGCAGGCGGACCGGCCGACGCCTTTCCTTCGCGCGTGCTGCGCTGGCTCAAACAGGACGCGAAGCGTCTGTTGGAGGCCGAGAGTCGCGCGGTGGCGGCGCGGGCAGGCGTCGAGATCGCGAAGGTCGGGGTCGGCGATGCGCGAACACGCTGGGGAACTTGTTCGAGCGAAGGGTCGCTGCGCTATAGCTGGCGGCTGATCCTGATGCCCGATGCCGTGTGGCGCTACGTCGTCGCGCACGAGGTCGCGCACCGGCGCCACATGGACCACGGTCCCGACTTTCGCGCGCTCGAGGCCGAGCTGTTCGACGGCGATGTCGCCGAGGCGAAGGCCCTATTGCGGCTGTGGAGCGAGCGGGTCCGGCTGGTCGGCTGAACGCGTCGGCTGGCGTGGCTGGACACGCACGACCCGCGGGTCGCTGCCCGGCGGGGGCCGGTCGGGCTCGACCCTGCCCGGGGCGGGCTGACGCGGATCGGCCTGTCCGGGATCGGGCGGGATCGGAGGTGCCGAAGGCTGTCGCTCGCGCCGCAGCACGTCGTCGAGCCAGCTGGGATCTTCTTCGAGATCGGGCACCTCGACGCTCGGGGCGAGCGGGTCGTAGGGGCTGCCGATGATTTCGCCATCGGGTCCGATCAGCGGTTCGGTCCCGAACCATACTTCTTCGTCGGGTTCGAGCAGCCATTCCTCGGGCGGACCACCGACGTCGAATTGCTCGACCGGTCGGTTCGCGACCGCACGGACCATGAAGTCGCGGAATGCGCGCGCGGGTGCAGCGCCGCCCGAAAGGCCCGCAACACGTCCGGCATCATCGCGGCCGTACCAGACACCGGTTGTCAGGCCCGACGAGAAGCCGACGAAATAGCCGTCCTTGTTCGAGCTGGTGGTGCCGGTCTTGCCGGCAACCGGGCGTCCGATATTGGCGGCACGGCCGGTACCGTACTGGACTGCGGATTGGAGCAGGTCGGTCATTTCCTGCGCGACCCACGGCGCGACGAGCACGCGCTCGGGCCCCGGCTGGCGCTGGTAGAGCGTGCGCCCTTCGGCGGTTTCGACCTTGGTGATGGCATAAGGCGGCACCGAAATGCCGCCATTGGAGACGGCGGCAAAGGCGCGCGTCATGTCGATCAGGCGGACCTCGGACGTGCCGAGCACCATCGCCGGATAGGTCGAGATATCGTCGGAAATGCCGAAGCGCTGCGCCATGGCAGCGATGGTGCTGAACCCGAATTGCGCCCCGAATTGCGCACTGACCGTGTTGATCGAGCGGGCGAAGGCCTCGCGCACCGTGACTTCGCCCAAGAACTGGCGGTTGGAGTTGCGCGGTGCCCAGCCATCGATTTCGACCGGTTCGTCGACGACGATGTCGGAGGGTCGATACCCATTCTCGAGCGCGGTGAGGTAGACGAAGAGCTTGAAGGCCGAGCCCGGCTGGCGCTTGGCGACGGTGGCGCGGTTGTAGATCGATTCGACATAGTCCTTGCCGCCGACCATCGCGCGGACCGCGCCGTCGCGGTCGATGGCAACCAGCGCACCCTGCGCGCCGGCGGGTGCATGCGCGTTGACCGCGGCGTCGGCGGCGTCCTGCATCGATACGTCGAGCGTGGTCCACACGTCGATCGGCTCGTTGGTGTCGTCGATCAGCGTGTCGAGCTGCGGCAAGGCCCAGTCGGTGAAGTAGCGGGCGCTGTTGCCGCCGGTACGCTTTTCGAGGCGGATGGTGGCGGGATCGACCGCCGCGGCCTCGGCGGGCGAGATCTTCCCCTGGTCGACCATCAGACCGAGAACGACGCTGGCACGCCCACGCGCGGCGTCGACATCGGCCGTCGGCGAGTAGCGCGAGGGTGCCTTCACCAATCCGGCGACAATAACGGCTTCGCCAAGGTCCATCTCGGTCGCGCTGTGCCCGAAGAAGGTCCGGCTGGCCGCATCGATGCCGTAGGCACCACCGCCGAAATAGACTCGGTTGAGATAGAGTTCGAGGATCTGGTCCTTGGTGAACTTGCGTTCGAGCGCAAGCGCGAGGATGCCCTCTCGGACCTTGCGGTCGAGCTCGCGGCGGTTGTGCAGGAAGATGTTGCGCGCGAGCTGTTGCGAGATGGTCGACACGCCGCGAACGCCATCGCCCGTCTGGAGCGAGACCTTGATGCCGCGCATGATGCCGATGGGATCGACCCCGGGGTGCGAGCGGAAACGGCGATCCTCGACCGAGATCATCGCCGTCTTCATCTCTTCGGGGATCTCGTCATAGGTCAGCCAGCGACCGAAGCTGGGACCCATGGAAACGAGGATCGTCCCGTCCTCGGCGCGCATGCGGACCGTCTGGCCGAGATCCGAGCGCTTGGTCAGTTCCTGGTAGGAAGGCAGCGACTGCATCGCGATGCCGACGGCGATCGCGAGCGCGAGAAAGGCCACGGCCGCGAGCGCCAGGCCCCATTTGAAGATGCGCCAGCTCCAGCGCTTCAGCTGCTCTTTCTTGGTCATTGCGCTCCGAGGCCTAGGCGCGGCGCATGGCCACGGCAATTGCTAATCAGTCGTCATCCTCGGGCATGAAGTCGAGCGAAGCGGAATTGACGCAGTAGCGCAGACCGCTCGGGCCGGGGCCGTCGGGGAAAACATGCCCTAAATGCCCTTCGCAAGCTGAACAGCGGATTTCCACGCGGGTCATACCGTGGCTCTGGTCGGCATGTTCGCTGACCGCGTCGCCATCGGCGGCATCGGTAAAGCTGGGCCAGCCCGAGCCGCTGTCATATTTGGCATTGCTGTCGAACAATTTGGTGCCGCACCCGGCGCAGCGATATTCGCCGTCGCGCTTTTCATGGTTGAGTTCGCCCGATCCGGGCGGCTCGGTCCCCGCCTGTCGCAGGATGCGATATTGTTCGGATGACAGGGTGGAGCGCCACTCGGCGTCGGTGCGTTTCTTATCGGTCATGGAGTGAGAAGTCCCCGCTGGCCAGTTGGTTGCCCGATTTCTTGACGACCCTTTAACCATCTTTTCACGCCTTACCCAATAGCGTGGCCCGCATGAATGGCGTGAAAGCCGTCTTTGTCGCCCTCGTGGGCGTGATCTTGGCGACCGTGGCCCTGCCGGCTGCGGCGAGCGCGCAGTGCCGCCTGTGCGAGACGCCGACCTATAGCGCATCGAGCGAAACCCAGTCCGACGACGTGATCGGGCTGGAGATCGAGGCAGGCCTCGACTTCGACCAGCTCGTGGTTTTGGGCGTCGGCAGCGGCAGCGCCGAAATCGGTACCGACGGAAGCCGCTTTGCAGAGGGCGCGGTGACTGCGATCAGCTCGCGCGCGATGGTCGGGATGGTCACCGTGCGCGGCGAACCCGGTCGCCGGCTGGACGTGCAACTGCCCGAGCGAATCACGCTTTATTCGACCAATGGCGACCGCATCGTGCTCGAGGCGATCCGGCACGACCTGCCCGAATCGCCGCGGCTCGACGATTATGGGCGCATCGAGTTCCGATTCGGCGGGCGGCTGTTGATCGATGGCGGGCTGGAAGGCGACTTCCGCGGCGACATCGCCATTTCGGTCGAATATCTTTAACCGCTGAAAAGCCGCATTTTCCGGGCCTTTTGGAGCGCTCTATAGTATAGGGCGGTTAAATCCGGTCCGATTTAGCCCAATCGTAAACAGCAAATTTACCATAAGCCTGAGGGAAGCCGTAAGCGATCAGGGTTAATTCAAATCCCACGGTCGGCGGAGAGCCTGCCGAATCACTTTCTAGGACCAGTGGGGATTACCAGATGAAGACTCTTACCAAACTCGCCGCGATCGTTGCGGCTACCGCTGTTGCGACGCCGGCCTTCGCCGCGCCCGTCAGCGATTCGAACGGCAGCGCGCGCGTCAACATCGTTCGCGGCCTGTCGCTCACCAGCACCGGCGACATCGACTTCGGCACCATCGTGCTGCCGGGTTCGGGTACGGGCGCTGTCAGCTCGACCATCGCGATCGATTCGGCCGGTGACGTGACCGCGACCTGCGGTACGGGCTTCACCTGCTCGCTCGCCACGGGTGACACGTCGACCTTCGAATCGTACGACCTGACGGGTACGCGCAACGTCAACGTCAACATCACGATCCCGAACGAAGCGCTGATCTACGTTGACGGCAACACCGCCAACCCGTCGCTCACCGTCACGCTCGATCCGAGCCTGACTGGTGGTGTCTCCGGCGCGTCGAGCACCGTCTACACCGAAACGCTGCCCAACTCGGGCGCCGCGGGTTCGGCTGCCGCGTTCAACTTCACCATCGGTGGGTCGATCACGGTTCCGGACAATCAGGCCGACGGCGCCTACACGGGCACCTTCCAGGTCAGCGCCGACTACGAATAAGTCGGACACCGGCCCGGTCCCCATAACGGGCCGGAGACCAGAAAAGACGGCGGCTCCCCTCGGGGGGTCGCCGTTTTTCATGCGCTCGATGGGGCCAAAACGGGGACGACGTTAAGGATATTGCGCGGATCTGGCGCGCCCGATGCGATCTTCTCTCTCATTTGATCGAAAAGGTTGGCACAAAATTAACCATTCTTGGCGAGAAATAGGTCCGAAACGGCACGAGTTGCGTGCCGGACAGGACCATCCCGGGGGGAGTTTTTCGCCGATGACCAAGATTTTCCGTTCCATGATCGCCGCCGGCGCGCTTGCGTGCAGCCTCTCGCTGACCGGCGCCACCGCGACCGCAGGCGTTGGCGATCTGCTCGTCGCGCCGACGCGGATCATCCTCACCAACGGTCGCGGGACCCAGGTGATGCTCAACAATATCGGCGATGACGAGGCGACCTATCGTATCTCGGCCGAATTGCGCCGCATGACGCCCGAAGGGAAGCTGGAAGACGTCGCAACGCCCAGCGAGGCCGAGCGCATGGCGCAGGAAATGGTGTTCTTCGCGCCGCGCCGCGTGACCCTAGCGCCCAACCAGCCGCAGGCGGTGCGTATTGCCGCTCGCGCGCCCCAGGGGCTTCCCGACGGCGAATATCGCGTCCACCTGCTGTTTCGCGCGGTTCCCAAGCCGCGCGCGGTCGAGGATCGCGGCTCCGGCGAAGGCCTCTCGTTCAAGCTGATCCCGGTCTACGGCGTGACGATCCCGGTGATCGTGCGCTTCGGCCAGCTCGAAGTGCAGGCGGGCATTTCGGGCGCGCGCCTCGACACAAATGGCGACAAGGCGATCCTGGTCGACATCACGCGCCGGGGCGATCGCTCGGTCTACGGCAATCTCGAGGTCACCAAGCCCGGCGAGGAGCAACCGATCGCGGAAATCCGCGGAATTGCGCTCTATACCGAGGTTGCGAAGCGCACCATCCGCATCCCCGTTCGCGGCGATTATGCCGGGTCGCTGAGCGGTCCGGTCCGGATCACCTACCGCGCAAACAATAATGACGGCGGCGGTGTGATCGCCTCGGCCGACACGGTCCTGCAGTAGACGCGGGACCGGGGGAGCGCCGCGATGATCGGCAAATGGACCAAGGCGCTGCTTGCGCTGCTGGCCCTCGGGGCCGGCGGTGCAGCCACGTCCGCGTCCGACAGCCCGGTCACCGATCGCTGGATTGCCGATCCGGAAGAACAATATCTGCTCGACGTGCGCCTACGCGCCAACCGCGTCGGCGACGGCGTGCGCGCCTATCCGACCCCCGAGGGCGCCTGCATCGTCTTCGGCGACTTTCTCACGACGCTCGACGTGCCGCTCAAGATCGATCTCGAGGCGCAGCGGGCAAGCGGATGGGCGTTCACCGAAGACAATGTGGTCGATATCGACCGCACGACCGCGACAGCCAACGCCAATGGCAATCGCAAATCAATTGCAATAACCGATATCCGCGAAGTGCCCGAGGGCTGGTGCATCGACACGAGCGCGCTGGCCGATTGGTTTGGCCTAGAGGTCGAAGCTAATATGAGCGGCGCGGTGCTGCGGCTGGAATCGGAAGCCAAGCTGCCGGTCGAACTGGCCGCCGAACGCCGCAAACGCGCCGAAAAGCTCGCCAATCGCGCCAGTTTCGACATCGAATCGCTGCCGCAGGTCAAACTGCCCTACCGCATGTGGCGCACCCCCGCGCTCGACGTGGTGGTCAGCGCGGGCGCGGCCTATTCGGCCAATGGCGGGGTCGAAATCGACCGCTCGGCGGCAATCTATGCCTCGGGCGAGTTCGCCAAGATGAGTTTCGACGCGCGCATTGCCAGCCAGGATCGCGGCATCGGCGAGAGCGTACGGCTGCGCGCCTACCGCTCGGACCCCGGCGGCGACATGCTCGGTCCGCTGGGCGCGACCCATTTCGAGGTTGGCGACCTGGTGCACGGGTCGAACGGGGTCGGTACCTCGCTCGGCAATGGCCGCGGCGCGCTGATCACCAATCGTCCGCTCCGCCGGCTGGCGAATTTCGACAAGGTCAGTTTCGAGGGCGAACTTCCCGCCGGATGGGATGCAGAACTTTACCGCAACGGCCAGCTGCTCGCCTTTGCGACGACGACGCCCGACGGGCGCTACCGCTTCGAGGACATCGAGCTGCAATATGGCGAGAATGACGTCGAGATCGTGCTTTACGGTCCGCAGGGGCAAGTGCGCACGCGGCAGGAAAGCGTGCTCGTCGGCGACCAGCAGATCCCGCCGGGCAAGACCTGGTATTTCGCCAGCGCGTCGCAGCCCGACCGAGGACTATTGAGTTTCGGCGACGAGGGTGATCCGCTGGTCGATGCCCAGGCCACGGTCGCATTCGATCACGGCATCGACCAGAAGACCAGCGCGGGCATCCTCGCCCAAACGCTGCTGATGCAGGACGAGACGGTCAGCTGGGTCGAAGGGACGGTTCGCCGCACCATCGGCCCCGCGCTGGTGGAGGTTTCGGGTCTATACAACACCCGCGGCGGCTATGGCGTGCGCGGGCGTGCGATTGGCGAGATCGGCAACGTCTCGGTCGGCCTGTCGAGCACGATCAACCGCGGCCCGACCATCGACGACCGCCAGCAGACGCTTCGCGGCGATCACAGCATTTCGGCTTCGGTCCCGATCAAGCTGGGCGAACGGTCGATCCCGCTCACCGCGCGCGCCCGGCTCCAGGAATTTGCCGACGGCACCAGTACGCTGAGCGCGGGCGGCCGCTTCTCGCTCGGCATCGGGCGTATGAACGTCGGCACCGAAATCGACTACCAGCGGTCGGGCATGGGGCGACCCGGGGCGGCGCCACGCGACAATGTGGAGGCTCGCCTCGTTGCTGCGGGCCGGATGGGACCGGTACGCCTGCAGGGCACGAGCGAATTCGATCTCTACGACTTGCGGCTCGAGCGCGCAGGTGTCAGCGCCTATTGGTCGGGCGGCGACAATGTCGACTGGGACGCGGGGCTCGCGTTCGAGCCGCGCATCAACAGGTTTCGCGCACGCGTCAGCCATGTCCGCCGCTTCGAAGTTGCGTCGGTCGCGCTGACCGCCGAGGCGGCGAGCGACGGCAGCTTCGCTGCGGGGATCAACCTCGCCTTCTCGCTCGATACGCCCAACGGAAATTTCCGCCCGACGTCGAAAACGCTTGCGCGCAACGGCTCGGTCCGCGCGCGCATCTTCCGCGACGATAACGACAATGGCATTCGTGATGCCGACGAGCCTTATCAGGCGGGCGTGGCGTTGGCGGCTGGCCGCCAGGTGAGCGACGATGTCACCGACGAAAACGGCATGATCGTGCTCGCGGGTCTGCCCACCCATGTCCCGGTAGCGATCGGCATCGACCATGACAGTCTCGGCGATCCGTCGCTGACGCCCAAGGACGCCCTGCGCGTCATGGTCCCGCGTCCGGGAGTGGTCGGCGAGATCGACATTCCGCTGGTGGGTGCCGGAATGGTGGAAGGGACTCTCGTCAATCAATCCGGGCCCGTCGAGGGGCTCGAGCTCGTCCTCATGGATCGTAACGGCCAGACCGTCGCGCGGACCCGGAGCGATTTCGACGGCTACTTCCTGTTCGAAGGCGTCCCGTACGGCAATTATCGCATCGCGCTGGGCGCGGAGACGGCCGAAGTTCTGATGGTCAAGGCGGCGCTCGACGTGCCGGCGATGGTCGGGCCCGATCGGCCCTATATGCGGGTCGGCACGATCGCGCTGACCCCCGACACCGGCAAGATCGCCCAGGCGCGCGCGCCGCCGCTCATGGCGAGCCTGTCGAGTGAGCCGACGACGCCTTCGGGCGACGAGATCGAGGTCGCGGAGACCGGAATGTCGGTATCGGCCGCGGCATCATTGGATACGGCTGCGATCGTCGATGTGCTCGTCGGTGGGGGCTACTGACCTACGCGCTGTTGCGAGGCCATTGCATTAAGTACTGCTAAATCGGAAAAAAAGGGCGCCGTCTTGCGACGACGCCCAATGTTCGTGATTGCGATCTAGGCGAATAAGAAGTCGGCCATCGTCAAATCTCCGGGCGCCACACCCAGCAAGAGGACCGTGTCGCCATTCGGCGTCTGGATCAGAGTGTTGTTGCCCTGGGCCGCGATGTTGAGGTCCGCGAAGACATAGGCGGTCGCGCTGTAATCGAGCACGTCAACTGTGCCTCCGGCCACAAAGCCGTCAATCGAATCATTGCCAGATCCATCGGCGAACACGAATCGATCGTCACCACTGCCGCCGATCATATTATCGATGCCCGCCCCGCCAGTGATTGTGTCATCCCCAGGACCGCCGATGAGAAGGTCATTGTCGTTTCCTCCCATGATGTCGTCGTTGCCCGATCCGCCGTTGATACGGTCATTGCCTGCGTCGCCCATGAGTGTGTCGTTTCCAACGCCACCAAAGATTTCGTCGGCGCGCGAGCCGCCCGAAATCGTGTCGTTACCGGCGCGGCCCTGGATTGAATCTTCGCCGCCTCGCCCCTCGATGAAGTTGGCTTCTCCATCGCCGCGTAAATCGTCGTCAAAGCCGGAGCCGATGAGATTTTCGATGGACGCGAGCGTGTCGCTCCCGTGACCCGATGCGGTGCCGGAGACAAGATCGGCAGTGATCGGCCCTGTTGAGGTCGAGAAGTTGGCCGTGTCAATTCCGGTGCCGCCAATGATCTGGTCGTCACCGCTATCGCCGCGAATATTGTCGTTGTCGGGACCGCCGATCAGCAGGTCGTTGCCTGTTCCGCCGATAATGATGTCGTTGCCCGACCCGCCATTGACGCGGTCGTTGCCCGAACCCGAAAAGATGGTGTCGTTGCCGCCACCGCCAAAGCCTTCGTCGGCGCGAGATCCGAGGTTGAGGATGTCGTTCCCGCCATTGCCGAAGACCGAGTCCTCGCCGGATTCACCGAACAGCTCGTCGGCGCCGATTCCGCCTTCGATGATGTCGTTCCCGGTGCCACCGAGAATACGGTCGTCGCCAGCATCGCCGCGAAGGATATCGTTGCCGCCGACCCCCATAATGAGATCGTTTCCGTCGCCGCCGTTGATCGTGTTCCCGATCTGCTCATCTGGGGCGCCGACTTCTTGTCCCGTCAACGAGATGTTGATCAGGAACTCTTCGTCGCCTTCGAAATTATTGTCGCCGCTGAACTCCCCGACCACGATATAATAGAGACCAGTGGTCGGCACAGTGTACTCTAGGTACGAGTCTCGCGTCGTGCCGGACGTGAACTGCGTAATCGAACCTTCCCCACCGTCAGTGAAAGGCGAGTCGTCATCAAACGCGACTTGAACCTGCCCGGCATTGAAAATGGTGACGATCGTGTCGGTGCTGACGGAAGAGCCCAGATCCAGCCAGCCACCGTCGATGTCGACCGTCAGGACCTGGCCCTGGACAAGGTTCAGAGAAATGTAGAGCTGGGTACCGGCGGCGGGATCCGCGTGTACTGTGATGTGAGGAATAGTGTCGTCGCCGAACAACGGGTTGGGATCGACCGACCAGTTGCCGGGGTTGTCGAGGTTGGTTGCGGAACCAAAGCTGGTGCCAACTCCAATACCGCCCCAGAAAAAGCCCATATCGCCAAGGATGACATCACTGCCTGAATCGCCGTTCAACTCCCCGGCAATTCTCATCAGCATGAAATCCGATTCCATGCTTCCGGGCTGGGTATTGTAGTATAATGGCATGACGTTACTCCCTCTGGTTGGCTTATCAACTCCTAAACAATAGCTTTGGTGAGATTGCGGGCAGAGTTCGCTACGTGAGGAAAAGAGTCAAGGCTGAGCTAATCTAGGTTAATTTTTTCGCAGTTTGGCGCGGTTCCGCGCAAATGGCCAAGCGACCGCCGAATTGGCGGGAGCGCTCACGGCGACGCGCGACTCGGAAGCGAATCCGGTAAATGGCAATTTAACGGGGTGGTGGCCGATTGCCGGCGGCGTCCGGGATGAAATGGTGCGGTCGAGAAGACTCGAACTTCCACGGCCTTTCGGCCACAACGACCTCAACGTTGCGCGTCTACCAGTTCCGCCACGACCGCACACTTTTCATGAAGGAGCCCCCTAAGGGGCCTCACTGGCTGGCGGGCCTCTAGCAAAGCCTTTTGGCGCATGCAACGCCTCAATCGCACGTCCCGGATCGGGACGCGCTTTAAGCTTTGGGTAACCAGTTCGCTAGGGTGTGCGTTAAGACCATACCCATGAACGCAGCGATGCTCTTTCTGGCGATGGCAGGCACCCCCGCTCCGGTGGCGGATGTGGCGCGCGAGCGTCGCGCGCGGCCCCAGATCGAGCGCTCGACTGGCAGCGCCAGCGTACGCATCGTCCGCTCGTTCCGACTGACGCGCGAAGCGTTCGACGGGACGGTGCCCGGCGCGCTCAAGCGCAAGGCCTGGCTGACCGATCGCGATGGCGAACGGCGACAGGCCGAGCTCATCGAATTCGAATAGGCGTTAGGCGCCGACCTCGGCGAGCTGGACCGTCAGGCGATCCGCGCCCTGCGGAATGTCGGTCTGCGCGCTGTTGAAGCTGGCGCTGTCGCCCGGCGCGAGCGTGCGTGCCGGCGGCGGAATGGTCCAGGAAAAGACGATCGTGCCTTCGGGATCGCGCAGGATCGCCTCGATCGGCGGCACGCGCTGTTCCTCTTCGCCCGAGTTGATGACCCGGCCAGAGATGGTAAGAAGCTCGTTGCCGCTCTCGAGAATCTGGCGATCGTTCGAGGTCAGCATGACTTCGAGCGGTGATTCCTGCTCCACTTCAGCCAGCCCGAGCGACGCTTTCCACTGCGCGGGTGCATAGAGATAGAAGGCGGCCGCCGCCGCGGCGATCACGAGCAGGCCGACAACCCACTTCACCCATCCGCGATCGGGCTCGTCATCGACGTCATAGTCGTCGGGGATCGGATTGGCGAAGGCGATGTCCTCGGGCGTCTCGATCTGTTCGGGCTCGCCCGCAGGCGTGGCTTCCTCGACAATCTCGACATGCTGTCCGGCAGCCTGCGCCTCGACCGCTTCGGCAACTTCGGGTTCGACCGGCTCGTCGCCCAGCGTCACCGGCTGCTTGCGCGGCTCGGACTTGGCGAAAGGATCGCGTTGCTCCGTGACCGGCGCCGCGGGCGGTGGCGGCACCGCCTCTTCTTCGGGCACCTCGGGGATCCCGGGGACCTGCTCGCCCCCGAAGTCGTCGAAACTTCCAGCGAAGGCCGGGTCGGGCGGCGTCTCGTCAACGACCGGTTCTTCGGCCGGCGGGCCCTCGGCAGGCGGCGTGCCTTGCTCGGCGGGCTCGGGCTCCGGCGCTACTGCTTCGGGTTCGGCCTCGCCGGCCTCGAACCAGCTCTCGCTGCAATTGGCGCAGCGCACCTTGCGGCCCTGCGGCGGGATGGCGCCGTCCTTCACGACATAGCGGGTATCGCAGGATGGGCAGGTCAAAATCATGTGTTGGATGTCCCCGAACTCGTTTCTCTTCGTAAACAGCATGCAAACCGGATTGGCAAGATTCCGCTCTTCTGCGACAAGGCGGACATGGGCGGCGAGGGTCTCACATGACGATGGTGCGCTTCGACAGCGTTGGGTTGCGATACGGCACTGATGCCGAAGTGCTGCGCGATCTCGATTTTCAACTCGAGAGCGGTGGCTTCTACGTGCTCACGGGCCCCTCGGGTGCGGGCAAGACGTCGCTGCTCAAACTGCTCTACCTCGCACAGCGTCCGACGCGCGGGCGCATCACGCTCTTCGACGAGGATATCGAGACGTTGGGGCGCGACGGCCTGCCCGCGCTCCGGCGCCGCATCGGCATCGTCTATCAGGACTTTCGGCTGATCGAGCATCTGTCCGCCTTCGACAATATCGCCCTGCCGCTGCGCATTGCGGGGTTCGGCGATGAGGATATCGAGCAGCCGGTGAGGGAGATGCTCGCCTGGGTCGGCCTTTCCGATCGCGCGCGCGCGAAGCCGCCGACGCTGTCGGGTGGCGAGCAGCAGCGCGTAGCGATCGCGCGCGCGGTGATCGCGCGTCCCGACCTACTGATCGCCGACGAACCGACGGGCAATGTCGATGCCGAGATGGCGCACCGCCTGATGCACTTGTTCGCAGGGCTTAACAAATTGGGCACCACCGTGGTGCTCGCGACGCACGATCTCTCGCTGGTCAAGGAAGTGCCGGGTGCAGTGATGCTCCGGCTCGACGATGGCGCGCTCAAGGATCCGACCGGCGGGCTCAAGCATCCGCCGGGGAGGGTCGCATGAGTAGCTGGAAACTCGGCGCCTCAGAAAAGCGGCTGATCCCGGGCGGTCCGCTCAAGGGGCCGACGCCCTGGCTGATCGCGATCATGACCTTCGTGATGATGCTGGTCGCCGCCGCGGGGCTGGCGGTGAGCGGCGCGGCAGGGCGGCTCGAGACGGCAAGCGCGGACGACTATGTTCTCCAGCTCCCGGGCGGGGCGGCGCAAAGCGAGGAACTGGCGACCGCCGCACGCGAGTTGAATGGTGTGGGACGCGCCGACGCGGTGCCGACCGAGACGATCGAACAGGATCTTGCGCGCTGGCTCGGTCCGACGGCGGAAGAGGCGGGGCTGCCTATCCCTGCGATGGTCGAAGTGCAATTGGCGCCCGGGACCGATCCGGAGCGGATCGAGGAAGCGATCCAGCAGGACTTCGAAGATGCCGCATTGACCTCGAGCCAGGCGGCGCTGGGGCCGCTGATCGGGAGTTTGCGGACGCTGGCCTGGCTGGCGCTCGGGCTCGTGCTGCTGGTCGGGCTTGCGGCCGGGGCTGCGGTGGTGCTGGCGACGCGCGCGAGCCTGTCGGCCAACAAGCGCACGATCGCGGTGATGCACGGCATGGGCGCGACCGACACGCAGGTCGCGTCGCTGTTCCAGCGGCGGATGATGGTCGAGGCGTTGAGCGGTGCATTGCTTGGCGCGGGGGCGGCAGGGCTGCTGTTGATCCTGATCGCCGGCGTCGGCGCGATCGGCGGGCAATGGCTCGCGGGCGTTGCGCCGCTCGGCCTGTTCGCGATCCTCGCGCTCGCCCTGTTGCCATTTATTGCGGCCTTCATCGCAACAGCGGTTGCGCGAGGGGCCGTCATGCAGGCATTGCGCGCAGCACCATGATTCTTCGCATTCTTGCTCTCCTCGCGCTGGCCTACGCGCTCGGTTTCGCTGCCTATTCGGTCGCGCTGGGCAAGCCCGCGCCCGCCGACAGTCGCGAAACGCAGGCAATCGTCGTCCTAACCGGTGGCAGCGGGCGGATCGAACAGGCGGTAGAACGGCTCGAGCAGGGCAAGGCCTCGCGCCTCCTGATCGCCGGCACCGACCCCTCGGTCCGCGAAGTCGACCTGGCCGAGCGGCTGGGCGGCAAGGAAAAGCTGCTCGAATGCTGCATCACGTTGGGGTCGGAATCGGTCGACACGCGCTCCAACGCCGAGGAAGCCAAGGCCTGGCTCGAGGCGGAGGGTTTCGACGAGGTACGGCTGGTGACGAGCGACTGGCACATGCGCCGCGCGGCGTTCGAGTTCCGGCGCGCCTTGGGCGAAGACACCTATATCGTCTACGATGCGGTCGACACGGACCCGGGGTTCAGGACCCTGTTCGTGGAATATAACAAATATGTGCTGCGGCGGCTCGGGCTGCTGCTGGGAATCTGATGGCCTTCCTTCGCTCGCTCCTGTTTGCGCTGATCTTCTATCCGGCGACGCTGCTGGTGTGCCTGTTCGCGCTCATCGTCGCGCCGTTCGGGCAGGCGCCGCTGCGCGAGGTCGTGCATTTCTGGGCCAAGTTTCACTATTGGCTGGTCCAGCACGTGGTCGGCATCCGCTTCGAGTGGGATGGCGAGCTGCCCAACGGACCCTATCTCGTCGCGGTCAAGCATGAATCGATGGTCGAGGCGGTCGACACACTGCGCTTCGCCCACACGCCGGTGGTGGTGATGAAGCGCGAGCTGACGACCATGCCGCTCTGGGGTTGGGTGGCGCGCCGATATGGCGTGATCGGCGTCGACCGGAAGGCCGGCGCGAGCGCGCTGCGGACGATGATGAAGGAGGCGAAGGCGGCGGCGAAGGCCGACCGGCCGGTCATCATCTTTCCGGAAGGCACGCGCATCCCGCATGGCGAGCGCCCCAAGCTGCGCCCGGGCTTTGCCGGCCTCTACAAGATGCTCGGACTACCGGTGATCCCGATTGCGCAGGACAGCGGCAGCGTCTGGCCGCGCGGTTTCGTCAAGCATCCCGGGACGATCCAGGTGAAGATCGGCGAGGTCATCCCCCCGGGCCTGCCCCGCAAGGAGGTCGAGGCGCGGGTGCATGAAGCGATTAATTTGCTGAATTAGGCGCGGAGGGTCGCACCCTTCTTCTCGGCGGCTTCGACGATTTTCTTCGAAACGGCGGTCAGCTCTTCCTCGGTGAAGCTCTTCTCGTTCGGCTGGAGCGTGACTTCGATCGCGAGGCTCAGCGCATCGCTGCCCTCGTAACGGTCGAAGGTGCGCACGCCGGTGATCAGCTTCTTGTCCGCGCCCGCAATCGCGCGTTCAAGATCACCCGCCGCGAGGTCGGACGGGACGGTGAATGCGAAGTCGCGGGTGACGGCCTGCAGCGCTGGCGGGCTATACTGGACGCGCGCGCGCTCCTGATTCTTGGGCGCGGGGATATTGTCGAGATAGAGCTCGGCAATCACGGTGCCCTTGGGCAGGTCGAGCGCCTTGGCGAGGCTCGGGTGCGGTTCGCCGAAGCGGGCGAGAATTTTCTTCGGGCCGAGGCCGAGCTTGGCGCTGCGGCCCGGATGCCACGTGTCGCCCGCATCCATCATCAGCATGAGATTGCCGGTCGGCGCGCCAGCCGCTTCGAGCAGAGCGATGGCCTCGGCCTTTGCGTCAAAAGCGTCGAAGCCTTGTGCCTTGCCCTTCGCCCAGCTGCGCGGCGCCTTGTTGCCGGTCATCAGCACGGCGGCGGTCGGGCGCTCGCCCTCGGCGAGATAGCGGCGACCGATTTCGAACAGGCGAACGCTGTCGGCACCGCGATCGAGATTGCGACGCGCAGCGGCGGCAAGACCCGGGAGCAACGAGGGGCGCATAGCCTTCATGTCCTCGCTGATCGGGTTGGCGACGATGTTGGGCGCGCCGCCGAACAGGTCGGCCTGTTCGGTCGGGATGAAGCTCCACGTGATCGCCTCGTTGAAGCCGCGCGAGGCGGCGGCGCGGCGCAGCTTGCGCTCGACGATTTGCGACCGGCTGGCGGTCGGATGGGCAACGCCCTCCTCGCGCGGGAGCGGAGTGGAAGGCACCTGGTCGAACCCGACGATGCGCGCGACTTCCTCGACCAGGTCGGCCTGGCCGTCGACGTCGTGGCGCCAGGTCGGCGCGGTGACGCTATCGCCGTCGACCGTGAAGCCAAGCGACTGGAGGATTTCGACCTGCCGATCCTGCGGCACGTCGATGCCACCTAGCGCGGCAGTACGGTTCCAGTCGAAGGCGATCGCCTCGCGTGTCGTCGGCGGAGTGCCCGCACGGACGACCTCGCTCGGTGTGCCGCCGCAAGTCTGGAGGATTAGATCGGTGAGTAGCGCCAGCCCGTCGTCGAGGAAGGCGGGATCGACACCGCGCTCGAACCGCGTGCGCGCATCGCTGGTCAGCATCAGTTTCTGGCCGGTCTTGGCGATCCGGTCGGGATCGAAATAGGCGATTTCGAGCAGCACGTCGGTGGTGTTCTCGTCCGCGCCCGAATGCTCGCCGCCCATGATGCCGCCAATGTCGTGGACGCCTGTGTCGTCCGCGATGACGGTCATCGTGTCGTCGAGCTCATATTCCTTTTCGTTGAGCGCGAGCACCTTTTCACCCGCCTTGGCGCGGCGCGCGACGACGGTGCCCGACAGCTTGGCGAGATCGTAGACGTGCGCCGGGCGTCCCGTCGCAAGCATCAGATAGTTGGTGCAATCGACCAGCGCCGAAATCGGGCGCTGGCCAGCGGCAATAAGCCGACGCTGCATCCAGTCGGGCGACGCGCCGTTCTTCACGCCCTTGATAACGCGGCCATAGAAGGCCGGGCAGCCCTCGGGATCGTCGGTGCGGATCTCGACCGGACAAGGCTCGCTGGCCTCGATCGTCGGGACTTCCACCGGCTTGAACGTGCCGATGCCGGCGGCGGCGAGATCGCGCGCGATTCCCATGACGCCCATGCAGTCGGCGCGGTCGGGGGTAATGAACACATCGAACACGGGCGAAGCGCCCGAATAGTTGGCGAAGGTCGCGCCGACGGGGGCGTCCTCGGGCAACTCGATAATGCCGTCATGCTCGTCGCCCAGTTCGAGCTCGCGCACGGAGCACATCATGCCGTTCGATTCGACGCCGCGGATCGCGGCTTTCTTCAGCACCATGCCGTTGGCGGGGACGGTCGCGCCGGGTTGGCCTAACACGCCCTTCATCCCCGCGCGCGCGTTGGGTGCGCCGCACACGACCTGGAGCGGCTTGCCGTCACCGGTATCGACGGTGAGCACCTGCAGCTTGTCGGCATCAGGATGCTTATCCGCGGTCAGCACGTGCGCGACCGAGAAGCCCTCGAAGCGCTCGGCGGGATCCTCGACGCCTTCGACCTCGAGCCCGATCTGCGTCATCTTCTCGGCCAGCTCCTCGACCGATGCGTCGGTGTCGAGGAAATGCTTCAGCCATTCGAGCGAGAACTTCATGCGCCCACTCCTGCCGAAAGCGTGGGTTGGTCCAGGAAATTGAAGCCGTAGTGACGAAGCCAACGAAGATCGCCGTCGAAGAAAGCGCGCAAGTCATCCATCCCGTATTTGAGCATGGCGAGGCGGTCGATGCCGCAGCCGAAGGCGAAGCCCTGATATTCATCCGGATCGAGCCCGCAATTGGCGATGACCTTCGGGTGAACCATGCCGCTGCCCAGCACCTCCATCCAGCCTTCCTGCCCACCGACCACGCGGCGGCCCTTTTCCACGCTCCAGCCGACGTCGACCTCGGCCGACGGTTCGGTGAACGGAAAGTAGGACGGGCGCAGGCGCAGCACGATGTCGTCACGCTCGAAGAAAGCCTTGAGGAAGGTTTCGAGCGTCCATTTGAGGTGGCCGAGATGCACGCCCTTGTCGATCACCAGCCCCTCGATCTGGTGGAACATGGGCGTGTGGGTCGCATCGCTGTCGGAGCGATAGACGCGGCCCGGCGCGATGATCCGGATCGGCGGCTGTTCGGTCATCATGGTACGGATTTGCACCGGCGAGGTGTGGGTGCGCAGCACGGGCGGGGCGCCCTCGCCGTCATTTTCGACGTAGAACGTGTCCTGCATGGCGCGCGCGGGGTGCGCCTCGGGAATATTGAGCGCGCCGAAATTGTGCCAGTCATCCTCGATCTCGGGACCCTCGGCGACCTTGAAGCCGAGATCGGCGAAGATTTCCGCAAGCTCGTCCATCACCTGGCTGACCGGGTGGACCGAACCGCGCGGCGCCTCGTCGGCGGGGAGCGACAGGTCGAGCGTCTCGGTCTTGAGGCGAGCGTCGAGCTCGGCCTTCTCGAGTTCGGCCTTCTTGGCCTCGATCGCATCCTGCACGGCCTGCCGCGCGGCGTGGATTTTCGGACCCTCGGTCTTGCGTTCGTCGGGGCTCATCTTGCCCAGCGTTTTTAGGAGCTGGGTGATCTCGCCCTGCTTGCCGAGCGCCGCGACGCGCACGGCCTCGAGCGCGGCGGCGTCGCCGGCATCGGCAACCTTCGCCTCGTAGGTGGATTGAAGTTCTTGCGGTGACACGAAAATTCGTTCCTGCGGGGATAAAGTTCGAAGATGCGCTAAACAGGGTGTCGCATCATTTTGCAAGGAGTGAGCGCATGGATTGGCCACGACTGGGCGGCACGGGCGACCACGAGACGCTGGCGATCCTCCATCTCGCGAGCCAATTGGTCGGCAAGCTCAAGGTCGCGCACAGCCCGTGGGTCAATCATGGCTGGCACCTCGCGCTGCACCCGGTGCCCGAGGGACTGGCGATGCAGCCGATCGATGCCGACGGGCGGCGGTTCACGCTGACGCTCGACCTGTGTCGCCATGTCATCGCGCTCAAGACCAATAACGGCACCGAGGATGCGATCGAGCTGGCGGCAGACAACATCGCGACGCTGCACCGGCGCTTCGTCTCGATGCTTGAGCGCCACGGTCTGCCGAGCCGCTTCCATCACACGCCCAACGAGGTCGAGAACGCGGTGCGTTTTTCTGCCGATCTTTCGCCCCGCAGCTACGATCCCGAGGTTGCGGCGCGGTTTCGCGAGGCGCTGGTCGCGATGGTGCCGGTCTTCGATAGCTACCGCGCGGGCTTTACCGGCAAGTCGAGCCCGACCCATTTCTTCTGGGGCAGCTTCGACTTGGCGGTGACTCGTTTTTCGGGACGCGACGCGCCCGAACATCCGGGCGGAGTGCCCGGCCTGCCCGACCGCATCACGCGCGAGGCCTATTCGGACGAGGTTGAAAGCTGCGGCTTTTGGGGCGGCGGCGTGGTCGAGGCCGAGCCCTTCTTCTACGCCTACGCCTATCCCCAGCCCGACCAGTATCGCCAGTGCAGCATTGCGCACGGCAAATGGTCCGACGAGTTCGGGGAATGGGTGCTACCCTATGACGAGGTCCGCAGCGTCAACGACCCGGCGGCGATGCTCGACGAATTTCTCGACAGCGCTTACCGGGCGGCGGCCGACACGGGCGAGTGGGAGCGCGAGCGGCTCGAGAGAAAGCCCGTCGCGCCCTAGTCGGCGAGGAAGGGATAGGGCGAAATCGTCTTGCGGGTCTCGTCGATCGCCAGCTGATGGCCGGCGGGCGGGGTCGCGCGATAGGCGCAATCGAGCCGCGGGCAAATGGCGCAGGCCGGCCCCACCGGGGTCGCCATTCCCTTGGCGAGGTCGAGCCCCTCGGCATAGGCCAGCCGCGAGGCGTGGCGGACGTGGCAGCCAACGCCGATCGCGAGCAGATGATCGTCGGTCAGCGTCGGGCGGATCGGCCGCTCGATCGTGCGACAGAAGGTGAAATAGCGCTCGCCGTCGGGGGTTTCGATCAGCTGGGTGATCGTCTTGCCCGGCGTCTGGAAGGCGAGGTGGAGGAGCCAGCGCGGGCAGGTCCCACCATAATGCGAGAAGGGAAAGCTTTCCCCCGCATAGCGCTTCGACACGTTGCCCGCCGGATCAACTCGTAGCATGAAGAAGGGCACGCCCTCCGCGCCGGTCCGACCCATGGTGGTCAGGCGGTGCGCGACCTGTTCGACGTTGACGTTATATTCGCCGCACAGCGGATCGAGCGCATAACCGTGCCGCTCGGCGCTCTCGAGAAAGCGACCATAGGGCATCAGGATCGCGCCCGCGGCATAGTTGGCGAGGCTCATGTGGAGCAGGCGCGCCACGCCCTCGTCGGACGGCGCGGCCTCCTGCACCATCCGCGTCAGGATAGCGTCGAATTCGAGCAAGGAGAGCTGGTAGGCGAGCCCGAAGGCGCGGTTTTCTGGCCGCAGCAACGCATTGAGGAACAGGGTGCGGCGCGAGCGATCATAAGCCTGCGTCGCGCCGCCCAGATCGGTCGAACTGGCAATCTCGACATTGACACCGAACGCGTCGCGCAGCCGGTGACACAGGGTGTCGATCATGGTGAGGCGATTGGCGAGCGCGCCGCCGACCGTCTCTGCGGCTTCCTCGAGCGCGGGGAAATGGTTGCGATGCGCCTGGATATGATCGCGCACCCAGGTCTCGGGGGTGATCAGCGAGCGCGGGTCCGACGTGTCGCTGGGCGACTGCCGCCGCGCGGTTTCGGTCAGCGTCGTATAGAGCCGCCCGATCGCCTCGGCGATACCCGGCGAATGGTCGGACAGGTCGAGAATGTCCTGCCGCCCGATATCGAGGTCGGCGAACAGCGCGTCGGAAAAAATCTCCGACAGCTGGTCGGGGCCGGCGAGCTCACCGCCCTCGGCCGCGAACTGGCGCACATTGATGTCGAACGTCTCGGCGAGGCGCAGGAGCACCGTGGCGGTGACCGGCCGCTGGTTGCGCTCGAGATGGTTGAGATAGCTCGCCGAGATGCCGAGCTTGCCCGCCATGTCGACCTGCTTGAGCTTGAGGTCGCGGCGAAGGCGACGCAGGCGGGCGCCGAGGAAGAGCTTGCGAGCCGGTTTCATAATGAAATCTGTGCAACTCTTTACAAGTTGCACAAGTCAATTCTTGTCAACTTCTCCCTTTTCGCTGGTGCAACATGGAGGAAAGCGCGGTTTCGTGGGCCTATTCACTGTCACGAAGAGGCTTGCCATGACCCAGTTTTCCGATCTCGTTGCCGCTCCCGACGGCCGTTTCGACGGCATCACCCGCCCCTACGATCCCGAAACGGTGGAGAAATTGCGCGGCAGTTTCGTCCCTGATTCGTCGCTCGCACGCAAAGGTGCGCTCAAGCTGTGGGAGCGCCTGAAGGATGACGAGCCGGTGCGCGCGCTGGGGTCGGTCACAGGCAACCAGGCGATGCAGATGGTGCGTGCGGGGCTCGAGGCGATCTACCTCTCGGGCTGGCAGGTCGCGGCCGACGCCAACCAGGCGGGGGCCATGTATCCCGACCAGTCGCTCTATCCCGCAAACAGCGGGCCCGAGCTCGCGCGCCGGATCAACAAAACGCTGCAGCGCGCCGACCAGGTCGAGCATAGCGAGGGCGGCACACAGCGCGACTGGTTCGCGCCGATCGTGGCCGATGCCGAAGCCGGGTTCGGCGGGCCGCTCAACTGCTTCGAGATCATGAAGGCCTATATCGAGGCGGGCGTCGCGGGGGTCCATTTCGAGGACCAGCTGGCAAGCGAGAAAAAGTGCGGGCACCTGGGCGGCAAGGTGCTCATCCCGACGCAGGCGGCGGTGCGCAATCTCGACGCGGCGCGGCTGGCGGCGGACGTGATGGGCGTGCCGACGCTGATCGTGGCGCGCACCGATGCGGAAAGCGCCAAGCTGATCACCTCGGACATTGACGAGCGCGACCGCAAATTCCTGACCGGCGAGCGCACGCCCGAAGGCTTCTTTCGCCTGAAGGATGGCACGGGGCTCGAGCATTGCATCGCGCGCGGGCTGGCCTTTGCCGAGCATGCCGACCTGTTGTGGTGGGAAACGAGCCACCCCGATCTCGACGAGGCGCGCCAGTTCGCCGAGGCGATCCACGCCGAATATCCGGGCAAGCTGCTCGCCTATAATTGCTCGCCGAGCTTCAATTGGGCGGCCAAGCTCGACCCCGATACGATCGCCAACTTCCAGGCCGAACTGGGCCGCATGGGCTACAAGTTCCAGTTCGTCACGCTGGCGGGTTTCCACGCGCTCAATCACGGCATGTTCGAGCTGGCCAAGGGCTACAAGGCGCGCGGCATGGCGGCATACTCGGCGCTGCAGCAGGCCGAATTCGCCTCCGAAACCGACGGCTATACCGCGACGCGCCACCAGCGCGAGGTCGGCACCGGCTATTTCGACGCGGTGACCAACGCGCTCGCGGCGGGACAGGCCTCGACTACCGCGCTGTCGGAATCGACCGAAGCCCAGCAATTCGCCACCGCGTAACGAGGAGACCAGCGATGAACCAACAGCTCTATTGGGTGGTCGGGGGCGACTATGCCGACGCCGACTTCACGACCATGATCCCCGAGACCGCGCGCGTGGCGGGACCCTTTGCCGACGCGGCGAAGGCGAAGAAGGAATGGACCCGGCTGACCTTCAACGACAATGGCTGCCGCAGTGCGACGACGCGCTATGCGATCGCCACCGGCACGACGGTGCTGCCGCGATGAGCGCGGTGCTGGAACGGCCGCGCGCGATTGCGGCGGCATCGACTGTCGAGCGGGCTGACCATGTGCTGACGCACGAGGCGCTCGACCTGGTGGCGGAGCTGCATGCGCGGTTCGACGAGCGGCGCAAGGCGCTGATCGCGGCGCGGGCGGAGCGGCAGGCGCGATACGATGCGGGCGAACTCCCCGACTTTCGCGCCGACACGCGCGACATTCGGAAAAGCGACTGGACGGTGGGTGCAATCCCGCCCGCGCTCCAGGACCGCAAGGTCGAGATTACCGGGCCGACCAACGCGAAGATGGTCATCAACGCGCTCAACTCGGGCGCGCGGGTGTTCATGGCGGACTTCGAGGATGCGACCGCGCCGGGGTTCGACGAACTCGTCGCGGGGCAGCGCAATCTCAAGGATTATTGGCGCGGCACACTGGCCTATGACGATCCGCGCACGGGCAAGGCCTATCGCGTAGCGCCCGACCCGGCCGTGCTGATCGCGCGGGTGCGCGGGCTGCATCTGTTCGAGGCGCATGTAACGGTCGAGGGCGCGCCGGTGGCGGGGGCCTTCTTCGATGCCGCGCTCTACCTGATCCACAACGCGCATGCGGCGCTGGCGCGGGGCGCCGGGCCCTATCTCTACCTCCCCAAGCTGGAGACGATGGAGGAGGCTGCGCTGTGGAGCGACGTGCTGGCGCTCGTCGAGGAGCGGCTGCAGCTGCAGCGCGGGACCATCAAGGTCACGGTGCTGATCGAGACGATCGATGCGGCGTTCCAGATGGACGAAATTCTTCACGCGCTGAAGGAGAATATCGTCGGGCTCAATTGCGGGCGCTGGGACTATATCTTCTCGTACATCAAGCGGCTGGGGCGCAGCGCCGACCGGCTGACCCCCGATCGCGGGGCGATGACGATGGATCGCGCCTTTCTCGCTGCCTATGCCGAGCGGCTGGTGGCGACCTGTCATCGGCGCGGGGCCTTCGCGATGGGGGGCATGAGCGCCTTCATCCCGGTCAAGGGCGACGAGCAGGCGAACGCGGCCGCCTTCGCCAAGGTGCGTGCCGACAAGGAGCGCGAGGTCGCGATCGGGCATGACGGCAGCTGGGTCGCGCATCCAGGGCTGGTCGCGACCGCGTTCGAGACCTTCGAAAAGGTCGAGGGCTCCAACCAGATGGACGTGATGCCCGACACAGTGCCAGGTCGCGAGGCGCTGCTCGAGCTGCACGAGGGGCCGCGGACCGAGGCGGGCGTGCGCGAGAATATTCGCGTCGCCGTGCAATATGTCGCGGCGTGGCTCGGCGGGGCGGGGGCGGTGCCGCTCTACAACCTCATGGAAGACGCGGCGACGGCGGAAATCTGCCGCACGCAGCTGTGGCAGTGGCTACGCTTCGAAGCCGAGATTGACGACGAACGGCGGCTGACCCGCGACCTGTTCGAACACTGGTTCCAGGAAGAGATGCTGGCGCTGGGCGACGGGGCGCATATCGCGGCGGCGGGAGCGCTGGTCTACGAGCTGGCGACCGCGCGCGAGCCCGCCGAGTTCCTGACCCTCCCGGCCTACCGAATGTTGGTGGCGTAGGCGTACAAAAAGGGCGCCGGGATTATCTCCCGGCGCCCTTCATGTTCGCTAGTCGCGGTGGGCTTAGGCGACGGCCTTCTTGGCCTGCTCGACGATACCCTTGAACGCTTCCGGCTCGTGCATGGCGATGTCGGCCAGGACCTTGCGGTCGAGATCCATGCCGCCAACCTTCAGCGCGTGCATGAAGGTGCCGTAGGTCATGCCTTCGGCGCGAACCGCAGCGTTGATGCGCTGGATCCACAGAGCGCGGAAGTTCCGCTTTTTGACCTTGCGGTCGCGATAGGCGTACTGGCCGGCCTTTTCGACCGCCTGGCGCGCGATGCGGATGGTGTTCTTGCGACGGCCATAATAGCCCTTCGCCGATTTCAGCAGCCGCTTGTGCTTGGCGCGCGTGGTGACGCCGCGTTTAACTCGTGCCATCTGTCCGTCTCCTTACTTGAGGCCGTAGGGCGCCCACTGCTTCACCGTCTTGGCGTCGCAGTCCGCGAGCACCTTGGTGCCACGGTTGGAGCGGATGTACTTGGCGTTGTGCGAGATCAGGCGGTGGCGCTTACCAGCGACGCCGGCCTTGATCTTGCCGGTAGCGGTCATCTTGAAGCGTTTCTTGACGCCGCTCTTGGTCTTCAGTTTCGGCATTTTCGTCTCCTATGTTGCCCCTTGCTCACGCGCGGGACGACGATTTCAACCTGCCACGGCAGCCTTCATGGCCGGACCGGTCGGATTTCCAATGATTTGGAAGATCGGGGGCGCACATAGAGGGCGCCCACCGATTCTGCAAGCCTTGTGAAGGGAATAGCGTCCCTAGTCGAACAGGCTCGACACGCTGCTCTCGTCGGCGATGCGGCTGATCGCCTCGCCGAAGAGCGGGGCGATGGTGAGTTTGCGGATCTTGCCGTCGGTGCCCATGCCCTCGTGGTGGATCGAATCGGTGACGACCACCTCGGTCAACTCCGACTTGTTGATCCGGTCCTCCGCCGCGCCCGACAGGACGCCGTGCGAGCAATAGGCCATGACTTCGGTGGCGCCCTGTTCGCGCATCGCGGCGGCGGCGTTGCACAGCGTCCCGCCCGAATCGACGATATCGTCGACGAGGATGCAGGTGTGCCCTTCGACGTCGCCGATGATGTTCATCACTTCGCTTTCGCCCGCGCGCTCGCGGCGCTTGTCGACGATGGCCAGCGGCGCGTTGTCGAGCCGCTTGGCGAGGCTGCGCGCACGGACCACCCCGCCGACGTCGGGCGAGACGATCATGAGCTTCTTGTCACCGTAGCGCGCCATGATGTCGGCGGCCATCACGGGGGCTGCCCAGAGGTTGTCGGTCGGAATGTCGAAGAAGCCCTGGATCTGCCCGGCGTGGAGATCCATCGTCAGCACGCGGTCGGCGCCCGCGGTGGTGATGAGGTTGGCGACCAGCTTGGCCGAGATCGGCGTGCGGGGCCCGGGCTTACGGTCCTGGCGGGCATAGCCGAAATAGGGAAGCACTGCGGTGATGCGCTTGGCCGAGGCGCGGCGCAACGCGTCGATCATGATGAGCAATTCCATCATGTTGTCGTTGGCCGGATAGCTGGTCGACTGGACCACGAACATGTCCTGCCCGCGCACGTTTTCGAGCACTTCGACGAAGATTTCCTCGTCCGCGAAGCGCTTCACGCTGGCTTCGGTAAGGGGAATTTCAAGATAGTCGGCGATCGCTTTTGCAAGCGGCTCGTTCGAATTGCCGGCCAGCAGTTTCATGAGTGCAAAGTCCCCTGTTCGCGCGTTGGCGAATCTTTAGGGGGCGGCGCGTCGAACCGCAACCGCTTGTGACGGTGTCACGACATGGGCTAGCGGGGGAGCGATGAAAATCGCACTTGCCCAGATCGACCAGCGGGTCGGCGACATTGCGGGGAACGTGGAGGCGATGCTCGAGTGGCGCGCGAAGGCGGCGGACGCGGGCGCGGACCTCGTCATGTTTCCCGAGCTGCAGATCACCGGCTATCCGCCCGAGGACTTGGTGCTCAAGCCGGGCTTCGTCGCGGCGGCGATGGAGGCGAGCGAGCGGCTGGCGGACGCGACGGCGGATGACGGGCCGGCCATCCTGTTCGGCTCGATCCACGGCCGCGCGGGCGCTGCCTACAACACGGTGCTGCTGGCCGAGAACGGCAAGGTTCTTGCGCGCCGATTCAAGCACGAGCTTCCCAATTACGGCACGTTCGACGAACTGCGCGTGTTCCGCCCGGGACCGCTGCCCGAGCCGATCGAATGGCGCGGAGTGAAGCTGGGCGTGCCGATCTGCGAGGACATCTGGCTCGAGCCGGTGTGCCAGTACCTGAAGGCGGCGGGTGCCGAGATATTGTTGGTCCCCAACGGCAGCCCCTACGAGCTCAACAAGGACGAAATCCGGCAAGCGCTGGCGATGGAGCGGGTGACCGAAACCGGCCTGCCGCTCGCCTATCTCAACCGTGTCGGCGGGCAGGACGAGCTGGCGTTCGACGGGTCGAGCTTCGTGGTCAATCGCGGCGGCAAGATCGTCGTGCAGATGCGCGAGTGGGACGAGGCGCTGACGATTACCGAATGGGCAAAGGGCGACGACGGCTGGGCGTGCACGACCGAAAGCATCGAGCCGCTCGATCCCTATCCCGAAGACGTCTATCACGCGATGATGGTGGGGCTGGGCGATTACGTGACCCGCAATCGCTTCCCCGGCGTGATCATCGGCCTGTCGGGCGGGATCGACAGCGCGCTGACCGCGGCGGTCGCGGTCGATGCGCTGGGCGCGGACAAGGTGTGGTGCGTGATGATGCCGTCCGATTACACCAGCTCGGACAGTCTCGAGGACGCCAAGGCCTGCGCCGAAATGCTGGGCGTCAAATACGACATCATCCCGATCAAGCCCGGCGTCGAGGCGATGCACGAGATGCTCGATGGCGTCGACGGGCTGGCGGCGGAGAATATCCAGTCTCGGCTACGCATGGTCACGCTGATGGCGCTGTCGAACGAACACGGTCATATGCTGGTGACGACCGGCAACAAGAGCGAGATGAGCGTGGGCTATGCGACGCTCTACGGTGACATGTCGGGTGGCTATAATCCGCTGAAGGACGCCTACAAGACGACGGTGTTCGAGTTGTCGCGCTGGCGAAACGCCAAAAAGCCGCGCCGTGCGCTGGGGCCCGACGGGCCGGTGATGCCGGTGCGGATCATCGAGAAACCGCCGAGCGCGGAGCTGCGCCCCGACCAGAAGGACGAGGACAGCCTGCCGCCTTATGCCAAGCTCGATCGGATGCTCGAGGCGCTGGTCGAGGACGAAGTATCGGTGGGCGAGGCGGCGCGGATCACGGGGGTCGATGTGGAGACGGTGCGCGAGATCGAGCGCAAGCTGCTGATCGCCGAATATAAGCGCCGCCAGGCCCCGCCAGGGGTCAAGATCGGTCGCCGCAATTTCGGTCGCGACCGACGCTATCCGATCACCAACTTCTATCGCTCGGGCAGCTGACGCTGGACAGGCGCGGCGTGCTGGGCAAAGTTCGCATGCATCATTGGGGAGGAATGACGACCATGAAGAAACTGGTACTGATCGCGGGCGTGTTCGCACTGGCCTCGTGCGGCGAGGAGGCCGCGCCGGTCGAAGAGGCTCCGGTCGAGGAAGAAGAGACCGTGACCGAGCGTCCGGCGATGGAAGATATCGAGCTGGAGGGAAGCTGGAATCTCGTCGGGTTCGCGGCGGAGTCCATTCCCGCGACGGTCAACATGACCATCACCGCGACGGGCGACCGGTTCGCTGTGCGCTCGAGCTGCGCGAACATGAGCTGGCCTTACACGGTCAACGGCAACATCATCGAAACGGGCGAGGGTTCGGGCGACAAGTCGGGCTGCGCGGGCGACCGCACAACTTGGGAATATTCGATCGCCAAAATCGTCCGCGACGCCAATATCGTGATGAGCGCGGGCGAGAACCAGATCTCGATGTCGGGACCGGGCGGCTCGATGACGCTCGAAAAAGCGGGCTGAGGTGAAGCGGGCGGCGGTCCTCTCATTGGCGATCGCCGCCTGTTCGCCCCAGGCGGAAAGCCCGCCTCCTGCAGTAGAAGAAGAGCGCGCAGACGCCGCTTCGGAAGGGCTCGAGGCCCTCCCGATCGGGGCGCGGGCGCCTGTCTCGATCGAGGGCGAATGGCGACTTGCCGGGATCAACGGCGAGGTGGTCGATCTCGATCGCGCCGTCACGGCCTCGATCAGCGACGAGTGGATCGTGTTCCGGTCGGATTGCGTGGTGATATGGCGCTTCTACGCCCTAAGCAGGACCTTGCTGCGCGTGCCTCCCAAACCCGATGTCGAGCGAGACCCCGATCGGTTAGAAAACTATCCCCCGCCCAGCTGCCTGCGACCGCTCAGCGAGGTCGAGCGTGCCGTTCAGTCGGCGCTCGTCGAGGCCGACACCGCCTACCGGCTGCCCGACGGGGCGCTGGTGCTCGACGGGCCGGGCGGGAGCCTGACCCTCTTCACGCAATAGGCGCGCCGCGCTAGGGCGCGATCCATGAAAACGCGTTTCGCTCCCTCGCCCACCGGGCGGCTGCACGTCGGCAATATCCGCACGGCGCTGCACAATTATCTTTTCGCGAAGAAAGAGGGCGGGACGTTTCTCCTGCGGCTCGACGATACCGATGCGGCGCGCTCGACACAGGAATATGCCGATCTCATCGAGGCCGATCTCGAATGGCTCGGCCTGGCGCCCGACGAGACGATGCGCCAGTCGGATCGCTTCGACGCCTACGAGGCGGCGTTCGACAAGCTGCGCGAGGCGGGGCGGATTTATGCCTGCTACGAAACGCCCGAAGAGTTGGAGCTGCGCCGCAAGGTCTTGCTGGGGCGTGGATTGCCGCCGGTCTACGAGCGCAAGGACCCTGACGCGGGGATTCCAGAGGGTCGCAAGCCGCACTGGCGGTTCAAGCTGTCGCATGACGCGGTGATCGAATGGGATGACCTGGTCCGCGGGCCGCAGAAATTCGATCCCAAGTTGATCAGTGATCCGGTCGTGCGGCGCGAGGATGGCAGCTGGCTCTACATGCTGCCGAGCGTGGTCGACGATATCGACACGGGCGTCACGCATATCGTGCGCGGTGAGGATCATGTCACCAACAGCGCGGTGCAGTTGCAGATGTTCGACGCGCTTGGCGCGGATCGGCCGCAGCTGGCGCACGAGGCGCTGCTGGTGGCGGCGGAAGGCAAATTGTCCAAGCGGCTGGGCTCGACGGGTGTCGGCACGATGGAAGAGCGCGGGCTCGAACCGATGGCGCTGCTTTCGCTGCTCGCGCGGATCGGGACGTCGCAGCCGGTCGAACCGGTGGCGGACCTCGACACGTTGGCCGAAGGTCTCGACTTCGCGCATTTCGGCCGCGCGCCGGCGCGCTTCGACTGGGACGAGGTCGAGACGCTCAATGCCAAGCTGCTCCACGCGATGGACTTCGATGCCGTCGCCGACCGCCTGCCCGCGCGGATCGCCGAGCGCGAATGGAATGCGCTGCGCGGCAATCTCGCGCATCTCGGTGAAGCCAAGGAGTGGGTGCCGATCTTGCACGGCACGATCGATCCGCCTGCAATCGCCGATGAGGATCGCGACTTCCTAAAGCAGGCGGCAGATGTCGCCGACGGGCTCGAGTGGGACGATGGCGTATGGAAGGCGCTGACCTCGGCGCTCAAGGACGAGACGGGGCGCAAAGGCAAGTCGCTCTTCATGCCGCTCCGCCTCGCGTTGACCGGGCGCAGCTCGGGGCCCGAGATGGCTGCACTTCTGCCGCTGATCGGAAAGAAGCGGGCGCTCGAACGGCTCGGTGGCTAATCGCAACCGACGCGTTCAGCTTGGGGCAACAATGATATAGTGTATCATGATTCTCGGAAGGGAGAATCAGTATGCTTGCCTATGCCCCGCCCCGCGAGAGCGCCAGAAAATCGCCCTCGGTCCTCACCATCGTCATCGGGATCCATGTCGCCGGCCTTGCCGCGTTGATGGCGGCCAACCCGCAATTCGTGACGACGGTCCTGCCCGACAATCCCGAAGTTCGTTTCGTCCCGCAGTCCGAACCGCCGCCGCCACCCGATCCGGTGCCGCCGCAGTCGAGCGTGCAGCAGCCGACGACACAGGCGCTGCCGACCCCGCCCATCGCGCTGGTCCCGCTGCCGATCGACGGGCCGACCATCGCGACCGACACTTTCATCGACATCGCGCCGCCGGCCGAGGTCGGGACGGTTGTCGACCTGCCCAATTTGGGCACACCCGCCCCGGTCCGCACCGAAGGGAGGCTCAAGACGCCGCCCCATCGGCTCAAGCCCGAATATCCCGCGTCCAAGCGCCGGCTGGGCGAGGAAGCGGTGCTGCGCCTCCGGCTCGACATCGACGCGGTCGGGCGCGTGACCAAGGTGACCCCGCTGGGAAGCTTCGACAGCGCCTTCCTGTCGTCCGCCGAACGCCACATCCTGCGCCACTGGCGCTACGAGCCCGCGACGCTCGGCGGGGATGCGATTGCCGACACCACGGTCGTGTCGCTCGAGTTCAAGCTCGACGACTGACCCTCTCGTGCGCCAGGCGGTGGTGCGCTCACCGCTTGGCGCGCGGGACCATCGCGGCTAGGACGTTGAAACCATGTCGTTCATGCCCCCGCTGCACAGCCCCAAGGCTGCCTTCAAGGACCTGCTGGCCTTCCTGCGCCAGCGCAGTCCGGAAAAGACGATCGGCCTGTTCCTGGCGATCCTGACGACCATCGTGATCGTAATCCTGTTCTTCGTCGATTCAAAGTACAACACCGCGCCGCCGCCCACGATTACCTATGTCGAGAGCTGGCCCGAGAATCGCTCGGATGAAGAGATCATCGCGCAGCAGCAGATCGACCAGGCGGAGAAGGATCGCGCGCTTGAAGAGCGGCGTCGGCAGTTCCAGGAACTCGAAGACTTCAACAATAGTATCGGGCTTTGATGAGCGCGGCTGACCAGGCCTTCATGGATCGAGCGATCGCGCTGGGGAGCGCTGCACGCGGGACGACCGCGCCCAACCCCAATGTCGGCTGCGTGATCGTCAAGGATGGCGAGGTTGTCGGCGAGGGTGCGACCGCGCCCGGCGGGCGACCGCATGCGGAGGCGGTGGCGCTCGGGCAGGCTCGCGAGAACGTCAAGGGCGCGACGCTCTACACCACGCTCGAACCCTGCGCGCACGAAAGCGAGCGCGGCCCGACCTGCGCGACGATCATCCCCGAAGCGGGCATCCGCAAAGTCGTCGCCGCGATCGTCGACCCCGACACGCGCACCGCGGGCAAGGGGCTCGCCATGCTGCGCGAGGCAGGGGTCGAAGTTGTCGAGGGCGTCGGGGCCGAGGATGCGGAGGCGAGCCTCGAAGGCTTTTTGATGCGGATCCGGCATGGCCGCCCTTTCGTGACGCTCAAGCTGGCGCTGTCGATCGACGGCAAGATCGCGCTGCCGTCGGGCGAATCGAAATGGATTACGGGCGAGGATGCGCGCGCGCACGTCCATGTCGTGCGAAGCCAGGCCGACATGATCCTTGTCGGGCGCGGGACGCTGGTTGCCGACACGCCATCGCTCGACGTGCGCTTGCCCGGGCTCGAGGATCGCAGTCCCCGCCGCGCGGTGCTGACCGGCGGCAATGGCGAGGAGGGTTGGGAAATCCTGTCGTCGCCGGAAGCGATTCACGACCTCGAAAACGTCAACGACCTGATGGTCGAGGGCGGGTCGGGCGCGGCGACCGCGTTTCTCAAGGCCGACCTGGTCGATCGCATCCTGATCTATCGCGCCCCGATCCTGATCGGCGAGGGAAAGTCGAGCGTCGGCTATATCGGGCTCGACCAGATCGCCGATGCGCATGGACGGTGGCGCGCGGGGACGCCCAGGGTTCTTGGCATCGACCGGCTCGAAGTCTACGAGCGGGTGCGAGAGGAGTAGGCCTATCTTCACCGGCATCATCACCGACATCGGGACCGTGCGCAGCGCCGAGCAGCGGGGCGACCTTCGGCTGACCATCGGCTGCGGCTATGACATGGACAGCGTCGATCTCGGCGCGTCGATCGCCTGCTCGGGCGCCTGCCTGACCGTGGTCGACAAGGGCGACGACTGGTTCGCGGTCGATCTGTCGGCCGAAACGGTCTCGAAGACCGCAAAGGGCCTGTGGGACGAGGGCGCGAAGCTCAATCTCGAACGCGCGCTCAAGGTCGGCGACGAGCTGGGCGGCCATATCGTCACGGGCCATGTCGACGGCGTCGGCGAGGTGACCAAAGTCGTCGAGGACGGCGATTCGATGCGCGTGACGATCGCGGCCCCGGCAGCGCTTAGTCCTTATTTTGCAGCGAAGGGGTCGATCACGCTCGATGGGGTCTCGCTAACGGTCAACGAGGTCGAGGGCGCAAACTTCTCGGTCAACATCATCCCGCACACGGCAGACCATACGACCTTTGCCGGGATGACAGCCGGACGACAGCTCAATATCGAAATCGACATTCTTGCGCGCTACCTCAAGCGCATGATGGACAGCCGGATGTGATCATTTTGGGAAAATTCCCAATCTAGCTCTTCCGAATCACATTGTGGTGTGATAGCGGCCTCGCCATGTCCATTGCCCTCATCGAGAAAGTCACCGCGCTCGTCTCGTCTGGCGAAATGAGCCGCGCCGGGCTGGCACGCGCTGCCGGCCTCCATCCCAACTCGCTGCGCAAGATCGGCGCCGACGACTGGAACCCGACCGCCGACACGCTCGGCCGGCTCGAGAAATTCCTCTCGGGCGGCAAGAGCGACGTGCTGGTCGGCGCGGAGGCGATCATCGACGAAGCGCGCAACGGGCGCATGTATATCCTGGTCGACGATGACGATCGCGAGAATGAGGGCGACCTGATCATCCCAGCACAGATGGCGACCCCCGACGCGATCAACTTCATGGCGCGGCATGGGCGCGGGCTGATCTGCCTGTCGCTGACCAAGGAACGGGTCGACCAGCTCGGCCTCCCGCCGATGGCGAGCGTGAATCGCGAGAGCATGCAGACCGCCTTCACCGTCTCGATCGAGGCGAAGGAAGGCGTGACGACCGGTATCAGCGCCGCCGACCGCGCGCGCACCATTTCGGTCGCGATCGACGGCACCAAGGGGCCCGACGATATCGTGACGCCGGGCCACGTCTTTCCGCTCACCGCCAATCCGGGTGGGGTGCTGGTGCGCGCCGGGCATACCGAAGCCGCGGTCGACGTCTCGCGGCTGGCGGGGCTCAACCCGTCGGGCGTGATTTGCGAAATCATGCGCGAGGACGGGACGATGGCGCGGCTCGACGACCTGATCGATTTTGCCGCGACCCATAACCTCAAGATCGGCACCATCCGCGACCTCATTGCCTATCGGCTGAAGAAGGATCACATGGTGGTCGAGGTGTCGGAGACGCGTTTCCAGTCGTCGACGGGCGCCGCGTGGCACGCGCGCGTTTTCCGCGACAAGGCGACGGGCGCCGAGCAAATGGCGCTGGTCCATGGCGACATCGATGGCGACGAGCCGACGCTGGTGCGCATGCACAGCCTCGACCTGTTCGCCGACGTGCTGGGCGAGCAGGGTCCCAAGACCGGGCAGCTGCAGGGCGCGATGCGGATGATCGAAAAGGAAGGCGCGGGCGTCGTGGTGGCGCTCCATGCCGCCGACCCGGGTTCGCTCAGCCGCTCGACCGACCTGCGCTCGGGCAAGGCGCCGGGCAATCCTGAAGCGCTACGCAGCTATGGCGTCGGTGCGCAGATCCTCGCCGCGCTGGGCATTCACGACATGATCCTCCTGTCCAACACCCGCCACTCGCCGGTCGCGCTCGACGGTTACGGGCTGGCCATCGTCGAAGAGCGCAAGATCGAGATGGAAGGCTGACCATGGCGCATGTCCTTATTGCCGAAGCGCGGTTCTACGATGACCTCAACGACCAGCTGCTCGACGGCGTGCGCGCCGCGATCGAGGAAGCGGGGCACAGCCATGAAACGGTGACCGTTCCGGGCGCGCTCGAGCTGCCCGCGACCGTGGCGATGGCGGCGGAGACCGGGCGCTACGACGCCTATGTCGCGGTCGGCGTGGTCATTCGCGGCGAGACCTATCATTTCGAAATCGTGGCGGGCGAAAGCGCGCGCGGGCTGCTCGCACTCACCATGGACGGGCTGGCGATCGGCAACGGCATCCTGACCGTCGAGAATCGCGATCAGGCCGAGGTTCGCGCCAATCCGGCGAAAAAGGACAAGGGCGGCGAAGCGGCCAAGGCCGCGCTTGCCCTGCTCGCACTCAAGGAAAAATTCGCGGCCTAGCGCTCGACTTCGAGCCAGATCTCGTTGCGGCGCAGCGGACCCGGCATGGCGGGCGAGTTGTAGAAGGCGTAGAGCGGCGCGCTGCCGATCGGCGTGAGTCCTTGGGCCTCGACCCACCCGGCGAGACGCTTTTCCTGCTCCGCGAAATCAACCTCTTCGGGCTTGCCGTCGAAACGGACGATGGCGACGCGGCGTGCGGCGGCATGGTCGAGTTTCACCCCGATCGGCGGGTCGGGCAGTTCGGCGCGCGCCCAGTCGGGGGGCATGACGAAGCCGATGGTCCAGGTCTCGTTGCCCGACAGCTGCTGGAGCACGGGCACCGTCATCGGCACCTCGTCGCCGTCATGGCTGCGCGCGAAGATATAGTCGGCGAGCATCTTGAAGCCCGACTTGATCGCGGTGCGTCGGTCGCCGACGGCGATGGTCTCGGCGATCCACAGGCTACCATAGTCGCGGACGGCAAAGTCGCCTTCCTCCATGACGTCGGCATAATCGGGCTCGGGCGTGTTCTTCTCGCGCATCAGGAAACGCGCGCCGCCGACCAGCGCGATCCCGGCGACAAGCCCGCCGCCGATCACCCATTTCTTCCAGTCGCGGCCTGATTTCTCGGTCATGCTTCCACCTCTTCGAGGGTCGGATAGTCGATATAGCCTTCGGCGCCCCGACTATAAAAGCTCTTCACGTCCCAATCGTTGAGCGGCGCGTCCTCACGGAAGCGGCGGACGAGGTCGGGGTTGGAGATGAAGGGCCGGCCAAAGGCGATGAAGTCGCAAATGCCCTGGTCGAGCAAGGCCTGCCCGCTGTCGGCACCGAGGTCGCTATTGAGCCCCATCGCGCCCGAAAAGACCTTGCGCATGGCCGGGCTGACGCGCTCGTGCTCGGCTTCGACGAAGCTGCTGCTGTCGCCCGGCTCGCGCATTTCGAGCCAGCTGACGCCGACCTCTTCGAGCGCTCTGGCGGCGGCAACGAAGAGCTTCTCGGGCTCGGGAAAGTCGCAGCCATTGACCTCGCCGATGGGTGAAAGGCGGATGCCGGTGCGTCCGCCCCCGACGGCCGAAACCACGCCATCACAGACGTCGCGCAGGAAGCGGACGCGGCCTTCGATGTCGCCGCCATACTCGTCGTCGCGCTCGTTGGCGCGCAGGAACTGGTCGATCAGATAGCCATTGGCGCCGTGGATCTGCACGCCGTCGAACCCGGCCGCCATCGCGTTGCGCGCGGCGTGGGCATAGTCCTCGACGACGCGCGCAATCTCGTCGACCGAGAGCGCGCGTGCCTCGACCGGATCCTTCTTGCCCTCGTAGGTGTGTAGACGGTGCGGGCCCGCGGTTGCGGAGGCCGAGACGGGTTGGCCGCCGCCAAGGTCGGGATGGACCAGTCGTCCCATGTGCCACAGCTGCGCGACGATCCTGCCGCCCGCCTCGTGCACCGCCTCGGTAACCGGCTTCCACCCCTCGACCTGCGCTTCGCTCCATAGGCCGGGCGCGTACGGCCAGCCGAGCCCCTCGCGCGAGATACCGGTGGCTTCGGTAATGATCAGCCCGGCCGAGGCGCGCTGGCGATAATATTCGACCGCGAGGTCGGAATGGACGCCATCCTTGTCGGCGCGGCCACGCGTGAGCGGTGCCATGACGATACGGTTGGGGCAGTCGATGTCACCGATGGCGACGGGATCGAACAATGAGGGCAATGCAGTCTCCTTTCCAAGGGGAATGCCTCACTTTCCCGCTTGTTTCCATCGGCGCGCAAATGCACGGGGTTGGCATGGGCGCGCGATTCTCCTCACCTGCCATTGCATTCGCGGCGCTGATGACCGCGTCGGCGGCGCTGGCGCTGGGTCCGTGGCTGGTCCGCGCGGCCGAGGTGGGCGCGGTGGCGGCGGGCTTCTGGCGCTTGTCGCTGGCAGTGCCGATGCTGGGTGCGCTAGCGCTGGCGCTCGGCCAATCGCTCGCGCCGCCGCCAGGACGGTTGCTTGGGTTGCTGGCGCTGGGGGCCTTCTTCTTCGCCGCCGATCTCGCCGCGTGGCACGAGGGCATCCACCTGACCAAAATGGGCAATGCGACGCTGTTCGGAAACTTCGGCAGCTTCATGTTTGCGGTTTACGGGCTGGTGCTCGCGCGGCGCTGGCCGCACGTCCGCCAGGTGGCGGCGCTCGCGCTGGCGGTGCTCGGCGCGGTGGCGCTTCTCTCCAGCAGCCTCGAACTCGGTCTCGACCATGTCCATGGCGACCTGCTGAGCCTCGCGGCGGGCATTCTCTATGGCCTCTATCTGATCGCGGTCGACAAGGTCCGTCCGGAAATGGAGCCGCTGCCGCTGATCTTCTGGGCCAGCCTGTTCGGCAGCCTCTTCATCCTGCCCATGGCAATGGCGACCGGAGAGCCGCTGGTGCCCGGGCGTTGGGATATCGTGGCGCTGCTGGCGCTCTCCAGCCAGGTCGTCGGGCAGGGGCTGCTGATCTTCGCAATCGGGCGCTTGCCGCAACTGGTGATCGGGCTCGGCCTGATCGCGCAGGTTGCGGTGTCGGCGGGGTTAGGCTGGTTGATCTACGAGGAGGCCTTTGCACCGCTCGACTGGATCGGCGCTGCCGCGATCGTGGTCGCGCTTGTCATCGTACGCTTGCGAAAACCGCCCATCGTCCCCATGTCCGGGTCATGACACCGCTCGAGAAGATCCGCGCCGAGCTGGCGCTCAAGGTCGGCGAGAACGCCGTGTTCGACGGCTGGAAGCAGGAAGCGGTCGATAGCGCCGCAGCCCAGCTCGACATCGACCGGGACAAGGCGCGACTAGCCTTTCCGAAGCGGCCCGAGGCGATGGTCGCGGCGTGGATCGAGGCGGTCGACGCCGAAATGGCGCGGCGCCAGCCGCCCGAGAAACTGGCCGACCTGCGGGTCACCGAGCGTATCCGCACGCTGATCTGGACGCGGCTTGAAATTGCGGGCGACGCGCGCGAAGCGGTTCGCCAGGGCCTTTCGATCCTGTCCATGCCGCAAAATATCGGGCTCGGCCTCTCCACCGCCTGGCACAGCGCCGACGTGATGTGGCGGCTCGCGGGCGATACCGCGACCGACTTCAATCATTATTCGAAGCGGACAATCCTTGCGGGTGTCTATGGCGCGACGCTCCTGAGCTGGCTAGACGATGACAGCGAAGGCTGGACCGAAACCGCCGCCTTCCTCGACCGGCGGCTCGCCGATGTCGGCAAGTTCGAGAAACTGAAGGCGCAATGGCGCAAGGGTCAGGCGCGCCGTCCCAGTTTCGTGCGCTTCGCCGGCCGCCTGCGCTACCCGCCGCGTTAAAAGACTCGCCAGCACCCGCTGTTATTGATAATCAGTCGCAAATGACTGAGATGACGCCCTGTGACGCGCTGGCGCTCGACCAGCTTCCCCTCGGGACCGCTGCGACGGTTGCTGCGATCGACTGGGCGGGGCTCACCGATGGCGATGCGATGCGATTGAAGCATTTCGGCTTTGACGAGGGGGTACGGGTCGAACCGCTCCACCTCGGCCCGTTCGGGCGCGATCCGCTGGCCATCAAGGTCGGGCGCATGACCGTCGCCATCCGCCGCCGCCACGCCGCGGCCGTCAAAGTCGTCCCCCTCGCTGCGTGAGCTGACATGAGAACGATTGCCGTCGCCGGTAACCCCAATGCCGGCAAGTCCGCCTTGTTCAACGCGCTCACCGGCGCGCGGCAGAAGGTCGGCAATTATCCCGGCGTGACGGTCGAACGCCATGTCGGACGGCTGGTGCTCGACGGCGCTGGCGAGACACGCATCGTCGACCTTCCCGGCGCCTACGGGCTTGAGGCGAGCAGCCCTGACGAGGAAGTCACCCGCTCGGTCCTGCTCGGCGAACGTGAATATGAGGACAAGCCCGATGCGCTGGTCATCGTGCTCGATGCCTCGAACCTCGACAATCACCTGCGGTTCGCGCTCGAGCTGATCGACCTGCGCATCCCGACCGTGGTCGCGCTCAACATGATCGACCTCGCCGCGCGCGACGGGCTCGAACTCGACGCTGCCAAGCTGTCGGCAGAATTGGGCGTGCCGGTCGTCGAGACCGTGGCGGTCCGTCGCCGCGGGCTCGACCAGCTCAAAGCCGCGATCGGCGAGGCGCTTGCGCATCCCAAAGACGCCAAGGCGGACGAACATTTCCCCGACGAAGCGATCAATCGCCAGCGGCGCGCGCGCGACATTGCACTGGCCTCGATCGTCTCGGAAACCCCGGTCCGGCGCATGACGCACCGGCTCGACGGGCTGTTCCTGCATCCGATTGCAGGCCCGATCATCCTCGCCGTCATCCTGTTCACCATTTTCCAGGCGGTGTTCGCCTGGGCAGCGCCGCCCGCCGATTTCCTCGAAGGCGCGGTGATCGGCATGGGCGAATGGGTCGCGGCAACGCTCCCCGACAGCTGGTTCAAGTCGATGATCATCGACGGGCTGTTCGCGGGGGTGGGCGCGGTGGTCGTCTTCCTGCCGCAGATCCTGATCCTGTTCCTCTTCATCCTCGTGCTCGAAAGTTCGGGCTACATGGTCCGCGCCGCCTTCCTGATGGACCGGCTGATGGGCTCGGTGGGCCTTAACGGGCGCGCGTTCATCCCACTCCTATCGAGCTTCGCCTGTGCGGTCCCGGGTATCATGGCTACGCGCACGATCGACGATCCGAAGGACCGGCTGACGACGATCCTGATTTCGCCGCTGATGACCTGCAGCGCACGACTTCCCGTCTATGCGCTGATCATCGCCGCCTTCATCCCTAATCGCGATGTCGGCCCCGGCATCGGGCTGCAGGGGCTGGTGCTGTTCGGGCTTTATGTCGCGGGCATATTGGGCGCGCTCATCGTCGCGCTCGTGCTGCGCAAGTTCGTGGTAAAGGGCACGGGCGGCGGCTTCCTGATGGAGCTGCCCAAATACCAGATGCCCATCATTCGCGACGTGCTCATTGGATTGTGGCAGCGCGCGATGATCTTTTTGAAGCGCGCGGGCACGATCATTCTCGCAACGACTATCATCCTGTGGGCGCTGGCCAGCTTCCCCAAGGCGGGGCCGGGCGAAAGCCAGGTCGAAGCCTCGATCGCGGGCAAGATCGCCACCGGGATCGAAGTCGTGGTCGAGCCCATCGGCTTCAACCGCGACATCAGCCTCGCCCTGCTGCCCGCGATGGCGGCGCGCGAAGTGGCGGTCGCGGCGATCGGCACGGTCTACGCGCTCGATGCGGAAGAGGATGAGGGGTTGCAGACGCTCGAGGAGCGGCTCGCGGGCCGCTGGAGCCTCGCGACCGCGCTGGCCTTCCTCGCCTGGTTCGTGTTCGCGCCGCAATGCATCTCGACCATCGCGGTGACCAAGCGCGAGACGAACGGGTGGAAATGGCCGCTCTTCATGACCGGTTATTTGTTCGCGATCGCCTATGTCGCGGCGGGCATCACCTATTGGACCGCTGTAGCCTTCGGCCTAGGATAGGCCCGAAGGCTCAGGGTTCGGCTAGATATTGCCCTTCACCGAGAGCTGGAAGATGCGGCCATATTCGCGCAGCTGCTCCTCGCGGAAGGCCAGCGGTCCGTCACGCCGGTCGGCATAGACGTCGCGCCAGAATCCGTCCTTGCTGTCGAACAGGTTGATGACCGCGGCGCGGATTGTGAGCCCGGCGACATCCTTATTCTCGACAAAGACGTTGCCCTGGACGCCCGTATTGTAGCGGAAGCTGACCTGGTCGAGCCGATAGAAGGGCGTCATGCGGTTGCGATTGACCTCGACGCCCCATGCCCAGTTGGTTTCGGGAATGTCGTGGCGGATGTTGGCCGACACGAAATAGTCGAGCACCTGGCTGATGTCGCGCTCGTCGCCGAGCAGCGGATCGTCGATGTAGGTTTTCTGCGCGCTGGCGTTGAATCCGAGCCGCGCACCCTTCCAGCCGAGCTTGTTGAGTTCGAGCGTCCCTTGCACGCCCGCCCAGAAGGCCGACGCGCTGTCGACGTTGCCGAGCGCTTCCTCGGTCGAGGAAATCGGCACGATCTCGATCTTGTCCTCGATGAAGGCAAACTCGAAGAAAGGATTGATCGCGCCGATCCCCTCGAAGGTCTTGGTCGCTTCGATCCGCCCGCGCCAGCGCTGCGAGGGAACGAGCGAGATATTGGTCGCACGGTTGGTGTCGTTGGCGATGTCGACCGCGGCGAGGAAGTCGAAGAAGCTCAGCTGGTCGACGCGGCGTTCGACCTCGGCATTGACCGCGAGCGAGGGCGATGCGCGCCATGCGAGCGAAACCGAGCCTTTGGGCCGCCAGTAAGTGCGCGCGCCGCTCCCGGCATCGCCGTCGACGCTAATCCGGCTATATTCGCCGCCCAGGTTGAGCTGGAGCGTCAGCCCCTCGGCGATCGGGCGTCCGTAGCTCAGGATCGCTTCGGCGCGCTTTTCCTTGATCGTGGCGTTGGCGCCGGGGACCGGGATGTCGATGACCGAACCGCCGACGGGCGTGAAGAGCAGCTCCGCCTCACTGTCGAGCGTGTTGAGCGCGCCTTCGAGGCTGACCTGCCAGTCGGCCTTGTCGCCCCAGCGATATTCGCTGCGCACGACGCTCTCGCGGCCGAGGCGGTCGACGATGAACTCGCTGACGTCGCCGTCGAGGTTGGTGAAACGGTTCTCGCCCGGGCGCGATTCGAAGCGCTGCAGGCCGATGAGTTTGAGCCGGCCCGACGCGAGCGCGAACTCATAGTCTCCGCCCAGTTCAAGGTCGTAGCCGTTAAAGTCGTTGTCGGCGACCTCGCTGCCGAGAAACAGGTCGGTGCCGTCGAACACATCGCCTTCGATCCTGTTGGCGAAGTGGCGCAGGCCGGCCGATGCGTTGAGGTTGAGCTTGTTGCCATTATCCGCCTCGCGCGCGAGCGACGCGGCGACGCCCGAGCGGTTTTGCGGATAGCGCCCGAATTCGTCGCGGCGCAGCAGGATGTCGCCGTCGGGATCGAACACGGTTTCCGGACCCCAATGGCCCTGGAAGCGGCGGTCGGCAGTGATGCTGGCATTCCATTCGGTATTGCCCTTGCGCCCGTTGAGCGCGAGCTCGCCGACCAGGATGGAATGGCCCACGCGCTTGCGAAATTGCGGCGTCCATTCGAACGTCCCGCCCATTTCACTCGCGCGGTATAGAATATTGGCAACCTCGCCGGTGAGTCCCGGAATGTCGAGCGTCGCGCCGTCGACCACCTCGATGCGGATGACGTCGTCGGCATCGATCCGGCTGAGCGTCGTCGCTGCATCGTTCGACTTGGCCGAAACACGCTGCCCGTTGAGGAGGATATTCTGGCTCGCTTGGCCGAGCCCGCGCTGGCCTCCGCCATTGCCGCCTGAAATCGAAAAACCGGGAATGCGCGACACCATGTCGAGCGCGGTGCGCGGGGCGAAGCGTTCGAAATCGGCCTTCGTGAACACGCGGTTGGCCTGGTCCTGCAGGCTACCCTTTAGTTCGACGCTCGCGGCGTAGTCGCCGCTTTCCAGCACCGCCTCTTCGTCGGCCTCGGCTTCGACGCCCTCGGGCGGGGCGGTCTCCACATCGCCTTCGCCCGCATACGCCGGTGTTGAAAATGTCATCAGGCTGGCGCTGGCCAGCACCCAGATCGGTTTCTCGCTCTTCATTGCTTGCATCCCCTTTTGATGCCGGCACCCTTTGGGGGCGGTGCCTCATGCAGATAAGACACCAGCCAGCCGCCCGGTGAACGCTATGTGAATGGAGCGGATCGCTTCGACGAACCCCCGTCGAGGCTTCGACCAATCGGCAAATCGACGAACGGGAAAGGGCTAGAAACTGCCTTTGACGAGCAGTTCGAGGATGCGCCCGAAGGGCTTGAGCGACTCTTCGCGAAAGGCGAGCGGACCGTCGCGCCGGTCGACATAGACGTCGCGCCACTCGGCGTCCCTGCGGTTGAAGAGATTGTCGATGGTCGCGCGCACCGTTAGCCCCGCGACGTCCTTGTTCTCGATGAAGATCTGACCCTCGAGGCCGTCGTCGTAGCGGAACGACACCTGGTTGAGGCGGTAGTTGGCGTTGCGTCGGCTGGCGCCGATCTCGCCGCCCCACGCCCAGTTCGTCGCGGGAATGTCGTGGCGCAGCGCGATTTCGAAGCGATAGTCGCGCAGCGAGCTGATCGGCCGCGCGACGAGAAGCAGCGGATCGTCGATGCTGCTGTCGACCCATTCGCCTTCCAGTTCGAGCCGAGCACCGTTCCAGCCGAGCGCGGCGAGTTCGAGGGTGGCTTGCCCGCCGAGCGTGAAGGTCCTTGCCGAAGGCACATTGCCGAGCGCTTCTTCGGTCGGCGAGATCGGGATCGTCTCGACGATATCTTCGATGAAGTTGATCTCGGCATAGGGGCTGATCGTGCCCCAGCCGTCGAACGACTTGGTCAGCGAGAGCGCGCCGCGCCAGCGTTGCGACGGCACCAACGCGATATTGGTCGCTCGATTGGTGTTTTCGGCCAGATCGACCGTGGCAAGGATGTCGCCGAAGCTGAGCTGGTCGACCTTGCGCTCGATCTCGGCATTGACCGACATGGACGGCGAGACGCGCCAGGCGAGCAGCGCCGAGCCTTTTGGGCGCCAGTAGCTGCGCGCACTTGTCCCGGCTTCGCCGTCAACCGAAAGCCGCGAATATTCCCCGCCGAGGTTGAGCTGCAGCGTCAGGCCGTCGGCGATCGGGCGTCCATAGCTCAGGATCGCTTCGGCGCGTTTCTCGGTGACGAGGGCGTTGGCGCCGGGCAGCGGGATTTCGGACCGCACGCCGCCTTCGGGCGTGACGAACAGCGCCGCCTCGCTGTCGAGCATGTTGTAGGCGCCCTCGACACTGACCTGCCAGTCGACCTCGCTGCCCCAGCGATACTCGCTGCGCACGACGCTTTCTTTCGCCAGCGTGGTCTGGTTAAACTCGCTCGTGTAGCCGTCGATGTCGATGAAGGTGCGTTCCGAGGGATTCTTGTCGAAGCGCTGGAGCCCGATGAGTTTGAGCCGCCCGACGCCCAGCGCGAGATCATAATCGAGACCCAGTTCGCCTTCCCAGCCGCGACGGTCGGAGAGCGACAGCTCCTCGCCGATCGGGTCGACGGGGTCGAAGATTTCACCCTCCTGCCGCGTCTTCAGGAAAGACAGGCCTGCCGAAAGGTTGGCGTTGAAGATGTTGCCGTTATCCGCTTCGTGCGAGAGCGAGGCGGCGAGGCTCGGGCGGTTGATCTTGAAGCGCGAGAATTCGTCGCGCAGCAGGAACCGCTCGCCATCGGGCAAAAGCACCCATTCGGGGCCGAAATTGCCGCGGAAGGAGCGGTCGGACTTGATGCTGGCATTCCATTCGGTCTTGCCGCTGCGCCCGCCGATGGCGGCTTCGCCCACAAGGATGGAATGGCCGATCCGCTTGCGGAAGAAGGGCTCCCACGAAAAGGTCCCGCCGATCGCGCTGGCGCGGTAGACGATGTTGGCGACTTCGCCGGTCAGGCCGGGGATGTCGAGCGTCGCGCCGTCGACCACTTCGATGCGAATGACGTCGGCGGCGTCGATACGGCTGAGCGTTGCGGCGGCATCGTTGGCCTTGCCCGACACGCGCTGCCCGTTGAGCAGGATATTCTGGGTGGCCTGGCCGAGCCCGCGATCGGCATCGCCGCCCCCGAAGAAGCCGTCGCCATCCGACCCGCCCTTGATCGAGAAGCCCGGTATCTGTCGCACCATGTCGAGCGCGGCGCGCGGCGCGAATCGTTCGAAGTCGGCGGCCGAGAAGCTGCGCGTCGTGCGCGCGTCGGCAGCATCCTGGGCATGGACGGCTTCGGGGAGCGCGCAAGCCATGAGCGCAATGCCCGCTGTCGTGCTCCAATATTTACGCCACGCCATGACCGCCATTCCCTTGTTCGGGCGGCCTTCTAACGGCTTCTTTCTGTCCTGTCGCGTGCTCGATTGTGGACAGGGGCAATCGCCCCGCCTATCCCAAGGACAAGTCATTCAACGAACTACGAGGAAGCAGCACATGGCGGGCGTCAACAAGGTGATTTTGGTCGGCAATCTGGGGGCGGATCCCGAGGCGCGGTCGCTCAACAATGGCGGCGAGGTGGTCAACCTGCGCGTCGCGACCAGCGAGACCTGGAAGGACCGCGACGGCAACCGCCAGGAACGCACCGAATGGCACCAGGTCGTGATCTGGAACGAGAATCTCGGCCGCGTCGCGAAAAATTATCTGAAGAAGGGCTCGAAGGTCTATCTCGAGGGCCAGCTGCAGACCCGCAAGTGGCAGGACCAGAATGGCGCCGACCGCTATTCGACCGAAGTCGTGCTGCAGCGCTTCCGCGGCGAACTTGTCCTGCTCGACCCGCGCGAAGGCGGTGGCGGCGGTGGCGGTTACGGCCAGCAGGGCGGTGGCTATGGCGGCGGTGGTGGCGGCCAGCAACAGCAGTCGCGTCCGCAGCCGGCGGCGTTCGACACCGACCTCGACGACGATGTCCCGTTCTAGGGTTCAGGCGGACGCCTGAGCGAAACGAAGAGGGGCGGCCTAGTTGCCGCCCTTTTCCATTTTCTCCTTGAGCGCGGCGAGCCCGCCAAAGGGTCCGGCTTCCTCTTCGCTGATCACGCCTGCGGCGCGCAATGCCTCGTCGGCGTCGGGGCTGCGTGGATAGGGGTCGAGCGCTAGGCTCAGCGTATCGGCGAGCGCATCGCCGAGTGCGATCTGCTGGCCGTCATGAAAGATGGTGTCGAGCTCGTCTTCGCCCAGCTCGATCTCCTCGTCGGGATTGCCGCTTTTCGGCTCGGGGACGAAGCGAAGCGCGATTGGCTCGTCGATCGAGGCGGGCACCGGTTCGCCCGTCGCGATGCAGGCTTGTTCGACCTTTGCCCGCACGCGGCCTTCCGCCTCGACCGTGTCGCCGTCCTTGCGCAGCACGACATCGGCCTCGAGCCGGTCGAGCGAGGTCAGGCGCAGTCGGTCGGCGATGGCCCCGCGTTCGTCATCGGTCGCCTGCAGCGACATTCGGTCGCCGTCGCGGATGGCGTTGAGCTTCAGCGGCGTCGTGAAATCGGTCACGCGAGCTGGCCTGCCATGATCTTGCGGTCGCTGGCTCCGCCCAGCCCTTCGTGGAAGCGGCGCAGCTTTTCGGTTACGAGCGTCTCCGCCGCTTCTTCGGGCGGATCGTAGCGGTAGAGGCTGAAGCGAACCGCGTCGGTCAGTGCTTCGCCCGGTTCGAGCCGGTCGCTCTCGGCAAGCGGCCGCCAGCGATCGACCCGCGCGGCGAGCGCGCCGACCAGCGAGCGCACCTGCTTGCCGAGCGAGGGGTCGCCGAACCCTTCTTCGCGCATCTGCGCGTCCATGTCGGCGATGAAGGCTTCGGTCAGGTGGACCGATGCGCGCACCGTCTCTTCCTCGCCCTGTTCCATGCGCAGGATCGTGAGCGCCAGCAGCGTCGAAAGCACCGCGAAGCGCCCGTCCAGCGTGTCGGGGACCTTCCCGCCGCGATACCAATCCGCCTCCCGCGCCGCCGCGACGACGCCTTCGTAGAGCGAGTGATATTCGGCCTTGGGCCGTGCGAACATGTTGAGCAGCGATCGCATGATGCGCCTCGTATCGAGTCTCGGGCCTTGCGTTGGCCCGCGTCGCCCGCATATTGGGCGGCGAGACAGGCCGCAAGGGTGCGGTTCACATAACGGTCAGGCGAAAGCGTCCAACGATGGCAACCATGTACAAGCTCCTTCTCCCCGCTACGGCGGCGCTCGCGCTCGCCGGATGCCAGGGTATTCGCGACCAGTCGGGCTATATCGCGCTCGCCGAATTGACTGATTCGATCGAGGTCGGGATCGACAATAAGGATTCGGTACAGCGCACGCTGGGCCGCCCGACCTTCACCGGCCAATTCGACGAGAATAACTGGTATTACGTTAACCAGATGACGAGCCAGTTTGCATTCCGTCGCCCGCAGCTGAAGGATGCGACCATCCTCCACATCCAGTTCGATGCGGCGGGCAACGTCACCTCGATTAACGAGGCGGACGAGACGCTGGCGGTCAAGATCAATCCGTCGGGCGACGAAACGCCGACGCTGGGCCGCGAAAAGAGCTTCTTCGAAGAGTTGTTCGGCAATATCGGCCAGGTCGGCCAGACCGGGCTGTTCGGCACCGAGCAGGGCGGTCCCTAGCCACCGGCTTGCGGGGGACGACGCAGGGGCCTAAGCCACCTGCATGACCGTCAAACCCGCCGGCATCAGCTACGCCGATTATCTCGACCTCGACACCATTCTCGGTGCGCAAGCTCCGCATTCGGAGCTGCACGACGAGATGCTGTTCATCATCATCCACCAGAACAAGGAATTGTGGCTCAAGCAGCTGCTCCATGAGCTGGCCTACGCGATCGAGCTGCTGCGCGAGGACAATTTCACGCTGGTCCACAAGACGCTTAGCCGGGTCCACCGGATCCAGGCGGTGATGACCCTGTCGTGGGACGTGCTCACGACGCTGACCCCGGTCGACTATATGAAATTTCGTCATGTGCTGGGGACCAGCTCGGGCTTCCAGTCGGCACAGTTTCGCGAGTTCGAATATCGGCTCGGAATCAAGAACCCGGTCTATCTCAAAAATTACGAGGAAGGCAGCGAGGTGCGCCAGCGCATGGAGCGCGCGCTTGAGGAGCCGAGCCTGGCCGACGAAGCGACTGCGGCGCTGGCCCGCCATGGATTCGACGTGTCGAGCGAGGAACAGATCGCGCACAGCTGGCTGACCGTCTATCGCAATGCCGAGGACAATCTCGCGCTTTACGGGCTCGCCGAGAAACTGGTCGATCTCGACGAAGCCATGGCCGCATGGCGCCATCGCCACGTGCTGATGGTCGAACGTGTGATCGGGATGAAGACCGGCACGGGCGGCTCGGCGGGCGCGCCCTATCTGCGCGAGACGCTGACCAAGCGCGCCTTCCCTGTGCTCTGGAATTTGCGCACCGAGATATGAGCTTCAAGCCGCTTTTCTCAAAGAGCCTCGCTGCCGATCCCGACCGGTTGCACGTCGCTGCGCACAGCCACCATCTGTGGCCCGACGCGAGCTATGATGGTCAGATCGAATGTTGGGAGGATGCCGCGCGGCTGGCGGACCGCAAGTGGGACCGCATCATGGGCGAGGTCTGGCCCGAGGCGCAGCGCCATGTCGGGAACGAGCTGGGCGGCGTGCCGGCAGATCGGCTCGTCTTTTCGGCCAACACGCACGACTTAATCATCCGGCTCGTCGCCGCCTGCCCGAGAAAAGGCGAAGGACCGCTTCGCATCCTCACCACTGACGGAGAATTCCACAGCGCTCGGCGCCAGTTTGCGCGCTGGGTCGAGGAAGGCCGCATCGCGCTCGACGTGGTGGCGGCAGAACCCTTCGAGACGCTCGGCGAACGCGTGCTCGATGCTGCAAGGACCGGCGAGCATGACCTCATCTTCGTGAGCCAGATGCTGTTCGGGGCGGGGCGGGCGCTCGCACCGCTCGAGCCGATCGTCGATCTTGCCGATCCCGAGGGTCCGTGGGTCGTGGTCGACGGCTATCACAGCTTCATGGCGATCCCCGAGCCCTTTGCGAAAACGCTCTCGGACAAGGCCTTCTTTCTCGGCGGCGGCTACAAATATGCCATGGCGGGCGAGGGGATGGGCTTCATGGCCTGCCCGCCCGGCTTCGGCCCGCGACCCCCGCTGACCGGCTGGTATGCGGAATTCGACGATCTTACGCTCCCGCCCGGCATGGTCGGCTACGCGCCCGACGCGATGCGCTTCATGGGGGCGACGTTCGATGCTTCGTCGCTGTATCGCTTCAACCACATCCGCCGAATGCTGGCTGACCAAGATCTCGATACGGCGAGTATCTCCGCGCACGTGCAGGCCATCCAGCAGCGCTTCGTCGGCGCGATCGAGGGCACCGTGCTTGGCCAGGCGAAATTGCTCAATTCTCCGGGCGACAATCCCGGCGCGCGCTTTCTCGCCTTCCGCCACGACTGCGCTGCCGACTGGTGCACGACGCTCAAGGCACGAAACGTCATTACCGACGTGCGCGGGCGGGTGATCCGCTTCGGCTTCGGCCTCTACCACGACCCCGACGACGTCGATGCGCTCGTCGCTCACTTGAAAGAGCTTTCATGACCGCTGCCGTTGCTGACGCGCCGCGTCCGATGTCCGGGCGCACGACCATGATGGTGATGCTGGTCATCGCCTACACGCTCAATTTCATCGACCGGCAGATCATTGGCATCCTGGCTGAACCGATCAAGCTCGACCTCGGTCTCACCGACGGGCAGCTCGGGTGGATGGGCGGCACGGCCTTCGCGCTGTTTTATACCCTGCTCGCCATCCCGATCGCGCTGCTCGCAGATCGCAAGAACCGCAGCTGGATCATCGCCATCGGCCTCACCCTTTGGAGCGCGGCGACCGCGCTGTGCGGGCTGGCGCAGAATTTCTGGCAGCTATTCCTTGCGCGCATGAGCGTGGGCGTCGGCGAGGCGGCAGGGGTCGCGCCGGCTTACTCGTTGATCAGCGATCTCTACCCGCCCAAGGCGCGCGCACGGGCGCTGGCGATCTTCTCGCTCGGCATTCCGCTGGGCTCGGCGCTGGGCGTCCTGTTCGGCGGGCTGCTCGCGGCCTCGATCGACTGGCGCGCGGCCTTCATCGCGGTCGGACTGGCAGGCGTCGTCTTTGCCCCGATCTTCAAATATTTCGTACGCGACCCGGGCCATGGTCTCGAAGGCGGTGAAGCGGCTCCCGCGCCGGCGGCCCCCGCAGCGCTCGGCGACGGCGCGCCGTCGGTCGGCCAGGTGTTTCGCGCCGTCGCGGCCAAGCCCAGCTTCTGGTTGCTCGGCTTCGGCGCGGGCCTTGCCAGCATGGCGGGCTACGGCTTCGCCTTCTGGATCCCGAGCTTCCTTGCGCGCAGCTACGAGCTGGGTCTGGTTGACCGCAGCTGGATCATGGCCGGAATGGTCGGCATCGGCGGCGCGATCGGCATTTACGGCGGCGGCGTGCTGGGCGACCGCCTGGGGAGCAAGAGCGCGGGCAACTACGCGAAAATCATCGCCATCGCTTTCGCTGTCACGCTGCCTATCTACCTGCTCGCCTTCCAGAGCACGAATTTGTGGGCCAGCTTCTTTCTGTTCATGGCGGCGACTGCGCTTTCGCTGATGTGGCTTGGTCCGATCGTAACCGCGATCACCAAACTGGTCCCCGCCAACATGCGCGCGACCGCGTCGGCGCTGTTCCTGTTCATCAACAACCTGATGGGCCTCGGGCTCGGTTCGCCGCTGATCGGCGAGATTAGCGACGCGCTGACCCCCGTCTATGGCGACGAGGCGCTACGTTACTCGGCGATGGTGACCACCTCGGTCTATCTGTTCGCCGCACTGTTGATGGCATTGGCCGCACGCCGCCTCCACAGGGACGTGGTCGAAACCTGACGCTTCCGGAACAGTCGCCGCCCTCCGATGGTTTTTGCCTCCGAATGGAGGAAGGACCATGCGACTTTTGATGCTTTCCGCAGGCGTTGCTGCGCTTGCCATTTCCGCCCCCGTAATGGCCGACCAGGGTCAGGGTCGCGGCAACGACAAGAAGGAAGACCGCGCTGATCGCGCCGAGGACCGCCGCGAAGCGAAGCGCGAACGAGCCGAGGAACGGCGCGAGGCTCGCCAGGACCGTCGCGAAGATGCGCGGGATCGCCGCGAGGACGCGCGTGACCGCGCTCGTGATCGCCGTGAAGATGCCCGCGACCGGGCGCGCGACGCTCGGGAGGACGCTCGCGACCGCGCCGAGGATCGCAGGGGCGACCGCATCCGTCGTGACATTCGCCGTGAAGTCGACCGTCGCGTCGACCGCCGCCGCGGCGATGTCCGCGACTACGACCCCTATCGCTATCGCTACGGCGATGCCCGTGGACGCGGGCTGGTCAACGGCTGCCCGCCGGGTCTTGCGAAGAAGAATAACGGCTGCCTGCCACCGGGTCAGGCCAAGCAGCTCTGGGGCCAGCAGATTCGCGACGAGTATCGCGACCGTCGCTTGATGGGCCCCTATCGCGACTGGTATCGTGACGATGACGATTATCGCTACCGGATGGGCGACGACTATATCTATCGCATCGGCACGAACGGGCTGGTCGCGGGGCTGATCCCGCTTTTCGACCGTCGCGGCTATTATTACCCGGTCGGCACCCGCTATCCGGAGGCTTACGACTTCTACAACGTGCCGCGCCAGTATCGCGACTATTATAGTGATCCCTATTACCGCTACGGCGACGGGGCGATCTATCGGGTCGACCCCGAGACGCAGCTGATCCAGTCGGTGGTAGCGCTTTTGGCGGGTGACCTGTCGGTGGGGCAGACGCTGCCCTCGGCCTACAACGTCTACAATTTGCCGCTGCAATATCGCTCGACCTATTACGACACGCCGGACAATTATTACCGTTACAATGACGGCTACGTCTATCGGGTCGACCCCACGACCATGCTGATCACCGAAGTGATCAAGGCTATCATCTGACAGAAGGACGGACAGTCATGAACAACTTCGCGAACGCGCCGCTGGCGCTGATCCTCGCTGCCGCGCTCCCGCTTGCCGCGTGCGGGAACGAGCCGGAAGGCGACGGCACGATCGAGACGGCGGCCGAAGACGATCAAAGCCTCGCAGGGGCGATCGGCGCGGACTCCACTCTTGGCAAAGCCGTCGAAGCAGCGGGCCTCGCCGACGTGCTGGCGGGCCCGGGCCCCTACACCGTTCTCGCACCTAGCGACGAGGCCTTCGCCGCCTTGCCCGAGGGCACGCTCGACAGCCTGCTTGCCGAGGAGGGCAAGGAACAGCTGGGCGGCATCCTGACCTATCACATCCTGCCCGGCACGATCCTGGGCGAGGATATCGCCAATGCGATCGAGATGGGCGAAGGGTCGACCGAGCTGCCGACCATGGGCGGCGCCACGCTGACCGCGCGGATGGATGGCGAGACCGTGGTGCTGACCGATGCCGGCGGCAACCAGGCCCGAGTCACCTCGACCAGCGACGGGCTTTCCAACGGAGTCGTGCATCATCTCGATGCGGTCCTGATGCCCGAGTAGGGCAGAAAACCCTGCTATTCCGGCCCGTTTCGGACTAAGTTTCCGCGCAATTGCGTGGCTTGGTCTGGAACGGGCCGAGTAGTCCTCGCACCCACTCCTGCAAAGGCGCACTTCTCTTATCAGAAAGAGGAGGTGTGTCATGTCCAAGCCCTGGCTTCCGTATCTTGCGCTCGCCGACGACAAGGGCGTTGCGCCTGAAGAATCGCGTGATGGTCACGAAAGCGCCTCCGGTGAGGAATGGCGTGCCGACGCCGGCCAGGCTTCGATGCCAGGCCCCGACGGGGGTGTGCACGGGACAGGTGGGCGATGGGCTCGCTTCCTCCCGCGCACGCCCTTTGCCTGGATGATGGCCTTGGGGATCGGCACGACCTTCTTTCTGCTCGCCTATTTCGGCATTCTGCTGACCCGTGAATCCGGGCGGATCGCGGCGGTCTGGCTGGCCAACGGGATCGCCGTCGCGATCATCCTGCGCAATCCGCGCGCACACTGGCCGCTGCTGTTTGCGAGCGTTTTTGCCGGCAATCTGATGGCCAATTTTCTTCATGCCGACCCTGTCGCGCGCGCGATGGCGCTCGCCTGCGCCAACCTGATCGAGATCGGCATCATCACGCTGATGATGCGTGGCGCGCTCCGGCCCGACCAGTCGTTTGAAAGCGGTCCGGTCATCGGCCGGTTCATGGCCTCGGCGTTGGTCGCCGCTTTAGTCGCCGGCCTGTTTGCGGCGAGCGCTTTGACGCTGCTTGAAAACGGCCAATTCCTTGCTGTTGCCCAGCACTGGTTTGTCGCTGATGCGCTCGGTCTATTGATCACCGCGCCGCTACTTCTCTCGCTGCCGCCGCGCCTCGCTGAGTGGGTCCAGCCGCGTGCCGCGCGCTCGCTAGCGCGTCGGTTCGAGACGGGCGCGCTCGTGACTGCCGTGGTCGCGACCACGCTCGTCCTTTTCCTGCAAGAACGTGCGCCGCTCATCTTCCTGCTCGGCCCGCTCCTCGTGCTGTCGGCCTTTCGCCTGTCGTTGGCGATGGCGTGCTTCACGATCCTTGCGTCCTCGGCGGTGGCGATAGTCGCGACCGGCATGGGGCTTGGCCCGATGGCGCGCTTTGCGGGCGAGGAGATTATGCGAATTTACGCTCTCCAGTCGTTGATCGCCTCGATGATCGCGCTCGTCCTTCCGGTTCGGGCCCTGATCGTCGAGCGTGACAGGATGGGCGTCGCCATGGAGAGGACCGAGCGCAAATTCCTGCGCATCGCGGAAGCCTCGCTCGCGGGAATCCTCCATCTCGACCTAAACGGCGAAGCGACCTGGGCGAATAATCGCTGGACCGAAATGACCGGGCAGGAGTTTCGCCGTGGCAAGCATCGCAATTGGGTCGAAGCCATCGCTCCCGAAGCGCGGTCGGAATTGTTGACCATGTGGACCAAAGCGCGCGCGACGCTCGAGCCGGTTTCCGGCGAGTTTCCCGCAGCGTGCGAGGACCGTGACTGCGGTTGGGTCGCGCTTTCCATCCATCCCGAGCGGAGCGCCTCGGGCGACCTTACCGGTTTTGTCGTCCGCTTGAGCGACGTGACCGAGCGCCGGGCGGCCGAGGAGAAACTTGCCGACAGCGAGCGCCTCTATCGACTGGTCACCGAGAATGTCAGCGACATCGTGATTCGTCTCGGGCTGGACGGATCGATGCTTTACGTGTCGGCGGCGGCGCAGCGGATGCTCGGGCATGCCCCCGACGATCTGGTCGGCCGCCCGATTCGCGATCTCATCCACGGCGAGGACTGGAAGGAGTTTCGCAGCGCGTTCACGGATTTGCTAACCGGCGGCCGCGCCCGCCCCGAATTGCGCTATCGCCACCGCTGTGCCGACGGCACGTTCCGCTGGGTCGAAGGCAGTTTCCGGCCCGTCTTCGACGCCAAGAGCGGCGAGCCGATCGAATTGGTGGCGTCGATCCGCGACATTACGAGGCGGCGGCGCACAGAGCAGGTCGTTGCCGAGAGCGCCGCCAAGTTGCGCGAAAGCCATCGCCTCATCTCGCTCGCCGAGTGCCTGGCGCGCACTGCGCATTGGCGCCTCGACCTGAATGGCGGAGAGTTCGATTACAGCCCCCAGGCCAATGCGATCTGTAACGTCCCGCGCAACGAGCCCTTCAGTGCCCGCGACGCCTTACGCCTGGTAGCACCGGAGGATCGCGACACCCTTTTATCGACCATGGCGCGCGCACGGCGGGCCGAACGCTCGTGCGAATGCGAAATCAAGATCAAGACGCCGGCCGGTGAGCTTCGCCACCTGCGCGTCGTCATCCAGGCCGATCGCACGCCCGAAGGGAAGCTCGACGGGCTGGTAGGTGTCCTGCGCGATGTGACCGTCGAGCATCACGCGCGCGACGAACTCGTTCAGGCGCGCGACACGGCCAATGCCGCAGCGCGCGCAAAATCCCATTTTCTTGCGACGATGAGCCACGAGATCCGCACGCCGATGACCGGCGTGCTAGGAATGATCGACCTGTTGAAGGCCAATCCCGACGAGGGCGACCGCGCGCGCTATCTCGACATGCTCGAAACGTCCGCCGACCTGCTCATGGCGGTGCTCGACGACATACTGGACTTTTCCAAGATCGACAGCGGTCAGGTGGCGCTCGAGCGACGCGACTTCGTCGTCGATCGACTGGTCGAGGAATCGGCGGCGCTGTTCGAGCGGCAAGCGGCAGAAAAGGGCATCCAGCTCTGTTTCGTCCATGACGGAGAGTCGGCGACCGTTCGCGGCGATCCCATGCGACTGCGACAGATCCTCGCCAACCTTCTTTCCAATTCGATCAAGTTTACCGAGCAGGGCGAAATCCGCCTCCGGCTCGCGACGCAGGCCGCAGGCGATGATACCGAGGTGCATATCGCGGTCGCCGATAGCGGGATCGGGATTGCCCAGAACAAGCAGGATCGCCTCTTCGAACCTTTTACCCAGGCCGATGCCAGCACGTCGCGCCGCTTCGGTGGCACCGGCCTGGGCCTCGCCATCTGCCGACGCCTTGTCGAGGCAATGGGCGGGCAGATTTCGGTCGCAAGCGCGCCTGGCGAAGGCGCGACTTTCTCGGTCAAGCTGACGCTCCCGACGGGGTCGATCGAGAATGTCGACGATCCGGTAGAGGCCTACGCCGCACTACCTGACGCTCCACGCCGCGAGTATCCGTCGCTTTCGATCCTGGTCGCCGAGGACAATCCGGTGAACCAGATGCTGATCAGCGCGATGCTGCGCGCCGACGGTCACCGCGTGGCGGTCGTCGAAAATGGCCGATTGGCGGTCGAGCGTGCCGCGCGCGAGCAATACGATGCCATCGTCATGGACATGCAGATGCCCGAGATGGACGGACTGGCCGCAACCCGTGCGATCCGCGGGTCGGATGGCCCATGCGCTGCGATTCCCATCATCGCACTGACCGCCGATTCGAGCCCCGACCGACGGCGCTTCTACGACGGCGCAGGGCTCTCGGCCTTCCTGACCAAGCCAATCGACCAGGAAATTTTGCTGGACCAGATCCGAGCGATCGCGGGCCTCGGCTCGGTCGATGGCAGGACGAAGACAGGAAAAGCGCCACCTTCGGACAATGCCAAGAATGACGATGCGGAAAGACTTCCCGCCTTGTTCGACAACGAGCGGCTCGGCGAGTTGCGCGAGGCGGTCGGCCAGAAACGCCTGTCGGAAATGTTCGCGCTTCTCGACGCCGAACTGGCGACCAGGCCCGACGAGATCGCCGCGCTCGTCAAGGCGGGCGACCGCGACGGCGCCTTGCGACTGGCACACAGCCTCAAGGGTGCAGCCGGGAGCGCAGGAGCCCTCGCCGTCGCCGCTCTTGCCGAGCAGTTCGAAGCAAAGGACGTCTAGCTGCAGGCCGTCGCACAGCGCCTGTGCGCGACAGCGGCCCGGACGCGCAAGGCAATCGTCGCGCTCGACGACGATAGCGCGCGCCGGTCCGCGCACGGCTGACCCAAGCCTTTTCTCGGCTTTCAGTCGCGGCGACGGCGGTTGGTTGCCACCTGCCCAATTCTCTTCGTTCGACCGTCGCTTTTGCCTTCCCCTCTCCCGTCGCCTCGTTATAACGATGGGTGAACACACAACCTTTTAGTCGGGGGCGAAGAGCAAAATGAAAGCGACACTTGAACGGGCGGTGCTCCTCAAGAGCCTGGGCCATGTCCAGTCGGTCGTCGAGCGGCGCAACACCATTCCCATCCTCTCCAACGTGCTTCTCGAAGCGGGCGAGGACGGATCGCTCCGTCTCATGGCCACCGACCTCGACCTTCAGGTCGACGAGCGCGTCGAGGCCGACGTCAGCCAGGCGGGCGCCACCACCGTCCCCGCACACACTTTCTTCGACATCGTCCGCAAGCTCCCCGAGGGCAGCCAGGTCCAGCTGAGCGCCGCAGAGGGCAAGATGGAAGTCGTCGCGGGCCGCGCGCGCTTCAATCTCCAGACGCTCCCGCGCGACGATTTCCCGGTCATCGCCGAGGGCGAGCTGCCGACCCGCTTCGAATTGCCCGCCGCCACGCTGCGCCAGATCATCGACAAGACGCGCTTCGCCATCTCGAGCGAGGAAACGCGCTACTATTTGATGGGCATTTTCTTCCACGTCGCCGACGACAAATTGAAGGCTGCGGCGACCGACGGTCACCGCCTCGCGCGCGTCACGGTGGAGAAGCCCGAGGGCGCAGACGGCATGCCTGACATCATCGTGCCGAAGAAATGCGTCGGCGAGCTGCGCAAGCTGCTCGACGAGGTCGAGGGCACGGTCGAGGTCTCGCTATCAGGCGCCAAAGTCCGCTTCGGGCTCGGTTCGGCGGTGCTGACCAGCAAGCTGATCGACGGCACCTTCCCCGACTATAACCGCGTCATCCCGACCGGCAACGACAAGCTCCTGAAGGTCGACCCGAAGAGCTTCATGGACGGCGTCGATCGCGTCGCCACCATCGCCAGCGAAAAGACCCGGGCGGTCAAGATGGCGGTCGATGCGGACAAGATCACCCTGTCGGTGACCAGCCCCGAGAACGGCCTCGCGGTAGAGGAAGTCCCCGCCAGCTACGGCAGCGACCAACTCGAAATCGGATTCAACGCCCGCTACCTCATGGACATCCTCCACGAGATCGAAGGCGACAGCGTCGAGGTCCACCTCGCGGACGCCGCCGCCCCGACGCTCCTGCGTGAGAACGATCAGAGCCAGGCTCTTTATGTCTTGATGCCCATGAGGGTCTAAGCCACCGAGCGTAAGCGAAGCGGAGCAAAGCGAGCGCAGCTTAGGCGAAGAGATGGCGCAGACCGGCCAGCGGGTCGCGCAGCGAACCCGTCTGGAGCCGAAGGCGTTGCGTAGCAACACCGTGCAAGGCCGCCCTTGCACCCACCGCGCTTCCCACCGCACTACAGCCGCGCTAGTCACGTTTCGTGACCTCGCTCGCTCGCCTTTCGCTCACCGATTTTCGCAATCATGCCGACCTGTCGCTCGACCTCGCGCCGGGGTTCGTCATGCTGTCGGGTGAGAACGGGGCGGGGAAAACCAACATTCTCGAAGCCGTCTCGCTGATGGCGCCAGGCCGTGGCCTGCGCCGCGCTGCGCTGCGGGATATGGCGAGGCAGGCAGGGCCGGGCGGGTTTGCGGTCGCTGCGCGGCTCGAGGACGGCACCGACATCGGCACCGGCACGTTTGCGGCCGCGCCCGATCGACGGCAGCTCCGGATCGAAGGCGCGACGGCCCCGCTCTCGGAACTGGGCGAACGGCTCGCTATCCTCTGGCTGACCCCGGCGATGGATCGCCTGTTCGCCGACAGCAAGGCGGCGCGGCGGGCGTTTCTCGACCGGCTGGCGCTTGCGCTGGAGCCGGGCCACGGCCACCACGCCACTCGCTACGAAGCGGCGATGCGCTCGCGCAACAAGCTGCTTGCAGAGCCGGAAACCGCCGATGCCGAATGGCTCGGTAGCCTCGAAAAGGCGATGGCCGAGCATGGCGAAGCGCTCCACGACGCGCGCCTGCGCACGGTCGATGCGCTCACCGAGGCCATCGCAGGTTCGCCCGACGGCAACTTCCCCAAAGCCGGCCTCGCCCTTACCGGCTACGAGGACGGAGACTTGGCTGGACAGCTACGTGCCTCACGCGGCCGCGACGGACGGGCAGGGCGCACGCTCGTCGGTCCCCACCGACAGGATCTCGACGTTACCCATCTCGAGAAGAACCAGCCCGCCAACCTCTCCTCCACCGGCGAACAGAAAGCGCTGCTCCTCGGCCTCGTTCTCGCCCACGGCGAGCTGGTGGCCGAGCGTCGCGGCCTCGCCCCGATCCTGCTGCTCGACGAGGTCGCCGCGCATCTCGATCCCGCGCGCCGCACGGCGCTCTACCGCCGTCTCGAAGGCCGCGGACAGGTGTGGATGACCGGTACCGAACCGGCACTGTTCGAGGGCGTTTCGGGCGTCCATTTCCACCTCAGAGAAGGGCAAATCCGCGAATTCACTGGTAATTCATGAGTTTTGCCCTATATCGCACTGCAACATCGGCGCGCCGACCAGCGGCGTGATGCTCCCAAGAGGAGCGCCCAGCGCGCCCCCGCCAATCACTGGCCCTCTCATCACGCGGGGTTCAAATCCCCACGAAATTTCAGGCGACGCGGAGTGTCCGCGCCGCCCGCTACAGGATATTATTCACATGAAATTCGCAGACCTGGGGCTTTCGCTGCCCCTGCTCGCCGCGCTTGATGCGCGCGATTATGACACGCCGACGCCGATCCAGGCACAGGCCATTCCGCCGGTGCTTGAAGGCAAGGACCTGCTCGGCATTGCCCAGACCGGGACCGGCAAGACCGCAGCGTTCGTACTGCCCTCGATCCAGCGCCTTGTCGACAGCGCGCCGCAGCGCCTCGTGCCCGGCCGCGCCCGCATGCTAGTGCTCGCGCCGACGCGCGAACTCGCCTCGCAGATCGCCGACAGCGCCCGCGCCTATGCGCAGGGCCAGCACGTGCGCGTTGGTGTCGTCTTCGGCGGCATTCCGGTGCCCCGCTCGATCCGTGAAGTCAGCCGCGGTCTCGACATTCTCGTCGCGACCCCGGGCCGCCTGCTCGACCTCGTCGACCAGCGCGCGCTCGACCTCTCGGGCGTCGAAATCCTCGTCCTCGACGAGGCCGACCAGATGCTCGACCTCGGCTTTATCCACGACCTCAAACGGGTCGTGAAAATTGTCCCCGAAAAGCGCCAGACGCTGTTCTTCTCGGCCACCATGCCGCGCAACATCCGCCAGCTCGCGGATCGTTTCTGCACGCGCCCGGTCGAGATTTCGGTAACCCCGGTTTCCTCGACCGCGGAAAAGGTCAGCCAGGCCGTCACCTTCGTCAACCAGAAGGAAAAGCAGGCGCTGCTGACCCTCTTCTTCCAGCACGAGCAGATCGACCTCAGCCTCGTCTTCTCGCGCACCAAGCATGGCTGCGACCGCATCGTCCGTCGCCTCAAGGGTGCGGGGATCGAGGCCGTCGCCATCCACGGCAACAAGAGCCAGGCGCAGCGCACGCGTGCGCTCGAGGCCTTCCGCCGCGGCGACATCCGCATCCTCGTCGCGACCGACATCGCGGCGCGCGGGATCGACATTCCGGGCGTCAGCCACGTCGTCAATTTCGACCTGCCCAACGTGCCCGAGCAATATGTCCACCGCATCGGCCGGACCGCGCGTGCTGGCCGCGAAGGGGTGGCCTACAGCTTCTGCGACCAGGACGAACGGCCTTACCTCAAGGACATCGAGAAGCTGATCAAGCAGCGCATCGGCGTCGCGCCGCTGCCCGAGAATTTCAATGCCTCGGTGCAGGCGATCGCCGCGATGCCCGAAATCCGCGAAGACAGCCGCAAGGACGGTCGTGACGATCGTCGTGGTCCGCGCCCGCCGCGCCGCCGCAAGAAGCCGGCGCACGCGATCAAGCAGACCGGTCATCGCGGCCAGGGTCCGAAAAAGGGCGGCAAGCCAGGCGGTCAGCCCAAGCGCCGCTTCAATCGGCGCAAGCCCAACGCGGCGCGCGGCTAGGCCGGTTTGGGGAAGGCGCTGCGATGCGCCTTGTCCAGCCGGTCACGATCATAGTCGGATGAAATCGCTGCGGCGGCCCGGTCACGGGCTTCCGCGGCGATTTTTGCCATGGCGTGACGCGCGCCCGGAAACTTGCGCGCAAGCCCGCCGAGCATTTTCTGCAAATGGATGCCGACCTCGACCAGCCCCGCGCCATCGCGCGAGATGGGCAGGACGATGTCTTCGACCAGTTCCTCCAGCGACAGAGGGTGGTCGACCAGCCCTTCGAGCGGTTCATACTCGCCCTGCTGGTCGAGAAAGCGATCGAGGACGCGTTCGGCGGAGATCAGGACCGCGATTGCCGTCCCGGGGTCGTTGACCGCGCGCGACAGCGCGCGCGACGCGATTTCCGAGAGAACGACCATGCCGAAACGCGGATCCTGGTCGAGGTCGCGCGCACGGCGGATGAAGAATTGCCTGCGGACCTCTGCCTTGTCGATTTCGGCACCCTCGCTCGCCCAGGCCAGCGGCTGGCCCGAGCCGGCAAGGTGCCCCGCCGACCCCGCCAGCGTCAGCGTCGTCTCTGCGGCCTGCGCGATCTCGGACAGCGTTTTCCGGTCGACATGCGCGACATAGCCCGTTTCGTGCGCGGTCACGAAGGTCGCCTTGGTAGGCACTTCGAAGTCGGAGCGCCCCGCCACGATGCGCGGTCCCGGATAGTTTTCGAGCGCGGTCGCGGCCTTGTCCTCGACCCGCGTGATCGTGTCGCCCAGCCGTCCGAAATGCGCGAGCTTTCCGATCCAGCGTAGCAAAGTGAGCACGATCCACGCGATCATGAGGATGGTACCGATCAACAGGATCGCGCGCCCCTGCTCGCCGTAGAGCCCGGTCGAAAGCGCGATGATCCCGACGATTGCGAACAGGAAGCCGCCGAGGAAGGTTGAGAGCGCGTTCTGCGCCGTCTTGTCCTCGATCAGCAACTCCGTCGCACGCGGCGTCCCCAACTGCGCGGCGCCCGAAAAGGCTGTGACCATTGCGGTCAGCGAAAAGGTCGTGACCGCCAGCATCGAGGACGCAAGGATGGTGAGGATATTGTCCGCGGCATTGGCGCCGATCTTGAGGCTGAGCTCGTAGGGGATGATCGGCGCGATCCCGGCGGCGGCGAGGGCCAGCACAACCGAGAGCAGTGCGATCAGGGCCGCACGAAACCAGATGCGCGAAAACACCTCTCTCAACATCCATTGCCAGCGCGGCATCCAGCCTCCTTTTTCCGTGATTTTCCCGCCCAACGCGGGAGGCCTGCAAAAGGACCCGCGGGGCGTCGGAAGAAAGGCCAAAAAAATGGGCCAAAATGCTTGGTTTCGGGGGCCAAAAATGCCATAAAATCAGCATGAAAATCGCCGTCCCCGCCGCTGCCCCGATCCCGGGGCTTGCGCGCGCGCTCTCCTGACAGCGAACATTCCATCAACCCACGGAAAAATAAGCAAAAACTCGATGGCAGAAGAAGCGAACAAGAACCAATACGGCGCCGACAGCATCAAGGTCCTCAAGGGCCTCGACGCGGTGCGCAAGCGGCCAGGCATGTATATCGGCGATACCGACGACGGATCGGGCCTCCACCACATGGTGTTCGAAGTGTCCGACAACGCCATCGACGAGGCGCTCGCGGGCCATTGCGACCGCGTGCTGATCACGCTCAATGCCGACGGTTCGTGCAGCGTCGAGGATAATGGCCGCGGCATTCCTGTCGACATGCACAAGGAAGAGGGCGTCAGCGCGGCCGAGGTCATCATGACCCAGCTCCATGCGGGTGGGAAATTCGAAAACACGTCGGACGAAAACGCCTACAAGGTGTCGGGCGGCCTCCACGGTGTGGGCGTGTCGGTCGTCAACGCGCTGTCCGAGTGGCTTGAGCTGACCATTTGGCGCGACGGCAAGGAACATTGGATGCGCTTCGAGCACGGCAATGCCGTGGAATCGCTGCGCGTCGTCGGCGATGCCGAAGGGCGCAAGGGCACCAAGGTGACCTTCATGCCCAGCGCCGAGACCTTCAAGACGGTCGAATTCGATTTCGAGCGGCTCGAGCACCGCTTCCGCGAACTCGCCTTTCTAAACTCGGGCGTGCGCATCATCCTGGTCGACGCGCGTCATGACGAGCCGGTCGAGACCGAAATGTATTACGAGGGCGGGATTGCCGCCTTCGTGCAATATCTCGACCGCGCCAAGACCGCGCTGATGCCCGATCCGATCGCGATCACCGGGCAGCGCGACGATATCGGCATCGAGGTCGCGCTGGAGTGGAACGACAGCTATTACGAGAACGTCCTCGCCTTCACCAACAACATCCCGCAGCGCGACGGCGGCACGCACATGTCGGCCTTCCGCTCGGCGCTGACGCGTACGCTCAATGCTTATGCGGAGAAGAGTGGGCTGCTGAAAAAGCAGAAGGTCTCGCTCACCGGCGACGACATGCGCGAAGGCCTGACCGCCATCGTCAGCGTCAAGCTGCCCGACCCCAAGTTCAGCTCGCAAACCAAGGACAAGCTGGTCAGCTCCGAAGTGCGCCAGCCGCTGGAAAGCCTGATCGCCGACAAGCTCAACGAGTGGCTCGAGGAAAATCCGGGCGAGGCCAAGCAGATCGTCCAGAAGATCATCGACGCTGCTGCCGCGCGTGAGGCGGCGCGCAAGGCGCGTGAGATGACCCGCAAGGGCGCGATGACCGTCGCTTCGCTGCCGGGCAAGCTCGCCGATTGCCAGGAACGCGATCCGAGCAAGGCCGAACTCTTCCTGGTCGAGGGTGACTCGGCCGGCGGCTCGGCCAAGCAGGGCCGCGACCGCAAGACGCAAGCGATCCTGCCGCTCAAGGGTAAAATCTTGAACGTCGAACGCGCGCGCTTCGATCGCATGCTGTCGTCGAAGGAAATCGGGACTATGATCCAGGCGCTCGGCACCGGGATCGGGCGTGAGGAATTCGACCTCGAGAAGCTGCGCTATCACAAGATCGTGATCATGACCGACGCCGACGTCGACGGCGCGCACATCCGCACCCTGCTGCTCACCTTTTTCTATCGCCAGATGCCCGAGCTGGTCGAAGCCGGCCATCTCTACATCGCGCAGCCGCCGCTCTACAAAGTCGCGCGCGGTCGCAGCGAAGTCTATCTCAAGGACGACGCCGCGCTCGACGAATATCTCATCGATGCCGGGCTCGACGGCCTGTTGCTCGACAGTGCCGAGGGCGAGCGCACCGGCGCCGACCTGCGCTCGCTGATCGAGCATGCGCGTCGTTTCCGCTCGCTGATGGCCTACGCGCCCAAGAAATATGATCCTGCGCTGGTCGAGGCGCTCGCGCTCAACGGCGCGCTCGATCCCGAGCTCGACGCCAAGGGCAAGGCTGCCGCCGCCGAGAAGACCGCCAAGTGGATGGGGCTCGACGATCTCGAAGCCAAATGGTCGGGCGAAGTGGGTGAGGATGGCGGCTACGTCTTCCGCCGCGAATGGCGCGGGGTCACCGACGCCATGCTGGTCGGCCCCAATTTCATCGTCTCCGCCGAAGCGCGCAAGCTCCACAAGCTGGCGAGCGAACAGGCCTCGTCCTACGCGACGCCGGGCACGTTGAAGTCGCTCCGCGCCGATGGCGAGGAGGCCGAGAACAGGAAGGCGGTAATGGTCACCGGACCCACCAGCCTGCTCGACGCCGTGCTCGCCGCGGGCCGCAAGGGCCTCTCGATCCAGCGCTACAAGGGGCTGGGCGAGATGAATGCGGACCAGCTGTGGGAAACCACGCTCGACAAGGAAAACCGCTCGCTCCTGCAGGTCGAAGTCGACCAGGCCGACGTCGCGGACGAGATCTTCACCCGCCTCATGGGCGACGTCGTCGAACCCCGCCGCGAATTCATCCAGGACAACGCGCTCAACGTCGCCAACCTCGACGTCTAGGCGGAACGGCAGGAGAGGCGGCGGGTTGGCTCAGGGATGACCCTCACCGTTGCCTCCTTCAACATCCGCAAGGCGATCGGGACCGACCGCAAGCGGCGGCCCGATCGGGTGCTCGACGTGCTGGCCGAGATCGACCCGCACGTCGTTGCCTTGCAGGAGGCGGACAAGCGCGTGGGCACCCGTGCGTCGGCGATCCCCCACGGACTGATTGACGATCACGGCCTGTTCGACGCGATCGATTTCGACGTGTCGCATCCCAAACTGCTCGACCGCGTGCCCGATCATCCGGTGACCCGCAACTTCATGGAGCGGCTCGATACGCGCAATCTCGGCTGGCACGGCAACGCCATCCTCGTAAAGCGCGGGACCAAGGTGCTCGACCGCGCCGCGCTCGACCTGCCCACGCTCGAGCCGCGCGGTGCGGTGATGGCCGAGCTCGAGTTCGACGACGGGCGACAGCTGCGCGTCATCGGCATGCATCTCGACCTCACCGGCATGTGGCGCAAGCGACAGGCGCGCCGCATCCTCGCCCATGTCGAGGCCCGCCACGACGCGATGCCGACCGTCCTGATGGGCGACACCAACGAGTGGCGCGAGGGCGGCTGCCTCGACCATTTCGGAGAGCGTTTCTCTGCGGTCGCCTGCGGCCCGAGCTTCCACAGCCGCCGCCCCGTCGCCAATCTCGACCGCATCCTCATCGACCGCGGCATCGAGGTCGTCGAAGCCGGCGTCCACGCCAGCCATACCGCCAAGAAAGCCAGCGACCACCTGCCGGTCTGGGCCCGCCTGAACTTCTAACGCCCTTCCAGCTTGCGCTGGCGTCGCCGTTGGACGCTGCTCCCGATCCCCATCGCCTCGCGATATTTCGCAACCGTGCGCCGGGCGAGATCGAAACCCTGCGCCTTGAGCAATTTGACCAGCGCATCGTCCGACAGGATCTTGTCCTCCTCGTCGATCAGCTTTTTGATCGCCGCCTTCACCGCCTCCGCCGCGACGCCCTCATCGCTGTCGGCCAAGCCTACGCCCGACCCGAAGAAATATTTGAGCTCGAACGTTCCGCGCTCGCAGATCAGATATTTCGCCGTCGTCACGCGGCTGACCGTGCTCTCGTGCACCTCGACCGCCTCGGCCACTTTCGACAGCGTCATCGGCTTCAACGCCGACACGCCCTTTTCGAAGAATCCCTGTTGCTGCTTGACGATCTCCATCGCCACCTTGGTGATCGTCTGCGCGCGCTGGTCGAGCGCCTTTACCAGCCAGTTGGCGTTCGCCAGATTGTCCGACAGCCACGCCTTCGACGCCTTGTCCTGCGGCCCCGCCTTCAGCTGCGCGTGATAGTCGCGATTGACCAGCACGCGGGGCAGCGCATCGGGGTTGAGCTGCACGTCCCAGCCATCCTTGGTCCGGGTCACCACCACGTCGGGGGTGATCGCTTCGGCGGGCGCCTCGGCATAGGTGCAGCCGGGTTTGGGGTCGTAGCTGCGCAGCTCGCGGATCATGTCGGCAAGGTCCTCCTCGTCGACATTGCAGATGCGCATCAGATCCTTGGTCCGCCCCTTCGCCACCAGGTCGAGATTCTGGATCAACCGTTCCATGCACGGGTCGTAGCGGTCGGCTGCCTTGGCCTGCAGCGCGAGACATTCGGCAAGGCTGCGCGCACCCACCCCCGGCGGATCGAGCGACTGGACCAGCGCCAGCGCCTCCTCCTGCTCTTCGCAGCTGAGCATCAGATGCGCGAGCAATAGGTCGAGCTCGACTTCCAGATAGCCGGTGTCCTTGAGCGCGAGGATGATCGCTTCGGCCCCTTGCGCGACCGGCCCGCTCGCCCCGTGAAGCTGGGCAAGCAAATGCTCGGCGAGCGAGTGCTCCTTATATTCCAGCCGGTCGAAGTCGAACGCCTCGGCTCCCGGATCGGCGGGGAGGCCAAGGTCGGAAAAACTGTCATTGTCTGCCGCTGCGGCAGTGCTGTCATAATCGAGCACGCCGTCATCGCCCGCTCCGATCGCCTCCGCGCTGTCGGGCGTGTCGGCATAATCGTCGCCGCCCTCGTCGGCCTCATATTCGCGGTCTTCGTTCTGCTGCTCGCCGCGATCGTCGCGCTTGACCTCGAGTAGCGGGTTCTTTGCCAGCTCTTCGGCGATGACCTGCTCGACCTCGGTGGTCGACAGCGCGAGCAGCTTGATCGCCTGCTGCAGCTGCTGGGTCATGACCAGCGACTGGTTTTGGCGGAGTTGGAGTCCGGGCCCTAACGCCATTCCAGCCCCCTAGAGCGCGAAGCTCTCGCCGAGGTAGAGACGGCGAACTTCGGGGTCGGCGACCAGCGCCTGAGGCGTGCCCTGGAACAGGACCTTGCCGTCATAGATGATGCAGGCCCGGTCGACGATATCGAGCGTCTCGCGCACATTATGGTCGGTGATCAGCACGCCGATGTCGCGCTGCTTGAGGTCCTTCACGAGATCGCGAATGTCGGAGATCGAAATGGGGTCGATGCCCGCGAACGGCTCGTCGAGCAGCATGATGGACGGGTCCGCCGCCAGCGCGCGCGCAATCTCGCAGCGCCGACGTTCGCCCCCCGACAGCGCCATCGCGTTCGAACTGCGCAAGCGGGTCAGCCCGAACTCGTCGAGCAGTTGCTCAAGCCGCTCTTCGCGCGCGTCGCGGTCGGGTTCGACCACTTCGAGCACCGAGAGGATATTCTGCTCGACCGTCAGCCCGCGAAAGATCGAGGTCTCCTGCGGCAGATAGCCGAGCCCGAGGATCGCGCGGCGATACATAGGCAGGCCGGTAATGTCGCGATTGTCGAGGATGATGCGCCCGGCATCGGGCTTCACCAGCCCCATGACCGAGTAGAAGCTGGTCGTCTTGCCCGCGCCGTTGGGGCCGAGCAGCCCGACCACTTCGCCGCGCGCAACCGACATCGACACGTCGCTCAGCACGACCTTCTTGTCATAGCTCTTGGCGATCGAGACGACCTGCAGCCCGTGATCTCCGACGTCGGGGACTTCGGAGAGGTCGGTACGCTCCAGTTCGTCGAAGTCGGCCATCAGTTGCGGGTTGGCACCGTGAAGCGGCCCGTCACGCGCCCGCCCGTCTGGTCGACGCCTGCGGGGCCGCCGTCCATCACCGCGCGACCACTGTCGAGGTCGATGGTAAGGCGCGATCCGAACAGTTCGTTGGGCCCCTGGGCGAGGCGGACATTGCCCATCATCGTGATGATCTTGCGGTCGAGGTCGTAGACGGCGAAGTCACCGCGCGCGGTGTCGCTACCGCTTCCGACGGTCACGCCGCCGGACGCATCGAGCCGCTTGATGTCAATCCCGCCACCAGACACATAGGCGATGCGCAGGCGCGACGTGTTCATGGTCAGCCCGCCCTGGCGCACTTCGACATTGCCGATGAACACCGCGCGGTCGGCGCGATCCTGGACCTCGATCCGGTCGGCGGCGACATCGACCGGTGCGTTGATATCGTGCCCGCCCAGCATCGATGCGTCCTGCGCGCCCGAAGCGGCGGGAAGCGCGGCGACAAGGGCGCCGGCGATCAGCATCGGAATGAAGCGGTTGGCACGCATATTGCTCATCTGACGGCACCTTGCTCGATTTTCAACCTTGCACCTTCGGAAAGTGTAATCGTGCGGCTGGCGAGGTCGGCGGACAATTTGCCCGCGGTGAAGCTGCCGAGCCGCATCCGTCCCGAGACTGCGCCGTCGCTTTCGAGTCGCCTCTCGCCGATATCGACGAGCACGTCGTTGACCTCGAGCATCGCGCCTTCGGGGCCTTCGAGCGTCACGGCCCCGTCGATAAAAACCTGCTTGTCCTCGATCGCGTAGCGTCCGTGCGGGGCGAGGATGGTGAGCGGCCCTTCTTCCATGTCCAGCCGCGCTGCCATGCCGCGAATCTCGACGATCGGAACCGCGCTGGTTTCCTGCACCGCGCGATTGGCGACGATGGTGAAGGGGCGCCCGCGATTATCCTCGCCGGTGTAGCGCGCGCGCTCGACCCGCATCCGTTCCTCGGCCTGGTCGACATCGTCGGGCTCGAGGATGAAGCTGACTTCGCCTTCTTTCGACAAAGGCGCGAAGAGCAGCGCGATAATGACGAGCACGCCGATGATCGGCAGGCCGATTTGCATGAACCGCACGACGCGGTCGTGGCGCGAGTCGGGAAGCGCCCATTGCCGCTTGACGGCGCGTTCGCGTCGGGCGGCTTCGCTCATGGATCAGCTATGCGCGAAAATGTCGACTTCGTCCCAACCCGCCAGGTCGAGCCTCGCGCGGGCGGGAAGGAAGTCGAAACAGGATTGGGCAAGCTCGGTGCGGCCCTCGCGGGCGAGGCGCCTGTCGAGCTCTTCCTTGAGTCGGTGGAGGAAGCGTACGTCGCTCGCGGCATATTCGCGCTGCGCGTCATTGAGCTCCGGGCCGCCCCAGTCGCTCGACTGCTGTTGCTTCGAGATGTCGCCGTTCAAAAGCTCCTTGACCAACTCCTTGAGGCCGTGGCGGTCGGTATAGGTGCGGACCAGCCGGCTCGCGGTGCGCGTGCAATAGACCGGCGCGGCCATGATGCCGAGATAGGCCTGCATGATCGCGATGTCGAAGCGCGCGAAATGATAGAGCTTGAGGCGGTTGGGGTCGCCGAGCAGCGCCTTGAGGTTGGGCGCCGCATAGTCGCTGTCGGGGCCGAATCGCACGAGATGCTCGTCGCCGCTGCCGTCCGATAGCTGGACCAGGCACAGCCGGTCGCGCCCGGGCCGAAGCCCCATCGCTTCGGTGTCGACGGCGATCGGGCCGTCGCCGAACAGGTCGGTGGAAGGAAGGTCTTCTTCGTAGAAATGGACTGCCATCTGGGCTCGCTTCTTTACTCTCGTCTCGACCGCTCCTTAGTCGCTAGAGGAGCGCTGTGCCAGTCGCGAAGAGGCCATTTGGCCAAATCATTAGGTAATTCGGGGATTTTGCTGTATTGAGTCGCCGTGTGCGCCCCCTCATCGTGGGGCGCATGGCCGTTTGCGCGACTAGGTTCCCGTGTTCGCGGTCGATATTGTTGGGGCTGGAAGAGTTTGGATAAGCATGGGTTACGACCGAGGGCGTAAGGGCGATCGCGGTGGACGCGGACGCGACAAGCGAGATTTCATCGGCGAAGAACAATATGGCGATCGCGGCGGTGGTTTTCAGGACCGTGGCGGTGGCTATGGTGGCGGTGATCGCGGCGGCTATGGCGGCGGCGGTGGCGGCTACCAGGACCGTGGCGGCGGCTACGGCGGTGGCGGCGGTGGAGACCGTGGCGGCTATCGCGGTGGTGGCGGTGGCGGTGGCTATCGCGGCGGCGGAGGCGGTGGCTTCCGTGGCGGTGGCGGCATGCCCCCGCAGGTTGTCGGCGAAGGCAAGGGCGTCGTCAAATTCTTCAACCCGCAGAAGGGCTTCGGCTTTATCGTCCAGGACGATGGCGGCGAAGACGTCTTCGTGCATATCAGCGCGGTCGAGCAGGCGGGTCTTACCGACCTCGCCGACGGTCAGCCGCTCAATTACACGCTCGTCGATCGCGGCGGCCGTGTCTCGGCGACGAACCTCGAAATCGACGGCGAGCCGTTGGCGGTCGAACGCGGCGGTGGCGCCGGCGGCGAACGCGGCGGTGGCTTCAACAAGCGCGAGCTCACGGGTGAAAGCGCGACCGGTACGGTCAAGTTCTTCAACTCGATGAAGGGCTTCGGCTTCATCCAGCGCGATGACGGCCAGCCCGATGCCTTCGTGCATATCAGCGCGGTCGAACGCGCCGGCATCCCCACGATCAACGAGGGCGACCGGTTTGAATTCGACCTCGAGGTCGACCAGCGCGGCAAGTATGCGGCGGTCAACCTTCGCTCGGCCCCGGCCCAGGGCGAATAACACCCGCATGAAAATCGAATCAGCGACGGTGGAGCACATCCCAGTGCTCCACCGCCTGATCGAGTCGGCCTATCGCGGCGACAGCGCGCGCGGTGGCTGGACGCACGAGGCCGACCTGCTCGGCGGCCAGCGCACCGATCCCAACGAACTGGCGATCCTCCTCGACGATCCGACGCAGACCGTCCTGATCGGTCGCATCGACGGCGACATCGCCGCGTGCATCGCGCTCACCGACAAGGGCGACGGCCTCTTCTATTTCGGCATGCTCACCATCGACCCTGAGCGACAGGGCCAGCGGCTCGGCTCGCTCATGCTCGAGGCCGCCGAACGCCACGTCGTCTCATTGGGCGCGGTCCGCATGGAAGCGCAGGTCATCAAGCAGCGCGAAGAGCTGATCGCCTGGTACGAGCGCCGCGGCTACGCCCGCACCGGCGAGACGCGTCCCTTCCCCTATGGCGACCCGCGCTTCGGCGATCCCAAGCGCGACGACCTCGAATTCATCGTCCTCGAAAAACCGCTCAGCTAGTCAGCTTGCGCAGTGCCGCGATCGTGTCGGCCTCCTCGACCGGCTTGTCCTCGCGAATCCGGCTGATCCGCGGAAAGCGCATCGCCAGCCCGGACTTGTGCCGCTTCGATTCGTGGATCGAATCGAACGCCACCTCCAGCACCAGCGCCTTCTCCACCTCGCGCACCGGCCCGAAGCGGTTGATCGTGTTGCGCCGCACGAATCGGTCGAGCCATTTCAGCTCCTCGTCGGTAAATCCGAAATAGGCCTTGCCCACAGGCAACAGCTCACCCTCCTCGGTCCAGCAGCCGAACGTGTAATCGGAAAAATAGCTCGACCGCTTGCCCGACCCGCGTTGCGCATACATCAGCACGCAGTCGGCGTTGAGCGGATCGCGCTTCCATTTGTACCACAGCCCCACGCGTCGCCCGGCGACATAGCGACTGTCGCGCCGCTTGAGCATCAGCCCCTCGACCCCTGTGTCGCGCGCCTCCTCGCGCAGCGCATCGAGCGCATCGAGACTGTCCGCCTCGACGATGTCGGAGAGGTCGAACCGGTCTTCAGGCAGCCGCCCGATGAACTTCTCCAACCGCGCGCGCCGCTCCTCCCAGCCCAGCTCGCGCAAGTCCTCCTTGCCCTCGATCAGCAGGTCGTAAAGCCGCACGAACGCCGGATTGCTCTCACGTAATTTCTTGCTCACCACCTTGCGCCCCAGCCGCTGCTGCAGCGCGTTGAAACTGCCCGCGCGCCCGCCCTGCTCCTGCCCGCGCACCAGCAATTCGCCGTCGATCACCCCGTCATGTTCGAACGCTTCGAGCACGTCGGGGAAGCTCGCCCCGATATCGTCGCCGGTGCGCGAATAGAGCCGCGTCTCGCCGCCCGCACGTACTAGCTGCACGCGGATCCCGTCCCATTTCCATTCGGCGGCATATTGGGAGAGGTCGATCTTCTTGTCGTCCTCGAGCGGGTGGGCGAGCATGAACGGGCGAAACACCGGCATGTTGGCGACGTCGGGCGGCTCGCTGCGTCCCTCGGCCCAGGCGAACAGCTCTTCGTAGGGCGGCGAGAGCGCGTGCCACACTTCCTCGACCGCATCGACCTCCAGCCCGAACGCGTCGGCCAGTGCCTGTTTCGCCAGCCGCGCCGATACGCCCACGCGCAGCGCCCCCGTCGCCACCTTGATCAGCGCATAGCGACCCGACGGATCGAGATGGCTCAGCATCTCGGCCAGGATCGCGGGCGCATCGCTCCGGCTCGCCGCCTGCAGTGTCGCCACCGCCTCGCCCAGCCGATATTCGCCATCGTCGATCATCGGCCGCCCGTCGGGCGCATCGTCCCACAACAGGGAGAGCGTCTCCGCCGAATCGCCGACAAAATCGCGCGAGAGCCTATAGAGCACCGGGTCGATCCGCTCTTCCGCGAGCGCACGGATCACCGACGGCTTCACCGAGGGAATGTCGATCTCACCCGTCAGCGCCGCCAGCGCGATCCCGCGATCGGGATCGGGCGCCGCCTTGAGATAGTCGCCGATCAGCCGCAGCTTCGCGTTGCGCGAGCGCGTATAAGTGAGGTCGTCGAGCAGTTGTGAAAAGGCACGCATCGACGACCCAACCGATCAGCAGCGGTGAAGGCTCCCGCGCGTCACGCGCCCTGCGCGGTTTCGAACAGGAACCAAGCGCGCTGTTCGGCGGCATCGGTCCATTCGTCGACGATCGCGCTGGTCGCATTGTCCTTGGCCTCGTCGGCCAGGTCCTTCAGTTCGCGAAACGCCTCGACCAAAGCAAGGTTGTCGTCGCGCAACTCCTTGAGCATGTCGGCGGCCGACACGAAGTCCTTGTCATTGTCCTTCAGGCTCTGGTGCCGCGAGATATCGCCGATCGAGCGCAGCGTGGTCTTGCCCAATTTGCGCACGCGTTCGGCGATCGCGTCAGTCGTCCCGAGGATTTCCGCCGCCTGCTCGTCGAACATCAGGTGGTAGTCGCGAAAATGCGGCCCCGACACGTGCCAATGGAAATTCTTGGTCTTCAGGTAGAGCGCATAGCTGTCGGCGAGCACGCCGTTGAGCGCGGTCGCGACATCCTTCGTCTGGTTCGCCTTGAGGTCGGTGGGGGTGGCGAGTTGTTCGTTCGTCATGGTCATTGCCCTTCGATTGATCGTTTGCCTGAATAACGCACGAAGAATTGATCGGTTTATCGAATAATAGCGTTCAGACTGATCGGATCGCTGGCAACACCCTCATCCGCTTGACAAAAGCGCCCCCGCTCGTCATTGAGCGCGCCAGTTTGGGGCGGGCCTCGATGCGCCGCCTTTTCATTTTGTGATTCGGGATAAAAACGATGGCCAAGCCGGCAACCGTCAAGATCAAGCTCGTCAGCACCGCCGACACCGGCTTTTTCTACGTGACGAAGAAGAATCCGCGCAACACGACCGAAAAGATGGTCATGCGCAAGTATGACCCCGTCGCGCGCAAGCACGTCGAGTTCAAGGAAGCCAAGATCAAATAAGCGGCGGCTGGTCCGGACCCGGATCGGCCTCTTCTTGTTGGTTGTCTTGTGAAGCGGCTCCGTTCTCGGGGCCGCTTTCGTCTTGTCCGACATGCGCGTCGTGCACGGGCACGCTGTCCGCTTCGCCTTCGCACCGTTCGGGGATCGGTCCCTCGGCAAGCAATTTCTCGACCGCCTCGACGAAGCGGATCACCGAAATCGGTTTCGAGACATAGGCCTGCGCGCCTGCCTTGCGGATGCGCTCGTCATCGCCCTCGCCGGCATAGGCGGTGACCGCCATGATCGGGATGCGGCATAGCGGCGGCTCCTCGTCGCGGATCAGCCGCATCAGCTCCATTCCGTCGATATGCGGCAACTGGATATCGGTCACGACCAGGTCGGGGTCGAATGCGCGCGCGGTATCGATCGCCTCGCGACTGTCGATGACCGGACGCGTCTCGTGTCCGTGCGCATCGAGCAGGTCGCAGAACAGCTTGATGTTCAGCGCATTGTCCTCGACAACCATGATCCTGGCCAAGTGGAAAGGCCCCCTTTTCGTCCCCGATGGAGCAGCAATAGGCGATGGAGCCACGCGACACAATCGATGCGGAGGCGCTCGCGCTCCAGGCGCTGGCCGCCACGCTCGCCGATGAAAAGCGCGCCGAGCGGTTGCTGGCGCTGACCGGAATAACGCCCGACGAGCTGCGCGGACGGCTCGGCGACCCGTCCTTGCTCGTCGCCTGCCTCGATTTCCTGGAATCGCACGAGCCCGACCTTCTCGCGGTGGCGGAGCTGATGGCGACGAGCCCGGAAACGATCGTCGCCGCGCGCCGTTCTCTAGAAGCATGACGCGCCCGCTCCTCATTACCGATTGCGACGAAGTGCTGTTGCACATGGTCGCCCATTTCGACGCCTGGCTGCGCGAGGCGCACGGCATCGACTTCGCGTTCGAAACCGGCAGTTTCGGCGGCTCGATGACCTATCACGCGACCGGCGAGCCGGTGCCCGAGGACAAGGTCTGGCCGATGCTCGAGGAATTTTTCCGCGGTGAGATGCATCGCCAGACAGCCGTGCCCGGTGCGGTCGAGGCGCTGGGGACGATCGGCGAGATGGCCGACATCGTCATCCTCACCAATATCGGTGACCAGGCGCACCCTTGGCGGGTTAAGCAGCTCGAAGCCCACGGCATCCGCCACGAAGTCGTGTGCAATCGCGGCGGCAAGGGGCGCCCGGCGAAAAAGATCATCGAACGTCACGGCAATCCGTCGACCGTGTTCGTCGATGACCTGCCTGTCCATCACGGCTCGGTGCGCAAACATGCGCCCGACACCCACCGCCTCCACATGGTTGCCGAACCCCGCCTCGCGCCCGCCGTCCCGACCGCCAAAGACGCGCATGCGCGTATTGACGAGTGGGACGCCGCGACCCCCTGGATCCTCGAACGACTGGAGCTTTCATGATGAAAACCGCCTTCATCACCGGCGTCACCGCCGGGATCGGGCAGGCCACTGCGCAAAAGCTGATCGACGATGGCTGGCGCGTGATCGGGACCGGGCGTCGCAAGGACCGGCTCGACGCGCTCGCGGATAAATGGGGCGACAAGCTTCTCCCCATCGTTTCCGACATGCGCGACATTGACGATCTCGGCCGCGTGGTGCGCCAGCTGCCCGAGGAGTGGCAGGGCATCGACCTGCTCGTGAACAATGCCGGGCTCGCCCCGCCGATGGACGATTTCCAGGATGCCGATCTAGACAAGCAATTGAACGCGATGCGGACCAACATGGACGGGCTGATCGCGATCACCCGCCACCTCCTGCCGACGCTGATCGAGCGCAAAGGCGCGATCATCAATCTCGCTTCGGTCGCGGGCAGCTATCCCTATCGCGGCGGCGCGGTCTACGGCGCGACCAAGGCGTTCCTCACCCAATTCTCGCTTTCGCTCCGTTCCGACCTGTCGGGCAGCGGTGTGCGGGTCACCTCGATCGAGCCCGGCATGGTCGAGACCGAATTCACGCTGGTGCGTAACGAGGGTGACCAGAAGGCCTCGGACAAGCTGTATGAGGACATGAACCCGATGACCGCCGACGATATTGCGGGCGCGATCCACTGGGTCGCCAGCCTGCCGCCCCACCTCAACATCAATCGCCTCGAACTCATGCCGACCAGCCAGAGCTTCGCAGGCTTCACCGTCCACCGCGACTAGGCTAGGGGGCAGTCATGAGCATCGAAGAAAAACTTGCCGAAAAAGGCATCATCCTTCCCGAGGCCGCTGCGCCGGTCGCATCCTATCTTCCCGCCGTCGAGGCCGGGGGCTTCCTCCACATTTCGGGCCAGATCTCGATGCGCGAGGACAAGAGCCTGATCACCGGCACGCTGGGCGAAGACCTCAATGTCGAGGCGGGCCAGGACGCCGCGCGCCGTTGCGGCATCATGCTGCTTGCGCAGATGAAGGCTGCACTGGGCTCGCTCGATCGCGTCGAGCGGGTTGTGAAGCTGGGCGGGTTCGTCAATTCGAGCGCCGACTTCGTCGACCAGCCCAAGGTGGTCAACGGCGCCTCGGACCTGATGTTCGAAGCGTTCGGCGAGGCGGGGCGTCACGCCCGTTCGGCGGTCGGCGTCAACACGCTCCCGCTCGGCGTCGCGGTCGAAGTCGATGCGATCGTCAAGGTCCGCGACTGACCCGCTCGATCCCGGTCCCATGGGGTTCGCGCATCGCGGGCTCCATGACGACCGCATTCCCGAAAACAGCCTCGCGTCATTCGAGGCCGCGATGGCGCTCGGCGCGGGGATCGAAAGCGATCTCCAGCTGTCGGGCTGCGGCACTGCGATGGTCTTCCACGACCGCGACGGACAGCGGCTGTGCGGCCAGCGTGCCGCCGTTGGCGACAGCGATGTCGCGACGATGCGCGATTGGCGGCTGAAGGGCACCGACCAGGCGCCCCACACGCTCGCCGACATGCTCGACCTCGTCGCCGGGCGCGTGCCGCTGCTGCTCGAGATGAAGGAGGAGCATCGCAATGGCGAGCGCATCGCCGCCGCCACGCTCGCCGCGCTTCACGGCTATGACGGCCCCGTCGGCGTGATGAGCTTTTCCGCCCGCGCGATGCGCTTCGTGCGCAAGACCGCGCCTGACGTGCGCCGCGGCTTGGTCTTCTCGGGCCGCGACGTCGCGCTGCGCCGTTTCGACAAGCTGCAGCGCGCGCAGCCCGACTTCATCGCCGCCAAGGTCACCGTCATCCACAAGGCGTGGGCACGCGCTTTGCGCGGACGGATGCCGCTGTACAGCTGGACCGCGCGCACGCCTGCCGATGCAGCGAAGGTGGCGAAGTGCGCCGACGCCCCCATATGGGAAGGCGATGGCCGACCCCGACCCTGAATTGCTCGCCAAGATCGCGCCCGGCGTCTCCTCCGTCGACGCCGCGGCGTGGGACGCCCTCACGAGCGACCCGCTCACCAGCCACGCCTTCCTCTCGCTGTTGGAAAGCTCGGGCAGCGTGGGCGAAGGCACCGGCTGGTCTCCTACACCCATCCTCATCGAACAGGCCGATCAGCAAACCGACGCTGTGCCCGCCTACCTCAAAAGCCACAGCCAGGGCGAATACATCTTCGACCATAGCTGGGCCGATGCGTTCGAGCGGGCGGGCGGTCGCTACTACCCCAAGCTCCTCGTTGCGGTCCCCTTCACCCCATGCCCCGGCCCGCGCCTTCTCGGCCCCGACAAGAACGCGATGCTCGCCGCGATCGAAGCGGTGACCAGCCAGAACGGCCTGTCGAGCGCGCATATCAATTTCATCGAGGGCGACGATCTCGAGGCAGCCGAAGCGCGCGGCTGGCTGATCCGCGACGGGCTGCAGTTCCATTGGCGCAATGACGGCTACGACAGCTTCGACGATTTTCTCGCCGCCTGTTCGAGCCGCAAGCGCAAGACCATGCGCCGCGAACGGGCGCAGGCGGCCGAGGGGCTGGAGATCGCAACGCTGCGCGGCGCCCAAATCGATGCCGAAGCGGTCGAGGCGATGTGGGGTTTCTACCAGGACACGGGCAGCCGCAAGTGGGGCATGCCCTACCTCACCCGCGCGTTCTTCGACGGCATGGTCGAAGCGCTCGGCGACCGCCTCCTCCTGTTTCTCGCGCGCCGCGACGGCACACCGATCGCGGGCGCACTAAATATCGTCGGCGAGGACACGCTTTACGGCCGCTACTGGGGGTGCAACGAAGACGTGCCCTTCCTCCACTTCGAGCTGAGCTACTATCGCGCTATCGATTTTGCGATCGAGCACGGGCTGTCGACCGTCCAGGCGGGCGCACAAGGCGAGCACAAGGTCGCGCGCGGCTATCGGCCGGTCATCACAAAATCGGCACACTTCATACCCGACACCGGCTTCCGGGAGGCAGTGGCCAAGTATCTTGTCGGAGAGCGGCAGGCGGTCGCTGCCGAAGCTGCCTGGTTCGAGAGCAAGCTGCCCTTCAAGCGCTAATCTTCGTCCCCGAACACCGACACGGTCCGCTCGCCATCGGCGCCCACCCGCCCGCGATACATGGCCGGGGTCGTATAGCTCCACGCAGCCGTGCCGTCGGGGCGAACGGCGATCATGCCGCCGGTGCCGCCCATGTCACCGATATCGGCAAGGACTTTATCGAGCGTCTGCTGCAGGTCATCGCCGCAAAAACGCAGGCGCGCGCAAACCTCGTGCGCGGCGGCGGCGCGGATGAAGATCTCGCCCAGACCTGTTGCCGAGACGGCAGCCGCGCGATCGTCGGCATAGGTGCCCGCGCCGATCAGCGGGCTGTCGCCGATCCGCCCCCAGCGCTTGGCAGTGAGCCCACCTGTCGAAGTGGCGGCGGCGACGTGGCCGTCGCTGTCGACCGCGACCGCGCCGATCGTGCCATATTTGATCTCGGCATCGAACGCGTCGCTGCCCTTGGCGAGCAATTCGTCGAGCTGGCGACGGCGCTCGGGCGTGACGAACCAGGTGTTGGGGACCTGCTCAAGTCCTTGCTCGAGCGCGAATTCTTCCGCCCCGCCGCGACCCATGAGGACGTGCGGGCTGCTGTCGAGCACGCGCCGCGCGGCGGTGATTGGCGCGCGCGTGGTGCGAAGGCCCGCGACCGCGCCGGCGCGGCGGTCCTTGCCCTCCATGATCGCGGCATCGCATTCGACATGACCGTCATGCGCGAGCACGCTGCCGCGCCCGGCATTGAAGGCCGGATCTTCCTCGAGCACGCGCGCGGCCGCTTCGACCGCGTCGAGCGCGCTTGCGCCCTTGGCGAGCAGCTCTTCGCCCGCCGCGAGCGCATCGGAGAGGCCGGCGCGCGCCGCTGTTTCCTGCCCGGGGTCGAGTTTGCCGCGGCGCATCGATCCCGCACCGCCATGAATCATCAGGGTCCAGCTCATGGCGCTTGCCCTAGCGCCCATGACCTCGCGTGGCCAGCAACCGATTCCAATTGACTCCTACATCACATCGATATTAAAGTGATATCAGATAAAAGGAGAATCGACATGAACGAACGTGGCGTCACGCTGATTGCGAGCGACGAGCGCCAGGCCTCTACCAACAGCGGATATCCGATGTTGCTGGTGGCGCTCATCCTGATCGCGGCGCAGGTCTGGCTGGTCAGCCGTCTTGCGCGCGACATCGTCGAGCCGTCCTTCCTGACAGTAGCCCCGGTGATCCTGATCCCGGTCGCGTTCCTGTTCGTGATCGTCGGCTTCTACATGCTGCAGCCCAACCAGGCGGCGGTGATCACCCTGTTCGGCAGCTACAAGGGCACCGACCGCAAGGACGGTCTGCGCTGGGTGTTGCCGTGGCTGATGCGGCACAAGGTGTCGGTGCGCGCACACAACTTCATCTCAGACAAGATCAAGGTGAACGATTTGCGCGGCAACCCGATCGAAATGGCGGCACAGATCGTGTGGCGCGTGGTTGATACCGCGCAGGCGACCTTCGACGTCGACGACTTCAAGGAATTTGTCCGCGTGCAGGTCGAGGCGGCGATCCGTACCATCGGTGCGCGCTACCCCTATGACGACTTCGAAAGCGACGACATCACGCTGCGCGGTCACATCGATGAGGTCGGCGTGGAATTGCTCGCCGAGCTTCGCGAGCGACTGGTCGTTGCCGGGATCACCGTCGACGAATGCGGCTTCACCCATCTTGCCTATGCCCACGAAATCGCGGGTGCGATGCTTCGTCGCCAGCAGGCCCAGGCGGTCGTCGCCGCGCGCCAGACGCTGGTCGAAGGCGCGGTCGGGATGGTCGAGCAGGCGCTTGCCGACCTGTCGAAGCGCGACGTGGTCGAACTCGATGACGAGCGGCGCGCGGCGATGGTCTCGAACCTGATGGTCGTCCTGTGCGGCGAACGCGACACCCAGCCCGTCGTCAACGCCGGCAGCCTGTACACCTGAGCCTGACGCCCAAGGAGCCATTTCATGGCCACCAAGCGAAAAGCATTTCCCCTCCGCGTCGACCCGGACCTGTGGTCCGCTGTCGAGCGGCTGGCGGCGACCGAGCTCCGCTCGGCCAACGCGGAGGTGGAAATCCTGCTGCGCGAGGCGCTCAAGGCACGCGGCATAAAGCTGGACCCGCCTGGGCCACCGCCCAAGCGCGGACGACCGCCCAAGAAGGACTAAGGAAACGACCATGCACCACATGATGAAAAACGCGTCGCCGCAGGCCAAATGGACAATGTTTGTTGTTCTAAGCGGCTTTGTCGCGATCGGCTCGGCGCTACTAGTGACGCTCGCCAGCTGATGGCCGAGTGGTTCTACGCAAAGCGCTACGGCTATGGCGCGAGCCTTCCGTGTAGCTGGCAGGGCTGGGTCGTGCTCGCGCTGTTCCTCGGACTGATGATCGGCAATGCCGTGCTGTTCGAAGACCAGCCTGCAGTGTTCACCGCCATCACCGTCACCATCGTACCCATCTTCATCGTCATCATCTGGCGCACCACCAAGGGCGGCTGGAAATGGCGCTCCGGCAAGGACAAGGACACATTATGATCTCGACAATTCTCCTCTCTCTAGCCGCCTCGACCCTCGACCCGATCGAGGTCACGATCCCCGGCCCCGAAGGCGACTTGGCGGGCACGCTCGTCCAACCCGACGAAGACGGTCCGGCGATGATCCTCATCCCGGGATCGGGCCCGACCGACCGCAACGGCGACAACCCGATGGGGGTCAAAGGCAAGATGTATCGCCAGCTCGCCGACGGGCTGGCGGCACAGGGCATCTCGACCCTGCTCATCGACAAGCGCGGCATGTTCGGATCGGCAGACGCCGTTCCCAATGCCAATGCCGTGACGTTCGGCGACTATGTCACCGATGTGCGTGGGTGGATGGGCCTGCTCGAGGAACGCGGCGCTGAGTGCGTGTGGCTCGCCGGGCATAGCGAGGGCAGCACCGTCGCCTTGCTTGCTGCGCAGGATGCGACCGGCATTTGCGGCCTCGTGCTTATTTCGGGCGCGGGCAGCGCCATTTTGGACATCATGCGCGGCCAGCTCGCGCGGCAGCTGCCTCCCGCGATGCTCGAGTCGATCGACACGGCATTCGCGGAATTGAAAGCGGGGCGGACGTTCGACCCGGAAATCCTTCCCGGGCCGTTGCACGCCATGTTCGGTGAAGATCTCCAGCGCTTCATGATCTCGGGCTACACGCTCGACCCTGTCGGGCTGCTGTCGAACGTCGATCTGCCCGTCATCATCGTCCAGGGCGAAGAAGATCTCCAGGTCGCGGTTTCAGAAGCAGAGAAGCTTCACGCCGCAGCGCCCGAGTCGACGCTGGTCCTGCTCGATCGCGTCAATCATGCGCTCAAACCCGTCGAACCGGGTGAAATGGCCGCCAATGTCGCAAGTTATGGCGACGAAGGGCTCGCGATCGATCCGCGCGTCGCGGAGATGATCGCCGGCTATATCAACGCCGAGCGTTAGAAGCGGCGATATTCGGGCGCCTCGCCACGCAGGATCGCATCGTCGAGCAGGCGGGCGAGGCGCAGCCCGCCATGCACCACATTCTGCCGTGCGATGGGGATGAGGCGCTGCACGTCTTCCTCGGTCAGCGTCGGCCGGCCCTCGACCTTGCCGTCGCAAGGGTCAGCGTCGATCAGCGTGGGGTAAGCGACGTCGCGCGACTGCTCCCACATCTCGCGGCTCCAGTCGACGACATCGCCCGATTTGATCCGGTCGATTTCGCCCGCGTCCAGGCCCGAAAGCCAGCCATCGATCCCGCGCGGCGGGGTGGAGATGGCACGCTCGGCGAGGAAGCCATCCCAGATGCTGTGAAGATTGGTGCGCCCGCCGATTAGTCCGTAATTGGCAGATACGCGGTTGCCGCCAAGATCGTCATTGTCACCGGCATGGAGCGGCTGGTGAAGGTCGCCGACGAAATGGACGAGAAAGGTGAGGCTTTCGAGCCGCACGCGGTCGGGAAGGTCGCGATCGGCGAGCATGCGCGCGTGGCGCTCGATCTGCGCGGCGACGCAATCGCCGTTGGCGCACGGGCCCGACAGGTCGAATTCCTTGCAGATGTCGACATTCTGGAAATGCCAGCGGAAGGCGTAGGCGTAGCGGTCGCCATAAGGCTTGACGCAGTCGGGCCAGTAAGACGCGGCCTCGATCGTATTGGCGCGGCAATCGGGAGTCTGAAGCAGCGCGTCCTGCCGCATGAGGCGGCGAAGCTCGGCGCGCGTCTCGGGCTGGACGCTCGCGAAGGCGATCTTGGCGACCGTTTCATGGCCATATTCCCAATAGGCCTTGAGCGGCGCGGCGACGAAGACGGCGAGGGCTGCGATCGCGGCGAAGGCGATCTTGAACGTATTCGGCATGGGGCTCTTCTAGCTGCTGGCGCGCGAAACGCTACCAGGCGATGGGTTGGCCGTCATAGGCAACGAAGCGCCCGCTATTGTCGCTGTTCGTTTCCGCGATACGTTCGCGCAGGCCGGCGACGCTGGTCGCGACATCGATCAACGCATTCTCGCCGCCCATATCGGTCTGGACCCAGCCGGGGTGGAGGATGACGGTCGAAATGCCGCGGTCGGCCAGATCGATCTCCAGGCAGCGGAACGCCATGTTCGCAGCGGTCTTGGAGCTTCGATACATGACAATCCCGCCGCCGCTATTGTCGTCGATCGAGCCGACCTTCGAGGACATGAGCGCGATCACCTTCTTGTCCGAGGCCGCGACATTGTTGGCCAGCGCGCGGCTGAGCAAATAGGGTGCGATCGTATTGACAAGGAAGCTTTGCTGCCAGTCGTCGACATTGCCGGGACCGCCGTCGAGAATGCCGGCATTGTTGAGCAGGACGTCGACCGGGCGGTCGCCGACCTTGACGACGAACGCGTCGCGCGACCCCGCATCGGCGACGTCGAGGGGCAGCGCTTCCACCCCGTCGATCGTGGACAGTTCCTCAAGGTCGGCCTTGCGGCGCGCGGTGGCGATGACGGTCCAGCCGTCGGCAGCATAGGCCTTAGCCAATCCCTTGCCGATCCCGCGGCTCGCTCCGGTGATGACGATGGTGGGCATGCAAATCTCCTTTCCTCCCCAATGTTCGAGCACTGCCTTTAGTTCGTCACCCAACGCGCCTATATGGCTTGGCATGTCGGAAATTCGCCCCTGGCGCACCATTGAGCGCCGCAAGTCTCGCCAGATCATGGTCGGTAACGTGCCGGTCGGGGGCGATGCGCCCATCACCGTGCAGACGATGACCAACACGCCGACCTCGGACGCGAAGGCGACAATCGACCAGATCCGTCGCTGCGAAGAGGCGGGCGCGGACATCATCCGCGTGTCCTGTCCCGACACGGACAGCACTGCGGCGATGCCCGAGATCGTGCGCGCCGCGACCATTCCGATTGTCGCCGACATCCACTTTCACTACAAGCGCGCGCTCGAGGCCGCGGACGCCGGCGCCGCCTGCCTGCGCATCAACCCGGGCAATATCGGCAGCGACGACCGCGTGAAGGAAGTGATCGCCGCGGCCAAAGCGAATGGCTGCGCAATCCGCATCGGCGTCAATGCCGGCAGCCTCGAAAAGGACCTGCTCGAGAAATATGGCGAGCCCTGTCCCGATGCACTGGTCGAAAGCGCAATGGACCATATCAAGATCCTGCAGGACCATGATTTTCACGACTACAAGGTTGCGGTGAAGGCGTCGGACACGTTTCTCGCGGTCGCGGCCTATTCGGACCTTGCCAACCAGGTCGATTGCCCGCTCCATCTCGGCATTACGGAGGCCGGCGGGCTGATCGGTGGGACGGTGAAGAGCGCGATCGGGATCGGTTCGCTGCTCTGGGCCGGGATCGGCGACACGATCCGCGTCTCCCTGTCGGCCGAGCCGGAAGAGGAAGTCCGCGTCGGGTTCGAAATCCTCAAAGCGCTGGGCCTGCGCTCGCGCGGCGTTCGGGTGGTCAGCTGCCCGTCCTGTGCGCGGCAGGGGTTCGACGTGATCCGCACCGTCCAGACGCTGGAGGAGCGGCTGCAGCACATCAAGACGCCGATGAGCCTCTCGGTGCTGGGCTGCGTGGTCAACGGGCCGGGTGAAGCGCGCGAGACCGACATCGGTGTGACCGGCGGCGGCAATGGCAGCCATATGGTCTACCTGTCGGGGCTCAAGGACCATCATGTGCAGGATGCCGACATGATCGACCATGTCGTCGCGCTGGTCGAAAAGAAGGCCGCCGAGATCGAGGCCGACATGACCGACGCGGGCACCCCGCAGGCCGCCGAATAGGTGGCAGGCGCTGTCGACTATCTGGTCGTCGGCGCCGGTACTTCGGGTCTCGCCTTCGCCGACACGCTGCTCGCCGAAGACCCTGATGCCGCCATCGCCATCGTCGACAAACATGCGCGCCCGGGCGGGCACTGGAATGATGCCTACAGTTTCGTGCGGCTCCACCAGCCTTCCACTTTCTATGGTGTGAACTCGGTCGAGCTCAGCCGCGGGACGACCGATACGGACGGGCTCAACAAGGGATTTCTCGAACTCGCCACCGGCGCGGAAGTCTCGGCCTATTTCGAGCGGGTGATGGAAAAAGTCCTGCTGCCCAGCGGCCGGGTCACCTACTACCCCAGCCACGAATATGTCGGCGACGACCGCATCCGCTCGGTGTTGACCGGCGACGAGCAGGTGATCGACGTTCGTCGCAAGACGGTGGACTCCACCTACTACGGCACCACCGTCCCCTCGACCCACACGCCCAAGTTCGAAGTCGAGGAGGGCGAGCGGCTGGTCCCCCCGAACGAGCTGCCCTTCCTGTGGAAGGATGGGGTGCCAAGCCATTACGCCGTTCTCGGGGGTGGCAAGACGGCGATGGACAGCGTCAACTTCCTGCTCGGACAGGGCGTTGCTCCCGACTCCATCACCTGGGTCCGGCCACGCGATGCTTGGTGGATCAACCGCGCAACCGTCCAGCCGGGCATCGCGCATTTCGAGACAACCTTTGGGGCGCAGGCGGCGATGATGGAGGCGCGCGCGGCGGCAAGCGACGTGCACGACCTGTTCGCGCGCTACGAAAAGGCCGGCGCGATGCTCCGCATCGACCCTGAGGTCACTCCGACCATGTTCCATTTCGCGACGGCCGCGCCTGCAGAAGTCACGCTTTCGGGGAGCGTGAAGAACGTTGTCCGAAAGGGTCACGTTCGCTCGATCACCGCCGGCGTGATGCGCTTCGATGACGGTGAAGTCGCAGTCGCCGACGATACGCTGTTCGTGGATTGCACGGCGCCCGCCGTCACCCGTCGCCCCACCCGGCCGCTATTCGAGGATGACCGCATCACGCTCCAGATGGTGCGCATTCCACAGCCCGCCTTCAGCGCCGCACTGACCGCCTTCCTCGAGGCCCGCTTCGACAGCGACGAGGAGAAGAATTCGCTCGCACGCCCGATCCCGCTGCCCGACGGGCTCGAAGGCTATCCGCTCGTGAAGATGGTCGACCTGCTCAACCAGCGCGCCTGGACCGAAAACGAAGTCGTGCGCAGATGGCTTTCGACCGCGCGGCTCGACGGGTTCGGCGAGACCATGAAGTCGATTTCGCAGGACGATACGCAGAAGATGGCGATCCTTGGCCGCATGCGCGCCGCATCGCAGCCGGCATTCGCGAACCTCATGCGGCTGGTACAACTGGCCAACGAAGGGGGCTAGGTCGGGGCGGCACGCGCGGCTATGGCATCCCCATGTCCGATGCGACCGACACTCCGATCAAGGCCTATGCCGGCGCGATTTTCGCGATCGGCTTCCTGTCGGCGATGGACGCGGCGATGAAGGCGGTGAGCATCGACTATGGCGCCCTGTCCGCACTGGCATGGCGGGCGTTGATCGCGGCGCCGATCGTGGGCGCGGCCTATTTGCTCACCCGCAAGACCTGGCCCGATCGTCAGGCGATGCGGCTGCACCTGATCCGTGGCGCGCTGATGGTGCCGATGAGCTTCACCTTCTTTTGGGGCCTTACCTACGTGCCGATGGCGCAGGCGATCGCGCTGGCGTTCATCGCGCCGCTGCTCGCCGCCATCCTGGCGGGCCCGATCCTTGGTGAAGAGGTCGGCAAGCGAATTCTCGGCGGCTCGGCGCTCGCCTTCGTCGGCGTCAGCACCATTCTCTTCGGCCAGTCGCAGATGGACCTCGGGCGAGAGGCGCTGCTGGGCAGTATCTCGATCCTCGGCTCGGCCATGCTCTATGCCTTCAACATGCTGTTGATGCGCAAGCAGTCGCAGGGCTCGGGCCCGGTCGAAATCGCCTTTTTCTATTTCGCGGTGGCCGGTGTCGGCTTCTGGTTGGTCTCGCTGGTCGTCGGGATTCCTCCTTTCCCGGCTGACGAAGTGCAGGCGCTACTGGTCGCGACCGGCCTGTCGATCGCCGGCATGCTTGGGCTGGCTTGGGCCTATGCCCGCGCGACCGCCGCCTATCTCTCGACCAGCGAATATTCGGGCTTCCTGTGGGCGGCCCTGTTCGGATTTCTCGTATTCGGCGAGGTGCCGTCGCTCTGGACGATGGCGGGCGCCGTCGCCATCGTCATCGGCTGCTGGATCGCGGTCCGGCCCGAAGTGATCGAACATCCGATGGAGGCGGCCTGACATGGCATGGTTCTGGCTCATTCTCGGTGGCCTGTTCGAGGTCGGATTCACCACTTCGCTGCGCTTCGTCGACGGATTTCGCAACCTGCCCTGGACGCTCGCCTTCCTCGTCTCGGTCGCGATCAGCATGGCGCTACTCGAATATGCCGCGCGCACCATCCCGATGGGTACCGCTTATGCGGTGTGGGGCGGGATTGGCGCCATCGGCACGGTGATCGTCGGCATCGCCTTCTTCGACGAGCCGGGGACGACAGTGCGCTTGCTCCTCATCCTCGGCATCGTCGCCTGCATCGCAGGGCTGAAGCTGACCGCCTAGTCGGCCTTGGCCAGCAGCGGCGCGAGCTCGGGAGTATCCATCACGCTGTCGTAAAATTGCGGCGCCGGAAGCGCGGGGCGCGCCTCTTCGTAAGCGTGGCCGAGCGCGAGTAGCCGCGCATCGTCCCATTTGGTCCCGACAAAGCTGAGCCCCACGGGAAGTCCCTTGGCCATACCCATCGGCACGGTCAGGTGCGGGTAGCCAGACCAGGCGGCGAGGTACCCCGCGCCGCCGCCATGCCAGCTGTCTCCATGGACGTGGTCGATCAGCATTGAAGGCGCCGCCGTCGGGAAGATCAGCGCGACCACGTCATGCTCTTCCAGCATCCGGTCGATGCCGTCGGGACCCGACCATTGCACGTTGGCCTTCACCCCTTCGACATAGTCGGGATCCTCGATATCGGTCTCTTGCGATTTGATGAAGATCGACTGGTCGAACACCGCCAGTTCGCGGTCCGAGGCTTTGTTGAATTCGATCAGGTCGGCAAGCGTCCGCGCCGTCACGGCGTCGGGCGTCGTTGCGAGATAATCGTTGATCCCGTCTTTGAACTCGGTGAGCAGGATATTGTAGCTGATCCCGCCTTCGAGCGGCTCGGCCCCGATTTCCTTGATCGGGACGAGGATCGCACCCTGCCGCTCGAGTTGCGCTTTGGCCGCCGCGAAGGCTTCGTCGGTGCCGAAGCCGGTCGCAAATTCCAGCACGCCCAGCCGCACGCCCTCGAGGCTAGCGCCGTCGAGCGCCGTGAGGAACGTGCCGGCATAGCGGTCGGCATCGGCGGTCGCCGGGTCGGCCGGGTCGCTGCCCGCGATCGCATCCATGACGGCCGCCGCCTGGAAGACTGTGCGCGTCATCGGACCTGCCGTGTCCTGCGTCACGCTGATCGGGACGATGTGCGTGCGGCTGACCATGCCGACGGTGGGCTTGAGCCCCACAATCCCGTTCATCGCTGCCGGACAGGTGACCGATCCGTTGGTCTCGGTTCCGATAGCAATGTCGACGATACCCGCTGCTACGGCAGCGCCCGATCCGGACGAGCTGCCGCAGGGGCTGCGGTCGAGCGCATAGGGGTTGTAGGTCTGGCCGCCCAGCGCGCTCCAGCCGCTATTGCTGCTTTCGGACCGGAAGTTCGCCCATTCGCTGAGGTTGGTCTTGCCAAGGATCACCGCGCCCGCCGAACGAAGTCCTGCGACCAGCGGGCTGTCGCGATCGGTGACATTGTTCCTGAGCGCCAAGCTCCCTGCTGTGGTCGGCAGCGGCCCCTTCGCCTCGATATTGTCTTTCAGAAGGACGGGGACGCCGGTCAGCGCCGTGGGTGCGCGGCGGATCCGGTCGACGTGCCGCGCCTGGTCCAGCGCCGTCGGATCGACCGCCAGCACCGAGTTGATCTTGGGATCGATGGTCTCGATCCGCTCGAGCGCTTCGATCGTCGCGCGTTCGGCGGGGCCGGCGATCCGGTCCTGCGCGTGGGCGCTCGGGATCGCTGCAACACAGGCGAGAAGCATAGGGGCGAAGGTCCGCATCGATTTTCCCTTCCATTCATCGAAAGACAATTTGCGACACGCTAGTCGTTGCTAGTGCGGCGCGAAAGTCCCTAGCGAAGACCCTCAACCAAGGATCGCCAGTCTCATGCGTCACGCCCGTCTGCTTACTGCTGCCAGCAGCTTTGCCCTGCTTCTTCATGGCGCCCCCGCGCTCGCGCAGGATGCCGCGACGCGCATGCCGCAGGACGACGCCTTCGAGGCGGACGACAGCGACGATGCCGCAATCGTCGTCACCGCCCCGCGCGGCTCGGTCGCGGGAGACATCCCGCCCGAGGAGGTGCTTGATTCGCGCGATATTCTCGCGACCGGTGCGACGTCGGTTGCCGAATTGCTCGACGCGTTGAGCCCGCAAATCGGCTCGGGACGCGGGCGCGGCGGGCGCGGCGGCGGCGGTCGCCCGATCATCCTCATCGAGGGCAAACGCGTCTCGGGTTGGCGCGAACTGCGCGACCTACCCACCGAGGCGATCGAACGCGTCGACATTCTGCCCGAGGAAGTCGCGGTCCAATATGGCTATGCCGCCGACCAGCGCGTCGTGAATTTCGTGCTGCGCGAGGCCTTCAACTCCACCGGCATCGAGCTGGAGGGTGAATTCGCGACGCGCGGCGGCCGCATGGGCGGCGAGATCGAGCTCGACCGACTGATGATCCGCAACGGCACGCGCACCACCTTCGCCTTCGAAGCGGAAGCCAAGAGCGCGCTGACCGAGGACGAGCGCGATGTGCTGATCCAGCCTGTCGAAGCCTTCCCCGACCCGGTCGATCCGCGCCCTTACCGGACGCTGCTCCCCGCTACCGAAGACTATCAGCTCAATGTCTCGCACAGCCGTCCGTTGGGCGAAAAATCGCTCACCGCAACGCTCGGTCTCGACCAGAGCACTTCGCGTTCGCGCTTCGGCGCACCGATCGCGAGCTTCGACATTCCCGCTGCAAGCCCGTTCGCCGACCCGCCCGGTGAAGAGGGCGAGGTGTCGCGCCTCGTCGCGGGCGACGCGCTCGGCCGGAGCCGCCGCAGCCGGACCGCGGAATTGGCCACCGCGCTCAATGGCGGGGGCGACTGGCGCTGGTCGACCACCGGCAGCATCAATGTCGCCAACAGCCGCACGCGCAGCGACCGCGGCCCCGACGTCGACGCTTTCCAGCTGGGTCTCGACGCGCTCGATCCCTCATTCGATCCGTTCGGCTCATTGACCCTTGGCGATTACCCGCAGGACATCTCGCGCTCCCGCTCGGTCCGCGGCGAAGTCGACGGGCTGGTCTCGGGCCAGCTGGGCGAGACGGGCGCTGGACCCATCGGCCTCTCGCTCCGCTCGCAACTGACCTGGTCCAATTTCCAGAGCGAGGGCACGACCTTCGGAATCGCCGATCCCGACAGCGACCTCACCCGCCGACGCCTCCTCGGCCGCGCGACGATCGACCTGCCCGTCCTCGACCGCGACAGCGCGATCGGCCAGCTGTCCTTCAACGCCAACGGCGTCGCCGAATCGCTGTCCGACTTCGGCGAATTGTTCAGCTACGGAGCGGGCGTGAACTGGCGCCCGACGCGCAAACTCTCCTTTCTTGCCAGCTTCGACCGCGAGGAAGGATCGCCGTCGCTGACCCAGCTGGGCGAGGCGCGCGTGGTCGAGCCGCTGGTCAGCTTTTTCGACTTCACCAATGGCGAGACCGTGCTGGTCGACGCGATCACGGGCGGCAATCCCGACCTCGTTGCCGACACGCGCGAGGTCCTGAAAATCTCCGGCAACTGGCAGCTGCCCACCAAGGACGACTTGCGCCTCACCGCCGAATATATCACCGAGCGCATCGACAACCCGATCGGCAGCTTCCCGGCCGCGAGCGCCGCGCTCGAGGCCGCGTTCCCCGACCGCTTTTTCCGCGACGGTGACGGGACGCTGGTCGGTGTCGACCTGACCCCCGTCAACTATGCCCGCCAGAGCCGCGATTCGCTGCGCTGGGGATTGAGCTGGGGCAAGACGCTCGAGACCAAGCCGCCAAGCGCGGAGACGCGTGCGAAGCTGCGCGAACGGTTCCGCCAGATGCGCCAGGAGCGCCAGCGCGAGCGCGCGCAACAACAGCCGCAGGGCGAAGGACCGCCGACACCGCCCCAGCCTCAAGCCGAGGGACAGCAGCAGGCCGAACGCGAGGGTCCGCCGCAGGGTCAGCAGCGTCGCCGCGGCGGCAGAGGCCCGGGCGGTTTCATTGGGCGCGGCCGCAATGGCGGGCGGCTCGGCGTCAACATCTTCCACACGGTCAATTTCTCCAACGAGGTGGAGATTGCCGAGGGCCTGCCGCTGCTCGACTATCTCGATGGCGAAGCGGTCGGACGCTTCGGCGGCACACCGCGTCATGAAATCGAGGCGCGCGCCTTCCGCTACAATAACGGACTCGGCCTGCGCCTCTCCGCCGACTGGCGTTCGGCGACCACCGTCGACAGCGCCGCGGGGCCGATCCGGTTCGACGACTATGCCAAGTTCGACTTGCGCCTGTGGTATAATCTTGCCGAGAAGCCGGGCCTGATCGCGGACAATCCGTGGATGCGCGGCATGCGCGTGCGCGTCGGCATCGACAATATCTTCGACGCGCGCCCGAAGGTGACTGCTGCCGACGGCAGCGTGCCCTTCACCTACCAGCCCGCTTATCTCGAGCCGGAAGGCCGCACCATCTCGCTGTCGATCCGCAAGCTGATCGTTCCCCGCCGCTTCATTCGCGACGAGATCAGGCGCCGGACCGGCAGATAGGCGTTACTTGTTCGCCTTTTCGATCGACTGGCGCACCACGTCATAGGCGGCCTCGCGGTCGCCCCACGTGCCGATCCGCACCCACTTTTCGGCCTCGAGGTCCTTATAGTGGGTGAAGAAGTGCTCGATCTGCTGCAGCACGATGGGCGGCAGATCGGTGTAGTTCACGACGTCCTTGTAATAGGGTGAGATCTTGGTGGTCGGCACCGCGAGCAACTTCTCGTCGCCGCCGGCCTCGTCTTCCAGATAGAGCACGCCGACCGGGCGCGCTTCGATCACCGTGCCGGGCAAGAGCGACCAGCGCGTCATCACCAAACAGTCCAATGGATCGCCGTCGTCGCACAGCGTCTGCGGGATGAAGCCATAGTTGGTCGGGTAGCGCATCGGCGTGTGCAGGATGCGGTCGACCTTGATGACGCCGGCTTCCTTGTCGAACTCGTATTTCACGGGTTCGCCACCGATCGGCACTTCGATGAACACGTTGATGCTTTCCGGCGGGTTCGTGCCGGGCGGGATGAGATCGAGATTCATGATGGCGCGCCCTTAGGCCCTTGAGCGCCCAAGGAAAAGCCCTTTCGCGGCCAAATGCGGCCTTCCAAGCGGCGACCGGCCCCGCTAAGCGCCAAGACGATGAATGGAAATGCCAAGATCCGCCCCGTGAAGGGCATGCAGAGTCTCTACGGCGAGGATGCCGACCGGTTCGCCCACGTGGTCGAAACGTTCGAGGAAGTGCGCCGCCTCTACAATTTCAAGCGAGTCGAAGTCCCCGTGCTCGAACAGACCGCGGTCTTCGCCCGCACGATGGGCGAGACGACCGACGTCGTCAGCAAGGAAATGTGGTCGTTCGAAAGCCGCAGCGAAGGCAGCGTGACCATGCGCCCCGAATTCACGGCGGGCATCAGCCGCGCCTTCCTGTCCGAAGGATGGCAGCAGCACGCACCGATGAAGGTCGCGACCCACGGCCCCGCCTTCCGCTATGAGCGCCCGCAAAAGGGTCGCTACCGCCAGTTTCACCAGTTGGACGCCGAGATCATCGGCAGCGCCGACCCGCTCGCCGACGTCGAACTGCTGGCGTTCGGTGCGCATTTGCTCGCGGCGCTCGGGATCGAGGGTGTGACGCTCAAGCTCAACACGCTCGGGGACCAGGAAAGCCGCGAGAATTGGCGGGGTGCGCTGGTCGACTATTTCTCTGCCCACAAGGCTGAGCTCAGCGAAGACAGTCAGGATCGGCTCGAAAAGAACCCGCTGCGCATTCTCGATAGCAAGGATCCGCGCGACCAGGCCTTCGTCGCCGACGCGCCCAAGATGGTGCTGACGGACGAAGCCGAAGCCTTCTTCGTCAAGGTCCGCGAAGGGCTAGACGCCGCCGGCATCGCCTACGAGCTTGACCCGCATCTCGTGCGCGGGCTCGACTATTACCGCCACACCGCGTTCGAATTCGTGACCGACCAATTGGGCGCACAGGGCACGGTGCTCGCGGGCGGGCGCTATGACGGGCTGATCGAGGCGCTGGGCGGGTCGCCCACTCCCGCGGTCGGCTGGGCCGCAGGCATCGAACGCCTCGCGATGCTCGTCGACGACAATGTGACCGACAAGATCGAAGCCGCGATCTTGCCGATGGGTGAGGCGGCGCTGGCCAAGGCGATCGAAGCGGCGGCCTATCTGCGCGGCGCAGGCTTTGCCGCCGAAATCTACGCGACCGGAAAGATCGGCAAGCGGATGGGCCGCGCCGACGAGGCGGGGGCGCGCGCTGCCATCGTTATCGGCGACGACGAGATCGCCAACGGCGTCGTGCAGTACAAGGACCTCGCCACCGGCGAGCAGACCGCGATGAAGCTCGAAGAGGTCGTCGCGCCGCTGACCGAGATTCTCGGGCGCGAGGCGATGGAGGATATCGAGGCTATGATGGGAGACCAGCAGTGAGCCAGATTCCCGACGAGCGGATCGCCGCCATTCTCGCCAAGAAGGAAGATCTTGGCACCGCGATGGCGTCCGCCGATCTCGACCCGCAGGACTTCGTGCGCCTGTCGAAGGAATATGCCGAAATCGAGCCCATCGCCGAGGCTGCTGCCGAAGTGCGCCGCTTGCGCGACGAGAAAGCCAGCCTCAAGGAAATGGCCGCCGACAACGACGCCGAAATGCGCGCGATGGCGGAGGAAGAATTGCACGCGATCGAAAAGCAGCTCCCCAAGGCCGAGCGTGACCTCGCCGTTCGGCTGCTGCCCAAGGACGATGCCGACGACAAGCCGGCCATGCTCGAAGTCCGTGCCGGGACGGGCGGCGACGAAGCCGCGCTGTTCGCGGGCGATTTGCTGCGGATGTACCAGCGGTTTGCTGAAGAGCAGGGGTGGAAGGTCGAACTGATCTCCGCCTCGCAGTCCGACCAAGGCGGATACAAGGAGGCCGTCGCCTCGGTGCAGGGCAAGGGCGTGTTCGCCAAGCTGAAATTCGAAAGCGGCGTGCACCGCGTCCAGCGCGTCCCCGCGACCGAGAGTGGCGGGCGCATTCATACTTCGGCAGCGACGGTCGCGGTGCTTCCGGAGGCCGAGGAAGTCGACGTCCAGATCGACGAGAAGGATTTGCGCATCGACGTTTTCCGCGCGTCGGGGCCGGGCGGCCAGTCGGTCAACACGACCGACAGCGCGGTGCGCATCACGCACGTTCCGACCGGCATCGTCGTGTCGCAGCAGGACGAGAAGTCGCAGCACAAGAACAAGGCCAAGGCGATGAAGGTGTTGCGCACGCGCCTCTACGAACACGAGCGCGCGATCGCGGATGCCGAACGTTCGGGCGCGCGCAAGTCGATGGTCGGCTCGGGCGACCGGTCCGAGCGCATTCGCACCTATAATTTCCCGCAAGGGCGCGTGACCGATCACCGCATTAACGTGACGCTGCACAAGCTCGATGCGATCCTCGAAGGCCCGGGTCTTGGCGAACTGGTCGAAGCCCTAATCTCCGAGGACGAGGCCGAGCGGCTCGCCAGCCTCGAAGAGGCGTGAGCCCGATTGCCGCCGCGCTGCGCGACGCGACCGCGCGGCTCGACAAGGTCAGCGATACGCCGCGCCTCGATGCCGAATTGCTGCTGGCCGACGCCTGCGGCATCACGCGCAACCGATTGCTGCTCGACCCGCCCAAAGATGTGCCCCGAGAGTTCGAGGAATTGGTGAGGCGCCGCGAGGCCGGCGAGCCGGTTGCCTACATTTTGGGTCGCAGGGACTTCTGGACCATCGAGCTGGAGGTCGGCCCCGGCGTGCTCATTCCACGCCCCGATAGCGAAGCGCTGGTCGAAGGGGCGCTCGACCATTTCGAAACCAGCCCGCCGCGCCGGATCCTCGATCTTGGCACCGGACCCGGCAGCCTTCTGCTTGCCGCGCTCGACCAGTGGCCCGAGGCGACCGGGCTGGGCGTGGACGCCTCCGAAGTGGCGCTCGACTATGCGCGGCGCAACGCGACCAGGCTTGGCATGGCCGACCGCGCGGCGTTCCGGCTCGGCGACTGGGGTGAGGACATCGACGAGCGTTTCGATCTCGTGCTGTGCAATCCGCCCTATGTCGCCGCCAATTCCCCCGATCTGGGCACCGGCGTAGCCGAGTACGAACCCCACGAGGCCCTTTTTGCCGGCGAGGACGGGCTGGAAGAGTATCGTGACCTGGCGCCCCAACTCGCCCGACTTGTGCGCCCCGAGGGGCTCGTCGCGCTCGAGATCGGGCACGACCAGGCCGAGACGGTCTTGGCGATTATGCGAAAAGCCGGTCTTTCGAGCATGCTACGGAGAGATCTGGCCGGCCGTCCGCGGGCGCTTCTTCTCGTCCCAGAAGCTTGAAAAAGCTTGGAATCATCGATTCGACCCGCTAAGCATGGAGGTGGAAGAGGGCTGCCGCCATGGGCAATGCCGGCTCCCAACCTTCCTTTTCCCGATTGAACGCTGGTCTCGTGCGCTTCTTCAGGCGCGCAAAATAGCCAAAAACGGGAAGTGCGACCGGCCGGAAATACTTAATTCTGGCCATGTCCGGCGCCGGGAGGCCGGCGTCCATGTGAGGACGAGATTTTGATCAGTAGAAGTCAGAACCGCCGACGTCGTGGGGGCAATCGCGGCGGGAATCGACCCAATACTCCCAACAAGGGCAATGCGGCGCAGCTGCTCGACAAGTATAAGGGCCTCGCGCGCGATGCGCAGATGTCCGGTGATCGCGTGCAGCAGGAATATTACCTCCAGTTCGCCGACCATTATTTCCGCGTACTCGAAGAGTTCAACGCCAAGAAGGAAGAGCAGCAGCAACAGCGCGGCGGCTCTCCCAAGGGTAAGCAGCAGCAGGGCGACGACAACCAGTCGAACGACCAGCAGCAGGACAAACCCAAGCGCCAGCCGCGCAAGCGCAAGGACGAGCAGGCCGAGGACGGCCAGCAGGACAAGCCTAAGCGCGCGACCCGCAAGCCGAAGAAGGATGAGAATGACGGCGGCGAAGCGATCGCCGACGCGCTCCCGCCCGCCATCGGCGGCGACGAGGAAGACGAAGCCGCCTAGGCTACGTCATCCTGCGAAATGAAGAAGGCGGTCCGTTCGGGCCGCCTTCTTCGTTTGCAGCGATGGTGCACCTGCGCAACGTCACGCAGCTGTCATATTCGATCAACGAACATGTCATGTGGCGCCCCTAGCGCAAACTCCAACACGCGATGAGGACCGGCCCATTGGGGGAATCCGGCTCATCTGCTCTTGGAGGACAGGATGAAGACGATTGTTCGCACCGCGCTGCTCGGCACGGCGATGATGGCCGCCACCCCCGCGATGGCGCAGGACAGCGACCCGCGCATCGACGCGCTGCTCGCCGAGGTCGAAGCGCTGCGTGCCGAAGTCGCCGCGATGAAGGCGGTGCAGGAGGCCCAGGCCGAAACCGTCGCCACGCTCGAAGCGCAGGAAACGCCCGGGCTCGATGCGAGCTGGAAAGGCGCGCCGCAGCTCGAGGAAGATGGCTGGAGCTTCAAGCCGCGCGGCCGCCTCATGTATGACGTGGGCTCGGTCAGCTCGCCCGACGGCATCACCGATGCGGGCCTCGGTTTCGCCAGCGAGCTGCGTCGCGGCCGGATCGGCGTTTCGGGCGATATCCCGGGTGGCTTCGGCTACAAGTTCGAGATCGATTTCGCCGACAATGACGTCGCGATCACCGACGCCTTCCTGAGCAAGGAACTGGGCGACGCGGAGATTATGATCGGCCAGATGAACAACTTCCAGTCGCTGGAAGAACTGACCAGCTCGCTCAACACCAGCTTCATCGAGCGCGCCGCCTTTACCGACGCGTTCGGGTTCGAACGTCGCGTCGGCGTCCGGGTGCAGTACAAGGCCGGCGATTTCATCGCGCAGGGCGGCGCCTTCACGTCGTCGATCGATGACCTCAACGACGACGGTAACAATGCCCGCGGCGCCGATGCGCGCCTCGTCTTCGCCCCGAAGATGGGCGACGCGCTGGTCCACCTGGGAGCTTCGATCCACTATCGCGACCTTGGCGACGGCGTGCAGTCGGTCCGGTACCGCCAGCGTCCGGCGATCCACATCTCCGATACGCGGTTCATCAACACGGGTCGTTTCGATGCGACCAGCGAAACCAGCTACGGCATCGAAGCCGCCGCCATCTTGGGCCGCTTCCACGTCGCGGGTGAAGCACACCGCCTGACCGCCAATATGATCGGCGAGCCCGATCCGACCTTTGCGGGCGGCTATGTCGAAGCGGGCGTATTCCTGACCGAGGACAAGCGCGGCTACAAGGGTGGCAAGTTCGACCGCGTGAAGCCCAACAATCCGGTCGGCGAAGGCGGCTGGGGTTCGCTCCAGTTCAACGCGCGCTACGACTATCTCGACCTCAACGATGCCGGAATCATCGGCGGCACGCAGAATGGCTACCAGGCCTCGATCCTGTGGAAGCCGGTCGACTATGTCCTGTTCGGCCTCAACTATGGCCACATGGTCTATGACGACGCGGCGATCGTGACCGTCGATGGCGACGACAGCTATTCGGTCGACGTCATCGGGCTGCGCGGTCAGATCGACTTCTAATCGCGCGTCCCGAAGCTTTGCCGGGACGTCCGTGGGGCCTCGCTCGAAAGAGCGGGGCCCTTTTCCTTATGGCTGGTCGACAGGGCGGGGACGCGCTTCGTCGTCAATCGCCACGAAGGTGAAGATCGCCTCGGTAACCTTGACGTTGGTCTTGCCCCCGTCGCGCGTGGCGACGACTTCGATGCGAATCTTCATCGAGCTGGTGCCGACCTTTTCGATGCGCGCATAGACGCTGATCAGGTCGTGGAGCAGGATCGGGGCGATGAACTCCATCGCGTCGATTGCGACGGTCGCGACCTGGCCCTGCGCGCGCCGCGCGGCGACGATGCCGCCGGCAATGTCCATCTGGCTCAATACCCAACCGCCGAAGATGTGGCCGTTGGCATTGATGTCGGCGGGGCGCGGCATCACGCGCAGGATCGGGTCCATACCCTCGAGATTCATTGGTCGTCGTCGCTTTCATGAAGTTTTTCGCCCGCCTCGGCATCGTGGCCGGAGCTGGACGAGAAGAAGGTCAGGGTCATCAGCGCAGTGCCCATCAGCACCGTCCCGCCGACCCCGATCGCGGTCGCGATCAAGATGTGGATCGACGGACTTTCGCTGCCACGCGCCACCAGCACGACCGCGATGATGGCGGCGACCAGCGCCAGCAGCGCCATCCGTTTCATCATGCGCCGGGCGGCCATCAGGCGCGCCGCGCGCACTTCGGTTTCGGGCTTGGGTTCACGCATCGCTTCCCTTTGGCCGCGCGTTGTGACAGCATCAAGGCCTAAACGGGGAAGAAGGAGAGGCGCGATGACCATCGCAGCAATCCTCGACAAGAAGGGCCGCGACGTGGTGACCGTCGCGAGCACCAGTAGCGTCAAGGAAGTGGTGACCCTGCTCGCCGACCGGAAGATCGGCGCGGTCGTCGTGCTCGATCATGGCGGCGAGATTGCGGGCATCCTGTCCGAACGCGACGTGATCGCCAATATCTGCCGCGAGGACGACCTGCTCGGCTGCACGGCAGCAAGGATCATGAGCTCTCCCGCGGTGACGGTCTCGAGCGAAAACCAGGTGCTGCCCGCGCTCGCGCTGATGTCGCGGCGCAAGATCCGCCACCTGCCCGTGGTCGACGACGGAGAGCTGGTCGGCATCGTCTCGATCGGCGACCTCGTCCAGTATCGCATCGACAATATGGCCGCCGAGGCCGAGGCGATGCGCGAATATATCCAGGCCGTTTAGACCTTCGCCGATACATCACTTCTCGCGTACGCGCGTATGCGCGCGCGAGGGCGGGACGAGGAAAGCGCGCCGAATCCCCATCCGATCGACGGGTCCGATGATTCTTTTGCGCGTGATTCACCCGTGAATCGCATTCGTGAATCGGCGTGAATCGGAGCATTCGGCCGGCAAAGCC